>NZ_CP041203.1:1918281-2557709 GCF_008033115.1 Cellulomonas sp. Y8
CGAGGTCGCCGCGGACGCCTGACCGACGTCCACCACCTACGCAGGGCCGGGGCCGTCGGTCGCGCTCGCCACGCGCCGCCACGATGGCGGGATGACCCCGCTGACCTGGGTGCTGTCCGGCCTGTCCGCCGTCGTGCTCGTCGGCGCGCTCGCCCGGCTCCTGCACCGCACGCGCCCCGGCCGCGCGGCCCGGGGGCTGCTCGTCGTGACCACCGACCCCGCGGCCGCCACCCGCGCGGTCGAGAGGGTCGCCCTCGAGGTCGAGGCCGCCGGGGACGAGGTCGACGCCGGACGCGGCTCGCCCTGACGCCCGCCGACGCGGCCGGTACGATCGTCCGCGGTGTGCCGGGAAGTCTGGTCGGCGTCCCCGTCGTCGACCCCACGGAGAGCCGCCCGTGCCCCCCTCCCCCGCACCCGCCCCGCGACGCCTGTTCGGCACCCTGTCGCCCGGCGGACTGGCGAACCTGCTCGACACCCTCCGCGCCGAGCGCACCGGCGGCGTCCTGCTGCTCGCCGGCGCCGTCCTCGCGCTGCTGTGGGCGAACTCCCCGTGGTCGGCGTCCTACACCGCGCTGTCGGAGACCGTGGTCGGCCCGGCGGCCCTGCACCTCGACCTCAGCCTCGCGTCGTGGGCGACCGACGGCCTGCTCGCGATCTTCTTCTTCGTGGTCGGCGTCGAGCTCAAGCGGGAGATCGTCGACGGGGAGCTCCGGCGCGTGCGCACCGCGGTCGTGCCGGTCGTCGCCGCCGTGGGCGGGATGGCGGTCCCCGCGCTGCTCTACCTGCTGGTCAACGCGACCGCCGCGGGTGCGACCCGCGGGTGGGCGGTGCCGACCGCGACCGACATCGCGTTCGCCGTCGCGGTGCTCTCGGTGGTCGGCCGCAGCCTGCCCGCGTCGCTGCGGGCCTTCCTGCTGACGCTCGCCGTGGTCGACGACCTGCTCGGCATCGTCGTGATCGCCGTGGTCTACACCGACGGGCTGCACCTCGCCCTGCTGGGCGCGTCGCTCGTGGCGGTGGCGGCGTTCGCGCTGCTGGTCCGGGTCCGCCGCCCGGGCGTCGCCGGGCACGCAGCCCTCGTGGTGCTGGCGGTGACCGCGTGGGCGCTCATGCACGCGTCCGGGGTGCACGCGACCATCGCCGGGGTGCTGCTCGGCCTCACCGCGCCGGCGCTGGCCCGTCCGGGTGAGCCGTCGAGCGTCGCGGAGCGCCTCGAGCACCGGTGGCGCCCCGTGTCCGCGGGGTTCGCGGTGCCCGTGTTCGCGCTGTTCGCGGCCGGCGTGCCGCTGTCCGGCGGCGCGCTCGCCGAGGCCGTCCGGGACCCGGTGGCCCAGGGCGTCGCGCTCGGGCTCGTGGTCGGCAAGCCGCTGGGCATCCTGGCGGCGACGTGGCTGGTCGCGCGGTTCACCCGCGCCACCCCTCGCCCCCGACCTGCACTGGCGGGACGTGGGCGCCGTGGGGCTGCTCGCCGGCATCGGGTTCACCGTCTCGCTGCTCATCGGCGAGCTCGCCTTCGGGGCCGGCAGCGCCCACGACGAGCACCTCAAGGTCGCGATCCTGCTGGCGTCGACGACGGCCGCGGTCCTCGGCGGCGCGGCCCTCGCGGCGCGCGACCGGGCGCACCGGTCCCGCCGGACGGGGTCCGGGACGCGGTAGGTTCGGCGTCGATGACCGTCGACTCCGCCGCCCTCCTGCTCGACGGCCCGTGGCGGCACCACTTCGTCCCCGCGAACGGCTCCCGGTTCCACGTGGCCGTCGCCGGCCCGGACGACCGGGACGCCCCGCTGGTGGTGCTGCTGCACGGGCTGCCCGAGCTGTGGTGGGCGTGGCGCCACCAGCTGCCCGCCCTCGCCGAGGACGGGCACCGCGTCGTCGCGATGGACCTGCGCGGCACCGGCGGCTCCGACAAGCCACCGAGCGGCTACGACGTGCCGACCCTGACCCGGGACGTCGCCGGCGTGGTCCGGTCGCTCGGCTGCGACCGCGCGGTCGTCGTCGGGCACGGCGTCGGCGGCGGCGACGTGGCCTGGGCCATGCCCGCCTACCACCCGGGACTCACCCGGGGCGTCGCGGTGCTGTCCTCCCCGCACCCGCTGACCCGCCGGGCGGACCCCCGCTCCGGGCTCCGCGCCCGGGCCGCGCAGCGGATGGCCGAGATCCAGGTCCCGTACCTGCCCGAGCGCGCGATGACCCGCGGCGACCTCGTCGCGCGGCTGCTGCGCGAGTGGGGCGGCCCGCGCTGGCCGGACCCCGCGGCGCTCGCGCTGTACCGCCGGGCCGCGCACGTCCCGTTCGCGGCGCACTCCGCGCTGGAGCAGGTCCGCTGGCTGTACCGCTCCGGCGTGCGCGCCGACGGGCGCCGGCACGCGGTCGCGCTGCGGGAGGCGGCGCCGGTGCCGACGCTGCAGGTGCACGGCGGGTCGGACGGCTGCTACCCGGTCTCCCGGGCGATGGCCGACGGGTCCGTGGCCCGCCGGCTCGGGCCGCACTACCGGTTCGAGATGCTCTCCGGCGCGGGCCACTACCTGCCGGAGGAGGAGCCCGACCGCGTCACCGCCGTGCTGCGCGACTGGCTCCGCGAGCTGCCCTGACCTCCCTCCCGTTCGCCGAGCGGGCACACGATGTCCCCTCGCGCCGTGGGGTGGGGACGTCTACTGCCCGCTCGGCGGGACGGGAGGGGCCGCGACCCGGACCAGGGCCGACGGGCAGTCGCCCGTCAGGGGGCAGGTGGCGCAGTCCGGCTTGCGGGCGTGGCAGGTGCGGCGGCCGTGGAAGATCAGCCGGTGGCTCAGCAGCGTCCACTCCGGCCGCGGGATCAGCGCCGCGATGTCCTGCTCGACCTTGACCGGGTCCTCCTCGGTCGTCCAGCCGAGCCGCCGGGCGAGCCGGCCCACGTGGGTGTCGACGGTGATGCCGGGCACGCCGAAGGCGTCGCCCAGGACCACGTTCGCCGTCTTGCGACCCACACCCGGCAGCGTCACCAGGTCCTCGAGCCGGGGCGGCACCTCACCGTCGAACCGCTCCACCAGGGCGCGCCCGAGGCCCTGCAGCGAGCGCGCCTTGGCCCGGAAGAACCCGGTCGGCCGGATCAGCTCCTCCAGCTCGGCGGGGTCCGCGCCCGCGTAGGCGGCGGCGTCGGGGTAGCGCGCGAACAGCGCCGGCGTCACCTGGTTGACCCGCACGTCGGTGGTCTGCGCGGACAGCACCGTCGCGACCAGCAGCTCCAGCGGCGACCGGAAGTCGAGCTCGCACCGGGCGTCGGGCCAGCGCACCGCCAGCGCGCGGTCGACCCGGCGCGCACGACGGACCAGGGCGACCGGCGGCCGGTCCGCCGCGGACCCCGGAGCGGTCGCCGCCGCGGGGCGCCGGGCGGGACTCATGCGGCCAGCGTAGGTCCCCCGGGGGACAACGGTTGCTCTGGGCGAGTGACCGGGACTTGATCACATGACCAACTTCTCAAGTCGGGTACCCCGGGCGTCGAAAGACGGGGGGACGCGACCTGTGGCCGTACGGGTCGTCCGAGAGAGTGGGCGGACCGCATGACCCTGGCCGGCACGGCTGACCAGCTCGTCGAGCTGCGCCGGCAGCGCGGTGCGCTGCGCCTCGAGCACCAGCACGTCGTCCGCTGGCGGCGTCTGGTGCGCGACCGCCTCGAGCTCGCCGTGGCCGCCGCCGCGCCGCCCGAGGCGCCGGGCGCCTGCCCGGACGTGCGCAGCGTCCTGGGGGACGCCGCCGTCGACGTGCCGCCCGCCGCCGAGCTCGCGGCCGCCGTCCGGGGCGCGCTGCCGATCGCCGAGGTGCACGAGCTGCCGCGGCTGCGTGACCTGGACCTGCGCCTCGCCCGCTACGAGATGCGGCTCGAGGACGCGCTGAGCCGCCTGACCGACCGGTACATCGACCGGCTCGCCCGCGACGTCACCGAGGGAGGCGTCGACGCGCTCCGCCGTCCTGCCGGCGCGTGATGAGGCACACTGAGGGGCGTCACATCCCGGCAAGAAGGTGAGGTCCCTCCCGTGGAGGACGACGTCGTGCTCACGGCGCCCCTGTTCCAGAACATGGACCCCGAGGCGTCCCGGACGCTGCTCGCGTCGATGGCGCCCGTGCACGTCGCCCGCGGCGAGGTGCTGTTCCACGAGGGCGAGCCGGGCGACCGGCTCTACGTGATCCGCTCCGGCAAGATCAAGCTCGGCCGCCGGTCCTCCGACGGCCGCGAGAACCTCCTCGCCGTGCTCGGCCCCGGCGAGATGTTCGGCGAGCTCTCGCTGTTCGACCCGGGCCCCCGCACCGCCACGGCCACCGGCCTCGCCGACGCCGTGGTGCTCGAGCTCGGCCACCACGACCTCATCCCGTGGCTCGAGCAGAACCCCACCGTCGCCAAGCACCTGCTCGGCGCGCTCGGCCGTCGGCTGCGCCGCACCAACGACGCCCTGGCCGACCTGGTGTTCTCCGACGTCCCCGGCCGCGTGGCCAAGGCGCTGCTCGACCTGTCGCACCGGTTCGGCCAGCAGACCGACGAGGGCGTCCGGGTCGCGCACGACCTCACGCAGGAGGAGCTGGCGCAGCTCGTCGGCGCGAGCCGCGAGACCGTGAACAAGGCGCTCGCCGACTTCGCCGCCCGCGGCTGGGTCCGGCGCGAGGGCCGCGCGATCGTGCTCCTCGACGTCGACCGGCTGGAGCGCCGCGCCCGCTGAGGCGCCGCACCCCACGCACCGACGGCGACGGCCCGGCCGCAGCCCCTCACGGGGGCGCGGCCGGGCCGTCTCGCGTCGGCGGTGGGGCTCAGGCCTCGGGCGCGAGCTCCACGACGATCTCGACCTCGACCGGCGAGTCGAGGGGCAGCACCGCGACGCCGACCGCCGAGCGCGCGTGCACGCCGGCCTCGCCGAACACCTCGTGCAGCAGCGTGCTGGCGCCGTTGATCACGCCGGGCTGGCCGGTGAACGCCGGGTCGCTCGACACGAAGCCGACGACCTTGACGACCCGGACCACCCGGTCCAGGTCGCCGACCAGCGAGGCGACGGCCGCGACGGCGTTGAGCGCCGCCGTGCGTGCCAGGTCCTGCGCGGTCTCCGGCGACACCTGGCCGGGGCCGGTGCCCACCTTGCCGGTGACGGGCAGCTCGCCCGCCACGAACGGCAGCTGGCCGGAGGTGTGCACGTACGCGCCGGTCTGCACCGCGGGGACGTAGGCGGCGACGGGCGCGGCGACCTGGGGCAGCTCGATGCCGAGCTCCGCCAGCCGCTCGACGACGGCGCCCGTCACTTCTCGCCCGTGGGGCGCTTGAGGTAGGCGACGAGCCCGGTCTCGGACTGCAGGACCTGGACGAGCTCCCAGCCGTCCTGACCCCACTGGTCGAGGATCGCCTTGGTCGCGTGGACGATGAGGGGGACGGTCGCGTACTCCCACGTGGTGGTGGCCATGGCGCCACCCTAGCCGTGCCCCGCGGGCGCCGGTCAGGCCCCGGCCACCTGCTCCACCGGCTCGGTGCCGAGCAGCTCGTCGTACCAGGACTCCACCTCGGGCCGCCGGCGGCGCAGCGCGCGCCGCTCCCGCTCGGTCATCCCGCCCCACACGCCGAAGTCGGCGCGCGAGTCGAGGGCGTCGGCCAGGCAGAGCAGCCTGACGGAGCACCCCGCGCACACGGCCCGGGCGTCGCGCTGCGCGGCGCCCTCCACGAACAGCGCGTCGGGCGCCACTCCCCCGGTGCCGCACTTCGCGTTCGCCGTCCAGTGCCCGTCGGGCCCTGCGATCGTCATCGAGCCATCCCTACTGTCCCCTGCGAACGGGACAGCACCGCCCGCGGACCGTCGCACACGACGCCCCGGAACGGCAGTCCCCCCTGCTGGGCCGACCGTATCGGGTCGATTCGTCCCGTCGCATCCTCCGTTCGGGTTGTTCGACCCGGTCGGCCAGCGACGTCGCGCGTGTGCAGGTACGGTGCAGGTCCCCCCGGGCCCTGTGGACGACCGGCGGCCGCACGGGGTGCTCCCGTACCCTGGCGGGCATGGCTCCCTCCCCCTCGCCGCGCGGGCGGCAGGTCACCGTCGTGCAGGCGCTGGCGCTGCTGCTCGCCTTCGTGCTGACCGCGGGCGTCGGCGGTCTGCTGACCGCCGGGCTCGTGCTGCCGACCGTCGCCGTCGCGAACACCGCGACCGACCTGAGCGTCGAGGCGTTCGAGGACCTCCCGTCCGAGCTCGAGACCCGGCCGCTCTCCGAGAAGTCGGTGATGCTGGCCAACGACGGCACGACCGTGCTGGCCGAGTTCTTCTCGGAGAACCGGATCGTCGTGCCGCTGGACCAGGTGTCCGTGCAGATGCAGAACGCCGTGGTGGCGACGGAGGACAAGCGGTTCTACCAGCACGGCGGCATCGACCCCGCCGGCATGGCGCGCGCGCTGGTCAAGAACCAGGTCAGCGACTCGACGCAGGGCGCCTCCACGCTGACCCAGCAGTACGTGAAGAACGTGCTCATCGAGACGGCGGTCCGCGACGGCGACCTCGCCGCCGCCGAGGCGGCCCGGGAGGCCGACGGCACGGAGGGCTACGCGCGCAAGCTGCGCGAGGCGAAGCTCGCCATCGCGCTCGAGAAGCGGATGACGAAGGACCAGATCCTCGAGAACTACCTCAACATCGCGCAGTTCGGGGTCGCGACGTACGGCGTGGAGTCCGCCGCGCAGCGCTACTTCAGCAAGTCGGCCGCCGAGCTGACCTACCTCGAGGCCGCGACGATCGCCGGCATCACGCAGAGCCCGACGGCGTTCGACCCGGTGCGCAACCCCGAGGCGTCGCAGCAGCGTCGCGACCTCGTGCTGCGGCTGATGAACGAGCAGGGCTACATCACGCAGGAGGAGTTCGACGCGGGCGTCGCGGCGCCGATCGCGGACACCCTGCACGTGAGCGAGGCCCAGAGCGGCTGCATGGCGGCCGGCAACGTGGTGCAGGGCTCCGGCTACTTCTGCGACTACGTCACGCACGTCATCCGGAACGACCCCGCGTTCGGCGAGACGGCCGAGGAGCGCGAGGAGACGCTGTACCGCGGCGGCCTGACGATCACCACGACGCTCGACCCGCGGCTCCAGACGCTCGCCGACACCCAGGTCAAGGCGACGGTCCCGGTCGACGACCCCAACGGGGTCGGGTCGGCCATGTCGGTGGTGGAGCCGGGGACCGGCCAGATCAAGGCGATGGCCCAGAACCGGAACTTCAACAACACCGCGGACGCGACGGGGCGCGACTCGTCCGTCAACTACAACACCTCGTACTCCTACGGCGGGTCCGGCGGGTTCATGCCCGGCTCGACGTTCAAGCCGTTCACGCTGCTCGAGTGGCTCAAGACCGGCCACAACCTCAACGAGAGCGTCAACGGCACGGAGCGCACGCTCAACACGAACCAGTTCACGGCGTGCGGGTCGCGCTACCCGAGCCAGACCTGGAAGGTCGGCAACGCCGAGGGCGGCTCCGGCAACATGTCCGTGATGCAGGCGACCCAGCAGTCCGTCAACCTCGCCTACCTGTCGATGGCGATGCAGCTGGACCTCTGCAACATCATGGAGGGGGCCAAGCAGCTCGGGGTCACCAGCTCGAACGCCGGTGCCGAGGGCCAGGCCATCGAGGCGAAGCCGTCCAACGTGCTCGGCTCGGGAGTCACCAGCCCGCTCGCCCTCGCCGGCGCGTACGCCACGTTCGCCTCGGGCGGCATCTACTGCACGCCCATCGCGATCACCAACGTGAAGAACGCCGACGGCGCGGACATCCCGATCCCCGACGCCGGCTGCCACCAGGCGATCGACCCGAACGTCGCGGCGGGCATGAACGAGGCGATGAGCAACGTCTGGAACGGCACCGGAAGGTCCATCGGACGGCCGTCGTTCTACACGGCCTCCGGCAAGACCGGCACGACGACCAAGAACGAGCACACCTGGTTCGCGGGATACACCCCGCGCCTGGCGTCGATCGTGTGGGTCGGCTACCCGGACCGCAACGAGCAGATGAAGAACATCACCATCAACGGCAGGTTCGCTCGGTTCGCGTACGGCGCGACCTACGCGGGCGTCACGTGGAAGAACTTCATGGACGAGGCGCTGAACGACGGCCAGCCGAACCCGGGCTTCTCCGCGCCGACCAGCGACCTGCGGTACGGGCGAGCCGTCCCGATCCCCTCGGTCGTGGGCCAGGACCAGAACACGGCGATCGCCACCCTGCAGAACGCCGGGTTCTCCGCGAGCGTCGGCGGGACGACCGCCTCGGACATCACGCCCGGGTCGGTCGTCAGCCAGAGCCCGTCCGGCAGCGCGCCGGCGGGCAGCTCGATCTCCCTGACGCTGTCGAGCGGCCCGGGCGCGCCGGCCGGCGACGGCGGGGGCGGCGGGAACAACGGCGGGAACCCCGGTGGCGGCAACGGCGGCGGCGGCAACGGCGGCGGGAACAACGGCGGATGACCCACCCCGTCGCCCGCGCACTGGGCGGCGCCGCGCTCGCCGGCGCCGCTGCGGTCGCCTGGGGCACGCTCGTCGAGTCCCGCTGGTACGCGCTGCGCGAGGTCACCGTCCCGGTGCTCCCGCACGGCCAGGACCCGCTGCGCGTCCTGCACCTGTCCGACCTGCACCTGACCCCCGGCCAGCACCGCAAGGTCGACTGGGTCCGCGACCTCGCGTCGCTCCGACCGGACCTGGTGGTGGACACCGGCGACAACTGGGCGCACGTCGAGGCCATGCCCGCGCTGCTGCGCGCGCTCGAGCCGCACCTGGGGACCCCGGGCGCGTTCGTGTGGGGGTCGAACGACTTCTTCGCGCCGTCGCCCAAGAACCCGGCCCGGTACCTGCTCCCCGACGCCCGCACGACTCCGCCCCGCCCCCCGGTGGAGCTGCCCTGGCGGGAGCTCGGCAACCGTCTCCGGTCCGCCGGCTGGGTCGACCTGACCAACCGCCGCGACGAGGTGAAGGCCGGCGGCCGGCGCATCTCGCTCGTGGGCACCGACGACGCGCACCTGGGACCGCGACCGGTTCCCCGCCGCCGGCGGTCCGGACGACGTCCGCCCGGCGCCCGTGGTCGACGACGCGGGCGTGGCCCGTGCGCCGCACGGCGACGTCGACCTGCACCTGGGCGTCACGCATGCGCCCTACCGCCGGGTCCTGGACGCGATGCACGCCGACGGCGCCGACCTCGTGCTCGCCGGGCACACCCACGGCGGCCAGCTCGCGGTGCCCGGCTACGGGGCGCTCGTCACGAACTGCGACCTCCCCCGGGACCGGGCCAAGGGCCTGCACGGCTGGCCGGGCCCGCGGCCCGACGCCCGCGGCGGCGCGGACTCCACCTGGCTGCACGTGTGCGCCGGCCTGGGCACGTCGCCGTACGCCCCGGTGCGGTTCGCGTGCCGACCCGAGGCGACGCTGCTGACGCTCGTCGCGGCCTGAGACGCGACGCTCCTCACACTTCGCGCCTCGGGGCCGCCCCGATGCACGACCACCGTCCCGCGTCGGCTATGCTGGGCGGGCTTCACCGGGGTGTGGCGCAGCTTGGTAGCGCGCCTCGTTCGGGACGAGGAGGTCGTGGGTTCGAATCCCGCCACCCCGACCGGTGAGAAGACGAAGGCCCGGACCGCTCGGTCCGGGCCTTCGTCGTCCCTCGGGTGCGCGCCGGACCCGGTGCGCCGAGATCGGTGCTTCCGCTCGACATCGGTGCTTCCTCCCACCGATCTCGAGTCGGAGCACCGATCTCGGAGAACGCCAGGGGCGTACGGCGGCGGCGCACGCCGGGCGGGTGGCGGGCCTCAGCAGCCCGCGTGCTGGTCCCGCCGCCCGCCGGGCCGGTCGCTCGAGTGGTCCCGCACCCCCGGCCCCTGCGGGCCCGGCGCCTGCGGGTCCGCCGCGGGGCGCCGCGCGGCCGCGAGGCCCTCGGTCGCGATCCGGAACCGGTCCCGCCCCGCCTGCTTCGCCCGGTACAGCGCGATGTCCGCGGGCGGCCAGGGCCGACCCCGCGGGCGCGCCGTCCGTGAGCAGCGCGATGCCGGCGGAGAACGTCACGCCGGTGCCTTCCTCGGCCCACTCCGCGCGCAGCGCCCGCAGCATGTTCAGCGCCTGCACCGGCTCGGTGCGCGGCAGGATCAGCACGAACTCCTCGCCGCCGTACCGGGCCGCGTAGTCGCGGCGCCGCAGGTGCTCGTGGAGCGCGTGCCCGAACCGCTCGAGCACGGCGTCGCCCGCGGCGTGGCCCCGGGTGTCGTTCACGCGCTTGAAGTGGTCGAGGTCGGCGATGACGACGCAGTCGCCCGGGACGGCCCGGGTCAGCCGCTCCTCGAGGTCGCGACGGTTCGCGAGCGAGGTGAGGACGTCGGTGCGCGCGTCGGTCCGCAGCCGTCGGCGCACGTCGCGCTGGTAGGCGGTGGCGAGCGCGATCACCTGCGCGGTGCCCCACCAGGTCACGGCGTAGATCACGAGCCGCACCACGGCCCTGCCGTCCAGGGGTCGACGCCATCGCGACGTACGCGCCGCACGCGGCCGGCAGCAGCGTGAGCGCCGCGCGCCCGGGGTGGAACAGGCCCGCGTACACGAAGCACAGCGGGATCAGCCCGACGAAAGCGCTGGCGATGCCGGTGGTGGTGAGGCCGACGGCGGCGAGGGCGAGCAGGAGCGCGAGCGGGAACGCGAGCGTGCCCCAGCCGTCCCGGTGCCACCGCACCCGCAGGCTCAGGCCCACCAGCGCGAGCATCCCGCCCGACATCCCCGCGAGGACGGCGAGCCCGTGCCCGTCGACCCCCAGGCACAGCGCGCCGAGGATCACGACCGCCCCGCCGAACAGCAGCAGCACCCGCCCGGCGGCGGCCGCGCTGCCGCCCGCGCGCGCCCAGGCCGGGACGTGCGCGAGCAGGCGCACGACGACGGGCGCCTCGTGCGGCGCCCGTCCGTGTGCGCGGCGTCCAGACGCGACCGGCGGCATACCCGGATGATCGGCTGCCGACCGGGGTCACTTCAGAGGATGGTTGAGATCTGCACCATTTCTCGACGTGATCCCCAGCACGCTCCCAGGGGGCGCCCCCGGCGGATCAGCGCCAGCGGAACAGCCGCGCCGACAGCGGCACCAGCACGACGGTCCACCCGGCCATCACGAGCAGCTCGCGCACCGGCACCCCGGCGCCGACCCACCCGTCGAGCATCGCCTGCGATCCCGCGCCCAGCGGCGTCCACGCGGCGACCTGCTGGACGACCTCGGGCATGATCGGCAGCGGCAGCCACACGCCCGCGAAGAACAGCGACACGAAGTAGACGGTCATCCCGATGCCGGTCGCCGCCCCCGCCGTCGGCGCGCGCGCCGCGATGAGCGACCCGACGCCGAACGTGGACGTGGCCGCCAGCAGGAACCCGGCGAGCACGACGCCCGGCCGCTCGGGCGCGCTCACGTCGACGACGAGCATCCCGACCGCGAGCGCGAGCACGGCCGCCACGAGCAGCGCGGCCACGTTGACGAGGACCTGCGCGACCAGGAGGCGCGAGGGCGGCAGCGGGGTCGTCGACAGGCGGCGGAGCACCCCGGTGCCGCGGTAGGTGGCGATCGTGATCGGGTAGACGGACAGCGCCACGGTGCCGACGGCCAGCGTCAGGACGATCGGCGTGTAGCCGGTGATGCCGTTGATCTGCGACAGCAGCGGGTCGTCCTCGCTGTACGGGGTCGACCCCCACGGCATCGCGAGGCCGAGCACCGCGAGCAGCACCGCGGGGAACAGGACGGCGAAGAACACGTTGGACGGCTCGCGCAGGGCGAGGCGCCCCTCGACGGCGGTGACCCGGGCGAGCACCCGGGGGCTGGTCGCGGACATGTCAGGCCTCCACGCGGTCGGTCGCGGACGGGGTGGCGGGGCGCGCTGCGGGGTCCGGGTCGACCGGGGCCCCGGTCAGCCGGACGAACGCGTCCTCCAGGGTGCTGCGCTGCACGCGCAGGTCGTCGGGCCGGACGTCGGCGGCCGCGAGGGCGACCATCACGTCCTGCACCACGTTGCCGGTGCCGCGGACCCGCACGGACCCGTCGGGCTCGAGGTCGACCGAGCCGACCGACCCGAGGGCGTCGAGCGCGGCCGCGTCGACGGGCGCGGACGGCCGGAAGGTGAGCGTCTGGTCGGCCCCGACCAGGGCGGCGACCTCGGCGGGGGTCCCCTCGGCGACGACCCGGCCGGCGTCGACCAGCACGACGCGGTCGCAGAGCCGCTCGGCCTCCTCCATGAAGTGCGTGACGAGCACGATCGTCACGCCGCGCCGCCGCACCCGTTCGACGACGTCCCAGGTGTCCCGGCGCGCCTGCGGGTCGAGGCCGGTGGTGAGCTCGTCGAGGATCGCGAGCTCCGGGTTGCCCACCAGCGCCAGCGCGATCGACAGCCGCTGCTTCTGGCCGCCGGACAGCGCCCGGAACTGGGTGCCGGCCTTGTCGGCGAGCCCGAGGTCGCGCAGCAGCTCGTCGGGATCCGCGGGGTCGTCGTAGAAGCAGGCGTACTCCTCGACCGCCTCGCGGACCGTGATCCGCAGGGGCAGCGCGGACTCCTGCAGCTGCAGCCCGACCCGCTCGCGCAGGGCGGCGCGGTCGGCGGCGGGTCCGGCCGGGTCGAGCCCGAGGACGCGGACCGTGCCGCCGTCGGGCTCGCGCAGGCCGCCGATCATCTCGACGGTGGTGGTCTTGCCGGCGCCGTTGCGGCCCAGCACGCCGACGATCTCGCCGCGGTGGACGGTCAGGCTGACGTCGGCGACGGCGACGGTGCGGCCGTAGCGCTTCTCCAGGTGCTCCGCGTGGATCACGGGGTCTGCTCCGGGCATGACGGGATCTCCTCCTCGCGTGGTGCGGGTGGGTCGGGTCGTGCGGGGGGTGTGCGGCGCGCCGCCGGGGCGCGTCGGGTCAGCCGCGGCGCGGTGCGATCGAGCGGCGGGTGGCGACCAGCCAGAAGGCGGCCGCGAGGGCCGCCGTCATGACGGCGGAGGCGGTGAGGACCAGCGCGAGCGGGGTGGCCTCGCCGGTGCTGCCGAACAGGTCGGAGAACGGGACCCAGTCGTTCGAGTTGCCGACCAGGATCGTCATGGCCAGGGACGGGCCGGCCGTGAGCGGGAGCGTCAGCGTCCCCCACCACCCGCCCGCGACGGCGTACACGGTGCCGACCAGCAGGCCGCTGACGTAGGCGACGACGAACGTCGCGAGGTAGGCGACGAGCAGGCTGCCGAACGTCACGTCGGGGTCGAACCAGCCCTGGTCCTGCAGCGACCACTCCCAGCCCATCGCGCCGTACCAGGCGCGCTCGGCCATCAGCCCGCCGGCCATGAGCACGGCGAACGCGACCGCGAGCACCCCCGCGGCGGCGAGCGCGCCGCGCACGTAGCTGCGCCGGGTCATGCCGCTCGCGACGTGCACCTGCGGGTACGTGGTGGCGATCCCGATCATGATCGAGAACGGGAACCAGACCCCGCTCTGCCGGGCGAACCAGATGGTCGAGGTCCCGACGTCGCCGACCGCGTCGACGACCAGGGGCACCGCGACGACCACGACGAGCACGATCGCCCAGTACCAGAGCGCCACCTGGCCGAACCAGGCGAGCAGGCACGTCGCGGTGCGGAGCACCGGGCCCTGCCGGGTCGCCGGCCGGGCGGGGAACAGGGTGCGGGTGGTGGTGCTCATCGGGCCCTCCCGAGCTCGCGCGCCGCGTCCGCGGCGCCGTCGGCGGTCAGGTGCACGAACAGGTCCTGCAGCGGCACCGGCCCCAGGTCCAGGCCGGCGGCCTTCGCGCCCGCGGCCTCGCCGTCCGCGAGCGTCGCGAGCACCGTGGCCTGCACGGTGCCGCCGAGCTGCTGTCGGCCGAGCACCGTGCGCCCGACGACGAACCGCTCGACCTCGCGGGCCGGCCCCGTCACCGAGACGCCGGTGACCCGCAGGGCGTCCGCGTCCTGCGCCAGCAGCACCCGCCCGTGGTCCAGGACCACGACGTGCTCGAGCAGCCGCTCGACCTCGCCGATCAGGTGGCTGGACAGCACGATCGTGCGCGGGTGCTCGACGTAGTCCTCGAGCAGCGCGTCGTAGAACGCGTACCGCGACGGCGCGTCGAGGCCGAGGTGCACCTCGTCGAGCAGGGTCAGGTCCGCGCGGGCGGCGACGCCGAGGACGATGCCGAACGCGGACTTCTGACCGCGGGACAGCTTCTGCGGCTTCGCGCCCGGGTCCAGCTCGAACCGATCCATGAGCCGCTCCGCGACCTCGCGGGAGAACGCGGGCCGGCAGTCCTCGGTGAACCGGAGGTTCGAGCGCAGGGTCTCGGTGTCGAGCACGTCGCCCGACTCCCGGACCAGCAGCACCCGTGGCAGGAGGTCGTCGTTCTCCCAGGGGTCCTCGCCGCCGACCAGCACCGCGCCGGACGTCGGCCGGCGGAACGCCGCCGCCACGGACGCGAGCGTCGTCTTGCCGGAGCCGTTGCGGCCCAGCAGCCCGGTGATGGAGCCGGCCGGGACGGACAGGTCGACCGCGTCGAGGGCGGTCTTCCGGCCGTAGCGCACGGTCAGACCGCGCGCCTCGAGGCCGAGCGGCCCGGCCGGGGCGGTCACGACGCCGCCCCGTCCTGCCGGTCACCGGCGGTGCGCGCGGCGTGCGCCCGCAGCCGGGCGACGACGTCCTCGAGCGGGATGCCCAGCGCGCGGGCGTGGTCGGCCACCGGGTCGACCGTCTCGGCGAAGAAGGTCTCCCGGCCCTCGGCGCGCAGCCGGTCCGGGGCGCCCGGGGCGACGAACATCCCGACGCCGCGGCGCTTGTACAGGATCCCGTCGTCGACGAGCTGGGCGAACGCCTTCGCGGCGGTGGCCGGGTTGATGCGGAAGGTGGTGGCGTACTGCGTCGTGCTCATCACCTGCTCCTCGGGCTGGAGGTCGCCGCGCAGGACGTCCTGACGGATCTGGTCGGCGATCTGCACGTAGATGGGGTCGCGGCCGTCGAACACGGTCGACCTCCTCTCGTGCTGCGGTTCAGTGGTTCGTTACTCCACTAATGAACCACAGGAGCGCGCATCGAGGCAAGACCTCGAGTCAGGTTCGCGTTCGAAGCACTTGCTTCTGATTCGCAGCATGTGTACCGTCCTCGATAGCGCTTCGAATCCGAAGCACCACGGATCGACCGAGGAGTCACCATGAAGGCAGTGCGGTTCTACGAGACCGGCGCGGCGGACGTCCTGCGCCACGAGGACGTCGAGCTGCCGGTCCCCGGCGCCGGGGAGGTCCGCGTCCGGGTCGCCGGCTCGGCGTACAACCCCGCGGACGGCGGCATGCGGGGCGGCTTCCTGCCGATCCCGATCACGCTGCCGCACATCCCGGGCTACGACGTGTCCGGCACGGTGGACGCGGTCGGTGCCGGCGTGACCGGCCTGGCGGCAGGCGACCGGGTCGTCGGCTTCCTGCCGATGGCGGCCGACGGCTCGGCAGCGGAGTTCGTCGTCGCCCCCGCCGAGGCGCTGGTGCCGGCCCCGACCCGGATCCCGCTCGCCGACGCGGCCGGGCTGCCCTCGGTCGGGCTCACCGCCTGGCAGGCGCTGTTCGAGGCCGCCGGCCTGGAAGCCGGTCAGCGGGTCCTGGTCAACGGCGCCGGCGGGCCGGTGGGCGGCTACGCCGTCCAGCTGGCCCACCGCGCGGGCGCCCACGTGATCGCGACCGCCAGCCCGCGCAGCGCCGAGGCCGTCCGGGCCGCGGGCGCGGACGAGGTCGTCGACCACACCGCGACGTCCCTTCTGGACGCCGTGACCGAGCCCGTGGACGTCCTGCTCAACCTGGCCCCGGTCACCGAGGAGGGGTTCGCGGCGCTGGCCACCCGGGTCCGCGACGGCGGGGTCGTCGTGTCCACCACGCCGCGGGTCGCGACCCCGGAGGACCCGGCGCGCGGGGTGCGCGCCGTGACGGTGTACCTGCACCCGGACGCGGACGTGCTGCGGCAGCTGGTCGCGCTGGTCGACGCGGGCGGGCTGCGCGTCGAGATCGCGCGGCGCGTCCCGCTGGCCGACCTCCCCGCGCTGCACGCGGAGGCCGACGCCGGCCGCGTGCACGGCAAGGTCGTGGTGGTCCCGGCGGGCGCGTGAGGGCCCCGGACGACGGAGGACCCGCCGCCCGGCTCGTGGAGAGCCGGCGCGGCGGGTCCTCGCGCGCGGGGATCGCGCGGTCAGGCGGTCGCGGCACCCAGGCGCGCGACCAGGAGCTCGGCGACCTGCACGGCGTTGAGCGCCGCGCCCTTGCGCAGGTTGTCGTTCGAGATGAACAGGGCCAGGCCCCGCCCGTCGGGCGCGCCCGGGTCCTGCCGGATGCGGCCGACCAGCGACGGGTCGGCGCCCGCCGCCTGCTGCGGGGTCGGGACGTCGGCCACCTGGACGCCCGGCGCGCCGGCGAGCAGCTCGTACGCGCGCTCCGGGGTGATCGGCCGGTCGAACTCGGCGTTGATCGACAGCGAGTGCCCCGTGTACACCGGCACCCGGACGCAGGTGCCGGACACCAGCAGGTCCGGGATGCCGAGGATCTTGCGCGACTCGTTGCGGAGCTTCTGCTCCTCGTCCGTCTCCAGGCTGCCGTCGTCCACCAGGTTGCCGGCCAGCGGGATGACGTTGAACGCGATCGGGGCGACGTACTTCCGGGGCTCCGGGAACGTCACCGCACCGCCGTCGTGCACCAGCGCGAGCGTGTCCTGCTCGACCCCGGCGCGCACCTGGTCGTCGAGCTCGCGGGCGCCGGCCAGGCCGGAGCCCGACACCGCCTGGTAGGTCGACACGACGAGCCGGCGCAGGCCGGCCTCCTCGTGCAGCACCCGGAGCACCGGCATCGCGGCCATCGTGGTGCAGTTCGGGTTCGCGACGATGCCCTTGCGCACCTCGTCGAGCGCGCCCGGGTTCACCTCGGACACCACCAGCGGCACGTCGGGGTCCATCCGCCAGGCGGACGAGTTGTCGACCACCGTGACGCCCGCGGCGGCGAACCGCGGCGCCTGCGCCTTCGACGTCGCGCCGCCGGCGGAGAACAGCGCGATGTCGAGGCCGGTCGGGTCGGCGGTCTCGGCGTCCTCGACGACGATCTCGGTGCCGCGCCACGGCAGCGTCGTCCCGGCCGACCGCGCGGAGGCGAAGTACCGGATCTCGGCCACCGGGAAGTCGCGCTCCTCCAGCAGGCGGCGCATCACGGCGCCCACCTGGCCGGTGGCGCCGACCACGCCGACCCGCAGGCCCGTGCCCGTGCTCACGCTCTCGCTCATCGTCCGGTCCCTCCGTACACCACGGCCTGCTCGTCGGCGCTGTCCAGGTCGAACGCCGTGTGCACCGCGCGCACGGCGTCGTCGAGCTGGTCGGCGCGGGTCACCACGGAGATGCGGATCTCCGAGGTCGAGATCATCTCGATGTTGATGCCGGCGTCCGACAGCGCGGCGAACAGCCGGGCGGAGACCCCCGGGTGCGACTTCATGCCGGCCCCGATCAGCGACAGCTTGCCGATCGTGTCGTCGTACTGCAGCGACGTGAAGCCGATGTCGGGCTGGTGCTGGGTCAACGCCGCGGTCGCGGCCGCCCCGTCGGTGGCCGGCAGCGTGAACGAGATGTCCGTCCGGCCGGTCGAGGCCACGGAGACGTTCTGCACGATCATGTCGAGGTTCACGCCCGACCCGGCGACGACCTCGAAGATGCGCGCGGCCTTGCCGGGCACGTCCGGGACGTCGACGATCGTGATCTTGGCCTCGCTGCGGTCGTGCGCGACGCCGGCGATGATCGGCTGCTCCATCGGGGCTCCTCCTTCGGTCGGGGCGTCCGTCACCAGCGTGCCCGGGTGGGTCGAGAACGACGATCGCACGTGCACGGGGACGCCGTACCGCCGCGCGTACTCCACGCAGCGCAGCACGAGCACCTTGGCGCCGCTCGCGGCCATCTCGAGCATCTCGTCGTAGGTGATGCGGTCGATCTTGCGGGCCGACGGCACGATGCGCGGGTCGGCGGTGAACACGCCGTCGACGTCCGTGTAGATCTCGCAGACGTCGGCGTGCAGGGCGGCGGCGAGCGCGACGGCCGTGGTGTCCGAGCCGCCGCGGCCGAGGGTCGTCACGTCGTTGGTGTGCTGGGTGACGCCCTGGAACCCCGCGACGATCGCGACCGCGCCCGCGTCGACGGCCTGCTGGATGCGGCTCGGCGTCACGTCGATGATCCGGGCCCTGCCGTGCACGGAGTCGGTGATGACGCCGGCCTGCTGACCGGTGAACGACTGCGCCTCGACGCCGAGGTTGCTGATCGCCATCGCCAGCAGCGACATCGAGATGCGCTCGCCGGCCGTGAGCAGGATGTCCATCTCCCGCTGCGGCGGCAGCGGCGTGATCTGCTGCGCGAGGTCGATCAGCTCGTCCGTCGTGTCGCCCATCGCCGAGACGACGACCACCACGTCGTCGCCCGCGCGCTTGGCCTCCGCGATCCGCTTCGCGACGCGCTTGATGCTGTCGGCGTCGGCGACCGAGGAACCGCCGTACTTCTGCACGATGAGGGCCACGGGAGGGAGCTTCCTGCTGCGGGGTCGCGGGCGCCGGGCGGCGACCGCCGGGGTCGGCGGAAGTCTAGGCCGCGGCGCACCACGCGCCGGCGGTGCGCCCGCATCGCGGGACCGTCAGAGCAGCTCGGCCCCGAGCCGCACGATCAGCACCGCGACGACCACCAGGAACACGACTCGCACGAACCCGCTGCCGCGCGCGACGGCGGTCCGCGCGCCCAGGTAGGAGCCGGCGATGTTCGCGGCCCCCACCACCAGACCGAGCCGCCACAGCGGCGCGCCCTGCGCGGCGAACACGACCAGCGCGCCGAGGTTGGTCGCGGCGTTGACGATCTTCGCCTGCGCCGACGCCTCGAGGAACGCGTAGCCCAGCACCCCGACCAGCGCGATGACCAGGAACGACCCCGTTCCGGGCCCGAGCAGCCCGTCGTAGAACCCGATCCCGGCGCCCAGCGCGAGCGCCACCAGCAGGTGGGTGCGTCCCTGCCAGCGCAGCGCGGTGGCCCGGCCGACCTGCGGCCGCGCGACGGTGTAGACCGCGACGGCCACCAGCGCGACGAGGATCACCGGGACGAACACGTCCTCGGGCAGCAGCGACGCCAGCGCCGCTCCCCCACCGGCCCCGACCAGGGCCGCGAGCGCCATCGGCCCCGCGGTCCCCAGCCCGGGCTGGACGCGCCGGTAGTACGTCGCCGCGCTGACGGAGGTGCCCATGATCCCGGCGAGCTTGTTCGTCGCGAGCGCCTGCACCGGGCTGATGCCCGGCACCAGCAGCAGGGCGGGCAGCTGCACCAGGCCGCCGCCGCCCACGACGGCGTCGACCCACCCCGCCGCGAACCCCGCCAGCACGAGGAGCACCACGGTGCCGACCGTGAGCTCGAGGCCCGAGACCGTCACGCGGCGGTGCGGGGGGTGGTGCCGGGCACCCGGTGCGCCGCGACCACCGCCGCGCCCGCGTGCCGGAGGGTCGCCGCGACGGAGGCCGCGCGCTCGGCGCCCCCGACGTACCCGGCGACCATCGCGCCGTCCCGCAGCACGACCAGCTCCTCGGCGGCGCCGACCGGGTCGTCCAGCCCGAGGTCCGCGAGGAGGTCGGCCGCCGTGCCGACCATCCACCGCCGGTGCTCCGCGACGACCGCGCGCACCGGGTGGTCCGGGTCCGCGTACTCGGCGGCCGCGTTGATGAACGGGCAGCCCCGGAACCCCGGCCGGCACGACTCCGCACCCAGACCCTCCGCGTACCCGCGGAGCACGGCCCCGGCGTCGTCGGGGTGGGCGGCACGGACCGCGTCCAGGGCGGCGCGCTCGGCGGCGGCGACGGCGGTCAGCCACGCCACCACCAGGGCGTCCTTGGTCGGGAAGTGCCGGTAGAACGTCACCTTGCTGACCTCGGCCGCCGCGATGACCCGGTCCGCGCTGACCGCGCGGATGCCGTCGGCGTAGAACAGCCGGGCGGCGGCGTCGAGGACGCGGGCGGCGACCGATGAGGCGGGGCGGGCGTCGGCGGGCGCGGATGCGGTCGCGGGGGGCGTCACGGGGTCCTCCTCCTCGGGGTCGACGCGGCGGTCGGGCGGGCCTGGGCGCTCGCGGGTGAGCCAGTCTGGCACGCGCGGCCGATCTGTGGCATACATAGACGTACTAGTACGTCTACCTGGAGGTCGTCCCCATGAGCGCGCTCTACACCGCCACCGCCACCTCGACCGGCGAGGGCCGCGCGGGAGGCCAGGTCACCAGCGACGACGGCGTCCTCGACCTGACGCTCGCCGTCCCGGCCCCCATGGGCGGCCCCGGCGGCGGCACCAACCCCGAGCAGCTGTTCGCCGCCGGCTGGGCCGCGTGCTTCCACTCCGCGCTCAAGGGCGTCGCGGCGGCGGCCAAGACGCCGATCCGCGACTCCGCGGTGGTCGCCGACATCGGCATCCTCCCCAACGGCACCGGCGGCTACACCCTGAGCGCCGCGCTGCACGTCGAGATCGGCGGCGTCGACCAGGCCACGGCGGAGAAGCTCGTCGAGCAGGCGCACCAGGTGTGCCCGTACTCGAACGCCACCCGCGGCAACATCGACGTCCAGCTGGACACCACCGTCGCCTGACCCCGCAGCCGGCGAGGGCGGCGCCCCACCGCGCGTTCCGCGCCCCGCGCACCGCGCACCGCGTTCCGCGCACCGCGCACCGCGAGCGCGCACCCGACACGTCGAGCGAGTACCCGCCGGGTGCTCGCTCGACGTGTCCGCTGCCCCCTCGGCGCGCGAACCGCGGGCCTACGCTGGCCACGGGCGGTCACGGGCGGGCGCCGGTCCGGCGCGTCGCGCACCGCGGGGGGGTGCAGCGGGGTGGGAGCACGATGAGCGGCGGCGGCCGGGACGAGGCCCTGATCGCGGTGCGCCGCTGGCTGGCAGCCGGGCGCGACGTGGTGCTGCGCGGCGAGCGGGGCATCGGGAAGTCCGCGACGCTCGAGGCCCTGCGCGCCGACCTGTCGGACCGCCGGCTGCCCGGCGTGCTGCTGCGCGCGAGCGGGCCGGCGCCGTTCGCGGCGGTGCTGGACCACCCCTCGGCGCCGCCGCGCGTCCCGGACGAGACCGGCCTGACCGCCTGGCTGGCGGACGAGCTCACCGCCCCGCGCAGCGTCCTGCTCGTCGACGACGTGGACCGGCTCGACCCCGGCAGCCTGCGCGTCGTGCAGCGCGCCCTGGTGCGCACCGGCTGCCGGCTCGTCGCCGCGACCACGGCCGACCTGCTGCGCACCCCGCCCGGCGGACCCCGCGAGCTGCTGGTCGCCCGCGCGCCGGCCGAGGTCCGCGTCCCGCCGCTCGGCCTCGCGGCGCTGAGCGCGCTCGTGGCGACCGTACTCGGCGGCCAGGCGGACGCCGCGCTCACCAGCGCCCTCCTCGCGCAGTCCGGCGGGAACCCCGGCGCGGCGGTCGCCCTGCTGTCCGCGGCGCGCGCCACCGGCGCGCTGCGGCGCGAGGCGGGCCGGCACGTCGACGACGGGCGGCTGCTGGAGGTGCCCGCGGACGCCGTCGCGGCGCTCTTCCTCGCCACCCTGGACGGTGCCCGGGTGGACGCGCTCGAGCGCCTCGCCGTCGTCGGTCCCGTCGCGCCCGCGGCAGCGGCGCAGCTGGTCGAGCCCGCCCTCCTGGACGACCTGGCGGACCAGGGCCGGGTGGTCGAGAACGAGGCGGGCGGGGCCGACGCCCTGCTCGTCGTCGCGCCTCCGGCACTGGCCCGGGCGCTCCGGGACCGGGTCGCCCCGCCGCACCGCCGCCGGCTGCTGGCCGCGGCGCGCGCCGCGGTCGGCGACGTCGTCGCCGTCGTCGACCCCCCGCGCCCGGACCTGACCGCCCTGCTGGCCCGGGACGCCGCCGGCAGCGCCGACGTCCTGCGGTGGAGCACGCAGGTCGCCGGTGTCGTGCACGAGCGCGCGGCCGCGGCCGAGGCGGCCGCGCACGCCGCGTGGTCGGCCGACCCGCGGCTGGGTACCGCCACCGCGTACCTGGCCCAGCTCATGCGGCGGCCGGCACGCGACCAGATCGCCGCCGTGTTCCGCGACACGACCCGGGGCCCGGAGGACACCGACGACGACGCGCTGACGTACCGCTACTACCGCAGCAGGTGGGAGTCCTGGCGCGGGGACGACGCCCCGGAGAGCCGCGGGGACGACACCGGCACCGGGGGGCGCCCGCCGGGTGCCGAGACCGACGGCCCCGGCCGGCTCGACGCCCTCGAGGACCTCAAGCAGCGGCTGGTCACGGAGATCCGGGACGGGCGGTCGCCCGAGGACGTCGCAGCCGCCGACCCGCCGCGCGTCACCGCGACCGCCTTCCGCGGCGCCCCCGGCCCGCTGACCGCCGCCGCCCTGCTGGAAGCCGGGCGACCCGACCTCGCCCTCGCCGTCCTCGACCGCGCCGACGACGCCGACGCCGGGCCGGCCCCCGACGCCGACGAGGTCCGGCACTACCGGATCGCCCTCCGGGGCGAGTGCCTGACGCTCCTCGGCCGGCTCGACGAGGCCGAGCGGCACGAGCGCCTGCTCCTCAGCGCCGCCTACGACGCGTACGACGCCTTCGGCATCCGGGTGCACGCCACCGTCCTCGCCGAGGTCCTCTGCTTCACCGGCGAGATCGAGGCCGCCTGGCGGGTGCTCAGCACCGCCCTGCGGCTCGGCCCCGCCGGCCCGATCGAGACGACCTACTACCGCCGCGGCCTGGCCCTCGGGGCCGTGCTGCAGGTGGGCGCAGGGAACGTCGACCTGGCGCGCGCGCTCCTCCGCGAGCTGGAGAAGACGCCGCGGCTGTACCGGCCCCTGATCCGGTCGCTCCGCGTGGTCGGCGCGATCGCGGTCGCCGTGGCCGAGGGCGACCGGACGACCGGCGCCGAGATCGCCTGGCGCGCGGGCTCGTCCTACGCGGAGGCGGGGCTCCGACAGCCGGCGCTCGTGACGTGGGCGTTCGCTCCCCCGCCGTTCACCGCCGAGCGCGCCGCGGCCGTGCGCGCGACCCGGCGCGGCGTCGTGCTCCCGCTCCTGGACCCGTACCTCGACCTGCAGCTCGCGATCGCCGACCGGGACGCGGCGGCCGTCGCGGCGGCGCTCCCCCGCGTGCAGCCGCGGGTGACCAGCACGCTGACCGCCGCGGCGCGCGAGCTGCTCGGCCTGGACGACGGCACGGTCGCGGACCACCGGGCGCGACCGGTCGGCACGGAGCCGCTGTCCGACCGGGAGCGCGAGGTCGCGGCACTGGGGAGGGACGGGCTCAGCAACCGGCAGATCGCCGAGAAGCTGCACCTGAGCGTCCGCACCGTCGAGAACCACATGAGCCGGGCGCTGCGGAAGCTCGGCTACCGGGCCCGGGGCGACCTCCGCCGGTGGACGGTGGCCTGACGCCCGAGCGCCGCGCCGCCGCCGCACGCGTCAGGGCTGCAGCGCGTCGTACTCCGCCTCGGCCGCCACGTCGTCGTCGACGTCCAGGCGCAGGTGCGCCAGCAGGGTCTGCAGCGTGCGGAGCACGCTCGCCGCGCGCTCGCCCCAGGTCGACAGGTAGGAGAACTGCCACCACCACAGCGCCTCGAGGACGTGGCCGCGCTCGTGGTGCCGCAGCCCCTGCAGCAGCGCCCCCGCGACCGCCACCAGGTCGCCCGACAGCGTGGACGTGGTCACCTCGCCGCCCAGGACCGGGTCCACCACCTCGGCGTAGTCGTCCACACCGTCGAGCACCTCCGCCAGCGCGGTGCGCAGCGGCTCGACGTCCGGGTCCGGGCCGACGTCCGGCTCGAACCGGTCCGTCGGCACGACGTCGACGATCGCTCCGAGCCGCGCACCGACCGCCAGCACGTCCGAGACGGCGAGCAGCAGCAGCGGGATCGCGGCGTCCGGGTTGCTCCCCGACGCCACCTCCGTGACCGTCGTGAGGAACGCGCGGCACTCCCGCGCCGTCGAGTCCGCGACGGCGCGCAGGTCGGCGGCCTCCGGGTCGAGCGCCAGGTCGTCCACCTGGGCCGAGTCGGTCGCCACGCGCAGGTCGTCCTCGGGTGCGGTCACGGGGGCCATGCTGCCCCTCCGGATCGCGACACGCCCGCCGGCGGGCCCGACACGCGGGGACTGCGAGCACCGTCGGGGCGAACCGGACGGCGCGCGGGCGCCCGCCGAGCGGGCACGTCGGCACCCCGCACCGGGCACGACCCGGGCCGGGGCTCCGGCGTCAGGCGCTGATGCGGCGCCGGCCCTCGAACGCCCGGCCGAGCGTCACCTCGTCCGCGTACTCCAGGTCTCCGCCGACCGGCAGGCCCGACGCGAGCCGGCTGATCGTCAGACCCATCGGCACGAGCAGGCGGGCGAGGTAGGTGGCGGTGGCCTCGCCCTCGACGTTCGGGTCCGTCGCCAGGATCACCTCGGTGACGGTACCGTCGGCCAGCCGGGTCATCAGGTCCTTGATGCGCAGGTCGTCCGGCCCGACGCCCGCGATCGGGTTGATGGCGCCGCCGAGCACGTGGTACCTGCCGCGGAACTCGCGGGTGCGCTCGATCGCGACGACGTCCTTCGGCTCCTCGACCACGCACAGCACCGCCGGCGACCGACGCGGGTCGCGGCAGATGCGGCAGAGGTCCTCCTCCGCCACGTTGCCGCACTGCACGCAGAACCGGACCTTGGCCTTCACCTCGGTCAGCGCGTCCACCAGGCGGCGCACGTCCGTGGGGTCCGCGGCGAGGATGTGGAACGCGATCCGCTGCGCGCTCTTGGGACCGACGCCGGGCAGCCGCCCCAGCTCGTCGATCAGGTCCTGGACCGCGCCCTCGTACACGCCGCACAGCCTACGTCCCGCCGCCCACAACCCGCGTCCCCGTGCATCCGCGTCGGAAGACCGGAGCGGGGCGGCTGTGCGGGCCGCTCCGACCCGGCGGTTCGAGACCGCCGGGTCAGAACGGGGGTTGTGCGTCGTGGGGGTCGGCGGTGGCGTCGTGGGTCTGCCCCGTGCCCGGCCGGGTCAGGTACCGGTGGCCGGTGGGGGTGAGCCACTCGTAGAGCCCGGGGCTGATCTGCCGCAGCCGGAAGCCGCCGTCCGTCTTCAGCCGGTGGTGCCTGTGGCAGACCGGGCCGAGGTTGTCCGCGTCGGTGCGGCCCAAGGGCGCGTCGGGGTCACCACCCGGCTGAGGGTGGAACTCCTGGGTGTGGTCGAGCTCGCAGGCGCAGGCCGGGACCCTGCAGCCGGGTGCGGCGCAGGTCCTGTCGCGGGTGCGGATCAGGTCCGCCAAGGCGGCGGGTGGTCGATATCGCTCGCGACCGACGTCCAGGACCCGGGCGGTGAGGGGATCGGTGACGATCCGCTGCCAGACCCCGCCGATCGCCAGGGCCCGAGCCTGCACGGCGTCGATGGAGCCGTGCCCGTCGAGGTGCGCGGGCTGGTCGTCCAGGCCGAGGAGGGTGGAGGCGGGGACGGTGATCCGGACTTCGGCGCCCGGACGCCCGGAGCAACGGGTGCAGCCGCGGCGGGCAGTCGTGGGTGTGGTCGCGACGGTGCTCGGCGCGAGTGTGGGTGCTGCCGATCCGCATGCCGCGCTGGAAGCGGTGTCCTCGGCCCGCGCGCTCGGTGCGGTCGCCACGGTGCTGGTCCTGGTCGCGCGGTCGGTACCGACGCCGGTGCGGGTCTTGACCTCGGTGTCGAGCGCGGGCTCGGTCTCGGAGTCGGTGATCTCGATCGGTGCCTCCGGCGCTCTGAGCAGCGCAGCTCGGTGCGCTCCGCCGCCTGCGGGGCGCGTGGTGTCGTCGCCTGGCGGGGTGAGGGTGGCGATCGGGATCGGCTCGACCGGCCGCGAGAGCGCCACCCCGTCCCGGTCGGTGAAGGTCGCCCCGTTCCACGACCGTCGCGGCTCCGGCGGCACCGGCAGGCCCGGGGACAGGTGGACCTCGAACGCCGGCCCGTCCGACTCCGGCACGTCGCCGACCACCAGGTCCCGCAGGCCGTCGGCGCGCAGCTGGTCCAAGGTGCGGTCGTCGCCGAGTGCCTTCGCTGTCTTGGCGGCGTGGGTGAGGACCCCGTCGACCCGGAGCGCGTCCGCCGCGTCGAGGACCAGCCACATCGACGCCATGCCGTCCGGCTGCGGGCGCGGGTGGGAGACCCTCCTGGTGCGCCGGGCGCGTTCGCGGCGGGCGGCGGCGCCCTCGGGGTCGACCAGCCGGATCTCCCGCTCCACGCGCTGGCGGAGCTCGGCGACCGAGCACTGGTCGGCGTCCGGCAGGACCGCGTCCTCGACGGCGTGGGCGACCTGGAACGACAGGTCCGCCAAACCCGAGGTCAGGACCTGGGCCTTCGCGGGGTCGAGGTGCCCGACCTCCAACGCCTCCCGGGTCGCGCCGAGCATGCCGTCGAGCACCAGCGCGCGGTGCACGGTCTTCGTCGCCGTCACCCGCGGCCAGCCCAGGCGCATCGCCAGCTCGTCGCCGGCCACGCACGCCTGCGTCGGCGGGGCACCGGCCAGCGGGGACCACTCCGGGCTCATCTCGTCGCGGGAGGCGAGCTCGGCGACCATGGCCAGCTTGCGGGCGTGCTGATGACTCTCGACCCGGTCCTGCGCGGCGATCACCTCGACCAGCACCATCGAGGACAGCACGCGCAGGTCCAGCCCCCGCAACCAGGCATCCAGCACCGGCCCCGGCTCGCAGGAACGGATCGCCTCGACCTGCCGCTGCTCACCCGTCCGAGGCGCCCCACCGGCCGCCACCACGGGGTCCGGGCCGAAGTCCGTCAAGCAGGTCCCGTCGGGCCCGTAGACCGGCAGCACCACGGAGGCGGCCGGGTCGCCGTCGGGGTGTTCCTGCAGGTCAGATGCCATGGAACGACACTACCGACGCCCACCGACACGACCCCGGCGACCGACCCCCGCCCTGGGGACGAGGCACGACGACGGCACCTGTGGACGGCTCGGCGTCCCCTCGATCGGCTCGCCGACCGCGGGTCAGTAGCCCTCGTCGACCGGCTCGTCGATGACCGTCGCACCCAGCGCCTGGGCCAGGAGCGGGATGCCGGACAGGCTGCTGGAGCCGATGTCGGGGTCGTCCATGGACGGCTCGTCGTCGGCCCAGGTCACTCGGGGCGCGGTCGCGACAGCGCCTCCGCCGGCTGCGGCGGCTCGGGCTGCGGCGCGCACCTGGTCCGCGCCGCTCGTCGGCGCCGACGACGACGGCGAGACGGCCGCAGCCGGGCGTGCGGAGGACCCCGCCGCGTACGGGTCCGGGCCCGGGTCGGGGGGAAGTGGGACGTCGCGCGCCCAGTCGTCGTCCGGGGGCTCGGGAGCGCCCGGGTCGTCGGGGTGCGGGTCCCACGGCGGCGGCGCACCCGGGTCGGTCGGCGCGGGGCGGGCTGCGGGGCGGCCGTTCCCGGCACCGCGCGCGGTCGAGCGCTCCTCCCGGGCGGCGGCGCCACCCGATCCGGCGGGGTCCTCGACGCCTCCGCGAGCAGACGCCGCCGCCCTCGGGTCGGCGCCGGTCTCGTCCGCTGCTCCCGCCCGGCTCTCGGCACCGTCGCGCCCGCGAGCGGCGGACGGGACACCCTGGACGGCGTCGCGACCGCCCGGGCCGCCGTCGCGGCGCGGCCGCTGGTCGCCGTGCGCACGCGGTCCGGCGGGGGTCTCGCGGTCGGCGCCGCCCTCGGGTCGCGCGCCGACGGGGGCGCTCGTGGTGCCGGACGCGGCGCGGGCGCCTCCGAGCGGAGCCACCACCGGCCACCCGTCGTCGGACACCGCGACGGCCGGCGCCTGCTCACGCGCCACCCCGGTAGGGGCGATCGCCGGGCCGCCGGGCACCACGGAGGCGTCGGGTCCCGGCGCCTGCTGCTCCCGCTGGTCGCCGGGGAGGTCGGCCTGACCCTCGCCCGCACCGTGCCGGTCGGCCTGACCCTCGCCCGCACCGTGCCGGTCGGCCTGACCCGCGTCCCCACCGGGCTGGTCGGCCAGGCGCGCAAACGCACCGGGCTCGTCGGCGAGGCCCGCGTCCCCTCCGGGACGGTCGGCCTGACCCGCACCCGCATCGGGGCGGTCGGCCCGCCCCGTGCCGGCCTCGGAGCCGTCGCCGGACGCGTCGTCGGCCTCCGCCTCGCCCTCGCCCACGGATCGATCACCGGCCGCGGGCGTCACGGTGGCGGAGGACCAGGGATCCGCCGCGTCGGGGTCGTCGTCCGCGGGCGTGTCGACGCCGGACGGACCCGGCGCAGCGGCGTCGTGCGGCGCGCGCGCCGCCTCCACCGGGCTCGGCACCGGAGCGGGGACGGGCGCCGGTCGACCGGCGTCCCAGGACGCCGCGGCCTCGGCCGCCGACGGCGCGCCGCCTCCCCGACCCGTGGGCGAGGGCGTCGCGGGACCGGGCCGCCCCACGGCGGGGGCGCCGTCGCCGGAGAGCACCGGCTCGACCTTGACCGTGAACCCGAGCGTCTCGCGCACGGCCTGCTGGACCAGGTCGGCGTGCGGGCCGGACCGGAACGCCGACGCGAGCCCGGGGGCGCCGAAACCGAGCTTGAGGGTCGTGGCGTCGAGCTCGACGACCTGAGCGTTCTGGCTGATCAGCACCCATGTGGTCTTCTTGAGCCGGGCCAGGGTGTCCAGGACCTCGGGCCAGCGCCGGCGGAGCATCTCGGTGTCGCCGCCCCCGGGGGCGCCGGCCTGGCGCTCCGGCGGGGCCACCGGCTCGGCGGTCGGGACGTCGTGCGGGACCGGCGCGCGCTCGGCCGTGGGGGCGACGGCCGGGGCCGGCCGATCGGCCCCCTCGGCCGACGCGGGAGCGTCCGCCGGACGCCGCTCGCCTGTCGGCGCGGGACCCTCCGCCGGGCCTCGCTCGTCGGCCGGCACGGGGGCGGCGGGTCGGCGCTCGTCCGCCGGGGCGTCCTCGTCCCCGGTCGGGCCGTCGACGGCACCCACCTCGGCACCGGGAGCTGACGAGGTCGACTCCGCGACGTCGTCGACCGCACCGGCTCCGTGCGCCGCGTCCGGGGACACCGGTGCCCGGTCCTCGTCGGCAGCACCCCGCGGCGTCGACGCAGCGGTCGACGCCTCGGGCAGCGGGGCCGGCGGCGGCGTCACGACGGCCACCCGCTCGACGGGCGCGGCAGGCGCGAACGCGGGGGCGGCGACAGCGGCGGGCGGTGCGGCGGGGGCCGTCGGTGCGCCCCCGGGACCCGACGCGACGCGCACGCCCTCGCGCTCCAGCCGGTCGACCCGCGCGCCCAGCCCCGAGGCGGAGTCGTCGAGCGCGGGCAGGAGCAGGCGAGCCATGAGCAGCTCGAGGTGCAGCCGGGGCGAGGTGGCGCCCGTCATCTCGGACAGCGCGGCGTTGACGAGGTCGGCGGACCGGGACAGCTCGGCCGCACCGAGGTGCGCGGCCTGCTGCTGCATCCGCGCCATCTGGTCGCCGGGCACGTCGCGCAGCACCGCCGCCGCGGCGTCGCCGGAGGCGGCCAGCACGATGAGGTCGCGCAGCCGCTCGAGCAGGTCCTCCACGAACCGCCGCGGCTCGTGGCCGGTCGAGATCACGCGCTCGACCACGCGGAACGCGCTCGCGCCGTCCCGGGCGGCGACCGCCGCCACCAGGTCGTCCAGGAGCGACGCGTGGGTGTAGCCGAGCAGGGCGACCGCGTCCTCGTAGACGAGCCCGTCCGGGCCGGAGCCGGCGATGAGCTGGTCGAGCACGGAGAGCGAGTCGCGGACCGAGCCGCCGCCCGCGCGCACCACGAGCGGCAGCACGCCGGAGCCGACGGTCACGCCCTCGGTGGTGCACAGCTGGTCCAGGTAGCCGACCATGACGTCCGGCGGCACGAGCCGGAACGGGTAGTGGTGCGTGCGGGACCGGATGGTGCCGATGACCTTGTCGGGCTCCGTCGTCGCGAAGATGAACTTCACGTGCTCCGGCGGCTCCTCGACGATCTTGAGCAGCGCGTTGAAGCCCTGCGGCGACACCATGTGCGCCTCGTCGAGGATGAACACCTTGTACCGGTCGCGGGCCGGGGCGAACGTGGCGCGCTCCCGCAGGTCCCGCGCGTCGTCGACGCCGCCGTGGCTGGCCGCGTCGATCTCCACGACGTCGAGGCTGCCGGGGCCGCCGCGGGCCAGCTCGACGCAGGACTCGCACACGCCGCACGGGGTTTCGGTCGGGCCCTGCGCGCAGTTGAGGCAGCGGGCCAGGATGCGGGCGGACGTCGTCTTGCCGCAGCCGCGCGGGCCGGAGAACAGGTACGCGTGGTTGGTCTGCCCCGAGCGCAGCGCCTGCCGGAGCGGCGCGGTGACGTGGTCCTGGCCGACGACCTCCGCGAAGGTCTCGGGCCGGTAGCGGCGGTACAGGGCTGTCGTCACCCCAGAACTCTAGAGGGGACGGCCGACATCCCGGGACCCCGCCGGGGAGACCTGGGGACCGAGCCCGTCGCGGGATCGAGACGCGTGAGGAACCGGCCACGCCGCGGCCGCCAGGGCCCCTGACGTGTCATCCATGCGTCACCGCGTCCCACATTCCGGACATGATGTTCCATCCCGCGAGACGCACGGCTAAGTTTCGCCGTCATCGCGGGCCACGTCGGCCCGCCCGACGCCCGAGGAGGAGGCAGCCCGATGCGCCAGCACGCCACGACCACCTGCCGCCCCTCGATGTGCGCCGCAGCACGGGCCTGCGCCTGTCGCTGTACCACCGCGGCCTGACCGCGAGCGGTACCGGCGGCCGCCCGAGCCGCCACCCGGGCCACGACCCACGCCGCCCCGGCGCCCGGCGCCCGCGCCCCGTCGCCCCCACGCCGCCCCCGGCCCCTCCCCCCGAGGCCGCCGATCTGCTGGCCCGGCGACCCGCACCCCGCACCACCCCCGACCCCCGCAGCACCCCGACCCGGCACGTCCCCGCCGGGCCCACCCGAGAGGCACACCCCCATGAAGCGCAGACTGACCGCCTGGATCGCCGCGATCGCCGCCACCGCGTCGCTCGCCGCGTGCGCGTCCGGCGGGCGGCGAGAGCTCGGCCGGTGCCACCGCGACCGCCGACGCGGACAACCGCGTCACGGTCCGCGTCGGCGTCACCGACAAGGCCCAGGAGTACTGGACGACGTTCACCGACCTCGCCGCGGACGAGGGCATCGACGTCGAGCTGGTGAACTTCACCGACTACACGCAGCCCAACCCGATCCTCAGCTCGGGCGACCTGGAGCTCAACCAGTTCCAGCACCTGCTGTACCTGGCGAACTACAACGTGAACTCCGACGACGACCTGCAGCCGATCGGCTCGACGGCGATCTACCAGCTCGGCCTCTACACGACCAAGGGCTACGCCTCCCCGGAGGACGTCCCGGAGGGCGCCGAGATCGCCATCCCGAACGACGTGGTGAACCAGGCCCGCGCGCTGCTGGTCCTCCAGTCGGCCGGCCTGATCTCGCTGGTCGACGGCGGCAACGCGTTCTCGACGCCCGCCGAGGTCGACGAGGCCGCGTCGAAGGTCAAGGTCGTCCCGGTCGACGCCAACCAGACCGCGGTGCAGCTGCAGAGCCTGGACGGCGCGATCATCAACAACAACTTCGCGACGGACGCGGGCATCGACCCGACGACGGCGATCTACTCCGACCTCGAGGACACCGACACCGCGCGGCCGTACCTCAACCTCTGGGTCGCCCGGGCCGAAGACGCCGACAACCCGGTGTTCCAGCAGCTCATCGACATCTACCACTCGCCCGAGGTCACCGACCAGCTGGTGGAGGAGAACGGCGGCACCGCCGTGGTCGAGGACGTGCCGGCCGAGGAGCTCCAGTCCGACCTCGCCGACCTCGAGGACCTGGTCCGCGAGAACGCCTGAGCACCCGGTGGACGGCGCCGACCCCCGCGACGGGGTCGGCGCCGTCGGCGCGCTCGGGAGGGCGCCGCGACCCCGCTCGGTGGCGGGACCACGACCCCGGTGGCACCGTGATCGCGCGGCACCCGGGTGCCGTGAGACCCGCGGACGCGGCGCTCCCGGCGGGTGCTAGGGTCGCCCGCGTCCGCCCCCGCCCAGGGACAGGAGTCGAGCACGTGAGCACCCACGCCGCTTCCGAGCGCCGCGCGCAGCCGATGCGCGCCACGGCCGGGGCGTCCTGCGGGCTCATGTGCTGTCGCCAGCGAATGTGCTGACGCTGCACCCTCGCAGCACGGCCCTCCCGCGGCGGACGTCCCGCCCGGCCCGACGCTCCTGAGCGAGCCGACCGGCCCGACCGGACACCTCCTCCCGGCCCCGATCCCCGACGGCCCGCCGTCCGGCCCGGGGCCCCGCCGGACGGCCGAGACCCCGGCGCCGCGGCCTGACCGCACGCCACCGCCCTGCGGGCCCGGCCACCGGCCCGCACGGGGCTCGCCCCGAGCCGAGCCCCACGCTCAGATCCACCGGAAGGCAGCACCACCATGAAGCGCAGACTGACCGCCGCCCTCGCCGCCCTCGCCGTGGGCGCCCTGGCCGCCTGCTCCGGCGGCGAGCCCGCGGCCGCACCGACCACGGCCGACCCGGACAACCCGGTGACCGTGCGCGTCGGCGTGACCGACAAGTCGAAGGCCTACTGGACCACGTTCACCGACCTGGCGGCCGAGGAGGGCATCGACGTCGAGCTGGTGAACTTCACCGACTACCAGCAGCCGAACACGGTGCTCAGCGAGGGCCAGCTGGAGCTCAACCAGTTCCAGCACCTGCTGTTCCTCGCGAACTACAACGTCAGCGCGGACGACGACCTCGCGCCCATCGGCGCGACGGTCATCTACCAGCTCGGCCTGTACACGACCCAGGGCTACGCGTCGCCGGACGAGATCCCGGACGGCGGCGAGGTCGCCATCCCGAACGACCCGACCAACCAGGCGCGCGCGCTGCTCGTGCTGCAGTCGGCCGGCCTCATCTCGCTGAAGGACGGCGGCAACGCGCTGTCGACCCCCGCCGAGATCGACCAGGCGGCGTCCCGCGTGAAGGTCGTCCCCGTCGACGCCAACCAGACCGCGATCCAGCTGCAGGACCTGGACGCCGCCGTCGTCAACAACAACTTCGCCGCCGACGCGGGCATCGACCCGACCACGGCGATCTACTCCGACCTCGAGGACACGGACACGGCCCGCCCGTACGTGAACATCTGGGTCGCCCGAGCCGAGGACGCCGACAACCCGGTGTACGCGGACCTGATCGAGATCTACCACCGCGACGAGGTCATCGGCCAGCTCCTGGACGAGAACCAGGGCACCGCCGTCGAGCAGGACCTCAGCCCCGAGGAGCTGCAGGCCAGCCTCACGGAGCTCGAGGACCAGGTCCGCGCCGCGGGCTGACGCACACGGTGCGCCGGGCGGCCCGCGGGTCGCCCGGCGCACGACCGCCCGCCGGCGCGACGCCGGCACCCGCCACCCGCACCCCGCGGGCGACCCCCACCCAGGACGGTGACCCGATGACCGCGATGGTCTCCCTGCGTGACGTGACGAAGGTGTTCGACGGGTCCTCAGGACCCGTGCGCGCCGTCGACGGCGTCACGCTCGACATCGAGCGCGGCGACGTGTTCGGCGTGATCGGCTACTCCGGCGCCGGCAAGAGCACGCTGGTCCGGCTGATCAACGCGCTCGAGGCCCCGACCTCGGGGCAGGTGGTGGTCGACGGCACCGAGCTCACGGGGCTCAAGGAGCGGGGCCTGCGCCCCGCCCGCGCCGGGATCGGCTTCATCTTCCAGCAGTTCAACCTGCTGAAGTCCCGCACGGTGGCCGCGAACGTGGCGTACCCGCTGCGGGTCGCGAAGTGGCCGAAGGCCAAGCGCGAGGCCCGCGTGGCCGAGCTGCTCGAGTTCGTCGGGCTGTCCGACAAGGCCAAGCAGTACCCCGACCAGCTGTCCGGCGGGCAGAAGCAGCGCGTGGGCATCGCCCGGGCGCTCGCGACGTCGCCGGCCCTGCTGCTCGCCGACGAGGCCACCAGCGCCCTCGACCCCGAGACGACCAAGGACGTGCTCGACCTGCTCCGCCGGGTCAACCGCGAGCTCGGCGTCACGATCGTGGTCATCACGCACGAGATGTCGGTCGTCTCCTACCTGTGCAACAAGGTCGCGGTCATGGAGCACGGCAAGGTGGTCGAGGAGGGCGACGTCTACCGCGTGTTCGCGGAGCCCACGCAGCCGATCACCCGCCGGTTCATCGGCGCCGCCCTGCACGACCGGCCGCGGCCCGACGTCGTCGCCCGGCTGCGCGAGCGGCACGCCGGCCGGATCGTCACGATCGCGATCCGGGAGAGCGAGGCGACCGCCGGGATCATCGTCACCGAGCGCCTGCGCGCCCACGGGATCGACGGGCACGTGGTGTTCGGCGGCATCACCGAGGTGAACTCCCGCCCGCTCGGCTCCCTCACGTTCGCGCTGGAGGGTCCGCACGCCGCGATCGACGCGTTCCTCGCCGACCTGCGCGCGCACACCGAGGTCATCGAGCACGCCCCCGACGGCGACCATGCCGGCCCCGCGAGCAAGGAGGTGGGCGCGTGAACTCCAACGGCGTCTCCCTGTGGCCCGAGCTCTGGCAGGCGCTCGGCGAGACCCTGCAGATGGCGATCGCCGCCCTGGCGATCGGCGGGCTCGCCGGCCTCGTGCTCGGCATCGCGCTCTACGTGACCCGGGCCGGCAACATCCTGGCCAACCGCCCGGTGTTCGTCGTGCTCAACGTGCTGGTCAACATCGTCCGGCCGATCCCGTTCATCATCTTCATCACCGCGGTCCGGCCGCTGACCCAGGCGCTCACCGGGGCGTCCTACGGCGTCGAGGCCGCGATCCCGGCGCTCGCGATCATGGCGACGTTCGCGACCTCCCGCATCGTCGAGCAGAACCTCGTCGCGCTCGACCCGGGCGTCGTCGAGGCGGCGCGCGCGATGGGCGCCGGCCCGCTGCGGATCATCGCGACCGTGATCGTCCCCGAGACGCTCGGCCCGCTCATCCTGGGCTTCACATTCCTGTTCGTCGGCATCGTCGACATGACGGCGGTCGCAGGCGCGATCGGCGCCGGCGGCCTCGGCGACTTCGCGATCGTCTACGGGTACCAGCGGTTCAACGACGTGGTCACGTGGACCGCCGTCGCGGTGATCGTGGTGATGGTCCAGCTCGCCCAGTTCCTGGGCAACTTCCTGGCCCGCAAGGTCCTGCGCCGCTGACGCGCCTCGCACCCCGGTCCGCGAGGTCGAGGGTTTCCGGCGAGGTCGAGGGTTTCCGCCCGGCGATCTCGGGGAAACCCTCGACCTCGTCGGGTTCTAGAGCTTCTTGCCCGGGTTGAGGATGTTCCGCGGGTCCAGGACCTGCTTGATGCCGCGCTGGATCGCCAGGACCCGGTCGCCCAGCTCGGCCGGCAGGGCGGCCCGCTTCTCGGTGCCGATGCCGTGCTCGCCCGTGACGGTGCCGCCGAGCTCGACCGCCAGGCCGAGGATCCGCGCGTGCGCCTCCGCCGCCGCGGCGACCTGCGCCGGGTCGGCCGGGTCGAACGCGATGACCGGGTGCAGGTTGCCGTCGCCGACGTGGCCGCCGGTGCCGATGGGCAGCCCGACCTGCGCGGAGATGTCGCCCAGCCGCTCCAGCAGCTCCGGCAGCCGGGTGCGCGGCACCGCGACGTCCCCGTTGATGCTGCCGCCGCGGACCGCTCGCATCGCCGGGTTGAACGCCCGCCGGGCGCGCAGCAGCGCGTGCAGCCGCTGCTCGTCGTGCGCGACGTCCACCGTCAGGGCGCCGTGCTCCCGGGCGATCGCCTCGTAGGCCGCGACGTCCTCGACGCCGCCGATCGCCTCGTCGGTGATCGCCAGCAGCATCGCCTCGGCGCCCGCGGGCAGCCCCGCCTCCGGGTCGTACGCGACGAGCGACGCCAGCACGACGCCGTCCAGCAGCTCCAGCGTCGACGGGCGGTGCGGGCTCGCGATGATCGCGTTCGCCGCCTCCAGCGCGTCGGCGACGGTGGCGAAGGTCGCGCACACGCCGCGGTCCGGGCCGGGCGCCGGCAGCAGCCCGAGCGTCGCCTCGGTGACGACCGCGAGCGTCCCCTCCGACCCGACGACCAGCCCCGTGAGGTCGAGCCCCGCCACGGCCTTCACGGTCTCCGGCGACGTCCGGACGACCTCCCCGTCGGCCAGCACGACCTCGAGCGAGCGCACGAAGTCCCGGGTGACCCCGTACTTCACGCAGCGCATCCCGCCCGCGTTGGTCGCGATGTTCCCGCCGACGGTGCTCTGCGCGTACGACGCCGGGTCCGGCGGGTAGAAGAGCCCGCGGGCGGCGACGGCGTCGACCAGGTCCTTGGTGACGACCCCCGGCTGGACGACCGCGACCTGGTCGACCGGGTCGATGCGACGGATCTCCGTCATCCGAGCCGTCGACAGCAGGATCGCGCCCGGGACGGCGTTGGCACCACCGGCGAGCCCGCTGAGCGCGCCCTGCGGCACGACGGGGACCCCGTGGGCGTGCGCGGCGCGGAGCACGGCGGACACCTCGGCGGTGGTCGACGGCTGCACCAGGGCGACCGGGTCCCCCGTGGGCGGGGTCGCCGAGCCGTCCTGGGACCGGTCGCGCAGTGCGTCGGGGTCCGTGACCAGCGACCCGGCGGGCAGCGCGGCGCGCAGGTCCGCGACGACGGCCGCGAGCGCGGCGGCGTCCGGCGCGGCGGCGGGGGCGGACGGACCCGGGCCGGCGGGGCCGGGGTCGACGGGCGTGCGGGTCTCGGTCACGGCAACCCCACGTGCTCGGGGGTGAGCTCGGCGAGGGACCGCACGCCGAGCAGGCGCAGGGTCCGGGCGATCTCGGTGGTCAGGATCTCGCCGACGCGGTCGACGCCGCGCTCGCCGCCGGCCATGAGGCCGTACAGGTAGGCGCGGCCGAGCATGACGGCGCGCGCACCGTGCGCCACCGCGGCGACCACGTCGGCGCCGCTCGAGAAGCCGGTGTCGACGTAGACCTCGGCCCGGTCGCCGACCGCCTGCACCGTGCCGGGGACGAGGGTCAGCGGCACCGGCGCCCGGTCGAGCTGCCGCCCGCCGTGGTTCGACAGCACGACGGCGTCGGCGCCCGCGCCGACCACGCGCTCGGCGTCGGCGACGGTCTGCACGCCCTTCACCACGAGCGGCCCGTCCCACTGCTCCCGCACCCACGCCAGGTCGGCGAGCTCGACGGTCGGGTCGAACATGTGCCCCGCGAGCTCCTCGATCGTCCCCTGCCAGGAGTCGAGCGTCGCGAACCGCAGCGGCTCGGTGGTGAGGAAGTTCAGCCACCACGACGGGTGCAGCGCGCCGTCGACGACGGTCTTCACCGACAGCGCCGGCGGGATGCTGAACCCGTTCCGGTTGTCGCGCAGCCGCGCGCCGCCCACCGGGACGTCGACGGTGATGACCAGCGCCTCGTAGCCCGCGGCCTTCGCGCGCGCCATGAGCTCGGTCGAGGCGCCGCGGTCCTTCCACACGTACAGGCCGAACCAGTTCCGCCCGTCCGGCGCGGCGGCCGCGAGGTCCTCGATCGACGTCGTGCCCATCGTCGACAGCGTGTACGGGATGCCGGTGCGCGCCGCGGACCGGGCCACGGCCCGCTCGCCCTCGTGCTGCATCATCCGCGTGAAGCCGGTCGGGGCGTACAGGAACGGCGCCGCGGCGGGCCGGCCCAGGACCGTCGTCGACAGGTCGACCTCGCCGACGTCGCGGAGCACCGACGGCCGGAACTCCACGTCCCGGAGCGTGCGGCGGGCGCGGCGCAGCGACACCTCGGCCTCGGCGGCGCCGTCCACGTAGTCGAAGATCGACCGCGGGGTCCGGGCCCGCGCGATCGTCCGCAGGTCCCGCACCGTGTACGCCCGGGACAACCGGCGGGCCACCGGGTCCAGCTCGAGCGGACGCATCCGCAGCAGGGGCCTGAGCTCGGACCAGGTCTGCAGCCGTCGCCGCACGTGTCGCCTCCTCGCCGGTGGGCCCGGCGGCTCCGGGCCCCGCCCGGGCACGGTAGCCCCGCGGGCGCGACGGGCGCGGACGCGTCTCAGCGTGCGACGGGCGGTGCCGCACCGGCCGTCGTCCACGCGCCGCTCGCGGGTCAGCCGCCCGCGGCGGCCCGCTCCCGCTCGGCCCGCTCGGCCGCGTTCCGGTGCGCCTGCTCGTTCGCGCTCGCCGCCGGGCCGGGCCCGCCCTCCGTCACCCCGGGGGCCTCGCCGGCGGCCGGGCCGTCAGCGGAGCCGGGGTCCGCGGGGCCGGGCTCGACCGCGCCCGGGTCCGTCGCGCCGGGGCCGGTCGGCACCTCGGTCAGCACGCCTTCGGTCACCACCACGCCGTCCGCCGGTCCCGCCGTCGCGCGCGCGCCCGCGCCGCCCGCCGCGCCGTCCGCGGTCGTCGACGCCGCGCCCGCACCCGTCGCGACGGTCACGGTGCCGGCCTCCGAGCCGCGCACGTCCGCCGCCTGCCCCTCGCCCGCCGGTGTCGTCGTGGCGCCGTCCGGCCCTGCCGACGGACGCTGCGACACCCCGGCGGGCTCCTGCGTCGTCGCCGCCGGGTCCGCGGCGGGCGCGTCGGGCGCGAGAACGCTTCCTGCGACCACCAGCGCGGCCGCCACGCCGAGCACCGCGGTCCCGACGACCGCGCCGCGTCGCCGCCGGCGCGCGGTGGCGCCGGCGTCCTCGGCGTCCGCCGGGCCGGCCGGGTCCGCCGCGCCGCGCTCCGCCGGGTCCGCCGCGCCGCCCGCCGCCGGCTCCGGCCGCAGCCCGACGAGCAGCCGGGGGTCGACGCCGAGCGTGGGCGCGTCGAGGTCCGCGTCGAGCCGGGCGTCGAGCCCCGCGTCGAGGGGCCCGTCGGGCAGCGGCCCGCTCGGGTGCTCCTCGAGCGCCCCGGGCTCGGCCGGCCCGCCCGCACCGGGCAGCGAGACGGTGCCCAGCGGCACCGCCGCGGCGCCGATGTCCCCCGTCACCGGCCCGAGGCCGAGCGCGCCCGGGCGGAGCAGCGCCCGCAGCTCCTCGGCCGCGCCCGCCGCGGTGAGCCGGTCCAGCGGGTCGAGCGCGGTCATCGAGCCGATCAGCTCCGCCCACCGCGGCCCGAACCGCTCGGGCAGCGGCACCGGCCGGTGCAGCCGCGCCACCGCGGACGTCAGCGCGTCCCCGGGGAACGCCCGCTCGGCGGTGAGGCACTCGACCAGCACCAGCCCGAGCGCGTACACGTCGGACGCCGCGGTGAGGCGACCGCCGGTCGCCTGCTCCGGGCTGAGGTAGGACGGGGTGCCGAGGAGCTCCTGGGTCGCGGTCGCGGTCTCGTCGGCGCGCACGCGGGCGATGCCGAAATCCGTCAGCTTGGTCCACGAGCCGCCCGCGCCGGACCGGCCGGCCGGGGGCAGCAGGATGTTGCCGGGCTTCACGTCCCGGTGCACGACGCCCTCGTCGTGGATGTACGCGAGCGCCTCGGCCACGTGCACGCCCACCAGGGCCGCGTCCTCCGCGGACAGCGGGCCCTCCGCGAGCCGGGCGGCCAGCGACGGCCCGCGCACCAGCTCCATGACGAGGAAGTCCTGCACCTCGCCGCCCGGCAGCTCGGTGGTGCCCGCGTCGAGCATCATCACGAGGCCGGGGTGTCCGAGCCGGGCGAGCAGCCGCATCTCGGTGCCGTGCCGCTCCTCGTCGTCCGGGCCGCCGGCCGACGGGTGGAACACCTTCACGGCCACGTCCCGGGCCAGCACCCGGTCGTGCGCGAGGTAGACCTCGGCCATGCCGCCGCGCCCGAGGCGCTCGCCGAGCGTGTACCGGCCGCCGAGCACGGCCCCCACGGGGAGCGCCTGCTCCCGGGGGCGCAGCCCGGCTCCGGGCGCGACGCCGAGGGCAGGCGCGGTCGCCTGCTCGGGATGGTCACCCATCGACGAACCTCCTCGACGTGGAGTACCAGGATCACCGGGGACCCTCGCACGCGCGCGTCGAGACGGGTGACGTCACCTGCACGGGCGACGGCGCCCGGGCGCCGGTACCGCGCCGGGGAGCCGGCTCAGTCCGGCCTGACCTGCGTCTCCGCCAGGACGGAGCGCAGCAGCGGGCGGCTGGTCTCCGTCGCGCCGAGCACCAGCAGGCACCCGGCCGTGAGGCACGTCACGAGCAGCAGCAGCCCGCTCGGGTCCGTCACGCCCGCCACCCCGAACAGCGGCGACAGCATGACCACGGCCGCCGCCGCCGACCCCACGGCCACGAGCAGCATCGGCACCAGCACCTCGCGGCGCCGCACCGAGTCGAGCAGCGCCACCGGCGTGCCCGCCAGGACCTGGAGCGCGTACTCCCGGCGCCGGTCCAGCACCGTCGCGGCCTGGGTGATCCCCGCCGAGGCCGCCGCCACCAGGAACGTGATCGCCAGCGTGAGCAGCGCCCCGCGCATGAGGTCACCCGTGAAGGTCTGCATCTCGGCGACCTCGGCGGCGGACGCGCCGTCGCCCGCCGACCCCGACGCCAGCAGCGGCACCACGGCCAGCGCGCCCGCGACGAAGCCCGCCAGCCCGAGCCCGCCCACCACCCGCCAGGTCGCCCGCGGGTCGTCGACCAGCCGGCGCGCCGCGAGCAGCTGCGCGGGCGTCCGGGCCCGGCGCACCCGCAGCCGGCCGACCAGCCCGAGCGCCCACGGCCCGACGAGGTTGAGCGCGGCGAACCCGAGCGCCAGCGACCCGATGGCGAACGCCACCGCGAAGGCGCCGAGCTGCCCGAGCACCAGGGTCACGACCATGAACAGACCCATCGCGGCCAGCGCCAGCACCGCGCGCACGGCCCGCATCCCCGGCGGGGTCTGGCGCCGGGCGACCCCGAGCGGCGACACGACGACCCGGCGCAGCGAGACGACGCCGCTCACGACGGCCAGCACCGGCACCACGAGGCACGCGGCCGCGAGCACGACCCAGCCCACCCACAGCTCCCCCGCGGAGAACGTCGACCCCTGGAACGGCACCCGCGTCCACACCGGCAGCAGCGCGACGTACCCGAGCGCACCCGCGACCGCACCCGCCAGCCCCTGCCAGGCGGTCTCGACGACGGTCAGCGCGACCACCTCGCGGGGCGTGACGCCGAGCAGCCGCAGCGTCGCCAGCCGCGCGTCCCGCCGCGCGACCCCCAGCCGGGCCGCCGACCCGCCGAGCGTGAGCAGCGGCACGACCAGCAGCACGACGGCCGTCCACGCGAAGACGACGTACGAGTCGCCGTACTCGCGCTGGAAGGCGTCGGCGGGGTCGGCGGCGCGGCCCGCGAAGCCGAGCAGCCCGCCGACCACGGACAGGGTCAGGGCCGTCATCACGGCGAACGCCGCCACCGCGAGCGCCGTCGTGAGCCGCCCGTCCCGGCCGCCCGCTCGGCGCAGCCGCGGCGCGAGGGCGAGCACGGCGCTCACCGGGTGCTCCCCTGCGGGGCACGACGCTCGTCCGCCACCACGCGGCCGTCGCGCACCTCGACGCGCCGCCCGCACCACGCCGCCACGCCCGCGTCGTGCGTCACCACGACCAACGACGCGCCCGCGAGCCGGGTGGTCTCCGTGAGCACCCGCATCACCTCCTGGCCGGTGGCCTGGTCGAGCGCGCCGGTCGGCTCGTCCGCGAACACCACCTCCGGGCCCGTGATCAGGGCGCGGGCGACCGCCACGCGCTGCGCCTGGCCGCCGGACAGCTCCCCGGGACGCCGGCCCTCCATCCCCGCGAGGCCCAACGACGCGAGCCACCGGCCCGCCAGCTCCGTGGCCTCCCGGCGGTGCGTGCCGAGCAGCATCGGCGCCAGGGCCACGTTCTCGATCGCCGGAAGCTCCGCGAGCAGCTGGCCGAACTGGAAGACGAACCCGTACTGCCGCCGACGCACCAGCGAGCGCTCGCGCTCGTCGAGGTCGTGCAGCCCGCGCCCCGACAGCGCCACCGTGCCGGCGTCGGGGACGAGGATGCCGGCGAGGCAGTGCAGCAGGGTGGACTTGCCCGATCCGGACGGGCCCATCACCGCGACCGACTCGCCGGGGGCGACGTCCAGGTCGACGCCGGCGAGCGCGGTCGTCGCGCCGAACTGCTTCACGAGGCCGCGGGCGGACAGCCGGGGGCCGGGGGTCGTCGTGCTCATGCCGCCAGCGTCCCGCCGCGCCGGGGCCGGTCGCGTCGGACCGCGGTCGCGTCCTCGGGGGGCGTCGGCTGCGACCGGGGGCGGAGGCCGGGTGCCGGGTCCGACCCGGGACGGACGACCTCCGGGCGACCCGCGGGCGGCGCCCTGCCGCGTCCGGGCATGCAAGGACCCCCCGCACACCCGCCAGAGCTCACCTGCCCTTGCTGCCTTCCGGCCCTGGGGGGGTTCAGCGAGATGACGCCGCACGAGGGGTCTGACCCCAGCCTAACGCAGCCGGGCCCCGGATCCCGACGCGTCGCGTCCCGCCCGACCCCCGGTCGACGCCCGGTCGAGCCACCGGATCACCCGCGCCCGGGGTGCAGGGAGCCCGCTGACCTGTCGATACGGCTGAGTGCGGCCAGACGTCCCACGACTCGTGTCCGCGCCCCCCGACCTCCCGGCGGCCCCGTCCGCCCCTGCGAAAGGCACCTGCGTGGCCACCGTCGACCAGACCCTCACCACCGCCATGTCCATCGAGGGCGCGACCGCGGCCGCGCTCGTCGACTTCGACTCCGGGATGCTCCTCGGCTCCGCCGGCGGCGGCATCGACCTCGACCTGGCGGCGGCCGGCAACACCGACGTGGTGCGCGCCAAGTTCCGCACGCTGGCGTCGCTCGGCCTGTCCGACGGCATCGAGGACATCCTCATCACGCTGACGAGCCAGCTGCACCTGGTCCGCCTGCTGCAGAGCGCGCACGGCCAGGGCCTGTTCCTGTACCTCGTGCTCGACCGCAGCCGCGCGAACCTCGCGATGGCCCGCCGGCAGCTGCTCAACCTCGAGCGCGACCTGGACCTCTGAGCACCACCGACCGACCGCACGAGGAGGACACCGCGGCATGATCATCCGCCAGAACGGCCTGCAGGTCGCCGCCACGCTGCGGCACGCCGTCGACGGGATCCGTCGCGTCCTCCTCGTGCAGCGGGACGGGACGCCGTTCAGCGACGACGGCCCGGAGGAGGACCGCGACCGGCTCGCCGCCCTCGTCGTCGCCTGCGTCGAGATGGCGCACCACACCGCCGCGGGGGCGTCGCTCACCGGCCTGGCGACCTGCACCGTCCGGACCGACGACGGGGCCGTGGTCGCCACGCCCGTGGGCGACCGGTTCGCCCTGGCCGTCGTCACCGAGCCGACGGTCAACCTCGTGCTGCTGCAGCGGGTCCTGGTGCCGCAGGTCGAGCACCTGCTGGCGCTCGACGGCGGCGCCTGACCCCCGCCGAGCGCGGTCGTCCGCGCCGAGCGCGGCAGCAGGAGGTACCGCGCTCGGCGGGAGCCACCGCGCTCGGCGGCGGGCGGGCCGGCGACGGGCCGTCCGTCAGTCGTCCAGGCGGCGCAGGTAGCGCTCCGGCGCCGCCAGGAACCCGCGCCAGGACCGCACGAGGTCCGCGTCCTCCCACGCCGTCTCCCGCAGCCCCCACTCCCCGACCTCGAGCACGCGCGCCCCGGGGAGAGCCGCGAGCAGCGGCGAGTGCGTCGAGAGCACCACCTGCGCGCCGTCCGCCAGCAGCCCGCGCAGGTGCGCGAGCAGCGCCAGGCAGCCGGTGAACGACAGCGCCGACTCCGGCTCGTCCAGCAGGTACAGCCCGCGCCCACGCATCCGCGACACGGCGATCTCCAGGAACGACTCCCCGTGGGACATCTCGTGGAACACCGGCTCGGGGGGCCCGCCGAACCGCGGGTTCTCCTCGAGGTACGTGTAGAAGCCGTGCATCGTCTCGGCGCGCAGGAAGAAGCCGCGCCGCGACCCTCCCGGCCCGCGCTCGAGCAGCAGGTGCCGCCACAGCCCCGACTCCGACGGCCGCGTCTCGCTCCGCGCACCCGTCGACCCGCCCTCGGCGCCCGTGCCGAAGGCCATCGCCAGCGCCTCGACGAGCGTCGACTTCCCCGCGCCGTTCTCCCCCACCAGCACCGTCGCCGGGCCGAGGTCCCAGCCGTCGCGCAGCACCTGCGCCACGGCGGGCACGCGGGTGAACCACGCGCCCGCGTCGACGGGCTCGCGGTCGTCGGCGCGCACGCGGCGCACGGGCAGGGCGGGACCGGTCAGGCGCACGCGGGACAGCCCACCACACGGGGCCGACAGCCGCGCCGGGACGGCGCCGGCGTGGCGCGACCGGCCCGGTTACCGAGCACGGCCCCGGCTCGGGTACCCTCTTACGGCCGGGAGGATTCGCCTAGTGGCCTATGGCGCACGCTTGGAAAGCGTGTTGGGTTCACGCCCTCGGGGGTTCGAATCCCCCATCCTCCGCAGGTCGAAGGGCCCGTCACCGCGTCAGCGCAGGTGGCGGGCCCTTCGTCATGCCCGGCGCTGGCCGGTCACTCCGTCCCGTCGGTGTCCGTCGTCCCCTCGTAGAGCCCGATCTCGTTGCCCTCGGTGTCGATGAACACCGCCCACCAGCTCGTCTCGCTGATCTCCGCCTTCGGGCGCACGACCCGCCCGCCGAGCTCGGTCACCTGGCGCAGCGTGTCGTCGATCGAGTCGACCTCGACGTAGGAGCGCGGCCGGTCGAAGTTCTCGTCCCGCGGCGCGAGCCCCCCGCCGCTGATCTTGTTCGGGGCCTGCCACATCGGGTAGCCCTCGTAGCCCGGGTACTCCTGGATCTGCCACCCGAACAGGGCGCCGTAGAAGCCCTTCGCCCGGTCGACGTCGTCGACCGGGATGTCGATGTGCGTGATGTCGCCGTGTGCCATGCCCACACCCCCGAGACCGGCGACCCCGCGCCGCTGCGGGATCGGCTGCGCCCAGCGTACGACCGGCCCCCGGCACGCGGTCCGGGGCCGGGCGGGTGGGGCGTCAGCCCTTCTTGCGCGGCGCCGCCCCGATCGAGCGCAGCCGGCGCGCCGCCACCGCGAGCTGCACGTCGCGGTACTGCGCGGCGCGGTGCATCTGGCCGCGCAGGTCGCTGCCCGAAGGGCGGTGCCGCAGGTCGCACGGGACCTCGACGGCGACGAACCCCTTGCGCAGCAGGTCGATCGTCATGCCGGTCTCGACGCCCCAGCCGCGGGCGAGCGGCGTCGCGGCCTCGAAGGCCTCGCGGGTCAGGCACCGCATGCCGGACAGCGGCTGCGTCGGGGTCCAGCCGGTCAGCGACTGGATCGCGCGTCGGGCCGCGCCGACGACGATGCCCCGCCCGCCGGCGCCCGGCTGGGGCGGCAGCAGCGCGATCGAGACGTCCGCGGTGCCCTCGAGCACCGGCGGGACGAGCGGGGCGGTGTTGACCGCGGTGTCGCCGAGGTCGCCGTCGATGAACAGGAGCAGGCGCGGCGGGCGGTCCGGGGCGTCGCGCATGGCGACCACGGCGGCGCCGGTCTCCATCGCGGCGGCCTTGCCGCGGTTGTGCGAGTGCCGCACGACGACGGCACCGGCCTCGCGGGCGACGTGCTGGGTGTTGTCCTCGGAGCCGTCGTCGACGACGAGGACCAGGTCGACGTTCGGGATCGCCCGGGCCGAGCGGACGGTGGCGGCGATGCGGCGGGACTCGTCCTTGGCGGGGATGACCACCGCGACGCGCTGGCGGGACCGGCCGGTGCGGGCGGTCGTCGTGGGCGTCTCGAGCGGCGCCGGCTGCTGCGGCTGTGACCGCCGGGGCTTGCGCGGGGCCGGCTCCTCCGCCCGGGCAGGGCGGTCGGCGACCGATCGCTCCTCGGTCCTGTCCTCCGCCTCGCCCGTCACGCGGGTCAGCCTATCGATCCGGCCGGGCCGCGCGCGCCGTCGGGCCCCGGACACGCGGACGCTGCACACGACGGTCACACGGGCGGCGCGGGGCCGTCACCAGCGGGTCCGCCGTGGCGCCCGGTCCCGGGGACGCCGCAGGCCGCCCCCGCGCACCGAGGGGTGCGTCGGGGCGGCCTGCGGGTGGCTCAGCGGAGCGTGACCTGCCGGGCGACGATGCCGGCGCGGGCGCGGCGGGCGTTCGCGTCGAGCGGCTCGGTGTCGGCGAGCGCGGCGGTGAACTTCGGCGCGAACGCGGTCACGGCCGGCTCGATGTCCTCGGCCTCGCTGCCGCGGGCCAGCTCCCACACCGGGACGACCAGGCCGTTGGACCGGAAGTAGCCGATGAACTTGGCGCCGTCGAAGCCGGACTCCCGGCGGCCGTGCAGGCGGGCGAGGCCGTCGATGACCTGCTGCTCGTCGTGCGGCTGCGCCCAGCGCAGGTACTCGCGGGCGCCCATGCGGACCCAGTAGGCGGCGTCCACGGCAGCGAGCTTCTTGGTGTCGACGACGCCCGCGTCGGCCTCCTCGATGGCGGCCTTCAGGTCGGGCGTCATCTCGGTGTCGGCGGCCACCCAGTAGGCGAAGCTCTCCTCGACCGTCACCTCGAAGGGCACGGTGAGGTCGAGCACGTCCTGCAGGCGCGGGCCGGGGCCGGCCAGACCGGAGCTCTGCACGGCGGTGCCGGGCTCGGAGTCGAGCGCCTCCAGCAGCGCGGCGGCGAGGTCGCGGCTCGCGTCGCCGGAGCCGCCCACGACCTGCAGGGCGAGCAGCACGACGCCGTCCGCGCGGTGCAGCGCGGCCCAGCCGTCGGGCAGCACGGTCGTGACCGTGATGTCGCGCGCGCCGTGCTCGGCGTTCGTGCGGGCGGTCGCGGTGGCGGCGGGCACGAGCTCGCGCAGGGCGACCCAGTCGGGCTCGCCGGGGAGGCCCTCGAAGGGGCGCAGCACGAAGTCGACGGAGGAAGAGGCCATGCGCACCAGGCTACCGGGCCGGTCGGCTCCCCGGACGGGCTCGACGCGTCGCGCGCTCGACCAGCCGCGCGGGGGTCGTCGGTGGCAGGATCGGGCCATGGACCCGCGCGCCGGAACCCCTGCCCAGCCCTCCGACCTCGTGGACGTCGACGCGATGCTCGCCGCGTACCACGACCGCCGCCCCGACCTGGAGGATCCCGCGCAGCGCGTGGTGTTCGGCACCAGCGGCCACCGCGGCTCGAGCCTCGACGGCGCCTTCAACGAGGCGCACATCGTCGCGATCACCGCGGCGATCGTCGAGTACCGCCGCGGACAGGGCACCGACGGCCCGCTGTTCATCGGCCGGGACACCCACGGCCTGTCGGAGCCGGCGTGGCGGACCGCGCTGGAGGTGCTGGCGGCGGCCGGCGTCGAGGTGCGCGTCGACGCCCGCGACTCCTGGACCCCGACCCCCGCCGTGTCGCACGCGATCCTGCTGCACAACGGCGCCGCGACCTCCGAGGGCGTGCGCGCGTCCGGCCCCGGCCTGGCCGACGGCATCGTCGTCACCCCGTCGCACAACCCGCCCCGGGACGGCGGGTTCAAGTACAACCCGCCGCACGGCGGGCCGGCGGGATCCGAGGCCACGAAGTGGATCGCGGACCGCGCCAACGAGCTCCTCGCGAGCGGCGTCGACCGGGTGGCGCGCGTGAGCGTGGACGCCGCGCTCGCGGCCGACACCACCCGCAAGCACGACTTCCTCGGCGCGTACGTCGACGACCTGACGCACGTGCTCGACCTGGACGCGATCCGGTCGGCCGGCGTGCGGATCGGCGCGGACCCGCTCGGCGGCGCGTCCGTCGAGTACTGGGGCGCGATCGCGGAGCGGTACGGCCTGGACCTCACGGTCGTGAACCCGCGGGTCGACCCGCAGTGGTCGTTCATGACCCTCGACTGGGACGGCAAGATCCGGATGGACTGCTCGTCCCCGTCGGCGATGGCGTCCCTGGTGAACGCCATGCAGGGCGACTCGCCGTTCGACATCGCGACGGGCAACGACGCGGACTCCGACCGGCACGGCATCGTCACGCCGGACGCCGGGCTGATGAACCCGAACCACTACCTCGCGGTGGCGATCCGGTACCTGTACTCCGGCGCGCGCCCGGGCTGGCCGGCGGACGCCGCCGTCGGCAAGACCCTGGTGTCGTCGTCGCTGATCGACCGGGTCGCGTCCGACCTCGGCCGCCGGCTGCTGGAGGTGCCGGTCGGCTTCAAGTGGTTCGTCCCCGGCCTGCTCGACGGGTCGGTCGGCTTCGGCGGCGAGGAGTCGGCCGGGGCGTCGTTCCTGCGCAAGGACGGCACCGTGTGGACCACGGACAAGGACGGGATCATCCTGGCGCTGCTCGCCTCGGAGATCCTCGCGACGACCGGCAAGTCCCCGTCGCAGCACCACGCCGAGCTAGTCGGCCGGTTCGGCGAGTCCTGGTACGCCCGGGTGGACGCGCCGGCGACCCTCGAGCAGAAGGCCACCCTCGGGAAGCTGTCGCCGGAGCAGGTGACCGCCACGACGCTCGCGGGCGAGGACATCACCGCCAAGCTCACCTCCGCGCCGGGCAACGACGCGGCGATCGGCGGCCTCAAGGTGACGACCGAGAACGCGTGGTTCGCCGCGCGGCCGTCCGGCACGGAGAACGTCTACAAGATCTACGCCGAGTCGTTCGTGGGCCCCGAGCACCTGACGCAGGTCCAGGAGGCCGCGAAGGACGTCGTGTCGGACGCGCTCGGCGGCTGAGGGCGACGCGCCGGCCCGGCTCCTACGAGCCGGGCCGGCGCGGGTCTCACGCCTCGGCGACCGGCAGGCAGACCCGGGTCACCCAGGCCGCCGGGTCGGACTCGGTGACCGGTCCCACCACGTACACGTTGCGCATTGGCCCGGCGACCCGCAGGCCGTGGGTGGCGATCCACTCGCCGAGGTCGGCCATCACCCCGGAGACCCCGTCGTACGGGCCCCGGAGCTCGGCGACCACGGCGTCGACCGGCGGCTCCTCGACGTAGCGCACGCCGTCCCGGCCGGTGAACTCCCCGGTCACGTCGAGCTGGACCTCGACGTCCGGGTCGTGGTCGACGAAGCCCTCGTCGTGGAACACGGCAACCGCGGACGCGTCCGGCGCCGGGACCGCCCCGGACGACTCGAGCGCGGCCCCGAGGCGCTGCCACAGCAGCCCCTCGTCGCCGTACGCCGGGATCACGGCCCGCAGGGACGCGACGCGTCGGGCGGGCAGGGTGGTGCGGACAGGGTGGGTGGACATGACGGGTCCTTCCAGATCGGTGAGGAATCGGTCGATGTCCGACAGCCGGCCCTCGGCGAGGGCGATCTCCGCCTCCGCCGCGCGACGCCGCTCGAGCAGCACCGCCCGCAGCCGCGCCACGTCGTCGAACGGGGCGCAGGCCGTCAGGTCGGCGATCCCCACCCCGGCGTCGCGCAGCGCCCGGATGCGTCCGGCCGTGCGCAGCAGCGCGGGGTGGTAGCTCCGGTACCCGCTGAACGGGTCGACCCGGGTGGGCGGCAGGACGCCGTGCTCGTCGTAGTGGCGCAGCATGCGGACGCTGAGCAACGACAGGCGGGAGAACTCGCCGATCGTGAGGAGCCGGGTGTCGGACATGTCCACGACTGCACACCCTGCCACCGTGTGAGGGTCCAGCCCCGGCCCGCCCGCGTTCGACGCGCGGGCCGGCCGCGGCGCGCCTAGCGTGGGCGGCTCACCCGCAGCGAAGGAGCAGTGATGAGCGAGGACGTCACGCCGTTCCCCGAGGACTCCCCCGACGCCCTGACCGAGCCGGACGTGGACGAGATCCGCGACGAGGAGGTCTCGGACGAGGAGGTCGCCCGGTCGATGCCGGACGCCAGCCCGTCCGACCAGGACCCGGGCTCGTACCTCAACCCCTGAGACCGCCCGCCGCGCCGGGCCTCACCAACGACCCGGCGCGGCGGCGCGACACCCGCAGCGCGAGCACCAGGGCCAGGGGCGCCAGCGACTCAGCGCCCGCCACGGCGCGCTCGGCCAGGCCCTCGACGCCCCCGCCCCGGGACTGCTCGGCGACGAACCAGGCCAGCAGCGCCAGCAGCGCGGCCGTCGCCGGGACTGCCGCCGCGGGCCGCAGCGGCCACGGTCCGGACCGGCGCGCGGACGCCGCGGGCCACAGCGCCAGCGCCCCGAACGCCACGGCCGCGGCGACCCCGTGCGCCGACGGGACGCGGTGCAGCGGCAGCAGGCCGACGGCGGCCGTCGCCACGCCGCCGAGCGCGAGCACGAGGCGGCCTGCCCGCGGCACCCCGCGCAGCCCGGCTGCCGTCCCGACGTGGGCGAGCCCGGTGACCAGGAGGCCGGCGGTCATCACGCCCGGGCGCGGCACGTCGGCGGTGGCGAGCTCGCTGATCGTGCGGGACACCGGGTCGAACCCGGGCGCCAGCGCCTCGGCGAGCAGCCACCCGCCGATCATCGCGACGGGTGCGGCGACCGCCGGGACCAGCACCCAGGAGCGCGGGGCGGGGGCGGGGCGGCTCGGGCGGGGCACCGCCGCACGCTAGCCCGCGCCGCGGGCGGACGCGCGCCGGGCGCTCCCCGGTCGCGGGCCGGACGACCAGCCGCTAGACCGGAGGCATGACCGGCACCGACGCACCGACCGCCGTCCTGCTCGACATCGACGGCACGCTCGTCGACTCCAACTTCCTGCACGTGCACGCCTGGGTCCGCGCCTTCGGGGAGGTCGGCCACCCGGTCGACGCCTGGCGCGTGCACCGGCGGATCGGGATGGGGTCCGGCCGGCTGATCGGCGAGCTGCTCGAGGACGACGCCGACCGGCTCGGGGACGAGGCGAAGGAACGGCACACCGCGCGGTACGCCGAGCTCGAGGGCCTGCTGCGGCCGTTCGACGGCGCCCGCGACCTCGTGCAGGCCCTGGCCGACCGCGGCGTCCGCGTCGTGCTGTCGACGTCCGCGGCGCCGGAAGAGCTCGAGAAGCTCCGGGCGGCGCTCGACGTCGACGACCTCGTGCAGATCACCGGCGCCGAGGACGTCGACGAGGCGAAGCCCGAGCCCGACCTGGTGCACGCCGCGCTCGACCTGGCCGGGGTGCCGGCCGAGCGCGCGGTGTTCGTGGGCGACTCGGTGTGGGACGTCGAGGCGGCGGTGCGGGCGGGTGTGCCGTGCGTCGGCGTGCTGTCCGGCGGCACCTCGGAGGCCGAGCTGCGCGACGCCGGGGCGGCCGACGTGGTCGAGGACGTCGCGGCGCTGCTGCGGGACCTCGACGCGACGCCGGTGGGGGCGCTGCTGCGGGGCTGACCGCGCCGCCGCGGAGTCGCCGCCCCGCTCAGCCGACCGGGTCGACCACCAGGTCGCGGTACTCGGGGTGCTCCTCGACGTAGGCGCGCACGAAGGGGCAGCGCGGCTCGATCCGGTCCCCGGCGGCACGCACGGCGTCGAGCGCCTCGCGGACCAGCGTCGACCCGATGCCGTGACCCTCCTGCCGGGGGTCGACCTCGGTGTGCGTGAACACGACGACGCCGGGGCGCCGCTGGTACTCCGCGACGCCGAGGACGGTGCCCTCGGCGTCGGTGATCTCGAACCGCTGCTGGTCGGTCACGTCCGTCACGCGCGTCGTCATGCCCCGAGTATCCGCACGGGGCGCCGGAATGCGCGAGCGACGTGTCGGTGCGGGGTGCGACACTGACCGCGTGCTGGGGCCCTACCGCGACGTGCTCTCCCGTCCGGGGGCGCTGGCGTTCTCCTCCGCCGGGGTGATCGCCCGGCTCCCGATGTCCATGGTCGGCATCGGCATCGTGCTGATGATCGAGGCGCTGTACCACTCGTACGGCCTCGCCGGCAGCGTGTCCGCGGCGTACGTGCTGGCGCAGGCGATCTGCTCGCCGCAGCTCGCGCGCCTCGTCGACCTGCACGGGCAGGCGCGGGTCATGCGGCCGGCGGTCGCGGTGTCCGCCACCGCGCTCGTCGGGCTGGTGGCGTGCGCCCTCGCGGACGCGCCGGTGTGGTCGCTCTACGCGACCGCGGTGGTCGTCGGCGCGACCGTCGGGTCGTTCGGCGCGCTGGTCCGCGCCCGCTGGTCGCACGTGGTCGACGACCCGCGCGCCCTGCACACCGCGTACTCGCTGGAGTCGGCGCTGGACGAGCTGGTGTTCGTCGTCGGCCCGATCCTCGCGACGACCCTCGCCACCGCCGTCACGCCGTCGGCCGGCCTGATCGTGCCGGTGGTCGGGATGGTGCTGGGCGGGTTCTGGTTCCTCGGGCAGCGCGCGACCCAGCCGCCGCCGCACCCGCGCGAGGTCGTCACCGCCCCCGACGGCACCCCCGTGCGCCGCCGCTCCGTCATGCGGTCCGGCGGGATGATCGTGCTCGCGGTCGTGTTCGTCGCGATGGGCGCGATCTTCGGCGGCACCGATGTCAGCACGGTGGCGTTCGCCGAGGAGTCCGGCCGCCCCGGGCTCGCGGGAGTCATCCTCGCGGTGTTCGCCTGCGGGTCGATGATCTCGGGCCTGCTCTACGGCGCCCGGCACTGGACGACGCCGCTGTGGCGCCGGTTCGCGATCGGCATGGTCGCGCTCGCCCTGGGCGCGTCCCTGTTCGTCCTGGTCGACTCGATGGCGATGCTCGCGGTCGTCATGTTCGTCGCCGGGTTCGCGATCGCGCCGACGCTGATCAACGGGAACGGGCTCGTGCAGGACCTGGTGCCCCGCGAGCGGCTCACCGAGGGGCTGACCTGGGTCGGCACCTCGCTCGGCGTGGGGGTGTCGGTCGGGTCGTGGATCGCGGGGCTGCTCATCGACCGGCAGGGGTCGCACGGCGGGTACCTCGTCGTCGTGGGCGCGGCCGTGCTCGCCGTCGTGGCCGTGCTCGGGTCGCTGCGGGTGCTGCGCGCGGGGACCCCGGGTACCGGTGGGCACGGTGCCGGGGCGGGTGCGGGGGTCGTTGGCGAGGCGGATTCGGGTGCGACCCTCGACGGCGCGCCCGGTGCGGGAGCGGGCACCGTGGCCGGTGGGCCCGAGGCCGGCGCCGCGACGACGCGCCTCGGCGACGCCGACGCCGGGGCCGACGGGGCGGCGACACTCGACGCCGACGCCGCGCCCCAGGGCGACGCCCGGCGCTGAGCCCACGCCACCCGCGGCGGCGGTCGCAGCCCCGCGGCCTCCGCGCCTCCGCGCCACCGCGCCACCGCGCCACCGCGCCACCGCGCCACCGCGAGTGAGCATCAGACACACGTGCGCGCGACGCGGGCGGGTGGCTCGTCTCGGCAGCGCGCTGCCCGGGAGCCGCACGCAACCCCTCGGTGCCGCTCGCGCGTCAGCGCCGCTCGCGCGTCAGCGCAGCACGCCGCCCGCCGTCGACCGGCCCTCCGCCACCGCCGTCCGGCGGCGCTCCGCGAACACGCCGAGCACGAGCAGCAGCCCGCCCGCCGCCAGCAGGGTCAGCAGCCACGGCCCGGCGGAGATCGTCCGGCCGAGCTGCGCGGCGAACACGCTGAGCACCGCGACCGGCAACGCGCCCGCGCCGAGGACGAGCGGCGCGCGCAGCATCTCCCGCGCCCCCTCGAGCATGAACCCGAGCGCCAGGACGACGACGAGGATCGCGCGCCAGGTCATCGGGTCGGTCCAGATCGCGAGCATCGACGGCCCGAGGGTCGCCAGGATCCCGGGGGCCAGGGTCGCGACGGAGGTCGTCCGGCCGACGGGCCACGCAGGACGCGGGCCGGCGGGGACGGCCGACGACGCCGGGGCCCAGCCGGCGGGTGCCCCCGGCGCACCGAGCGGCCCGCGCCCGCCCGGGCCCCGGGCCGCGAGCGCCGCGCGCAGCGCCACCCAGCCCATCGCCGTCAGCGCGAGGCCGAGCGGCAGCGCGAAGACCTCGACGCGCAGCTCGCGGGGGCTCCACGCGCCGATCGCCCACGCGAGCGCCGCCAGCCAGAGCACCCAGCCGGGCGGGACGTCGGTGGCGAGCGGCCCGCGCTCCCGCGACGCCTCGGACCGCACCGCGGCGACCGCGAGCGCGAGCAGGCCGAGCTCGACGACCCAGCCGGTCCAGGTCAGCGCCCAGGACGGCCGCACGGCGACGAGCGCACCGACCGTGAACGCCGCGCTCGCCGGGGCGAGCGCCCAGCGCCGCACCGCCGGGAGGCGCTCGACGAGCAGCCGCCCCAGCGCGCCGAGCAGCACCGCGCCGACGAGCGACCACAGCAGGGCCGCGCCGAACAGCCGCGCGTTGGCGACGCCGCCGCCGACGGGCGTGCCCGCCGCGAGGTGCGCCGCCCGGACCGCGCCCGCGAGCGCCGCCGCCGCGCCGCCGACGAGCAGCGGCTCGGTGAGCGCCGCCCAGGCACGCGAGCCCGCGGCGCCCGGACGCCGACGGAGGACGCCCGCCAGCACCGCGAGCGCGGCGACGCCGAGCAGCACGGCCGCCCGCACCCCGACGTCCCGGCCCGCGACGGCGAGCAGCAGCGTCGGCGCCACGAGCAGCGCGACCCCGGCGGCGACGAGCGGCCGCCAGCGGTCGCCCCGGCGGGCGAGCAGCGTGCCGACCACGACCGCGGCCAGCGCCGGCGGTGCGGTGTACGCCTCGACGAGCCCGACGCCCCACCAGACCAGGGCGGACCAGACGACGCCGCACCACAGCACCGCGGCCGGCCACCACGCGAGCCGCCGCTCCGGCCGCAGCGCCACGGCCGTCGCCCCCGCGCCGAGCAGCGCGCAGAGCACGAGCACGGTGTCCGCGCCGGTGGCCGTGCGGGTGATGCCGAGCAGCAGCGCGACCGCGCCCGTGCCGGCGGCGGCGAGCTCGACCGCGAGCCGCGCGTGGTCGCCGGGGGTCCCGGGTGCGCGCCGTCGCAGGCGGTCGCCGATCGCGGGGGCGGCCACCGCGGCCGCCGAGGCCAGCACCGCGACGACGGGCAGCAGGACGGGCGACCCGGATCCGGGCAGGAGCACGGCACCGGCGCAGATGACGACCACCGAGACCGTCGGCAGCACGAGGGCGGCGGCGGTGACCCGCGCCCACGCCGGTACCGGTCGTGTGCGGGTGTCGAGCAGCAGCACCTCGACCAGCAGCAGCGCGGCCGCCGCGCCGGCTCCCCACCAGGTGCGGTCGACGGCGACGGCCGCGATCGCGAGCACCGCGGGGACCAGCGCGACGACCAGCACCCCGAGCCAGGTGTCGTCGGCCACCCGCGGCAGCACGGCGAGCGCCGCCTCGACGACGAGCAGCGCGACCGCGACCCCGCCGAGCACGCCGGGCCCGTCCCAGCCCGACCACGCGAGCACGGCGGCGAGCACCGCGCCGGCGTAGGCCGTGACGATCCCCACCAGGACCGCGCGGACGTCCCGCGGCAGCAGGGCGCGCGCCCGGAGCAGCAAGACGACGACGGCGACCGCGCCGACCGCCGTCGTCGGGCGGGACACCCAGGTCAGCAGGGCGAGGAAGGCGAGCTGGACGAACGCGGCCGTGGCGAGGGTGCCCCGCCACGGGGGTCGCGGGGCGGGGCGCACGAGGGGTGCGCCCGCGGCGTCCGGGACGCCCGCGGGCCGACCCGCGCCGCCGACCGTCCCCGAGGCGGCGCCGGCCAGCGCCTCGACCCGCGCCGCCGCGGGCACGCGCCGCGCCACCTCGACGAGCGCGGCCGCGAGCGCCAGCTCGGCGAGCAGCAGCGGGACCGACCACGGCCGCAGCAGCGCGACCGCGACCCAGGCGGCGAGCACGACCCCGACGGGCAGGCACGCCCGGCCGACGACCACCGCGGCGTGCTGCCGCAGCACCGTGGCGCGGGCCGGGGCGGCGGGGCGCCGGGGGTGGGCGGGCGGCAGGGGCCGGGTCGCCGGTGCGGCGATGCCGGGGACCGAGCCCGGCGCGCGCGGCACCGCGACCGGCACCGACTCGGCGACCGGCGCGAGCGGCACCCGTCCGACCGCCGCGAGCGCACCCGCGAGCACGACCGCGGCGAGCACCGGACCGGCGCCCACCCCGAACGAGGTCGTCGCGAACGCGGCGGGGTCGAGCGCCCAGCCGGCGCTGCCCGCGGGCGGGCGCTCCGGCGCCGTCGGCCCCGACCGCGCCGAGCAGCCCCAGCACCTCGAGCACGCCCACCGCGGTCCCGGGCCCGGTGGCGAGCACGAGGGCCGTCCAGCCGCCGGCCACCTGGGCGCGGTACGACCGGTCGGCGGCGCGGTCGCCCGGCAGCAGGCGCGGGACCAGCACCAGGAGCGCCCACGCGGCGGCGGCTGCGAGCGGGACGGTGCCCAGCGGCGCGGGCAGCACGGACGCGACGGCGACGCCGGCGGACAGCACGACCAGCCCCCCGGCGCCCCACTCCCACGCGGCGGCCGCGCCCCACGCCGGCCGCTCGGCGGCGGCCTGCAGACGGGTGACGACGGCCGACAGCAGCAGGGCCAGCGCGAACCCGCCCGTCTCCCAGCCGGGCACCGGCTCCGGCAGCGCGACCGCGGCGAGCAGCGCGGCGCCGACCAGCAGCAGCGCACCGAGGGCGAGCAGCGCGTCGACCATGGCGCCGTCGGTCCCGAACCGCGCGGCGACGGCGCGGCGGTACCCGGCGCGCACCACCAGCGTCACGAGGGCGGCGGCGAGCAGGGCGAGGTGCCAGCCCCAGGCGCTCGCCACCGCGGCGCCGACGCACAGCGGCACCGCGGGCAGCACGAGCACGGCGACGGTCCACGCGCGCACCCGGACGGCGAGACCCGCCGCGGGCAGCCCGAGGCCGACGGCGAGCAGCAGCGACGCGAGGGCGAGCCACCGGACCGGTCCGTCGGCGAGGAGGGCGATCATCCAGGCGTCGACGACCGCGAGCGCCGCGACCAGCCCACCGACCGCCTCCGCCGACGACCCCAGCCCGCTCCTGCGCAGCGCGAGCGTGCCCGCGACGGCGGCGGCCGTGGCGACGAGCATCACGGCGACGCGCGGGCCCGGGGCGTCGGCGAGGAAGAAGAACGCGAACACGAGCGCCGCCGCGGCGACGAGGCCGGCGCCCGCGAGCACGAACAGCCGGGCGACGTCGAAGGGCCGCTCGGGCGGCACCGGGGCGCCGGGCGCGGGCGGGAACGGCGCACCCGCGCCGGGCGGGACGGCATCGCCGGGGCGAGCGGGTCCGACCGGACCGACCGGACCGACGGGACCGCGCGGCGGCAGGCCGACCGCCGGCGCCGACCCGGGCCGGGGCGACGCGGGCGGGCGCGGCCCGCTCGGCGCGACGGGGGCGCCCTGGGCGAGCCCCCACGTCGCCGGAGCCACCGGACCGGGGCCGGCGGGACGCTCGTGCCCGGGGCGCCACGTCGTCGGCCGGGCGAACCCGGGGTCGACCGGAGCGGCGGCCGGCGCCTCTGCCGCGGTCGGCCGCGCCCCTGGCGCCCCGGGCCGCGGTGCGCCGGCGTGCGCGCCCTGCCGCGCCCCGGCCCCTGCGCCCTGCCGCGACCGCGCCGCGTCGATGACGTCCCGACGCGCGTCGAGCGCCCGGGCGGCGGCACGCGACGCGTCCGCGATGCGCACGCCGTCGTCGCCGGCCATCTCCAGCCCGCACCGCCCGCACCGCGTCGCCGCGAGCGGGGCACCGCAGGCGGCGCACCGCGTGAAGTCGAGCAGCTGGCGCCGCAGCGCGTCGAGGGGGGTCGGTTCCACGAGCCGAGCGTGCCAGGTCGGGGGGCCACGGGGCGGCTCGTCCACAGTTCCTACCCAGGGTTTCACCACGTCGGACGCCCGCGACGGCCCGCGACCCCCGCCCGTTCGACGTGCCGACGGACCGCGTCCGCGACAGGGTGGAGCCGTCCCCCGTGACCGACGAGACACCGCCCCCGGGTGGCACGCGGGCAAGTCATGGGATGAATATGGCCTGACGACAACGACAGGAGTGATCCCGTGGCGCGCAGCAGCACGGTGGCCGACCAGCTCGTCGCCCAGGTGGTGGCGGCCGGGGCCAAGCACATCTACGGCATCGTCGGCGACAGCCTGAACCCGGTGGTGGACGCGGTCCGCCGCGCGCGGGCCGCGGGCGAGGACATCCAGTGGGTGCACGTCCGGCACGAGGAGGCCGCCGCGTTCGCCGCGGCCGCTGAGGCGGAGATCACCGGCGACCTCGCCGTCTGCGCCGGCTCCTGCGGCCCGGGCAACCTGCACCTCATCAACGGCCTGTACGACGCGAACCGCAGCCGGGTCCCCGTCCTCGCGATCGCGTCGCACATCCCGAGCGCGCAGATCGGCACCCAGTACTTCCAGGAGACGCACCCGGACCGGCTGTTCGTCGAGTGCTCGGTGTTCTCCGAGATGATCTCGTCCGCCGCGCAGGCGCCGCGGGTCATCCGCAGCGCGATCCACCACGCCTACGGCGCCCCGGGCGTCGCCGTGCTGACGCTCCCCGGCGACGTCGCGGACCTCGAGGCACCGCCCGCCGGCACCGACACCCTGGCCCGCCCGCGCAAGCCGCGCGTCGTCCCCGCCGAGGCCGACGTCGCCGCGCTGGCCGCCGCGATCGACGGCGCCAAGAAGGTCACGATCCTGGCCGGCGCGGGCGTCCGCGGGGCGCACGACGACGTCCTCGCCCTGGCCGACAAGATCGCCGCGCCCGTCGGGCACAGCCTGCGCGGCAAGGAGCACATCCAGTACGACAACCCGTTCGACGTCGGGATGACCGGCCTGCTCGGGTACGGCGCGCTCCAGGCGTCGATGGACGAGGCCGACCTGCTGATCCTGCTCGGCACCGACTTCCCGTACGACCAGTTCCTCCCCTCCGACGTCCGCACCGTCCAGGTCGACATCGAGCCGACCCGCCTCGGCCGCCGGACCCGGAACGACCTGGCGGTCGTCGGCGACGTGGGCGAGACCGTGCGCGCGCTGCTGCCGCTCGTCGAGCGGAAGAAGTCCCGCCGGTTCCTCGACCAGATGGTCAAGAAGCACGAGAAGGCGATGGGCGGGGTCGTCGGCGCCTACACCAAGGACGTCGAGCACCACCGCCCGATCCACCCCGAGTACGCCGCGGTCGTCCTCGACGAGGAGGCCGCCGACGACGCCGTGTTCACGGTCGACACCGGCATGGGCAACGTCTGGGCCGCGCGGTACCTCACGCCGAACGGCCGCCGCCGGGTCATCGGGTCGTTCCTGCACGGGTCGATGGCCAACGCGGTGCCGCACGCGATCGGCGCGGCGCTGGCCGCCCGGGACTCCGGCGCCGAGCAGAAGCACGTCGTGGCGATCGCGGGCGACGGCGGCCTGTCGATGCTGCTCGGCGAGCTCATCACCCTCGTGCACTACGACCTGCCGGTGAAGGTGATCCTGTTCGACAACGCGACGCTCGGCATGGTCCGGCTGGAGATGCTGGTCGACGGCCTGCCGAGCTACGGCACCGACTCCCCGGCGATCGACTACGCGGCGCTGGGTACCGCGCTCGGCATCCCGTCGGTGCGCGTCGAGGACCCGACCCAGATCCGGGCGGCGCTGCGCCAGGCGTTCGCGCACGACGGCCCGGCGCTGGTCGACCTGGTCACGGACCCGCGCGCGCTGTCGATCCCGCCGAAGATCACCCGCCAGCAGGTCAGCGGGTTCACGGCGGCGATGAGCAAGGAGATCCTCGGCGGCGGCATGGGCGAGGTCATGGCGATGGCCCGCTCGAACCTCCGCAACGTCCCGCGCCCCTGACCCTGCGCCGAGATCGTGGTCAGTGCAGGTCGCCGAGGGCGGCGCGGATCTCGCTCGTGATGACGGTCATCGCGCGCTCGGCGGCCTCGGGGTCGCGGCGGCGGACCGCCTCGGCCACGGCGGCGTGCGCGTCGAGCGCCTCCGCGCGCGGGCGGGAGGGCATGAGGCCGTGCCGGGTCCGACCCGCGAGGACCTCGGCGACCACCCCGGTGAGCGCGCCGAACATCTCGTTGCGCCCGGCGCGCAGCAGCAGCGCGTGGAACCGCTGGTCGACCTCGAGGAACTCGTCCAGCCGGCCGGCCTCGCCGAGCTCGCGGAGCCGCGCCATCAGGGCCAGCAGCTCGTCGACCTCCTCGGGGGAGGCGTGCCGGGCGGCGGCCGCCGCGGCGACGGGCTCGACGGCCGCGCGCAGCTCCGTGAGCGAGCGCAGCTGACCCAACCTCCCGGGGCCGGCGAGCCGCCACCGGATCACGCGCGGGTCGAACACCATCCAGTCGGACGACGGCCGCACGACCAGCCCCACCCGGCGCCGCGACGTCAGCAGCCCGAGCTGCTCGAGCGAGCGCATCGTCTCCCGCGCCACGGTCCGGGACACCCCGAACCGCTGCTGCAGCTGCTCCAGCGTCAGCACCGTGCCGGCGGGCAGCAACCCGCCGGTGATCTCCGCGCCGATCGCCTCCAGCACCGTGCTGTGCAGCACCTCGACCGCCAACGTGCTCTCCTCCTGCCACCCACGGGGGCGTCCCCTCGACGCGCGACCCCCGGTCGGCCGTGCCAGGGTCGCACACGGGTCGGGAGCGGCCTCGCTGCTCGCCCCGCGTTCACACAGGTGTGATCTTTGGGTTTCAAAGGTCGCATCTTTATGGCACAGTGTCCACACCCTCGGGGCGGCCCCGGGGGTTGCCGGACGCAGCACCGCCGCCCGGACGACGACGTCAAGGAGGACAGGTATGCCGGAGGTCCAGCACCTCGTGATCATGGGTGTCTCGGGGTCGGGGAAGACCACGACCGCGCAGATCCTCGCCGACCGTCTCGCCTGGCCGTACGCCGAGGCCGACGAGTTCCACCCCCAGGCCAACATCGACAAGATGTCCGCGGGCACCCCGCTGACCGACGAGGACCGCTGGCCGTGGCTGCGCGCCATGCGGGACTGGCTCACCGAGCAGTCCCGCGCCGGCCGGTCGACCATCGTCACCTGCTCCGCGCTGCGCGTCGCCTACCGCGACGTGCTGCGCGAGGCCGAGGGCCGCGTCCGGTTCGTGCACCTGCAGGGCACGATCGAGGCGATCGGCGAGCGGATGTCCGGCCGTGCCGGGCACTTCATGCCGACCTCCCTGCTGCCCTCGCAGTTCCAGACCCTCGAGCCGCTCACCGACGCCGAGGACGGCGTGCACGTGCCGGTCGAGGTCTCCCCCCAGTCCGTCGCCGACGCCGCCCTGCGCGAGCTCGGCATCGACCCCGCCACCGCACGCGCCGACGCGGCGCCGGCGACCTCCCCCCAGGAGTCCTGATGCTCTCCCTCCCGTCCGCAGCACCGCTGCTGCTGGCCGCCGCGGCCGAGGACGCGGCGCCCGCCGTCTCCGACACCCGGCTGATCGTCGCCGCCGTCGTCGGCATCGCGGTGATCGTCGCGCTGATCGTCTGGGTGAAGCTGCACCCGTTCCTCGCGCTCATGCTCGGCGCCGGCGTGCTCGCCGTGGCCGCCGGCCTGCCCTACGTCGACGCCTTCACCTCGTTCACGAAGGGGCTCGGCGAGACCGTCGCCGGCGTCGGCATCCTCATCGCCCTCGGCGCGATCATCGGCAAGATGCTGATCGACTCCGGAGGGGCCGACCAGATCGTCGACTCGATCCTCGCGCGGACGCCGGTCCAGCGGCTCCCGTGGGCGATGGCGTTCGCCGCGTTCATCATCGGCATCCCGCTGTTCTTCGAGGTCGGCGTCGTCCTGCTGATCCCGGTCGTCATGCTCGTCGCGCGCCGGTCCAAGGTGTCGATGATCGTCGTCGGCATCCCGGCCCTCGCCGGCCTGTCCGCGCTGCACGGCCTGGTGCCGCCGCACCCCGGCCCGCTGATCGCGATCGACGCCCTCGGCGCGGACCTCGGCCTGACCCTCGGCCTCGGACTGCTGGTCGCGATCCCGACCGTCGCGGTCGCCGGCCCGCTGCTCGCCAAGCCGATGGCCCGCTGGGTCCCGCTCGACCCGCCGACCGAGATCCTCGGCGGCTCGGAGCGCGCGGACGACGCCCGCCGCCCGTCGTTCGCCACCGCGCTGACCGTCGTGCTGCTGCCGGTCGTCCTCATGCTGGCCCGCACCCTCGCCGAGACCGTCGGGTTCGAGGACTCCGGGTTCGGCCAGGTGCTCGACTTCGTGGGCACCCCCCTGGTCGCGCTGCTCATCACCGCGCTGGTGTCGCTGGTCCTGCTCGGCACCCGCCAGGGCCGCGACCGCAGCATGGTCAGCAAGCTCGTCGACTCCTCGTTCGCCCCGATCGCGAGCATCCTGCTCATCGTCGGCGCGGGCGGCGGCTTCAAGCAGACCCTCGTCGACTCCGGCGTCGGCGACGTCATCGCCAAGGGCCTGGCGAACGCGCCGATCTCGCCGCTGCTCGCGGCGTGGCTGGTCGCCGTGCTGATCCGCGTCGCCACGGGCTCCGCGACCGTCGCCACCGTCACCGCGGCCGGCATCGTCGCGCCGCTGGCCGAGGGCCTCTCCCCGACGCACGTCGCGCTCATGGTGCTGGCGATCGGCGCCGGCTCGGTGTTCCTGAGCCACGTGAACGACGCCGGGTTCTGGCTGGTCAAGGAGTACTTCAAGATGACCGTCGGCCAGACGTTCAAGACCTGGTCGCTCATGGAGTGCGTCCTGTCGGTGACCGCCCTGGTGGTGGTCCTGCTCCTGAGCCTGGTCATCTAGCCTGGGGGTGCGCATTCCGCACGGCCCGGGGACGGCGAGGACGCCGACCCCGGGCCGCGCCACCTCAGCCGCGATCCAGCAGCCGCCGCCCCGCGCGGCAGCGCCCCGCGGTCGAGGAGGACCCGTGCCCAGCGCCAGCACTGCCGTTCCCGTCCCTGCAGGACCCGTCTCCGTCCGGCGCGGGATCGCCGACCGCTGGCGGGACCTCGGCCGACCACCCCGGCTGATCGGCCTGGACGTCGCCCGCGCGCTCGCCGTCGTCGGCATGGTCGCCGTGCACGTCGGCCGCGTGCCGGAGCTGACCTGGTCCCGGCCGGCCACCTGGGGCGGGATCTCCCACGGCCACTCCGCGCTCCTGTTCGCGTTCGTCGCCGGGATCTCCGTCGCCCTGTCGACCGGTCGACGCGACGTCCCGGCCGGTGACCGTCTCCGCACCGCGCGGCTCGCGCTCGTGGGCCGGGCGCTGGTGGTCCTCGCCATCGGGCTCGTGCTCGAGCTGCTCGGGTCGCCCGCCTCGGTGATCCTGCCCGTGTACGGCGTGCTGTTCGTCGCGCTGACCCCGGTCCTCGGCTGGACCCCGCGCCGGCTGGCGGTGGCGGCGGTGACGGTGGCCCTGGTCGGGCCCGCGCTGGTCACCGGGGCGACCACGCTCGCTCTCGGCGGGGCGGGCGGCCCCGGGATCAGCCTGCTCGTCGTCGGCGTGTACCAGGCGACGACGTGGTGGCCGCTGCTCCTCGCCGGCATGGCGCTCGGGCGCTGCGAGCTGGGCTCGCCCCGGTTCGCGGCGGGGCTGCTCGTCGGCGGCGTGCTGCTGGCCGTGCTCGGGCACGGTCTCGGCGCCGCGGTCGGCACCGGCGCCGTGAGCGCGGGCGAGGACCTCCCGGCGTCGGAGAGCTTCGCGATGGACGCGCAGGGACGCGTGGTCGGTGAGGACGGCGACGCCCAGGAGGAGTCGCCCGGCGCGCTGCCGAGCTATCGCGAGCGCCTCCTCGAGGACACCGACCTCGGCACCCTCACCGCAGCCGCCCTGTCCTCGGCGCCGCACTCCGGCGGCACTCTCGAGATCGTCGGCGGCGGTGGCGTCGCCGCGGCGGTGGTCGGCGCCTGCCTGCTCCTGGGGCGGCCGCTGCGGCCGGTGCTCGTCCCGCTCGCCGCCGTGGGCTCGATGCCCCTGACCTGCTACGCCGTGCACGTCGTCTCGCTCGCCGTGCTCATCGCACCGGGCGGCCTGCGGATGCCCCTGCTGGCCGACGACGGGAGACCCACCGGCCACGGGACCTTCCTGTGGTCGGTCGCCGTGGCGCTCGTGGGCTGCACCGCCTGGGCCCTGACGCTCGGGCGCGGGCCGCTGGAGCGGCTCACCGCCCGCGGGGCCCGCGCACTGGCCCGCTAGCCCGTACCGGGTCCGCCGGGGCCGGCGACGGACCCGGTACGGGCTCGGCCCAGCGGCTCGAGCGGCGTGGTCGCGGGGCCCTCCAGGGGCGCGCCGTCCGGGGCGAACCGGCTGCCGTGCAGCGGGCAGTCCCAGGACCGCTCGACCTCGTTCCAGGTCACGACGCCGCCGAGGTGCGTGCACACGCCGGACACCCGCCGGGTGACGCCGCCGACGGTGCACACCGCCTCCGGGCGCACCCCCGCGCGCTCGACACCGCCCTGCCCCTCCGGCGGGGCGGCGCGCGTCCCGGCCCCGGCGCGCGGGGCGGTCCAGCCGCCCGCGAGCCACCGCGCGACCGAGGCGTTCAGCCGCGCGGCGTCCCCGAGCCCGGTGAGCTCGTGCCGGCCCCACGGCCGCCAGGACTCCGCCCAGCGCGGGGCGCGGTCGTTGAGGATGTCCGCCGCCAGCACGAGCGCGGCGGCCACGGCGGTCGTCATGCCCCACTTCGCGTAGCCCGTGGCGACGTACAACCGCGGGTCGAGCGGCAGCAGCCGGCCCACCAGCGGCAGCCCGTCGGTCGTCGCGTAGTCCTGCGCCGACCACACGTGGGTCAGCTCGGCACCGGGGACGTGCGCCCGGGTCCAGTCGACGAGCGCGCGCACCGACTCCCCCGTCTTGGGCCGCCGGCCCACGGGGTGCCCCGCGCCGCCGACGAGCAGCAGGTCCGGCACCGCCGCGCCGACCGGGGTCGCGGAACCGCCCGGGACGGCCGGACCCCGCACCAGCCCCGCCCCCGCGAGGGCCGGCACGGAGCGCACCGACCGGGTGTCGGCGTCGACGGAGAGCGCCATGCTCGTCGGCGGCGGCTCCGGCACCCGGAACGCGCACAGGTACGACCGCAGGGCGTGCAGCCGCGCGAACGCCCCGCCGCGGTCGAGGATCGGCGTGCCCGTCGCCAGCACCACCGCGTCCGCGGCGACGTCACCCGCCGTGGTCCGCAGCACCGTGCGCCGGCTCAGCCCGCCGAGCTCGGCGCCGTGGTGCATCCCGAGCACCCGGACCCCCTCGGCGATCCGACCGCCGCGCCCGACGACGTCGGCGGCGAGGGCGCCCAGCACGTCCAACGGGTCGACCTGCGCCTGGTCCGCGAGGCCGATCGCGCCGGTCACCGGCAGCGGCAGGTCGGTGCGCCGCCGCCAGCCGACCGGCACCCCGGCGCGTCGGGCGGCCTCGAGCTCCGCCTCGACCCGGGCACGCCCCTCGGCGGTGGTCGCGAAGGTCAGGGCCTCGCGCCGCTGGTAGGGCACCCCGTGGTCGTCGAGGTAGCGCAGCAGCCAGTCCATGCCCTCGGCGCTGCCCTCGGCGTACGCGGCGACCACGCGGTCCTCGTGGCGCTCGGCCAGCGAGGCGAGCCGGTCGCCCTGCAGCAGGCTCACCTTCGCCGTGCTGCGCCCGGTGGTGCCCGCGCCGACCGCGCGGGCCTCGAGGACGAGGACCCGGCAGCCGGCGCGGGTCAGCAGCAGGGCCGTGGTCAGCCCGGTGAGCCCGGCGCCGACCACGACCACGTCGGCAGGCTCGTCGCCGGGGTGCGGCACCTCCCCCGGCGCGCGGTGGTGCGGGTGGGACGCGGGCTCGCGCCGGTCCCACCACAGCGACGTCCGGGCGACCACGACGCCCTCCCGCTCAGGGCCCGCTACGCCCCGGGCGGGGTGACCGGCGTGGTCGGGGTCGTCCCGGCCGGCGGGGTGGTCCGCGTCGCGCCGGTCGTCCCGGTCGCGTCGTCGTCGGACGTGCGCGACACGGCGCTCTTCACCGCGTCGACGGCCTTGTCCTTCAGCGCGGCGCCCTGGTCCTTCGCGAACCCGGTGGCCTTCGACTCGAGGTCGTCGACCGTCGACTGGACCCGCGGGTCGTGCCACGCGTCGGACGCCCAGCCCTTGATCTTCTCGAACTGCGCGCGACCCGCGCGGGTCCCGAGCACGTAGCCCACGCCCGCGCCGAGGACGAATGCCAGCTTGCCCTTCATGCCTGACCTCCCGAGATGTCCTGGTGGTCCGATCGAGCCTAGGGGCGGGGGTCGTCGCGCGCCCGGCGAGGCGCTCGCCGCGCGCGACCGCCCGCGCGGGAGCACAGTGTGCCGCGGAGGGGGTGGTGCCCCGTGGCGGAGTCCACGCAGGTGAGCCGGGACCAGCAGCCCGCGCTCAAGCGCTCGATCGGCCGGACCGTGCTGCTGCTGTTCGTCGTCGGGGACATCCTCGGCGCCGGGATCTACGCGCTCACCGGGACCGTCGCCGCCGAGGTCGGCGGGGCGATCTGGCTGCCGTTCCTGCTCGCGTTCGTGCTGGCCGCGCTCACCGCGACCGCCTACGCCGAGCTGGTCGCGCGGTACCCGCGGGCGGCCGGTGCCGCGCTGTACGCGAACCGCGCCTTCCGCCGGCCGTTCCTCACCTTCCTGGTCGCGTTCGCCGTGATGATGTCCGGCATCACCAGCGCGTCGGCCGCCGCCCGCGCGTTCGGCGGGGACTACCTCGCCGAGCTGCTGCCGTTCGGCGTGCCGACCGTGGTCGCCGCGTGGGTGTTCCTCGGGCTCATCACGCTCGTGAACGTCCTGGGCGTCTCGGAGTCGGTCCGGGTCAACGTCGTGCTCACGCTGATCGAGGCGACCGGGCTGCTGGTCATCATCGGCATCGGCGTGGTCGCGCTGGTCCGCGGCGAGGGCGACCCGGGTCGCGCGCTGGAGCTGAACACGGAGGGCGCCGCGTGGATGGGCGTCCTGGGCGGCGCGGCGCTGGCGTTCTACGCGCTGCTCGGGTTCGAGGACTCGGTCAACCTCGCGGAGGAGGCGAAGCACCCGCGGCGCGACTACCCGCGGGCGCTGTTCGGCGGGCTCGCGATCGCCGGCGCCATCTACCTGGCCGTGGCGTTCACCGCGTCGATGCTGGTGGAGACGGACGTGCTCGTCGGGTCGACGGGGCCGCTGCTCGAGGTGGTGAAGGTCGCCGGGCTGGTCTTCCCCGCGTGGCTGTTCGCGCTCATCGCGCTGCTGGCCGTGATGAACACCGCGCTGATCAACATGATGATGGCCTCGCGCCTGGTCTACGGGATGGCCCGGGAGCGGATCATCCCCGCCCTGTTCGGGCGGGTGCAGGCGCGGCGCCGGACCCCGGTGGTCGCGATCGCGTTCACCGTGGTGCTGGCCCTGACGCTCACCGCGACCGGCGACCTCGGGGACCTCGCGGACACCACCGTCCTGCTCCTGCTGCTGGTGTTCGCGGTGGTGAACGTGGCGGTGCTGGTGCTGCGCCGCCGCCCCGTCTCGGGCCCCGACGGCGACGACGACGAGCCCGAGCGGGTCGAGGGCGACTCCGCGCGGTCGTTCCGGGCCCCGACCTGGGCGCCGGTGGTCGGCGCGGTGGTGTCGCTGGTCCTGGCGTCCCCGCTGACCGGGCGGGAGGGGTCGGTGTACCTGCGGGCCGCGGTCCTGCTGGCGATCGGCGTGGTGCTGTACGTGGTGAACCGGCTGGTGGTGGGGAGGGTCGACGCGGACGACTCCGCGCTGGCAGGCTGACGACGCATGTCCGACGTGACGTTCCTCGACCGCGTCGCCGGCACCCTGGCAGCCCTGCCCGGGGTGGAGGCGGTGTCCCTGGGCGGTTCTCGCGCGCACGGCACCGCGCGGCCGGACAGCGACTGGGACCTCGCCGTGTACTACCGGGGCACGTTCGACCCGCAGCACCTCCGGGACGTCGGCTGGGACGGCCACGTGTTCGAGGTCGGGGGCTGGGGCGGCGGCGTCTTCAACGGCGGGGCGTGGCTGACCGTCGAGGGCCGGCGGGTCGACGTGCACTACCGGGACCTCGACGTCGTCGAGCGGGAGGTCGACCGGGCGGGGCGCGGGGAGTTCGACGTCGAGCCGCTGCTGTTCCACCTCGCCGGGTTCCCCACCTACGTCGTGGTCGCCGAGCTGGCCGGGCACCGGGTGCTGCGCGGCACGCTCCCCCGGCCCGGGTTCCCCGCGGCGCTGCGCCGGACCGCACCGGAGGTGTGGGGCGCGCGGGCCGACTTCACGCTCGACGGCGCCGAGCAGCACGCGCGCGCCGGGCGGGTCGCGCAGTGCGCGGGGCTGGTCGCCGTGGCCGTCACGCAGCGCGCGCACGCGGTGCTCGCGGGGCGCGGCGAGTGGGCCACCAACGAGAAGCGGCTGCTGGACCGGGCCGGGCTGCGCGGGGTCGACGACCTGGTGCTGGGGCTGGCGCCGGAGCCCGAGGCGCTGCTGGCCGCGGTGGCGGGGGCGCGGAGGCTGGGCGGGGGCTGACCCGCGGTGGGTCTCCCGCCCGGGCAGGTCAGGGGCGTACGGTCCGGGGATGACGACGCCGAAGGTGCCCAAGGACGTGTACGAGGCCGAGCTGTTCCGCCTGCAGTCCGAGCTCGTCACCCTCCAGGAGTGGGTGCGGTCGACGGGGACCCGGGTGGCCGTGGTCTTCGAGGGCCGGGACGCGGCCGGCAAGGGCGGCACGATCAAGCGGATCTCCGAGTACCTCAGCCCCCGCGTCGCGCGCATCGCCGCGCTGCCGGCGCCCACCGAGCGCGAGCGCACCGAGTGGTACTTCCAGCGGTACGCCGCGCACCTGCCCGCGGGCGGCGAGATCGTGCTGTTCGACCGGTCCTGGTACAACCGCGCGGGCGTCGAGAAGGTCATGGGGTTCTGCACCGACGAGGAGCACGCGCTGTTCCTCCGCCAGGCCCCGGTGTTCGAGCGGATGCTCATCGACGACGGCGTCCTGCTGCGCAAGTACTGGTTCTCGGTGTCGGACAAGGAGCAGCTCCGGCGGTTCCGGTCGCGGCTGGACGACCCGGTCCGGCGGTGGAAGCTGAGCCCGATGGACCTGGAGTCGATCGCCCGCTGGGAGGACTACTCCCGGGCGAAGGACGAGATGTTCGCGCACACCGACACCCCGGACAGCCCCTGGTACGTCGTGGAGTCCGACATCAAGCGGAACGCCCGGCTCAACATGATCGCCCACCTGCTCTCGACGATCCCGTACCGCGAGGTGAAGCAGCAGAAGGTGAAGCTGCCCAAGCGGCCGCCCGCCGACGACTACCAGCGGCCGCCGCGCGAGCTGTTCACCTCGGTGCCGGACCACGCGGCGCGCCTGGCGGGCGACCCGGAGGCGGACGCCTGACCCGCGCCGCCCGCGCCGGCGGTAGCGTCCCGCCCGATGACCACGACCCCGGCGACCCCGCCCGCCATCGCCCCCGACGACCCGCGCTCCGCCGACGTGCACGCCCTGCTCACCCGGCACCTGGAGCTCATGCACGCCCAGAGCGCCCCGGAGGACGTGCACGCCCTCGACGTGGCCGCGCTCACGGCGCCGCACGTCACGTTCGTGAGTGCCCGCGACGGGGCCGGCGGGGTGCTGCTGGGCGTGGGGGCGCTCGCCGAGATCGCCCCCGGGCACGGCGAGATCAAGTCCATGCACACCGCGGAGGCCGCCCGCCGCCGGGGGGTGGCGGGCTCGCTGCTCGCGCACCTGGTGGGCCTCGCGGTCGACCGGGGCTACGCGCGGGTCAGCCTGGAGACCGGCAGCGACGAGCACTTCGCCGCCGCCCGCGCGCTCTACACCCGCGCGGGCTTCGCGGAGTGCGAGCCGTTCGCCGCCTACGCCCCGAGCGCCGCCTCGACGTTCCTGACCCTCGACCTGGCCGCCGGGCGCTGATCGCGGCGCGGGCCTGCCGAGGTCGTCGGTTCCGCGCACGGGCGCGGCGTGTCGTGCCGCGTGTCGCGGCGCAACCGGCGACCTCGGCCGGGCCCCGGCCTCAGGCCAGGTCGCGCGGCGGGCGGTAGCGGAAGTCCCGGTCCGCGTCCGTGATCTCCCGGAGGACCCGCGCCGGGACGCCCCCGACGACGGTGCGCGGCGGCACGTTCCCCGTGACGACCGCGCCCGCGGCGACGACCGAGCCCTCGCCGACCGTCACGCCCGGCAGGATCGTCGCCCCGGCGCCGATCCACACGTCGTCCTCGATCCGCACCGGCGCCGAGAACTGCGTGCCGTCCCGGCGCAGGTCCGGGTGCACCGGGTGGCCGGTGGTGATGACGGTGACGTTCGGCGCGACCATGACCCGGCTGCCGACGTGCACCTCGACGTCGTCGACCAGCGTCAGGCCGACGTTCACGTACACGTCGTCGCCGAGGTGCACCCGGCTGCCGTACATGACGCGGAGCGGCGGCTCGACCCACACCCGCTCGCCCATCGAGCCGAACAGCTCCCGGAGGGTCTTATCCCGGCCCTGCACGTCCCGCGGGTGCGAGGCGTTGAACTCGTGCACGAGCTCCTTGCCGCGGGTGCGCTCCTCCTCGAGCCCCGCCAGCCCCGGCCCGTAGTCGGTGTACGGCTCGTGCGCGGCCATGCGGCGGCGCACCTCGCGCTCGCGGTCGTCCATCGCCACCCCTTCGTCGGCGTCGCCGCCCGCGTGCCGGGCGGCCCGCACCATCCTGCCGTGCGCCCGACCAGGGTCGGCGCGCTCCGGTGGCGGCACCGGGAAGGGCCACCTAACGTCTAGCACGGCCCCGACCCGCACCGACCATGGAGGACACCGTGGCGCACTCTCCTGACGAGGCGGCCGCGCGGCCGCAGGAGGATGCCGGCATCGTGACGTCGCGCCCTCCCGAGAGGTTCCGCCCCGTGCGGTCGTGGAGCCTGGACTCGGTGACCGACCTGGCGCGGGTGCGCCGCGAGCTGCTCGAGGAGATCACCGCCCCGCACGCGGCCCCGCAGGTCGTGCTCGGCCGGGTGCCGGAGAACATGGTCCTCGTCGCGTCGGAGCTCGCCACCAACGCCCTCCAGCACGGCCGCCCGCCGACGGTGCTGTCGCTGCTGGCGGACGACCTCGACTACCTCCTGGACGTCTGCGACGCGGACCTGGAGACCACGCCGGTGATCGCCGGCGAGCGGCCGTCCGGCGCCGGCGGCTTCGGCCTGCTGATCGCGCACCGGCTGTCGCAGGAGGTCGGCTGGTACACCACCGACGCGACCAAGCACGTCTGGGCGACCTTCCCCGCGCAGCGCTGACCCGGCGCCCCGGAGCGGCCCCACGGTGGCCGCCTCGGGGCGCTTTCGCGGTCCTCGACTGTGCACGGTCACAGCACGAGGATCGCTCTTGACGCAGTCGGTGCCCCACTTGTCGCACAGTCCTGGTCATCCCCGACTGTGATCGTTTACAGTCGCCGCACCCCGCGAACGACGACGATCACGGAGAGGGACCGCCCGTGCACGCACTCCCCCGAGGCACCGGACGGCTGGCGGCGCTCGCCGCCGCGGCCGTGCTGCTGACCACCGCCCCACCCGCCACCGCGGCCGCGCCCGACGACGGACCGGTCGACGCCGGCGTCGTCGTGACGAAGGTCGACGGCCTCGCCGAGGACTTCATCACCGGCGTGGACGTGTCGTCCGTGCTGTCCCAGGAGGCCAGCGGCGTCGTGTACCGCGACGCCGACGGCGTGCCGACCGACCTGTTCGAGGTGCTCGCCGACTCCGGCGTGAACTACGTGCGGGTCCGGGTCTGGAACGACCCGTACGACGCGCAGGGCCGGGGCTACGGCGGCGGCACCGTCGACGTGGCGCGCGCCGTCGAGATCGGCGAGCGCGCCACCGCGCACGGCCTGCGGGTGCTGGTCGACTTCCACTACTCCGACTTCTGGGCCGACCCGGCCAAGCAGCACGTGCCCAAGGCCTGGGAGGGGCTGTCCGTCGCCGACAAGGCGGTGGCGCTGCACGACTGGACCGCCGCCGCGCTCACCGAGTTCCGGGACGCGGGCGTGGACGTCGGCATGGTGCAGGTCGGCAACGAGACCAACAACGCGGTCGCCGGCGTCTCCGGCTGGGACGGCATGGCGCAGCTGTTCTCGGCGGGCAGCTCCGCGGTGCGCGCGGTGCTGCCGGACGCGCTGGTCGCGGTGCACCTCACCAACCCCGAGACGGCCGGCCGGTACGCCACCGCCGCCGCGGCGCTCGACTCCCGGGGCGTCGACTACGACGTGTTCGCGAGCTCGTACTACCCGTACTGGCACGGCACCCCGGGCAACCTCACGTCGGTGCTGAAGCAGGTCGCCGACGACTACGACAAGCAGGTCATGGTGGCCGAGACGTCGTGGGCACGGACGCTGGACGACGGCGACGGGCACCCGAACGTCATCACCGCCGACACGACCACCCACCAGTACCCGATCTCGGTGCAGGGCCAGGCCACGGCGGTGCGCGACGTCGTCGCGGCGGTGGCGGCGGTCGGCGACGCGGGCATCGGCGTCTTCTACTGGGAGCCGGCCTGGACCCCGGTCGGCCCGCCGTCGGCGCTCGACGCCAACAAGGCGCTGTGGGAGGCGCACGGCTCCGGCTGGGCCTCCTCGTACGCGGGCGAGTACGACCCCGACGACGCCGGGCAGTACTACGGCGGCTCCGCCTGGGACAACCAGGCGCTGTTCGCCGACGACGGCACCGCGCTCGAGTCGCTGCGGGTGTTCTCGTACGTCCGCACGGGCGCGACCGCGCCCCGGGCGGTGTCGTCCGTCGAGCAGGTGCGGGTCACGGTGACCGACGGCGCGCCGGTGGTCCTGCCGCCCACGGTCCAGGTCACGTACAACGACGGATCGGTCGAGGCCCAGGCGGTCACCTGGGACGCCACGGCGCTGGCGGCGGTCGACGGACCGGGGACGTACCCGGTGCCGGGCGTCACCGCCGAGGGCGTCGCCGCGGCCGCGACCGTCGTCGTCGAGGCCGTCAACCACGTGCGGAACCCCGGCTTCGAGGACGCCGACACGTCGATGTGGGCGCTGACGGGCTCCGGCGCGCAGATCACGGCGACCGGGGACGCCGCCGCGGGCGCGCGGGCGCTGTCGTTCTGGGACGCCGCCGCGTTCCGCTTCACCCTCACCCAGCAGGTCACCGGGCTCGAGCCCGGGGCGTACACGCTGACGGCGACCGGGCAGGGCGGTGGCACCTCGGCCGGCGACCAGCTGCTGCTCGGCGCCGCGACCGCCGCGGGCTCGACCTCCGCTCCGTTCGCGCTCACCGGCTGGAAGGCCTGGTCGACGCCCTCGGTGCCGGTCACGGTCGGGGCGGACGGGGCGGCGACCGTGTCGGTCACCGCGACGCTGTCCGGCGGGGCGTGGGGCACGGTCGACGAGGTGCGGCTGGTGCGGGACGCGCAGCAGCCGACGGACCCCGGGACGGACCCGGGCGACCCGGGGACCGACCCGGGGGCCGACCCGGGCACGCCCGGCACCGGGCCGGGCACCACGCCCTCGCCGGGCACGCCGACGGGCCCGACCGTCACCGTCAGCGACCGGACACTCCGCCCCGGCGACCCGGTCACGGTGACCGCGAGCGGTCTGACGGTCGGCGAGGTCGAGATCGGCGTCGCCAGCACCTACCGCGCCCTGGCCCGCGCCGCGGTCACGGACGGCTCGGTCACCGCGACGGTCACGCTGCCGACCGACCTGGCGCCGGGCGTGCACCACGTCCAGGTCCGGTCGCTCGACGGCGCGGTGCTCGCGCAGGTGCGGATCGTCGTCCTGGGCGACGGCTCGCTGGCGGCCACGGGCGCCGACCCGGCCGGAGCGGTGCTGCTGTCGGCGCTGCTGCTCGCGGCGGGCGGGGCCCTGGTGCTGGCGCGCCGGCACCGCGGCCGGGCCACCCGGGCCGCCTGACGGGATCCCCACCCGATTCTCGCGCCGTACCCCGCTCGATCGGGCGACAGCGTGAGGATCGGGTGGGGACCATGGCCGGAGCCTGTTCCGGGCCCGGACGGACGACGCGTCCCCGACGTCCCGCCGCAGGAGCCGCAGCGCCTGCCGAGGTCGGGGACGCCGCCGCACGCTCAGGGTCCGCACAGCGGGGACCGGAGCGGGGCACGGGATCGGGCGCGAGGGTCGTGCCCATGACCGAGAACCCGGACACCACCCGCCCGCCGGCCGAGGGGCCGCGGCCCCCCGCGCCCCCGGCGCCCGCCGGGGCGACGACCCCGACCGCGCCCACCCCGGCCCCGGCCGCCGCCGTGCCGGACGGGTACCCCGCCGCGCCGCCCGACCCGAGCGCGCCGCCTGCCCCACCCGCGCGGCCCCGGCGCCGGCTCGGCCGCCGCGCGGTCGCGTCGCTCGTGCTCGCGGGCGTGCTGCTCGTCGGCGGCGGGGGCGGCTTCGCGATCGGCCGGGCCACGGCGCCCGACCCGACGTTCCCCACCTTCGAGGGCGGCGGCCCCGGCGGCCAGGTGCCCGGCGGGGGCAGCGGCGAGATGCCGCAGCCGCCCTCGGACCGCCAGGACGACGGCTCCGGCAGCGGGTCCGACCAGGGCTCGGGCGGCGCCGACTCCGGTACGACCGACGACGGGTCGTCCGCCACCGACTCGGCCGCGACGACCTGACGCCGGCACCCGCGCCGGCCCGGACCGGCGGCCGGTCAGTCCGCCGTGACCTCCGTGACCCGCCCGTCCTCGACGTGCCACCGTCGCGTCAGCCGGACGCTGTCGAGCATCCGGCGGTCGTGGGTCACCAGCAGCACGGTGCCGTCGAACGACTCGAGCGCCTGCTCCAGCTGCTCGATCGCCGGGAGGTCGAGGTGGTTGGTCGGCTCGTCGAGGACCAGCAGGTTGACCCCGCGCGCCTGCAGCAGCGCGAGGGCCGCGCGGGTCCGCTCCCCCGGCGACAGCGACGCCGCGGGCCGGTGGACGTGGTGGCCGCCGAGGCCGAACTTGGCGAGCAGCGTCCGCACGTCGGCGGTCGTCCAGTCCGGGACCTCCCGGGAGAACGCGTCGGCGAGCGGGGCCTCGCCCTCGAACGCGGCGCGCGCCTGGTCGACCTCGCCCACCAGCACGCCCGAGCCGAGGTCGACCCGGCCCTCGTCGGGGGCGAGCCGGCCGAGCAGCAGCGCGAGCAGCGTCGTCTTGCCGGCGCCGTTCGGTCCGGTGACGGCCACCCGGTCCTGCCAGTCCAGCTGCACGTCGACCGGGCCGAGCGTGAACCCGCCCCGGTGGACGACCGCCGCCCGCGCCGCCGCGACCACGGCGCCGGACCGGGGCGCGGCGGCGATGCTCATCTGGAGCTGCCACTCCTTGCGCGGCTCCGCGACCACCTCCAGCCGCTCCATCAGCCGCTCGGTCTGCCGGGCCTTCGCCGCCTGCTTCTCCGAGGCGTCCGCCCGGAACTTCCGGCCGATCTTGTCGTTGTCGGAGGCCTTGCGCCGGGCGTTCTTCACGCCCTTGTCCATCCACGCGCGCTGCATCCGGGCGCGGGCGGACAGCGCGTCCCGGCGGGCGGCGTAGTCCTCGTAGGCCTCGCGGGCCTGGCGCCGCGCCGTCGACCGCTCCTCCAGGTACGCGTCGTACGAGCCGCCGTACACGGCCACCCGCTGCAGGCTGCGGTCGATCTCGACGACCGACGTGACCGTGCGGCTGAGGAACTCCCGGTCGTGGCTGACGACGACGACCGGCGCGGTCGACCGGTCGACGAAGTCCTCCAGCAGCGCCAGCCCCTCCAGGTCGAGGTCGTTGGTCGGCTCGTCCAGCAGGTACAGGTCGTACCGGGACAGCAGCAGGGCCGCCAGGCCGACGCGCGCCGCCTGGCCGCCGGACAGGGCGGTCATGGGCAGCTCCGGGTCCACGTCGAGGCCGAGGTCCGCGAGCACCGAGCCCGTGCGGGCCTCCAGGTCCGCGCCGCCGAGGCCCATCCAGCGCTCCAGCGCCTCGGCGAACTCGTCGTCCGCGCCGGGCTCGCCCGCGCCCAGCCGCTCGGCCGCCGCGTCCATCGCCGCCTGCGCGGGGCCGACGCCGGTGCGCCGCTCCAGGTGCGCCCGCACCGACTCGTCCGCGCGGCGCTCGATCTCCTGCGCGAGGTAGCCGAGCTGCGCCGTCGGCGGGGACACCGCGACCGCGCCGTCGTCGGGCGCGCGGCTTCCCGCGAGGATCCGCAGCAGGGTGGACTTCCCCGCGCCGTTGGGCCCGACGAGACCGACGACGTCACCCGGCGCCACCACCAGGTCGACGCCGGAGAACAGCTCGCGGTCGCCGAACGCGGCCCCCACGCCCTTGGCCTGCACGGTCGCGCTCATGGGTCCATTGTCGGGCCTCGGCCAGGCGGGCTCACGCGCTTTCCGCGCGCCAGAGCCCTGTCGATCGCCGCGTCACCACCCGATCGATCGGCGGGCAGCGCGACAACCGGGTGGGGACCGGGCGTCAGCGCTCCGCGGGCGTGCGCTCCGCGGGCGTGCGCTCCGCGGGCGTGCGCTCCGCGGGCGCCTCCAGCCGGCCCGTCCGGTGCAGCCAGCGCTCGGCGAGCAGCGTGAACATCGGCGGCACCGAGGCCGCGAGCGCCACCAGCGTCGGCCACCAGCCCCAGCGCAGCCGGATCCCGGCGACCACGGTCAGCGCCGCGTAGGCCAGGAACACCAGGCCGTGGGCCTGCCCGAACACCTGGACGCCGACCTCGGTCGTCTTCGTCACGTACTTGAGGACCATGCCGACGAGCAGCCCGGCCCAGGTCGCGGCCTCGAGGAACGCGGCGATCCGGAACGCCTGGGCGTCCGGGTGGGTGACTCGCTTCATGCGGCGGTGCTCCTGCGGCGGATCGTCGAGGCGGACCGCACGACGGTAACCCGGCGCGCGCCCCGCGACAGCCGGCGGGCCCCGGTCAGGGCGCCGCCGCCACCTCGAACACCCCGCGGGCCCCGCGCTCGGCGTCGGTCATGACGTGCGAGACGAACGGGTAGTGCCCCGCCTCGGGGAACGTGAGCTCCACGAAGCCGCCCTCCGCGGGCTGCAGCGCCAGCACCTGCGCGCCGCCGGTCCCGGTGCTGCCGCCGTCCCGCAGCGTGTAGTCGCCCTCCCGGAACACGGAGTCGAACTGCCCGCCGACGACGTGGAACGCACTCGCCCGGGACGGGCCGGTGTCGAGGACCCAGACCCGCACCCGCTCGCCGACGGCCGCCGGCAGCGGGTCGTGCCGGTACTGGTCGGCGACCCCGTTGAACACGACCAGGTCCGCGGCGCCGTCGAGGAGCTTCTGCTCGTCGGTCCCGCCCTGCGGCCCGAGGTACAGCTCGGACTGCACCAGCACGTACTGCCGGTCGACCTCGGGCAGCCCCCGCGGGCTCGATCACGACGGCGCCGACCATGCCGTTCGCGATGTGCAGGCTCATCGGCATCGTCGAGCAGTGGTACATCCAGATGCCCGACCGGGTCGCGGTGAACGTGTACGTCAGCGTCTCGCCGGGCGCGATGGTGCGCATGACGTCGTCGGGCGCGAGCGAGCCGGCGTGGAAGTCCACCGAGTGCCCGATGCTGCCGTCGTTCTCGAGCGTGACGACGAAGGTGTCGCCGACCCGGCCGTGCAGCACCGGCCCGGGCGCGGTGCCGCCGAACGTCCACACCGTCTGGACGACGCCCGGCGCGACCTCCTGCTCCCGCTCCTGCACGCGCAGCGTGACGCGGCGGGTCGTCGGGCCGGACTCCGCGAGGGGCGGCAGCACGGCGTCGCGGGCGCCGGCCGCGGTGCCCGCGGTGCCCGACAGGTCCACGTCCTCGGCCGCCGACGGCGCGCCGTCGCCCGTCGGCGTCCCGCCGTGGCCCATCGCGGTGTGGTCCGGCGCGCCGGCGCCGCCGTCGGCCTGCTCCGCCGCCCCGGCCCCGCCGGTGACCACCACGTCCAGCGTCATCCCCATCAGCCGGTGCCCGGCGACCGAGCACCACCCGTCCAGGTCGGCCCCGACCACGCCCGCGTCGACGTCCGCCGACTCGCCCGGGCCGAGCCGCCCGGAGGTGGCGCCGTTCGCGAGCACCAGGTCGTGCACCGCGGCGTCGGCGTTGGTCACCCGGATCACCAGGCGGTCGCCCGCGGGCACCTCGACCGTGTCGGGCACGAACCGCATGTCCTGCGCCTCCACCTCGACGGTCGTGGTGCGGCCGGTGGCGGCGACGGGCGCCCCGTCCGCCGCTGCGGCGGCGGCACCGGAGGTGAGCCCCGCCGCGGCCGGGTCGAGCCCGACACCGAGCACGACGACACCGAGCAGCCCCGCCACCGCCACGCCCGCGGCACCCCGGCGGCGCGCCCCCGCGACCGGGTCGGCCGGGCCGCCCGCGGCGTCGCGGCGGGCCGGTGCGGGCAGCGGCACCGCGCCCCGACCCGAGTCGGCGCGGAGCCGGCGGGCGGTGAGCACCGCCCGCGCCGCGAGCACCAGGAACGCCACCAGCGCGCCCAGGCCGACGACCGACACCCCGACGCGGACCAGGCTCGGTGCGGGCGCGAGGAACAGCGCGAGCGCGCCGTTGAGCAGCACGAACCGCGTCTCCGCGCCGCGGTTCAGCAGCGCCGACGTCTCCTTCGACACCGCGGGCCCGCCGCCGAGCACCACCGGCAGCAGCTGCGAGAGCGAGCCGACCAGCACCTGCGCGGCGAACCCCACCACCAGCGCGGGCGTCAGCGCCGACACCCCGGCCGCGGCCGCCTCCCACGACGGCGCGACGACGACCCGGACCCCGAGCACCGCCGCGGCCCCGGCCCACCACGCCACCGCGGCGGCGAGCGACAGCACCGCGAACGTCCCGGCCCGCGCCCCGCGCACCAGGCGCGCGAGCGGCACCGCGAGCAGCGCGATCCCGGCGACCACGACCGCGGCGCCGAGCCCGGCGGCGGCGGGCACGCCCGCGAGCGCCCCCGCGGCGAGCACGACCACCCCGGCCACCAGCACCGGCAGCGTCCGCCGGGCGGCGCGCTCCGCGGGGTCGTCGATCCGGACGTGCAGCACGGTCGGCCACAGCACGACGAGCGTGCCCGCCACCGTGACGCCGATCCAGCCGAGCACGGACAGCGCCACGTGCGCGACGGCGAGCCGGCCGTGCAGCTCCGGGCCGACCGGGAACCGCGCCATCAGCACCCCGCACGCGACGCCGGGCACGAGCAGCGCGCCGGCCGCGACGTAGTACCGCGCGAGGTGGCCGAACCGCGTCGGCAGCCCGCCGCGGCCCTGCCGGGCGATCCGCACCGCCTGGTCCGCGGCGACACCGGCGACCAGCGTCCCGCCGAGCACGACGACGGGGGTCCACCGCCCGACCACGCCCGCCACGACGAGCAGCGACCCGGCGGTGTGCACGGCCAGCCGGACCAGCAGCGCCCGCCGGGGTGCCGCCCGGCGGATCAGGGTGTCGGCGAAGTGCTGGCTCCAGACGAGGATCGCGGTGCTCGCCGCGCCGAGCAGCAGCAGGTGCACCATCAGCCAGCCGGACGCGGGCGCCCAGCGGTGCGCGAGCGCGACCACGGCCGCGGCGACGCCCCACGCGAGCACGAGGACGTGCGCGCGCAGGTGCCAGTCCGCGCGCCTCACGACGCCGCCCCCGCGGGCGTCGCGACGTTCGCAGCCGCAGGGGCCGGCCCGGCGGCGCGCTCCCGCGTCGCCGGGCCGAGGAGCACGCTCCCGGCCGCGAGCGCCAGGAACGACAGCAGCGCCACCACGTTCCCGACGCCACCGGCCCGGACGGCCCACGCCTGCCCGTGCGCGTCGCCCACCAGCAGCCGCAGCGCGAGCGTGACGTGCAGGAGCACCAGCGGTGCGTACATCACCGGCCGGTACGGCAGCGGCCGCCGCACCACGGCCGGCAGCACCACCGGGGCGTGCGCCATCAGCATCGACACCACGAAGCCGAGGAACACCGCGTGCAGCACCGCGTCGTACGCCGGCCCGGAGAGCACCCGCCCGGCGGCGAGCCAGATCGCGCCGGCGACCGCGAGCCACGCGTACCCGCCGAGCATCGCGACCGCCATGAACCGCGGCAGGCGGGCGCCCCGGACCGTCCGGCGCGCGACGTCGTGCCGCACGAGGACCGCGACCAGGACGAGCAGCACGGCGCCCAGCGCCACGTGGGCCGGCCCCGGCCAGAGCAGCCCGGCGACGGCGGCGACCCACCAGGCGACCGCGCAGCCCAGCACCGCGTCCTCCGCCCGACGCGGCAGGCCGCCGACCCGGCCGAGCTCGAGACGCTCGCCGGCGACGGTCAGGACCAGGAACCCGGCGAGCGCCGGCGCCAGGTGCGGCACCGCGACGCCGCGCGCCCACAGCCCGGCGGCGACGACCGCGAGCCCGGCCCCGAGCGCCTGCACCGCCAGCGCGGTCGACGGCTGCCGCCGCCACACCACGGCGTAGATCGCGCACAGCCCGACGGTCCCTCCGAGCAGTGCGACCGCGCCGGCGACGACCGGCGCCGGGCTGAGCAGCAGCAGCGCGCCCGCCGCGAGACAGGCGGGAGCGAGCAGGGCCCGGCGGCCGCCGACGGCCACGGCCCGCTCCAGCGCGACCACGGTGCCGACGAAGCCGAGCACCATCAGCGGTCCGTGCACCTGCTCCAGCCGGGCGGACCGCACCGGCGCCGGCAGGCCGAGCAGCAGCAGCGCGCCGTCCAGGCCCGCGAGCACCGCCACGCCGGCCGGCACGAGGACCGTGAGCCGCAGGCCGACGCGCGGAGGCTTATTCACGGAATGGAGCGTATTTATCCCGGGAGGGGTGCGGCCTCGGACGTAGGTCCCGGTGCGGGCTCGGCCTCCCCGAGCCGCAGCACGCAGTAGCCGGGCCCCGCGAACGGCACGATGCCCGCCGCCCGCACCGGCCCCCCGACCCGCGCGAGCACGCCGCGGGCCAGCCCGAGGTGGACACCGCAGACGACGTCGGTGCGCTCGTGCGCCAGGTCCAGCACCGGGCACCGCCGCAGCCGCACCTCGGCGCCGCGGAGCTCGGGGTCGAAGCCCAGGCGGGCGAAGTGCTCGTGCAGCGCGGCGAGCTGCCGGTCGCGCGCGTCCGCGGGGTCGGTCGGCCCGACGGGGTCGGCGGGCGGGGCGGGCGAGGCGGGCTCGGCCGGCGGGGCGACGACGACGGGCGAGGCGGGGTCGGCGGGGTCGGTGGCCGCTCCGCGGTCGGCGTGCGGGGTCGGCCCGAGGGCGACCAGCTCGGCCGCCAGCCCCTCCGCCGTCCGCTCGGCCTCCGCGCCGGGCTCGGCGATCGGCCGCCCGTACCCGGACAGCAGCACCCGGCTCAGCTGGTCGCGCAGCCACGGCTCCCCGTCCGGCGCCGCCGGTCCGCGCGCGGCGTACAGGGTCCGCGGCCGGCCCCGGGTCGCGCGCGCCTCGGCGGTCCGGGACGCCAGGCCCGCGGCGACCAGGACCTCCAGGTGCTCCCGGGTGGTGTTCACGTGCAGCCCGACCCGCTCGGCGACCCGCTCGACCGCCAGGGCCGCACCCTCGGCCCGGAGCACGGCGAGGATCGCCGTGCGGCTCGGGGAGGACAGGGCCCGGTGCCGGGTCGCGGCGTCGACGGTCACCCGGCCATCCTGCTCCCCTCCTGCCGCCCCGCGGGCCCCCGCGATCGCCACGGCCGTCAGCGCAGCGCCGCGTCGTACCGGTCGAGCACGATCCGGGCCAGGTCCGGGTGCGGCGCGAGCGGCGCCGTCACGACGTCCGCGCCCGCCGCCGCGAGCGCGCCGTGGAAGTGCCCGGGCGCCAGCAGGTACGCCGCGACCACCACGCGCCGGGCGCCCGTGGCCCGGGCGTCCGCGACCGCCGTGGCGACGTCCGGCCGCGCCGCGGCGCCGTAGCCCACCGTCACCGGCCCGGGCCACCGGGCCCGCAGCGCGTCCAGCACCGCCCCGACGGCGACCACCGCCGCCGGGTCGCTCGAGCCCGCGGCCGCGAGCACCACGGCGTCGTCCACCGTCGCGCCCGCCTCGACCAGACGGTCGACCAGGACCCCCGCCAGCCGGTCGTCCGGCCCGAGCGGCTCGGCGGCCACCGCGGGCCGGTCCGCGACCGCCGCACCGATGTCGTGCCGGACGTGCACGCCGGTGGACAGCAGCAGCGGCGTGACGACGGCTGCGGGCACGCCGTCCTGCCCGGCCGGCGTCCCGGCGGCCCCCGCCGCCTCGCCCACCACGTCCCCCACCGCGGGCTCCTGCACGTCGACGAACGCCTCGCGCACGTCCAGCCCCGGCCGCAGCCGGCGCACGTCCTCGACTAGCGCCCGCACCACCGCGCGCCCCGCGGCGCTCCGCGTCCCGTGCGCGCAGGCGACCAGCACCGGCGCCGCGCTCACGCCGGCACCAGCCCGGGCGCGGCCGGCGCGGTCGCCGCGGACGGCCGCCGTCCCGGCACCGCCCGCGCGACCCCGGGGTGGCCCGGCTCGAGGAACCCCTCCCGCGCCACCTCGCCGACGACGACCACCGCGGGGGAACCGACCCCCTGCTCGGCGCACCGGGCCGCCACCTCCCAGAGCGGTCCGCGCACCACCCGCTCGCCGGGGAGCGTCGCGGCGTGCACCACGGCCACCGGCGTCTCCGGGTCGACCCCGGCGTCCAGCGCCTGCGCCGTCAACCGGCCCAGGCCCGCCATCCCCATCAGCACCACCGCGGTGACGCCCGGCGCCCGCAGCGCTGCGAGGTCGACCTCCGTGAGCGCGCCGTGCCCGTTCACGACGTGCACCCGGTCCGCCGTGCCGCGGTGGGTCACGGGGATCCCGGCCGCCTCCGCCGCCGCGACCGCCGAGGTCACCCCGGGCACCACCCGCACCGGCACGCCCGCGGCGCGGCACGCCAGCACCTCCTCGCCGCCGCGGCCGAACAGGAACGGGTCCCCGCCCTTGAGCCGGACGACCCGGCGGCCGAGGCGGGCCTGCGCCACGAGCACCGCGTTGATCTCGTCCTGCGCGACCTGGTGCACGCCGGGCGCCTTGCCCACCGCGATCACCTCGACGTCGTCCCGCAGGTCGGCGAGCACGGCCGTCGGGCCGAGCCGGTCGGTGACCACCACGTCGGCCTGCGCCAGCAGCGTCCGGGACCGGACCGTCATCAGCGCCGGGTCGCCGGTGCCGCCGCCGACCAGGGCGACCTCGCCCGGCAGCAGCAGGTCCGGCCCGCCGGACGTCGGCCGGGACGGGCGCAGGTCCGCGCGGCCGCGCAGCAGCTCGGCCGCCACGTGGTCCCGGACCGCCGCCGCCCGCGCCGGGTCGGGCCGCCCCGCCGACAGCACCCCCACGTGCACGCCGGCCGCCGTGACCGTCGCCGGGGTGCGCGCGGTGCCGCGGTCGGCGTCCGACGCGACGACGCAGAACACGCGCCGCTCCTCGGCCCACCGGGCGAGCGCGCCGTCCACGACGGCGTCGCCCGTGCACGCGTGCACCAGCCACACCCCCGCGACGTCGGCCTCGGCCACGGGCCGCCGGTGCACGGTCGCGGCGCCCTGGACCGCGAGCGCCACCAGGTCGTCCACCACGTCGGGCGCGACGACCCGCACCTCGGCGCCGGCGTCGACCGCGGCCCGGGCCCGGCGCGCCGCCACCGGCCCGCCGCCGGCCACGAGCACCGCGCGGTCGGTCAGGTCCAGGCCCAGCAGCAGGCTCACGGGGTCACCGCCACGCGCACCTCGTCGCCGACCAGCCGCACCGGGTAGGTGCGCAGGTCCACCGGCTCCTTGCCGACCGGGTCCAGGCAGGCGCCCGTCGCCAGGTCCCAGACCTGCTTGAACATCGGCGACGTGACCGTGGGCGCGCCGCCGACGTCGCCGACGATGCCGCGGCTGAGCACATTGGCCCCGGAGTACGGGTCGCGCTGCTGCACGGCCAGCACCCGGTCGTCGGCGAGCCGGAACACCGCGATCCGGTGCTCGCCGACCAACGCGCCGGAGCCGCGCTCGGGCAGCAGGTCGTTCAGCCGGCAGACGCGGACCTCGTCCGCCACGACGTCGCTGGTCACAGCGGGGCCTCCTCGAGGGTGCGGGCGACGCGCAGGTCGTGGTGGCCGTGCTCGCCGGGTCGGGCCGGGCGCGCCTGGCCCCGCTGCGGCACGTAGGCCAGGTCGGGGTCGGCGGCGTCGGGGTCGTTCAGGTACGGGGTGAACCGGCGCAGCTTCTCCGGGTCGTCGAGGGTCGCGCGCCACTCGTCGACGTAGCCCGACACGTGCCGCTCGACCTCCGCGTCGAGCTCCGCGCCGATGCCGAGCGAGTCCTCGACCACCACGCGGCGCAGCTCCTCGAGCCCGCCCGGGTAGGCCGCGACCCACGGCGCCGTGCGCTGCAGCCGGTCCGCGCTCCGGACGTAGAGGGCCAGGAACCGGTCGACCACCTGGACCAGCCGGTCGTCGTCCAGGTCCTCGGCCAGCAGGTCGGCGTGCCGCGGCGTGAACCCGCCGTTGCCGCCGACGTAGACGTTCCAGCCCTTCTCGGTCGCGATGACGCCGACGTCCTTGCCGCGCGCCTCGGCGCACTCGCGGGCGCAGCCGGAGACGCCCACCTTGAACTTGTGCGGCGACCGCAGGCCCCGGTACCGGAGCTCCAGGCGCACCGCCATGCTCGCGGAGTCCTGCACGCCGAACCGGCACCACGCCTGGCCGACGCAGGTCTTCACGGCGCGCAGCGACTTGCCGTAGGCCTGCCCGGACTCGAACCCGGCGTCGACCAGCCGCCGCCAGATCGCCGGCAGCTGGTCCTGGCGGGCGCCGAACATCGCGATCCGCTGCGCGCCGGTGACCCGGGTGAACAGGCCGAAGTCGCGGGCGACCTCCGCGAGCACGAGCAGCCGCTCGGGCGTGACCTCGCCGCCGGGCATCCGGGGGACGACCGAGTACGTGCCGTCCTTCTGCAGGTTCGCGAGCAGGTGGTCGTTGGTGTCCTGCAGCGGGGCCTGGTCCGGCTGCAGCACGTGGCCGATGCCGAGCGAGGACAGGATCGACGCGACCACCGGGCGGCAGACCGCGCAGCCCCGGCCGGTGCCGTGCGCCGCCACCACCTCGGTGAACGTGCGCAGCCCCTCGGCCCGGACCAGCGCGTAGAGCTCGGCGCGGGACATCGCGAAGTGCTCGCACATCGCCGAGGACACCGCGATGCCGGCCTTCTCCAGCGTGCGGTTCACGACCGTGGTCAGCAGGGGGACGCAGGAGCCGCAGACGGTGCCGGCGCGGGTGCAGGTCTTCACCTCGGCGACGCTGGTGCAGCCGTGCTCGGTGACCGCGGCCCGGACGGTCCCGGCCGAGACGTTGGAGCAGGAGCACAGCACCACGTCGTCCGGCACGTCGGTCTGCACCGGGGCGCCGCCGCCCTGCGGGGCGAGGAACGCGGACGGGTCCGCGCCGAGCGGGCGGCCCAGCATCGGGCGCAGCGCGGAGTACAGCTCGATGTCGCCGACGAAGACGCCTCCGAGCAGCACCCGGGCGTCGTCGGAGACGACGAGCTTGCGGTACGTCTTCGCGACCGGGTCGGCGAACGTCACCTCGAGCGCGCCCGGCGCGAGCGCGAGCACGTCGCCGAAGCTGGCCGCGTCGACCCCGACCCCCTTGAGCTTCGTCCCGTCCGCGGCCTTGCTGTAGCCCTTGACGCCGCCGCACAGCTGGTCGACGACGACGTCGGCCATCGCGTTGCCGGGCGCCACCAGGCCCGCGCACTCGCCCTCGTACGACGCGCACTCGCCGATCGCCCACACCGCCGGGTCGGAGGTGCGGCAGGCGGGCCCGACCACGACGCCGCCGCGCTCGGCGACCACCAGCCCGGCGGCCCGGGCCAGGCCGTCCCGGGGCCGGATCCCGGTCGAGTAGACGACCACGTCGGCGGGCACCGTCTCGCCGGTGGACAGCTCCAGACCCGCGACCCGGCCGTCCTCCCCCGCGACCACCCGGGTCGCGGCGGCGGAGGTCCGCACGTCCATCCCGAGGTCCGTCACCAGGACGCGCAGCGCCTCGCCGCCGCCCGCGTCGAGCTGCACGGCCATCAGCCGGTCGGCGAACTCGACGACCGTCGGCGCGACGTCCAGCGTCTGCAGCGCCGCGGCGGCCTCCAGCCCGAGCACGCCGCCGCCGACCACGGCACCCCGCAGCGGGCGGCCCAGCGCGGCGGCCCGGTCGGCCACCCAGGTGCGCAGGTCGGTGACGTCGCCGAGCGTCCGGTAGCAGAGCACGCCCGGCAGGTCGACGCCCTCGGTGCGCGGCACCCAGGCCCGGGACCCGGTGGCCAGCACGAGCGCGTCGTACGGCTCGACCCGTCCGGTGCGGGTGGTCACGGTCTGCGCGGCCAGGTCCAGCGCGACCACGGGGTCACCCGTCACCAGGTCGACCCGCGGGTCCGCCCACACCTCCGGCGCGAGCGCCAGGTCCGCGTCGGCCCGGCCGGCGAACACCTCCGACAGGTGCACCCGGTCGTACGGCAGGTGCGGCTCCTCGCCGATCACCGTGAGGTGCCACTCCCCGGCGTCGGTCCGCGCGGCGAGCTGCTCCGCGAACCGGTGCGCGACCATCCCGCCGCCCACGACCACCACACGTCCCGGACCCGTGCGGGCCGTCCCCTCGCTGTGCATGCGGCAAGTTTTCGACGGACAGAGCCGTGTCTATTGGGCCGAACGGCCCAGGTCCCGGTCTTCGCGCAGGTCAGGGGCTCGCGAGGCGGTTCTCAGGCCTCCGGCACCAGCGGGAGCCGCCGGACGCTCGCGAACCGCCGCTCCGCCCCGTCGACCGGGTCGGTGAACCCGATCTCCGCCGCGAGCAGCTGCAGCGGCGTGCCGAAGTCGTCGACCGGGACGTCCTGCACCACCGGGTACAGCGGGTCCCCGACGATGGGGATGCCGAGCCCGAGCAGGTGCAGCCGGAGCTGGTGCGTCTGCCCGGTGCGCGGGCCGAGCCGGTAGACGCCGAGGCCGTCGGGGCGCGTCGACTCCAGCTCCACGCGGGTCTCCGCGTTCACCGGCGCGCCCGGCACCACCTCCGCCTGCCAGGTCCCACGCTCCTTGCGGATGTGGTTCCGCACGTCCACGGGCAGCTCCAGGTCGGCCCGCACCGGCGCCAGCGCCCGGTAGGTCTTGCGCACCTCCCGGCGCTCGAACACCGTCTGGTACGCGCCGCGCCACCGCTGCTCGGTCGCGAGCATCAGCAGCCCCGACGTCACCCGGTCCAGCCGGTGCAGCGGCGACAGCTCCGGCAGCCCGAGCTCGGCGCGCAGCCGGACGACCACGCTCTGCAGCACGTGCCGGCCCCGCGGGATCGAGGACAGGAACGGCGGCTTGTCGACGACCACCAGGCGCTCGTCCCGGTGCACGACGTGGATCGCGCCGGGCACCTCGGGCTCGTCGCGGAGGTCGCGGTGGAACCAGACGAACCGGTGCGGCCCGTACGCGTCGTCCGCGCGCACCGGGCGGCCGTCCTCGTCGACGAACCGGCCGTCCGCGAGCATCGCCGCCACGTCGACCTGCTCGGGGAGCCGGTCGCGGAGCCAGGCGCCCATCGTGGTCCAGTGCACGGGCCGCGCGCGGTCCCGGTCCGGGGTGCGCAGCCACGCGGCGGCCAGGCCGTGGCGCGGCGGCAGCGGGGAGCGAGGGGGCACCGGCCGATGGTACGAGCCGCGCCCCGCGGGCCCTCAGTCCAGGCCGTCCAGGAACGTCAGCACCCGCTCCGTCGCGAGCTCCGCGCAGGCCGGGTCGTGGTCCGGGTGCCCGACCTCGGCGAACAGGTGGCCGGCGCACGGGTAGACGAAGAGCTCGCCGCCGAACCCGACCAGCTCGTCCTCCGCCTCGGGCTCGCGCCACGGGTCGCCCTCGGCGACGTGCGCCTGCGCGGGGACCGCGTCGGGCCAGGTCGCGTCCCACCACGACGGGGCCACGGCGCCGTACAGGAAGAACGCGCCGCGCGTGCCGGGCCGGGCGAGCGCCTGCTCGCCCGCACGGGCGGCGCCGAACGACATCCCGCCGTAGACGACCTCGGCGGGCAGCCCGGCGACGGCCTCGGCGGCGCGGCGGGCGAACACGTCCTCGCCGACGGACTCCACGAACGCGACGCCCTCGGCCACGTCGGAGTACGTCCGCCCCTCGAACAGGTCGGGCGTGTGCACCGTGTGCCCGCGCTCGCGCAGGAGGTCCGCGAACGCGCGGACCCCGGCCGTCAGGCCGCCGGAGTGGTGGAAGAGGACGACGTCGGCCATGCGGCGAGGCTACGCGGGCGCCGGTCCGACCGACAGGGGTCCACGGCGCGTCACGGAGCGACGCGCCGGGCGCGCCAGCCGCCCGCCCCGCGGTCGGCCACCATCCGGTCGTGCGGGTCGGCCGCCAGGTCGAGCCGGTCGACGCGGTCGACGACGACCTCGACCCAGGCGAACCGGGCGAACCACGCGGCCTCGTCGTCGTCCTGCCCGACGCGGCCGTCGACGGCCGAGCCCGGGGCCGTCGTCGTCGCGTACCCGCGGCGCGTGCCCGGGCCCAGGCCCTCCCACCGGCGCCGCCGCTCCGCCGGGTCGGCCACGACGGCCGCCCTCCCCGCGAGGCGCACCTGCACCTGGGCCTCGTCGTCCCACAGCACGAGCGCGACGCGCGGGTCGGCGCGGAGCTCGCGCACCTTGGCGGACCGCTCGTCGGTCGCGAACCCGAGCACGCCGCGCGCCCCGTCCCAGGAGCGCAGGATCACCGAGCGGACCTGCGGGGCGCCGTCCCCGGACACGGTGGCCAGGCCGGCGAGCGTGAACGCCGTGCGCCGGGTGGTCGCGGCGCCGAGGGCGTCCCAGACCGGGTGCAGCACGGGCGGCAGGTCGGCGGCGGGGTCCACGGCGCTCCTCCGGGTCGGGGGGTGCCAGCATCGCGCGTCGCGGGCGCGCGCGCAGGTCACGGCGGTCGCGCCGGTTGCGGCACGCGCGCACCCCCGGTGGGATGGAGGCGGACGACGCCGCCGACCGCCGCCGACCCCGAGAGGCCGTGATGAGCACCGACGCCACCCTGACCCCCGAGGACCTCGACCTGCTGCGCCGCCCGCTGCACGGGTTCCTCACCGTCGCCGCCGGACCCACGCCGCCGCAGCCACGGCCCGTGTGGTTCGAGGTCACCGACGAGGGCACCGTCCAGCTGTTCAGCGAGGCGGACGCGCTCAAGGTCAGGCGTCTGCGCCGCGACCCACGGGCCTCCCTCGTCGTCGCCGCCCCGGTCGCCGAGCGCGAGCACTGGGTCGCGATCGCCGGCCGGGTCACGATCGAGGAGGACGGCGCGCACGAGCTGGCCGAGCGGCTGGCGCACCGGTACTGGGACCTGGACGACCCGGCCCGGCAGGAGGACCTGGCGGGCGTGCTCCGAGACGACCAGGTCCGGCTGGTGCTGCACCCGGACGACGTCCGACGGCTCGTGTACTGACCGCCGTCGTGCGTCCGCTCAGCCGGCCCGGACCGCGATGCCCGGGTAGTCGAGGACGAGCCCTGCGTCGTCGTAGGTGAGGACCGCGCGGAACGCGCCGCCCTGCGACGTGTAGTCGAACCGCCCGTCCGGCCGGCGGCAGTAGGTCTGCTCGAGCCGGACGACCGCCAGGTCTCGCGCCCGGACGTAGACCGCCGGCGCGGCGACGACCTCGCCCACGGGCAGGTCCAGGCGGTGCACCGGGAGCGTGTTCGTGCAGGCCGACGCCTCCAGGTCGACGTCCGCCAGCCCGTCGAGGTGCGGCGCCGGGGCGTCGTCGACCGTCCAGGTGCCGTCGCCGTCCGACCGGACCACCGTCGACCGCGGACCGTCGACGGTGTCGGACCACACCCGCGCCTCGCGGGTCCGCCAGCCGTCGTCGAGCGCGATCTCGTACCGGACCGCATACGTCCGGCCGTCCTCGAGCGCGGACGTGTGCCCGCGCAGCCGCCCCGGCGTCGGGTGGACGACCTCGAAGCCGTCGACCGCGTCGACGAACCGCCACGCGGCCCACGTCGGGAGCGCCGCGAACGCCGCCGGCACGGCTCAGCCCCCGACCAGCGCGTCGTACGCCGCCCCGAACCGCGCTGCGCGCTCGCCGTAGTGGTCGGCGTGCTCCGGGCGCGGCTCGTACGTCGCGCCGGTGGCGCGCGGCGCCCGCTCGACGTCGGGCGCGAGGACGCCCAGCGCGAGCAGCGCCGTCCCGCGCTGCGTCGCCCGCTTCCGCGTCACGTGGGTGACCGGCCGGCCGAGCACGTCCGCGAGGACCTGCAACCACCCCGGCTGCTCGCCGCTGACCCGCCCGGAGGCGGCGACCTCGACCACGTCGGGCGCCGCCGGGTGCAGCTCGTCGGCGACCCGGGCGTACGTGAGCGCGACGCCCTCGACGATCCCGCGGTACAGGACGTCGGGGGTCGTCGCCGCCGAGACGCCCGTGAACGCGGCGCGGGCCCCGCCGGCCCAGCCCGGCGCGCGCTCGCCCGTGAGGTACGGCAGCACGAGCGGCGTCCCGTCCGCGGGCGCGGCGGCGAGCACCGGCGCGAGGTCCTCGCTCAGCCGCAGGGTCGCCTGCGCCCAGCTCACGGCCCGTCCGACGTCGTTGATCGCCCCGCCGAGCAGCGTCCGTCCCGCCTCGACGCGGTAGTTCCACAGCCCGAACGGCAGCGGGTCCGCCGGCCCGTCGACCAGGACCCGGAGCGCGCCGGAGGTCGCCGTCGACGCGGTCACCACCGTCGCGTCCGTCGCGCCGGAGCCGACGTTGCTGGCGTAGCCGTCGGTGATCACCGGGAACCAGGCGGCGCGGGCGAGCGCGGGCCAGCGGGCCGGGGCGGTGGGCGTCGCGGGGTCGGCCGTGTCCCGCGGCGGGGAGAACCGGTCGGGGTCGGTGCCGACCGCGGCCAGCAGCTCGGCGTCCAGGGCACCCGTGCGCCGGTCGAGCAGGCCGGTCCACGCCACGGTCGACGTCCCCGCCAGCGGCTCGCCCACGAGCCGCGCGTACACGTACTCGCCCAGCGACCACCACGCGGCCGCCGCCGCGGCGACCCGCGGGTCGGCGGTCGCGAGCCAGCGCAGCCGGGGCGCGTGGTAGCTCGTGTGGACCCGGGTCCCGGTGCGCTGCTGCACCGCGTGCTCGTCCAGCTCCGCACGCAGCTCCGCGACCGCGGCGGCGCTGCGGGAGTCGGCGTAGGTCAGGCACGGCGTCAGCGGCCGTCCCGCGGCGTCCACGCCGACGAGCGTCGCGGCGAACGTGTCGAGCGCGACGCCGGCGACCCGGGTGCCGAGCCGGCGGTCCCCCGTCACCGCGTCGAGGACCTGCTCGACCTCGGCGGTGACCTGGTCCGGGTCGATGACCGAGGTGCCGTCCGGCGCGACGGTGAACGCGTGCGGCACCTTGTGCTGCAGGCCGTGCACCGGGCGGCCGGTCGCGTCGTGCACGCCGCCACGGGTCGCGGTGGAGCCGATGTCCATCGCGACCACGAGCGGGTCGAGCGCGTCCTCGAGGGCGACGTCGTCAGTGGTCCGGGCCATCGGGGTGTCCTCGTCGTCGGCGGCGCGGGTCCCCTCGACCCTAGCCGCGGGCCGGGCGCGGCTCCTGCCGAGTGCGGCCGACCCGCAGCGGCACCGCACGCCACCAGGTCGCGCACCGCAGCACCCACTCGACCGGGCCGTACGCGCACCGCCGCAGCCACGCCCGGCTCAGCAGGGACTGGGCCACGATCAGCGGCACGCACAGCAGCACGACCGGCGTCACCGTCGCCATCGCCCCGAAGTCCACCACCCGGGCCGCGGCCGCCAGGACGACCGCCGCCCCGACGTACCCGCTGAGCGCCATCCGTCCCAGCGGCTCGAAGAACCAGGCGATCGCGCGCCGCGCCGGGGTGCGCCAGAGCAGCGCGAGGCCGGTCGTCCAGAGCACCGCCACCACGAGCCCGGCGAGGCCGCCCGCGGTGGTGAACCGCGGGTCGCCGGGCTGCGTCAGCTGCCACGCCAGCGCGGGCACCGTGAGGACCGCCGCGGCGGCGCACACGAGCGCGACTCCGCGGGTGCGGGTCTCGAGCGCCCGCGGCAGCCCGTACGCCGCGGCCCCGGCCCCCGCGAGCACCAGGCCGGGCGTCGCGGCGAGACCGCCGCCCGCGAGCGCGTAGGCAGCGCCCGTCAGCGCGACCCCGAGACCGAGGACCACCGCGCGCGGGACGAGGGCCACGGTCGGCAGGACGAGCAGGCCGACCACCCCGTACTCGACGAGGATGTTGCCGGGGTAGCCGACCATGAGCGCCGCGCCGATCAGCGCCACCGCCGCCATCCGCCGCGCGGGCACCACCCAGGCCCGTGCCGCGCGCTGCCGGGCCCCCGCCAGCACGAACCACAGGCTCATGCCGAACAGCAGCTCGAAGATCGGCACGAACCGGGTCTGCACCGCGAGGTGCAGCGCCTCGCGGACCGGGTCGGCGACGGCGGCGCCTGCGCGGTGCGTCGTCGCCTCGGTGAGGTCGACCGCGTTGACCAGCAGGATGCCGAAGAGCGCGAACCCGCGCAGCGAGTCGAGGAACCGCCAGCGGGACGGCCGCGGGTCCGGGGCGGGCAGGGCGGGCGCGGCGGGCGCGGGGACGGCGCGCGACGGGGACGGGTGCGGCATGCCCCCAGGTCACCACCACGGGCGGCCGGCGCGGATCAGCCCGCGGGACCGACCCGGGCGGGCGAGGTCCCACCGCGGCACGACCGGGTGTCGGCCCCCGGTCCTACGCTGCGGGGCATGACGATCTCGTCGGCGCAGGCGCTGGCGTGGCGGCTCGGCCGGCAGCACCTCGGCTCCGGCGCGGCGACCGCCACCGACGTCGTGCGCCGCCTCGGCGCGGTCCCCGCCTGGTCCGGGGACCCCGACCTCGCGGTGCGCCGCCGGCTCGCCGACCCGGCCCCGGACGCCGTCGCGGCCGCCGTCGCCTCGGGCGACCTGATCCGGACGTTCGCGTTCCGCGGGTCCTCGCACCTGATGGCGGCCGACTCCGCGGGGGTGCACCTCGCGGTGCGGACGGCGAGCCGGCAGTGGGCGCTGCGCAGCTGGCAGGAGCACTACGACCTGCGGCCTGACGACTGGCCGGCGCTGCTCGCCGCGGCGCGCACCGCGCTCGCCGACGGGCCGCTCGACCGGGAGGCGTTCGCCGCGGCGGTGACCGCCGTCCCGCGGTTCGCGCACCTCGGGCCCGCGCTGCTGCACCCGAGCATGACGCTGCTCAAGCCGATCGCCTGGCACGGGGAGCTCTGCTTCGGCCCCGCCGAGGACGGTCGCCCGACGTTCGCCTCGCCCGCCGCGAGCCCGGCGTGGCGTGGCCTGCCCGACCTCGACGACGCGGGGCACCGCGCCGTCGTCGGCTACCTGGCGGCCTACGGGCCGGCGACCCGGGCGAACCTGCACTACTGGCTCGCGGACGGGCTGAGCGCCGGCCGTCGCCGGGTCGAGCGCTGGACCGACGAGGTCCTCCGCGACGCGGCCGCCGAGGTGTCCGTCGACGGCGCGCCCGCGCTGCTGCTGCGGGAGCACGTCGCCGAGGTCGAGGCCACGGAGCCGACCGGCGCGGTGACGCTGCTCGCCGGGCACGACCAGTGGGTGCTCGGGCCGGGGACGGCCGCCAACACGCGCGTGGTGCCCGCGACCCGGCGGCCCGGGGTCACGCGCGGCGCGGCCCTCGTGCTGCACGGCGGGGTGGTCGCGGGGACCTGGGCGGCGCGACCGGGAGCGGTCGAGGTGGCCTGGTTCCCCGAGGCGGGCGCGCCGCCGGCGAGCGCCCTCGAGGCGGAGGCCGCCCGGCTGGGCGGCCTGCTCGGGCACCCGGGCGAGCTCCGCCTCACCGCGGGCTGAGGCACCGCCCGGGGTCCGGCCGCCCGCAGTCCGGCCGCGGGACCGCGCCGGTCAGGCCACCGGCCCGCGCGCCCGCCGCCGGCTCACCCGGAGCCGCACCCGCCCGGCCAGCGGCGACCCGAGGACCCCGGCGAGCACCAGGCCCGCCTCCCGTGCTCAGACACCTGCGGGCCCCAGCACATCCGTGCTCGTCGGCACCGGGCGGGTGTCGGGCACGGGGCTGCCCCACACGGGGTCGCCGTGGTCGTCGAACGGCAGGACCTGGGCCCGGGCGTGCCGGTTCGGGTCCTGCAGCGGGTCGCCGACGATCTCGGTGTAGGTGCGGGCGTGGTAGACCAGCACCGGCGTGCCGTCCGGGAGCTCGGTGAACGAGTTGTGGCCCGGTCCGTACTGGCCCGCGGCGGGGTCCGAGACGAACACCGGGGTGGGGCTCTTGGTCCAGGACGCCGGGTCCAGCAGGTCCGACCCGAGGTCGGCGGTGAGCACGCCCATCGCGTAGTCGATGCCGGTCGCGGCGCCCGAGTACGTGAGGAAGACGCGGCCGCCGCGGACCAGGACCGAGGGGCCCTCGTTGACCCAGAACCCCCTGACCTCCCAGTCGAACTCCGGGCGGGACAGCTCCACGGCCGGGCCGGCCAGCGTCCACGGGTTCGCCATCGGCGCGATGTACAGGTTGGAGTGCCCGCGCACGTCGAACGCCTGCTGCGCCCAGACCAGGTACTGCGTCCCGTCGATCACCGCACTCGTCGCGTCGAGGGCGAACGACTCCCACCCGGTGTCGACCTGACCCCGCTCGACCCACTGGCCCTCGAACGGGTCGGCCGCGGTGTTCTCCAGCACGTACACCCGGTGGTTGAACGTCTCCGCGGTCCCCGGGCACGTCCACCGTGCCGTGGTCGTCCGGCGCCGCGGCGTAGTAGACGTACCAGGCACCACCGACCCGGTGGATCTCCGGCGCCCAGATCAGGTGCGACTGCGGACCGGACGCGTGCCGGGTCCAGATCGTCACCTCCTCGGCCGCCTGCAGGTCCTCCAGCCGCTCCGCCCGCCGCAGCACGATCCGGTCGTACAGCGGGTGCGACCCCGTGAAGTAGTACTGCCCCTCGTGCCGCAGCACGCACGGGTCCGCCCGCTGCAGCACGATCGGGTTCACGCCCACGCCGGCGCCGACGTCCGTCACGCCGCCCATCGCCGCTCGACCGCCGGTGCCGCGCCGTTCGCGCGCGCGTCCGTCGCCAGCGCCCGGTAGGTGTCCGCCACCGGCGTCCGGCGCCGGTCCAGCCCGCCGGCGCCGTCCTCGACCAGGTCCCACAGCCCCATCGTCAGCAGGTACTCCTCGCGCTCGGCGGTGCCGTGCCGGTACGTCCACTCGTACATGTCGAACACCGGCCACCAGGTGTACCCCACGACGCGGTGCCCCACCGAGCGGAGCGTGCGGATCGCGGCCACGGACTCGTGCAGCCACGCCACCCGGTCCGCGACGGGAGCGGTCACGGCGGTCTCCGTGAGCATCACGGGCGCCCCGTGCCGCCGCTCGGCCTCGAGCAGCACCTCCACCAGACCCGCCACCCCCGCGTCCTGCGCCGGGCGCGGGTCGGCGAACCCGCCGCCGTGGTGCACGGCCTCCTCGAACACCTCCGTGGAGATGCGCGGGTAGTAGTTGACCCCCATGACGTCCGGCCGCACGGCGTGGTCGGCGAACCACGCCAGCGACGCGTCGGAGGTCCCGTGCGCGCGCAGCAGGTCCACCAGCGGGTGCGCGTCGTCCACGCGGCCCGTCACCAGGTCCTCGACGAGATGCGCCTGGTGGGTGAGCCGCTCGGCCTGCGCCCGGTGCTCCCCGTGCACGTCGCCCGCGTACCGCATGGACGCGTCGACGTGCATGAACGTGGCGCGGTCGCCGAGCACGTCCGCGATGCCGCGCTGCGTGCGGACGAACCCCTCGCCCAGCGCGCGGACCATCGTGGTGAGGCCGTCGTCCCCCGTGAGGTACGGCGGCCAGTAGCCGTACACGCCGCAGAACAGCGCGTGGATCATCGGCTCGTTCACGGGCGTGTAGTCGGTGACCCGGTCGCCGTACCGCTCCGCGAACGCGACGCCGTACTCCGCGACCACCTGCGGGTAGTCGGGGTGCGCGAACTGCCCGTCGAGCCACAGCGGCGTGCCGTAGTGCAGCAGGTCGATCACCGGCCGCAGCCCGAGCTCGCCGAACCGGTCGACGACCCGGTCCACCCAGGACCAGTCCCAGACCCCGCGGGCGGGGTTGACCCGGTGCCACGGCACGCCCCAGCGCAGGAACCTCGCCCCCGCGTCCGAGGCGAGGCCGAGGTCCTCGGCGTACCGCGCGTAGTGGTCGGTGAGCGCGTACTCGTCGATCGGCCGCTCGCCCGGGCCGCCCTGCGGCACGAACGTGTCCTCGATGCCGAGCCCGAAGTGCAGGGCCCCGTCCTCGAACCAGCGGCCACCGGCCGCGGCCCCGGTCACTTGAGCCCCGTGGTGGCGATGGACTCGATGAACTTGCGCTGCACGAGCATGAAGGCGAGGACCAGCGGGACGACGGCGACGAGCGCGCCGGCCATCATGACGCCGTACGGCACGATGCCGCCGGGGCCGGTGAGCTGGGTGAGTCCGGAGGTGATGGTGCCCATCTCCCGTTGTGTGGTGAAGACCAGCGGCCAGAGCAGGTCGTTCCAGTTGTTGACGAAGACGAAGATCGCGAGCGTGAGGATCGCGGGTCGCGCGTTGGGCAGGACGATCTGGGCGAACACCCGGAGCTCGGACGCGCCGTCGATCCGGGCGGCGTTGTCGAGGTCGCGGGGCAGCGCCACGAAGAACTGCCGGAGGAAGAAGATCCCGAACGCGTCGGCGGCCCGCGGTGCGATGAGGCCGGCGAACGTGTTGACCCAGCCCAGGTCGCTGACGATCTGGTAGACGGGGATCAGGGTCGCCTGGAACGGGATCATCAGGGTCGCGACGATCGCGACCAGCAGCGTCCGGCGGCCCCGGAAGTCGATCCGGGCCAGCGCGTAGGCGGCCAGCGCGTCGAACGTGACCGCGAACAGCGTCACCCCGCCGGCGAACAGGAAGCTGTTCCCGATCAGCCGCGCGAACGGCAGGTCGGTGAAGATGCGGTCGAAGTTCGCGGTCGTCCACGCATCGGGCAGCAGCGTCGGCGGGTAGGCGTTGACCTCGGCCGTCGGCTTGAACGCCGTGAACAGCACGATGAACAGCGGCAGCAGCACGATCAGCGTCGTCACCACGACCGCGGCGGTCAGCGCGACCGTGGACAGCCGGACCCGGCGGCGGCCCGCGGCGACGACGCGCCGCTGCTCGGGCGCCGGTGCCGGCGCGGGGGTGGCCCTGAGGGTGGCGGCGGACATCAGGACTCCTCCTCGCGGCGCCCGAAGAACACGAACTGGACGATGCTCAGCGCGAGCGTGGCGAGCAGGAGCACGTAGGACAGCGCGGAGGCGAACCCGAGCTCCAGCTTCCGGAAGCCGGACTCGTAGATCTCCATGACGACCGTCTGCGTGTTCCCGTACGGGCCGCCGCCGGTCATCACGTAGATCTGGTCGAAGGCCTGCAGCGCGGCGATCATGGCGAAGATCAGGACGAACGCGGTGGTGTTCGACAGCATCGGCAGCGTGATGTGCCGGAACCGGGACCAGGCGCCCGCACCGTCCATCTTGGCGGCCTCGTACAGCGAGCCCGGGATCTCCTGGAGCCCGGCCATGAAGATCACCATGTAGAAGCCGAAGTTCTTCCACACGGCGACCAGCGCGACGGCCGGCATCGCGAGCGTCGGGTCCTGCAGCACGTTGCCCAGGTCGATCCCCAGACCGCGCAGCCAGTAGTGCAGCAGCCCGACCTGCGGGTCGATCAGGTACGACCAGGCCAGGGCCGCCACGGCCAGCGAGATGATGAAGGGCAGGAACAGCGAGGTGCGGAACAGCCCGCGGAACGGCAGCCGGTCGTTCGTCAGCAGCAGCGCGAGCGCCAGCGCCACCACGACGGCGGTCGGCGTGAAGATCAGCGCGTAGACCACCGTGTTGACGACCGCGTCGCGGATGTCGGGGTCGGTGAAGATCCGGGTGTAGTTGTCCAGCCCGACCCACTCGGCCTGGCCGAACCCGCTGGCGTCGGTGAACGACATCTGCAGCGCCGAGACCATCGGCCAGACGACGAACACCGCGAGGATGATCAGGGCGGGGGCGAGGAACGCGAGGGCGGTGCGGGTGCGGCGGCTGCCGGTGCGGGTGCGCTGCCGGACGGGTCCGCCGCGCCCGCCGAGCGGTGCTGGTGCGCGGTAGGCCCGCGTGCGGGACCCGGCCGCGGGGGCGGTGGTCATGTCAGGTGCCTCTCGGGTGGAGGGCCGCCCCCGGAGCAGGGGGTCCCGGGGGCGGCCGGTCCGGTTCGGGTCAGTCGTCGAGCGCGGCCTGGATCGCGGTCTGCGCCTGGGCCAGCAGATCGTCGACCGGCTCGCCCGCCATCGCGCGCTGGGTCAGGTCGTCCACGGCGGTGAGGACGTCCGTGCTGTTCACCACGCCGGGCAGCAGCGGGCGACCCAGCTCGGCCTGCTCGGTGAGCGCGGCGACCACCGGGTTCTCGTCCACCTCGTCGGCGGCGATGTCGGTGCGCAGCGGGGGCCAGCCGGAGCCGAGCGCCCAGGCGACCGACTCCTCGCGGGACAGGAAGTAGGAGAAGAACTCCTGCGCGGCCTGCTGCTGGGCCTGGTCTGCCTGCCGGGTCAGCGCCATCGAGACGCCGATCGCGGACGCCGCCTGCTCCTCGGGCCCGGCCGGGATCGGCGCGATGCCGTAGTCGACGCCGTTCTCCTCGGAGACCGTCGCCATCCAGGGGCCGCCGATGTACATCGCGACGCGGCCGCTGCTGAACAGGCCGTCACCGGTCACGCCGTCGACGCCCGTCGGGCTGATCTTCCCGGCGGTGATCGCGTCGTGCCAGAACTCGAGAGTCTCCGCGTTCTCCGGCGAGTCGACGACGGCCTCCCCGTCCTCGACGATCGCGCCGCCGTTGCCGTAGAAGAGCGACGGCCAGACGCCGTTGCCGACGGTGGCGTGGTCGGCGAGCGCGAGGCCGTACTGCTCGGGGGTGCCGTCGCCGTTCTCGTCGACGGTCAGCGCCTGGGCGGCGGAGACCCACTCGTCCCACGTCGTCGGCACCGCGACGCCCGCGGCGTCGAACAGGGCCTTGTTGTAGAACATCGTGAGCGGCACGAAGCCGGTCGGGACGCCGTAGGCGGTGCCGTCGACCGTCACCATGTCGAGCGCGCCGGCGTTGAGGTCCGGCGTGGCCTCGTCGTCGGCGTAGAAGTCGTCCAGGTCGACGAACGCGCCGCGGTCGGCGTAGACCGGCAGCCGCTCCGCCGGCATCGCGACGATCTCGGGGCCGTTGTCCGCCGACAGCGCCGGCAGGAACGTGTCGTCGATGACGTCCCAGGGGTTCACCTGGGTGGTGATCGTGATCTCGCCGTCGTGCGCGGCGTTGAAGTCGTCGACGATCTGCTGGAGCACGTCCCCGTCGGCCTCGGTGTAGCCGTGCCAGAAGTTCAGCTCGACGGGGCCGTCGGAGTCGGAGGAGCCGCCGCCGCCGGAGCAGGCGGCGAGGGCGAGCGCCAGGCAGACCGGCGCGACGACGAGGGCGGGGGTGCGCTTCATTGCGTGTGTCCTTTCGGGGAGGGCCCGCATACAACGTTGTAAGACAACGTTGTAAGTGGGATGTTGGGCCACGCGGCGGGGGTGTGTCAACCCGGCCGCGGGCGACCCGCGGGGCGCCGGCCGCCGGTCGGGCCGACCGGGCAGCGGGCCGGCCGGCGGAACGGCCGGTCAGCCGCTCGTCGACTCCCGGACGACCAGCCGGAAGCCCGGCGCGATCACCCGCGGCTCGAGCTCGCCCCGGGCCCGGTCGTCGATGCGCTCCCGCAGCAGCCGCACCGCCTCCCGGGCGATGTCGTGCCGGCCGGGCTCCACGGTCGTGAGGCTCGGGTAGGTGTACCGGCCGTCGGCGACGTCGTCGAACCCGACCAGCGCCACGTCCGCGGGCACCGCCATCCCGCGCTCCTGGAGCGAGCGCAGCGCCCCGAGCGCGAGGTCGTCGTTCATCGCGAACACGGCGTCCATCCGCACGCCGGCGTCGAGCACCCGGGCCATCGCCTCGGCCCCGCTGCTGCGGTCCCAGGTCTCGATGGGGACCACCAGCGCGTCGTCGACCCCCAGTCCGGCCGCCTCGACCGCCGACCGGTACCCGGCGTACCGCAGCGCGGCCACGCCGGTCTCCTCGGCGGCGTGCGCGCCCAGCAGCATCACCCGCCGCCGCCCGAGCCCGAGCAGGTGCTCGGTGGCGGCGCGGGCGGCCGCCTCGTGCTGCATCGTCACGTGGTCGACCGGGCCGGGGAACAACGGCTCGCCGAGGACGACCAGCGGGCGCCCCGCCGGGTCGGGCGTGACGTCCTCGTGGGTCAGCCCGAGCGGGGCGAGCAGCAGGCCGTCGGTCAGCGACAGCCGCGGGTTCCGCAGCGCCTCGAGCTCCCGCTCCCGCAGACCACCGGTCTGCTCGACCAGGACCACGAGGTCCTGCTCCGCCGCGACCCGGATCACCTCGTCGGCGAGCTGCGCGAAGAACGCCTGGCTCAGCTCGGGCACCGCGAGCCCGATGACGCCGCTGCGCCCGAGGCGCAGGTTCCGGGCGGCCAGGTTGGGGCGGTACCCGACCTGCTCGACAGCGGCGAGCACCTTGACCCGCGTCGCCTCCCGCACCTGCGGGTGGTCGTTGAGCACGTTGGACACGGTCTTGAACGACACGCCCGCCACCTGCGCGACGTCGCGCAGCGTCGGTGCGCCCCTGCCCTCGGGTTCGATCGCCACGCGGCTGAGGTTACAACGTTGCAACCCGTTCGGGGCGCGAGTCGGGGCGCGGACCGGTCACCGCGCGGCTCCGGGACCGGCCAACCCGCCACCGACCGCCGGCTGGACCCGGTCCACCCGGCCGTCCTCGTTCATGTCGGCATCCCGGGGGCGGCGGGCGTCCCGGCGCAGCAGCACGGCCGCGCCCGTCGCCGCGACCAGGGTCGCCCCGAGCACGGCGATCTTCGCGGCGCCGACCATCGGCTCGTCGCCCGCGAAGGCGAGCTCGGCGATCAGCAGCGACACGGTGAACCCGATGCCGGCGAGGAGCGCCACCGGCGCCAGGTCCCGCACGCCGATCCCGTCCGGCAGGCGCAGGCCCGACCCGCGCGTCACCAGCGCGACGACGCCCAGGATCCCGATCACCTTGCCCGCGACGAGGCCGAGGACGACCGCGGGCACCACCGGCTCCGCCATCAACCCGGCGAACCCGTCGCCGCCCACGACCGTCACCCCGGCCGCGAAGAACGCGAACACCGGCAGCGCGACCACCGCGGACCAGGGCTTGATCGCGTGCTCGTAGCGCTGCGCGCGCGAGCCCGCCTCCCGGTTGACCGGGCGCGCCGGCACGGCGAGCCCGAGCAGGACCCCGGCGATGGTGGCGTGCACGCCCGAGGCGTGCATGAACCCCCAGGCGACCAGCCCGACCGGCCACAGCAGCCACGGGTGGACGTACGGCGAGCGGGCGAGCGCCGCGAACACGGCGACCGCCGCCAGCGCGCCCGCGAGCGGGCCCCAGGCCAGGCCGTCGGAGTAGAACGCCGCGATCACCGTGATCGCGAGGAGGTCGTCGACCACGGCCAGCGTGAGCAGGAACGTGCGGATCGCGATCGGCAGCCCGCGGCCGAAGATCGCCAGCACGGCGAGGGCGAAGGCGATGTCGGTGGCCGTCGGCACCGCCCAGCCCGACAGCGCGTCGTCGTCCCCGGCCGCCACCACGACCGCGACGTACAGCGCGGCCGGCACGAGCATCCCGCCGACGGCCGCCAGCACCGGGACGGCTGCGCGGCGCGGATCCCGCAGGCTACCGGCGACGATCTCGTGCTTGAGCTCGAGCCCGACCGCGAAGAAGAAGATCGCCAGCAGCCCGTCCGCCGCCCAGTGCGCCAGGTCCAGGTCCAGGTGCAGCGCGGCCGGCCCCACCGTGAACCCGGACAGGTCGGCGTAGGCGCCGCGCCACGGCGAGTTGGCCCAGACCAGGGCGACGAGCGCGGCGGCGACCAGCAGGGCTCCGCCCGTCGTCTCGCGGGACGCCCAGCGGGACAGCGCGGACGGGGCGTGGGCGTGCGGGGGCGAGGACGTCATGCGGTACTCCCGGGGCGGCTGGACCACCTGCCCGGAGGGTCGCCGGGCAGGGAGCCGACCAGACTTCCCGGCACACCGCGTCCCAGGATACGGGGGGACGCGGCGGCTCGCCCGCCGGGGTGTCGCAGACCTGCGACACCGCTGCGACAGACCGGCGACCCGCCCCGGGGCGCGCTCCCCTACGGTGCTGCCATGCCGCTTCAGCCGCGAGGCCGCCACGCCCTGCTCACCGCCGCCGCCCTGGTCGTCCTGACCGCATGCGGCACCGACGCGCCGAAGAAGGCCGACGACCGGGACCGCCCCGCCGCCTCGCCCGCGGCGACCACCCGTGCGCCCGCGCCGACGCCGACGCTCCCCGCCGTCGCCGGGTACGAGCCCGGGGAGATCCCGCCCGTCCCGCTGATCGTGCTGCCGGACCTGTCGATGCTCGACGCCTCGCTCGCCGGGTTCGCGCTCGACGTCGACGCCGCCGTCGGCGACATCCCGGGCGTGACGGTCACGCCGACGCACTGCGACGCGAGCGGCGCGGTCGAGGTCGGTCGGGGTGCGCTGCTGGCCTACGGCGACGGCTCGGGCGTGTTCACCGCTCCGGACGGGTCGGTCGTGAACTACGGGGACGGGTCGGGCACCTACGTGCTGAACGGCACCACGGTGACCGTCTACGGCGACGGCTCGGGCACCTACGCCGCCGACGGGGTCTCGGTCGTGAGCTACGGCGACGGCTCGGGCGTCTACGACGACGGGACCACCCACGTCTACGTGCACACCGACGGCGGCGGCGGCTGGTCCCGCGGCGACCGCTCGGTCGTCAACTACGGGGACGGGTCCGGCGTCGCGTCCGACGGGGAGACCCGGATCGTCAACTACGGCGACGGCTCGGGGATGTACTCCGACGGCACGCTGACCGTGCAGAACTTCGGCGACGGCACCGGGACCGTGGACGGCGTGCCGGTCGAGGTCGACCCGCTGCCGCGCGTGCCCCGGCTCGGCGCCTTCCCGTCGATGGGCACGATCGCCCCGGTGCCGTCGTGCGGCGCCACCCTCACCCTCGACGCCGGGGTGCTGTTCGACTTCGGGTCCGCGGAGATCCGGCCGGACGCCGAGGAGTCCCTGGACGCGCTGGCGACGGCGCTCGCGGGGGTCGCGGCGCCCAACGGGTCCGTCGAGGGGCACACCGACTCCGTGTCGTCCGCCGAGTTCAACCAGCGGCTCTCCGAGGACCGCGCGCGGGCCGTGGCCGACCACCTCGCCCGGGGCGGCGTCGGCACCGCGTTCGACGTCGTCGGCCACGGCGAGGACCGGCCCGTCGCGCCGAACGAGGTCGACGGGCAGGACAACCCGGCGGGCCGGCAGCTGAACCGGCGGGTGGAGATCCTGCTGCCCGGGGTGACGTCGTGAGGCGCCGCCGGGCGGTGGGCCCCGTGGTCGCGGCCGCGGCCGTCCTCGCCCTCGCCCTGGCCGGGTGCAGCGTCGAGGTCGTGGACGCGGACCCGACGCCGGCGTCGCCGCGCGCGACGTCCGGGGCGCCGCAGGAGGGGGCCGGGGCGGGTGCCCCGGACGCGGGGACCAACCCGTCCGGCGGCACGAAGACCCGGGGCCCCGCCCCCGACGACGGCCCGGGCAGCACCGCGCTCCCCGGTCGCGCCGGGCTCCTGCCCGTCACCACCGCCCAGGTCACCTGCGCCGGTGGCGACGTGGCCGTGAGCCGGGCGGGGGCGGCCGTCGAGGTCACCGACGACTGCGAGACCCTCACGGTCGACGGCGCGGCCGCCGTCGTCGTGGCCGGCGACGTCGGGCACCTGGTGGTCGCCGGCGCCGGCGCCCAGGTCGCGGTCCGCAGCGTCACCACCGTGACCATCGAGTCGTCCGCCGTGACCGTGACCTGGGAGGAGGGCACCCCGACGGTGTCCGGCGACACCCCGGGCAGCGCCTACGGCGCGGTGGCGCCGGGATGACCCCCGCCGCCCGCCCGGCCCGTTCCGACCGACCCGTCACGACGCCTGGAGCCCGCAGATGAGCACCCCGCAGCCGTACCGGCCCGCCCCGCAGCCGTACCCGCAGGTCGTCACCCGGCCGACCAACGCCCTCGCCGTCGTCACCCTCGTCCTGGGCCTGCTCGGGTTCGCCGTCGTCCCGGTCGTCACGGGGCACGTCGCGCTGCGCCAGATCCGGACCCGGGGCGAGGGCGGCACCGCGTGCGCGGTGATCGGCCTGGTCCTCGGCTACCTGGCGCTCGCGACCTACGTGGTCGTCGCGCTCGTCATCACCGGCTTCCTGGTGTGGGGCGGGACGCGGTGACCGCGGGCGCGCCGCGCGTCCTGCTGGTCGACGACGAGGAGGCGATCCGCGACGGCCTCGCCTCGTTCCTCACCCGGAGCGGCATGGAGGTCGAGACCGCCGCCGACGGCGAGGCCGCCCTGGTCGCGCACGCCCGGTGGCGCCCCGACATCCTGGTGTGCGACGTGCTCATGCCGCGGCTCGACGGCCGGTCCGTGGTCCGCCGGCTGCGCGCGGCCGGCGACTGGACGCCGGTGGTCCTGCTGACCCAGGTCGGCGAGTCCTCGGAGCGGTCCGCGGCCCTCGACGAGGGCGCCGACGACTACCTGAACAAGCCGTTCGACCCCCAGGAGCTGCACGCCCGGGTCCGCGCCGTCCTCCGCCGGGCGGTGCCGGGCCAGCCGTCCCTCGCCTCGGCCGAGCGGCTGGTCAGCGGCGACCTGGTCGTGGACCGGACGGCACGGCGCGTGTGGGTCGCCGGCCGCGAGGTCGCGCTGACCCCCAAGGCGTCGCTGCTGCTCGACTACCTGATGACGCACCCCGACGAGCTGCACACCCGCGAGCGGCTGCTGCAGGCGCTGTGGGGCTTCGAGCTCGCGGTGAGCAGCCGCGCCGTCGACCACCGGGTCGCGGAGATCCGCCGCGTCCTCGGGGACGACGCGGCCGCGCCGCGCTACGTCGAGACCGTGCCGGCGGGCGGCTACCGGTTCTGCGGCCCGGTGCAGCGCGGGACCCGGCCGTGAGGGCGCGCCTCCTGCTCGCGTTCGTCCCCGCCGTCCTCGGGCTGCTCGGGGCGGTCGTCGCGCTGGCGTCGGGCCGGTCCCTGCGCGTGGTGGTCGGCACGCCGCTGCCCGTCGCGCTCGCCGTGCCCGGCCTGCTGCTGACCGCCGTCGTCCTGCTGGCGCTGGCGGCCGCGCGGGACCGGCGCCGCGCCGTGGCCGCCGCCGGGGAGGCGGCCGGCCGCGCGGGTCGCGAGGAGGAGCGCGCCGCGCACCGCCGGTTCCTGCTGCGGCTCGACCACGAGATGAAGAACCCGGTGACCGCGCTGCGCGCCGCGCTCCCGGGCGTCGTCCCGGACCCGTCGGCGCTCGACCCGGCCGCGGCGCGCGCCCACGACACGCTCCAGCAGCAGACCGCCCGGCTGTCGACGCTGGTCGCCGAGCTGCGCAAGATCGCCGAGCTCGAGACGCGTCCGCTGGAGCGCGAGGACGTCGACCTCGCCCAGGTGGTCGAGGACGCCGTCGCCGACCTCCGGGACCAGGCCGCCGCGTCGGGCGTCCCGCGCGCGATCACCGTCCAGCTGCCGCAGGCGCCGTGGCCGCTGCCGCACGTCCGCGGCGACGTCGACCTGCTCTACCTGGCCGTCTACAACCTGCTGGCGAACGCGCTGAAGTTCTCCCCCGCCGGGTCGACCGTCGAGGTGCGCGGGCGGGACGACGACGGGGTCGTGGAGGTCGAGGTCGCCGACTCCGGCACCGGGATCCCCGCGCACGAGCTCGACTCCGTGTTCGACGAGCTGGCCCGCGGCGAGCAGGCCCGGGGCACGCCGGGGTCGGGGCTCGGGCTGGCGCTGGTGCGGGTGGTGGCGGAGCGGCACGGCGGCGCGGTCGACCTGCGGTCGCGGCCGGGGCAGGGCACGAGCGCGCGGCTGCGGATGCCGGCGGGCTGACGGGCGCGGTGCCGTCACCTGCGATCCGCCCCGTGGTGGCCCCGGGCGTGGCAGGCTGAGGAGGTGCGCGGATTCCGGCTGGGCCTCGTGGTGGTGGCGGTCGTCATCGGCGTGGGGTCGGTCCTGGTCCGGAACTGGTGGACCGCCGCGGCCATGGCGTTCGTGATCCTCGGTCAGGTGCTCGCCGAGCTCGACGCACGCCGCAGGGCGGCCCGGGGCGAGGCGCCGCTGCCGCGCGAGTAGGCCACACCCGTGCCCGGGTCGGCCGGGCGCGTCAGCGCGGCGGCCTCGGCCGCCTGACCGCCGTGTACGCGTGGGCGGCCGCCACCGCCGTGGCGAGCACCGCCATCACGAGGTCGAGCGTCCCGCCGCGCACCGCGAACGTCACCGCCAGGACGGCGAAGACCACGGCGCCGACCGCGCCGAGAAGCCGCTGGTGCTTCCGATTCATGGGATCCACCCTGGCCCGCGGCGCGGGTCGACGCATCCGCCCAGATGCCGACCGTGTCCGCCCGCGGGATGCTCGACGCGCGCGTCCGAGCGGTACGCAGGGGGCTCGGACGCCGACGACGAGCGAGCCCGACCGCGGCTGCGAGACGCTCCGGTCGAGGCGCCGCTCCGGCAGGGGGCTTCGACATGTGCACAGGGATCCGGTTCTCGGACGGCCAGGGCCATCTCTACCTGGCACGGAATCTCGACTGGACCAGCGGCTACGGCGAGCACGTCGTGGTGACGCCGACGGGGTACCGCCCGCGGTCGCCGTTCGGCGCCGTCACGGAGGTCCGGCACGCGGTCATCGGCATGGGGATCGTGGAGGCGGGCACGCCGCTGTACTTCGACTGCGGCAACGACGCCGGGCTCGCCGTCGCGGGCCTCAACTTCCCGGGGTACGCGCAGTACGCCACTGGACCGGTCGAGGGCGCGACGAACGTCGCCGCCTTCGAGCTGCCGTTCTGGGTGGCGGCGCAGTTCTCGTCGGTCGACGAGGTCGAGGTGGCGCTACGCGACGTCGTCGTCGTGGACCGGCCGGTCGACGAGCGCTACCCGAGCTCGCTGCTGCACTGGGTCGTCGGGGACGCGGACCGCGCGATCGTCCTGGAGCACACGAGCGACGGCCTGCACGTCTTCGACGACGACGTCGACGTCCTGACGAACCAGCCCGGCTTCGGCTGGCACCACGAGAACCTGCGGAACTACCTCAACGTCTCGCCGGAGTTCCCCGACGAGACCGTGGTCGGCCGGGCGAAGCTGACGCCGTTCGGCTCGGGCTCGCACATGCGCGGGGTCCCGGGCGACTACTCCTCGCCGTCGCGGTTCGTCCGCGCGGCCTACGTGCACGCGCACTACCCCGAGAAGACGACGGAGGAGGAGAACGTCAGCCGCGCGTTCCACACGCTGCAGCAGGTGGCGATGGTGGACGGCGCCGCGGCCATGGCCTCCGGCGAGTTCGAGAAGACGATCTACACCGGGCTGTTCTCGTCGCGCACCGGGACGTACTACTGGAACACCTACGAGGACCCGGCGGTCCGGAGCGCCGCGCTGGGCGACCAGCCGACCGACGGGGCGGAGCTGGTCGAGGTGTAGCGCCCGCGGCGCGGCGACGGGCGCCTCGTCCCCGGCCGCGTGACCGGGCAGGATGGTCGGCATGGGCCTGATCTGCGACTACTTCGCCGCGCCGTCCGACGAGTCCGCCGCCGAGGTCGTGGACCGGGACGGCGGACCGGCCGGCGTCCCGGCGCCGGCCGGGTGGCCGCACGGGGAACCCCTCCCGGCCGCGGCCGCCGCGGGCTCGGGGTTCCCGACCGTGGCGGGCGGGAGCATCGACCCGGTGGTGGTGCTCGGCACCGTCACCGCCCTGCTGACCGGGCGGACGTTCGACGAGGTGCTCGCCGCCGCCGACCGGCGCGACCCGGTGGCGATGCAGGACGACGGCGCGGAGGTGGTGCTGCGGGTCGACGACGTCGTCGTGGACGCCCTCACCCGGGCGGACGCCGCGACGCTGGCCGCGGTGGCCGTCCCCTGGTCCCGGACCGACGAGCTCGCCGGGATCTCCGACCCGGAGTCGCTGGCGGAGTTCCTGCGCGACCTGGCCGGGCTCGCCCGGGGCGCGCGGGAGCGCGGTGACGCGCTGTACTGCTGGGCGTGCGTCTGACGTCGGCGCGGCCCGGGCCGCTCGGCGTCGGGGTGGGGTCGATCAGGTCGGCAGGGCCCCTCAGGCCCCCTCGGCCCGCCCCTCGCGCCAGTACCCCATGAACGCCACGGCCTTCCGGTCCACCCCGCACGACCCGACGAGGTGCCGGCGCCGCGTCTTGATCGCCCCGGCCTCCCCCGCGAGCCACGCGTACAGCGCGGCGGACTGGCGCAGGGGCTCGCCGGTCGACCAGTCGACGGGCACCTCCCACAGGATGCCGGAGTCGATGTCGACGTCCTCGAGCTCCATGCCCTCGGGCAGCGGGGCGTCGTGCGGCATGAGCCGCTTGCACGCGGCCTGCACGGCCGGGACGAGCAGCGAGCCGTGCGCGGCGCCGTCGCGCGGCAGCCAGCGGACGGTGACGCCGGTCGGGGCGTCGACCGGGATCGCGTCGCCGGTGACCGGGACCTCGATCAGCGCCTCGCCGCGGGCGTCCCGGGGCAGCCGCTCGAGGATGCCGGCGATGGCGGGCGCGGCGGTCTCGTCGCCCGCGAGCAGCAGGCGGTCGGCGTGCGCCGGCGGGACGAAGTCGATGCCGCCGGACGGGCCCGCGTGCTCGCGGTTCGGGCCGAGGATGACGAGCGAGTCGCCGACCTGGGCGCAGCCGGCCCACGCGGACGCGGGGCCGGCGTCGCCGTGCAGCACCATGTCGACGTCGAGCTCGCGGACGTCGTGGCGGGCGGTCCGCGCGGTGTATGTGCGGATCGGGTGCCGGAGCTCGTCGGGCAGCTCGCGCCACTGCAGGTACCAGGACTCGCCGGTCGGGACGACGTCGTAGCCGCAGGGCAGCGGGAGCAGCAGCTTGATGCGCTGGTCGAAGCCGTTGTCGGCGAACTGGTCGAGGTCGTCGCCGGTGAACGTGAACCGGCGGAACGAGGGGCTGAGGTCCACGATCCGCGACACCCGGACGTCGAAGAACCGGAACGGCGTGGTGACGGCCGGCGCGGCGGTGGACGCTGTCATGTCGTCACCGTAACCCGAAGGCAAGGCTTACCTCACCCCCCGTGTGACACATCCCACAGGCTGGACACCCCGGCCCCGGCGACGGCCCGTCAGGCCGTCGACGTCCCGAACGCCAGCCCCAGCACGTAGGTCGCGGCCGCGGCGCCGAACCCGATCGCCAGCTGCCGCAGCGCGCGCTTTGCGGGCGACGACCCCGAGAGCACGCCGACGGTCGCCCCGGTGCCGAGCAGCGCGATGCCGACCAGGCCGGAGGCCAGCGCGACCGCGGCCCAGCCCTCGAGCCCGATCAGGTACGGCACCACGGGCACGATCGCGCCGCCCGCGAAGAAGCAGAAGGACGCCAGCGCGGCGCCCATCGCGCTGCCGACGGTCTCGTGCTCGTCGACCTCCTCGCCCGCGCTCGCCGCGTCCTGGGCCGGCAGCGCGGCGGCGGCACCACCGACCGCCGACAGGTCCGCCAGCACCGTGGCCGCCCGGGCCTGCGCCTCGTCGGCCCCCATGCCGCGCGCCCGGTAGACCAGGGCGAGCTCGTTGGCGTCGAGGTCGAGGTGCGGCAGCGCGTCCCGCGCCTGCGCGCTCGGGCGGGACGCCTCCAGCAGCTCGCGCTGCGACCGCACCGACACGTACTCGCCCGCGCCCATCGACAGCGCGCCGGCGAGCAGACCCGCGAGGCCGGTCAGCAGGACCGTCGACGTCGCGACGCCGCTCGCCCCGATGCCGAGCACCAGCGCCAGGTTGCTCACCAGGCCGTCGTTGGCGCCGAACACCGCGGCGCGGAACGTGCCGGACATCCGGCTGCGCCCGCGCATGGCGAGGCTGCGCACGACCTCCTCGTGGATGCGCTCGTCCGCGGCCATGGTCGCGGTGGCGTCGGCCTCGTCGCCGTAGCCGGACCGCGCCTCGGCGCGCTGGGCGAGCGCCAGGACGAACACGCCCCCGAACCGCCGCGCGAGCGCGCCGAGCACCCGTGACCGGATGTCGCCGGGCAGCGGGCGGCCGACGCGGTCACCGAGCAGGTCGAGCCAGTGCTGCTCGTGCCGCTTCTCGGCGTCGGCGAGGGCGAGCAGGATCGCGCGCTCCTCGCCGGTCCGGCGCGAGGCGAGGTCGCGGTAGGCGGCGGCCTCGGCGCGCTCGTCCGCGAGGTAACGGCGCCAGCGGCGGATCTGGCGGGCGGTGGGCGCGACGGCGGGGGCCCCGGGGGCCTGGTCGGTGGGTGGCACGGTGCTCCATGGTGGGCGCACCGGAGCCCGGAGTCACGCGATCCGCGCCGATTCGGGCGGCCGAATCGGGGCGTCCGCACCGCCCTCGGCCGCGGCCCCGGACGTCCCCGTGAGCGGGTGCGGCGAGGCGGTGCGCACGGCCGCGGCCGCCCGACCCGGTCTCAGTCCTCCCAGGGCGGCGTCTCCTCGAGCTTCGCGTAGTACTTCGCGAGGTGGCTCTTCACGCGGTCGACGTCCTTCGCGGGCAGGTCGACCCCGCCGCGCGAGCCCTGCATGACGGCCGCCGCGGCGAACACGCCCCGCGGCACCGCGACGAGCCTCCCGCCCACGACGTCGGCGACCAGCAGCTTGTACGCGGTGAAGTTCTGCTTCGCGTCGGCGTCGTACCAGACGTGCGCGTCCCGGTACTTCTCGTTCGGCTCGTCCTCGGCGCCCGCCCACGCACGGACGCGCTTCTCGGCGGCGGCGCCGTCCCACTCGCGGTCGCGGTCGGCCAGCGGCAGGTCCTGGAATGCGGTGACGGCCATCGGCCGCACCTCCCTCTCAACTGCTCGGGTGTGAAACCGTACGGTTGCGCAATCGCGGGGTTCAGGACGACGGCGCGGCGTCCCGGAGCTTCTCGAGCAGCGGGCCCGCGACCTCGTCGAGGAACCGCTGCTGCGCCTGGTCGCCGACCTGGACCAGCGCGATGTCGGTGAACCCGGCCTCCCAGTACGGCTGGATCTTCGCGACGATCGCGTCGAGGTCGGGGCCGCACGGGATGGTGTCGGCGACGTCGTCCGGCCGGACGAACTGGCTCGCGGCCGCGAAGGCCTCGGTGGTCGGGAGGTCGGCGTTCACGCTCCAGCCGCCGGCGAACCAGCGGAACTGCTCGTGCGCCCGCTCCTTCGCCGTCGCCAGGTCAGGATCCCACGAGATCGGGATCTGGCCGATCTTGCGGGACGGCGGCGGGGTCTGGCCGCCGATCGCGTCCGCGGCCTGGGCCCGGGCCTCGTCCCAGGACCGCAGCAGGTCTGCCTCGGGGTCGGTGGCGACCAGGTGGTCGGCCAGCGGCGCGAACCGGGACACCGACTGCGCGCCGGACACGGCGACGCCGATCTCCACCGGGGTGTCCGGGAGGTCCCAGAGCTGCGCGGAGTCGGTGCGGAAGTGCACGCCGTCGAACGTCAGGCGGTCGCCGTCGAGCAGCGACCGGATGATCTCGATCGCCTCCTCGAGCATGTCGTGCCGCTCGCCGACCGCGGGCCAGCGCTCGCCGACCACGTGCTCGTTCAGGTTCTCGCCCGCACCGAGACCGAGGGTGAACCGGCCGTCGGAGAGGACGCCGAGGGTGGCGGCCTTCTGCGCGACGACGGCCGGGTGGTACCGGACGGTCGGGCAGGTCACGTAGGTCATCAGGTCGACGCGGGACGTCACCTGCGAGACCGCGCCGAGCAGCGACCACGCGTACGGCGCGTGCCCCTGCTCGTCGACCCACGGGAAGTAGTGGTCCGAGGAGACCACGAAGTCGAAGCCGGTCTTCTCGGCGTCGGCCGCGTACCCCACGAGCTGCTTCGGCCCGGACTGCTCGGTCATGAGGGTGTACCCGAATCGCGTCATGCGATCGAGCCTCACACCGACCGGCCGCCCCGGCATCCGGAGCGGCCGGCCGAGCGGTCAGGCCTGGGCGAGGGCCGCGCGGAGGGCCTCGACCAGCGGGGTGGTCGGGCGGCCGATCAGGCGCGACAGGTCGCCCGGGGTCTCCGCCAGCAGGCCGTCGCGGGTGTTCCCCTCCAGGGCGACCACGAAGCCGACGGTGCCCTCGTCCAGGCCCGCGGCGGCGAGGTCGGCGGCGCGCTGCTCCGGCGACACCGCGCGGTAGACGACCGGGCGGCCCAGCACCTCGGACGCGGCCGCGGCGAGCTCGTCGAAGCCCCACGCCTCGTCGCCGGACAGCTCGTACACGGCGTCGTCGTGGCCCTCGGTGCGCAGCACGACGGCGGCCGCCGCGGCGAAGTCGTCGCGCGGCGCGGAGGCCACCCGGCCGTCGCCGAACGAGCCGACGATCTCGCCGGTCTCCCGCGCCTGCTGCACGTCGCCGACGTAGTTCTCGGTGTACCAGCCGTTGCGCAGGATGGTGAAGGTCAGGCCGGACGCGCGGAGGATGTCCTCGGTGGCCTTGTGCTCGGGGGCGAGCACCAGCGGCGAGGTGTCGGCCTTCGGCGCGGACGTGTAGACGAGGCGGCGCACGCCCGCGGCCTTGGCCGCCTCGATGACGGCGCGGTGCTGCTCGACGCGCTGCCCGACCTCGCTGCCCGACACCAGCAGCACGGTCTCGGCGCCCTCGAGCGCGGCCGCGATGGTCTCCGGCTGCCCGTAGTCGAGGGTCGCGACGCGCACGCCGCGCTCGGCGAGGTCCGCGAGGGTCTCGGTGCGACGGCCGGCGGCGACGACCTGGTCGGCCGGGACGCCGTCGGCGAGCAGGTGGGTGACGACGAGGCGGCCGAGGTGGCCGGTGGCGCCGGTGACGACGATCGACATGGTGGAGCTCCTCCGAGGTGGGCGTGGCCGGCCGCCTGACGCGTCCGGCACCTGCCCCAACGGCCGGCCGTCGCCCACCCTTCCCGATCGCCGGTACCCACTTTCGCGTAAGGTACTGGCATGGCGGTAAGCATCGAGGACACGGCCACGGCCACCCCCGGATCTGTTCTGGGTGACCTGCTCACAGACGGCGTCCTCGCCTCCGCGTGCCCGAGCCGGGTCGTCCTGGACCACGTGACCAGCAAGTGGGGTGTGCTCGTCCTGGTTGCGCTGTCGGAGCGCACGCTCCGCTGGGGCGAGCTGCGCCGGCTCGTCGAGGGCATCAGCGAGAAGATGCTCGCCTCCACGCTCCGCACGCTCGAGGCCGACGGCCTGGTGCTCCGCGAGGCCACCCCGTCCATCCCGCCCCGGGTCGACTACTCGCTCACCCCGCTCGGCCGCGAGCTCGCCGACCACCTGCTGCCGCTGATGGGCTGGATCGTGCGGCACGCGGACGCGATGGTCGCGCGGCCCTGAACCACCGCCCCCGGGCACCGGTCCCGGGGGTGTCACAGCCGGGGCGCCTACGATGGCCCACCGCAACCCCCGCACCCGACCGAAGGACGAGCACGTGCGCCGTACGGCCGCCACCCTCCTCGCCGCGTCCCTGCTGCTGCTCGCCGCGTGCAGCGACGGGGGCTCCGACGACTCCGCCTCCCCCAGCGCCTCCGAGTCCGCCACCGCCGCCGCGACCGCGTCCGCCGAGGACGTCGCCGCGCTCGAGGCCGTGACCCTCACCGGCGACGCCGGCCAGGAGCCCGCGTTCGACTTCGAGCAGCCGTTCTCGGTGTCCGCCCCGGTCGCGCGGGTCGTCACCCCGGGCACGGGTGACACCGTGGCCGAGGGCGACCTGGTCACCGTCAACATCGCCGCGGTGAGCGGCGAGGACGGCAGCACCCTCGGCGGCACGTACGGCGCCGAGCCGCAGCAGTACCTCGCGACCAGCGACAACCTGCCGCCGGTGCTGCTCGACGAGCTCGTCGGCCAGCAGATCGGCGCCCGCCTGCTGTTCGCGAACCCCGCCAACGGCATGACGTCGCTGCTCGCCGTCGAGGTCGTCGGCACCGAGGCGGTCCCGACCCGCGCCGAGGGCACCGCGGTCACCCCGCTGCCCGAGGGTCTGCCGACCGTCACGCTCGACGAGGACGGCGCGCCGTCGATCGAGCCGCTCGACACCGACCCGCCGACCGAGCTGGTCGTGCAGCCGCTGATCCAGGGCGCCGGCGCGGCCGTCGAGGCGGGCCAGACCCTCACCGTCCAGTACAGCGGCTGGCTGTGGGACGGCACGTCGTTCGACTCGTCCTGGGAGCGCGGCTCGGCCACGACCTTCCCGCTGACGAACGTCATCCAGGGCTGGCAGCAGGGCCTCGTCGGCCAGACGGTCGGCAGCCAGGTGCTGCTGATCATCCCGCCGGAGCTGGGCTACGGCGACCAGGAGTCGGGCAGCATCCCGGCGAACTCGACGCTGGTCTTCGTGGTGGACATCCTCTCCGCGTCCTGATCGCACCCGGCGGGGTACGCGCAGCACAGGGACCTCGGTCGCACCAGCGACCGAGGTCCCTGTCGTTCCCGCGACCCGCGTGGTTAGCCTGGCCGTCCCGGCACCGATCCAGAAGGACGTGCGATGGACGCGGCAACGACGCCGACGGTCCGGAACGTGGCGCTCGTCGGCCACGCCGGATCCGGCAAGACGACACTCGCCGAGGCCCTGCTGCTGCGCGCGGGGGCCGTCCCCCGCGCCGGCCGGGTCGAGGACGGCTCGACGGTCTGCGACCACGAGCCGGAGGAGGTCGCCCGCGGCTCCTCCGTGGCGCTCGGCGTGGCCGACCTCGACTGGACGTGCAGCCAGGGCCGCCCGCACCGCATGACCCTCCTGGACACCCCGGGGGCTCCGGACTTCGCGGGGGCGGTGGACGCGGCCCTCGCGGTCGCGGACCTCGCGGTGGTGGTGGTGAGCGCCGTCGACGGGGTCCAGTCCGGGACGGAGGCGGCGTGGCGCCGGTGCGACGAGGCGGGGATCCCCCGCCTCGTCGTCGTCTCCCAGGAGGACCGCGCCCGCGCCGACTTCCACCGGGTGCTCGACCAGGTCCGTGACCTCGCCGTCCGCACCGGGCACGACGCCGCCGCGGTGCTGCCGCTGGAGCTGCCGCTCGGCGAGGAGCAGGCGCTGCACGGCGTCGCCGACGTGCTCTCCGACCGCGGGTTCGACTACGGCGCCGACGGTCGGCACCGCGACTGCGACCTCCCCGCCGACGTCGCGGACGAGGAGCAGCGCCTCCACGGCGAGGTCACGGAGGAGATCGTCGCCCACGACGACGACCAGCTGGAGCGGTACCTGTCCGGCGACGAGCCCGGCCCGGTGGACCTCGAGCGCACGCTGGCCCGCGAGGTCGCCTCCGGGGGCGCCGTGCCCGTCCTGGTCGCCTCCGCGGCCACCGGGGTCGGCATCGACCGGCTCGCGGACCTCGTGTGCGAGATCGGCCCCGCGCCGACCGACCGGCCCGCGCGGCTGCGGGTCGGCGGCGGCGGCCCCGACGACGGCGCGGAGACCGAGCTGCCCGCCGACCCGGCCGGTGAGACCGTCCTGCACGTGTTCCGCACCGTGGCCGACCCGTTCGTCGGCCAGGTGTCGGTGTTCAAGGTGCTGTCCGGCACCGTGCGCTCGGGCGACCGGCTGACGACAGCCGCCGGCACCGAGGAGCGGCTGCACGGGCTGTTCCGGCTCCGGGGCCGGGAGCACCTGCCGGTCGACGCGGTCGCGGCGGGCGGGATCGCCGCGGTCGCCAAGCTCGGCTCGGCCCCGACCGGCACGCTGCTCGCCTCGCGCGCCCAGCCGGTCCGGCCCGCGACGCTGCCCGCCCGGCCGCCCGTGCTCGGCCTCGCGCTGGTCCCGGTCAGCCAGGCCGACGACGACAAGCTGTCCGGCGCGCTGACCCGTCTCGCCGCCGAGGACCCGACCCTGGTCGTCGAGCGCACCGCGCACCAGGCCGTCCTGCGCGGGCTCGGCGACGCGCACCTCGCGGTGGCCGTCGAGCGGCTCGCCCGGGTGTTCGGCGTGCACGTGACCACCGAGCCGGTGCGGATCGCCTACCGGGAGACGATCGCCCGCGCCGCCGAGGCCGAGGGCCGGCTCAAGAAGCAGTCCGGCGGGCACGGGCAGTTCGCCGTCGTGCAGCTGCGGCTCAGCCCGCTGCCTCCGGGGTCCGGCTTCGCGTTCGTCGACTCCGTGGTCGGCGGCGCGGTGCCGCGGTCCTACCTGCCCGCCGTCGAGCGCGGCGCCGCCGAGGCGCTGGCCGCGGGCGGGCCGCTCGGGCACCCCGTCGTCGACGTCCAGGTCGAGGTCCACGACGGCAAGGCGCACGCCGTCGACTCCTCGGACGTGGCGTTCCGCACCGCCACCGCCGCGGGCGTCCGCGCCGCGCTCGCCTCCGCCGGGACCGTGCTGCTGGAGCCGACGCTGCGGGTCACGGTCGTCGTGCCGCCCGAGGCGCAGGGGGACGTGCTCGGCGACCTCTCCGGGCGGCGCGGGCGGATCAGCTCGAGCAGCACCACCGACGACGGCCGGGTGCGGATCGAGGCGGTCGTCCCGGAGGCCGAGGTCGTCCGGTACGCGCTCGACCTGCGGGCGCTCACCGGCGGGCGGGGCGAGGTGGTGCTGGCGCCCGGCGACTACGAGGTCCGGCCGGGGCACCTGGCGCCGGTGTGACGCGGCGGCGCCCCTCAGCCCGCCGCCGCGGCCGCCTCCGGCACCGGGACCCCCGACCCCAGCCGCCCCGCGTAGACGTCGATCTTCATCTCGATCGCCGCGAGGTGCTCGGTCACCTCCGCCAGCTGCGCCCGCACCGCGTCCCGGTGCGCCTGCAGCAGCGCCATCCGCTGCGGCTCGGTGCCCTCGCCCTGCCGGACCAGGTCGGCGTACTCCCGGATCTCCCGGATCGGCATGCCGGTGGCGCGCAGCCGGGTGAGCAGGTGGATCCAGCCGAGGTCGCGCTCGGTGTACCGGCGGTGCCCCGAGGACGCGCGCTCGACCGCGTCGAGCAGCAGCCCGTCGCGCTCGTAGTACCGGAGCGTGTGCGGGGTCAGCCCGGTCGCCGCGGCGGCCTCGGCGATGGTGAGGGTGCGGCTCTCCTCGGTCACGCCCCTCAGCATGCGCCGCTCACCGCCCGATGGTCGACATGTCGGGGTACCGGTCGCCGACGACGGCCTGCGGCGGCACGGCGTCCGCGAGCGCCGCGAGGTCCTCGGCGGTGAGCCGCACGTCGGCGGCCGCGACGTTCTGCTCCAGGTAGCGGACCCGGCGGGTGCCGGGGATCGGCACGACGTCCTCGCCCTGGGCCAGCACCCAGGCGAGCGCGAGCTGCGCCGCCGTGACGCCCCGCTCGGCCGCGAGCGCCTGCACCCGCTCGACCAGCGCGCGGTTGGCGCCGAACGCCTCCCCGGCGAACCGGGGGTTGGCGCGCCGGAAGTCGTCGGGCGCGAGGTCGTCCCGCGCCGCGATGGCGCCGGTGAGCATGCCGCGACCCAGCGGCGAGTACGGCACCAGGCCGATGCCGAGGTCGCGCAGCGTCGGCAGCACCTCCGCCTCGACATCCCGGGTCCACAGCGAGTACTCCGTCTGCACGGCGGTGATCGGGTGCACCGCGTGCGCGCGGTGGATCGTCGCGGGCCCCGCCTCGGACAGCCCGAGGTGCCGCACCTTGCCGGCCTGGACCGCCTCCGCGAGCGCGCCCACGGTGTCCTCGACGGGGACCTTCGGGTCCATCCGGTGCATGTAGTACAGGTCCACGTGGTCGACGCCGAGCCGCTGCAGGCTGGCGTCCAGCGCCGCGCGCACGTACTCGGGGCGCCCGTCGACGCCGCGGCGGGTCACCGTCGGGTCGGGGTCGCGGACGATGCCGAACTTCGTGGCGAGCACGACCTCGTCCCGGCGGCCGGCGATCGCGCGCCCGACCAGGCGCTCGTTGGTGTGCGGGCCGTAGATGTCGGCGGTGTCGAGCAGCGTGACGCCCAGGTCGAGCGCGCGGTGGATCGTGGCGACCGACTCGCGCTCCTGGTCGGAGCCGGGCGCGGAGGTGGCCCCGTAGAACTCGGACATGCCCATGCAGCCGAGCCCGAGGGCGGAGACGGTGAGGGCGGTGCCGTGCGCGGCGCTGCCGAGGGTGCGGGTGGTGAGGCTCATGTCCGCGACGGTCCTCCTTGGAGTGCGCTCGAAGTCAAGGCGTCGCCCTGCGGCTCCCGGCGCGCGGTCGTAGCGTCGAGGCACCACCCACCCCCGAGGAGGACCGCGTGAAGCTCCGCCACCTGCCGCTGCGCCTGGGCGCCGGCGCGTACATCCTGAACTCCGGCCTCGACAAGCTCGGCGCCGACGAGGAGACCGCGAAGGGCCTGCACGGCACCGCCGCGGGCGCGTACCCGTTCCTGTCCGGCGTGGACCCGAAGACGTTCACGACCGGGCTCGCCGCGGCCGAGGTCGGCCTCGGCACCGCGCTGCTGGTCCCGGTGCTGCCGCGCGTCGTCGTCGCCACCGGGTTCACCGCGTTCTCCGCCGCGCTCGTCGGCATGTACCTCCGCACGCCGGCGCTGCACCGCGGCGAGGGCGACCCGCGGCCGAACCCGGACGGGGTCGGGATCGCGAAGGACGTCGTCATCCTGGGCGCCGCGGCGTCGTACCTCATCGACACCCTGACGTCGTCGGCCAAGAAGGCCGGGGCGAAGGCGGCGAAGAAGGCGACGAGGGCCGTCCACCGCTGACGTCCCGGTGGCTGCAGCGCGGCTGCGTCCCTCCTAGGCTCGGGTCCGCGCCCCGTCAGCCGCCGTCCCCGAGGAGCCCCCATGCGCCAGCCCACCCGGTGGGAGCAGATCGGCCAGCAGAACCCCGACCGGTCCGCCTGGTACGTCGAGCGGTTCCGCACGATGGCCGCCGAGGGAGCCGACCTGGCCGGCGAGGCCCGGATGATCGACGCGATGGTGCCCCGCGGGTCCCGCGTGCTGGACGCCGGCTGCGGGCCGGGCCGGGTCGGCGGCGAGCTCGCGCTCCGGGGCCACACCGTCGTCGGGGTCGACGTCGACCCGCTGCTCGTCGAGGCCGCGCGCGCCGACCACCCCGAGGGCGACTGGCACGTCGGCGACCTCGCCGAGCTGGACCTGAGGGCGGCGGGCGTCGCCGAGCCGTTCGACGTGGCGGTCATGGCGGGCAACGTGCTGACGTTCGTCGCCCCGGGGACGGAGGCCGAGGTGCTGCGGCGGATCCGCGCGCACCTCGCGCCAGGCGGGCGGCTGGTCGTCGGGTTCGGCGCGGGGCGCGGGTACGCGTTCGAGGCGCTCGACGCCGACGCCGCGGCCGCGGGGTTCGTCGTGCAGCACCGGTTCGCGACCTGGGACCTGCGGCCGTTCGGGCCGGACGCCGACTTCCTGGTGGCGGTGCTGGGCTGAACCGCGGCCGCCGATCCCGGGGTGGTCGGCGCGCGGGCGGCGTGCCACCCTCGACCGCATGGCCCGGTTCTTCGACGTCCACCCCCACGACCCGCAGGCCCGGTCGATCGGGCAGGTCGTGCAGCTGCTGCGCGACGACGCCCTGATCGCCTACCCCACCGACTCCGGGTACGCGCTCGGGTGCCGGATGGAGAGCCACACCGGCGCCGACCGGATCCGTGCGATCCGGCACCTCACGGACAAGCACCACTTCACGCTCATGTGCACCGACTTCGCCCAGCTCGGGCAGCTCGTGCGGCTCGACAACGCGCCGTTCCGGGCGATCAAGGCCGCGACGCCGGGGCCGTACACGTTCATCCTGCCGGCGACCAAGGAGGTCCCCCGGCGGCTGGCGCACCCGAAGAAGAAGACCGTCGGCGTCCGGATCCCCGACTCCCGGGTGGTGCAGGCGATCCTGCGCGAGCTCGGCGAGCCGCTGCTGTCCTCGACGCTGATCCTCCCGGGCGACACCGAGCCGCAGACCGACGGCTGGACGGTCAAGGAGGAGCTCGACCACGTCGTCGACGCGGTGATCGAGGCCGGCGAGGTGTCCGCGGAGCCGACGACGGTGGTCGACTGGTCGGAGGGCTACCCCGAGGTGGTCCGCGAGGGCGCGGGCGACCCGGACCGGTTCGCCTGACGCCCGTGTTCCCGTCCGCGCTGCCCGACGACCCCGGGTTCCCCGCCGCGACCGCGCCCGGCGCGCGCGACCTCGGCGAGCTCGACGGCGCCGTCGTCGAGTGCCGTGCCTGCCCGCGGCTGGTCGCCTGGCGGGAGCACGTCGCGACCGTGAAGCGCGCCGCCTACCGGGACCAGGAGTACTGGGCCCGCCCGGCGCCCGGGTTCGGCGACCCCGACGCGGCGGTGCTGGTCGTGGGCCTCGCACCGGCTGCCCACGGCGCCAACCGGACCGGCCGGATGTTCACCGGCGACCGGTCCGGCGACTTCCTGTTCGCCGCGATGCACCGCGTCGGCATGGCCTCCCAGCCCACCTCGACGCACGCCGGCGACGGGCTGACGCTCACCGGCGTCCGGATCACCGCGCCGGTGCACTGCGCGCCCCCGGACAACAAGCCGCTGCCCGAGGAGCGGCACCGCTGCGGTCCCTGGCTCGCGCGCGAGCTCGAGATCGTCCGCCCGCGGGTCGCCCTGGTGCTGGGGGCGTTCGGCTGGGACGCGCTGCTCCGCACGCTCGCCGAGCAGGGCTGGGCGGTGCCGCGCCCGCGCCCGCGGTTCGGCCACGGCGCCGAGGTGGTGCTGGACCGCCCGGCGACCGGTGATCGGCTGACCCTGCTGGGCTGCTTCCACGTCAGCCAGCAGAACACCTTCACCGGCCGCCTGACCCCGGACATGCTCGACGCGGTCCTGCTCCGCGCCCGCGCCCTGGCGGCCTGACGCCGCTCAGGCCAGCGAGCGGCCGCCTGTGACGCCGATGCGCTCGCCGGTGATGTAGCTGCTCTCCTGGCTCGCGAAGAACACGTAGGCCGGGGCGAGCTCCGCCGGCTGGCCCGCGCGGCCCAGCGGGGTGTCCGCGCCGAACTCCTTCACCTTCTCCACCGGCATCGTCGCGGGGATCAGCGGGGTCCAGATCGGCCCGGGTGCGACGGCGTTGACCCGGATGCCCTGCTCGGCGACCTGCTGCGCCAGCGCCTTGGTGAAGTTGAGGATGCCGGCCTTGGTGGTCGCGTAGTCGATGAGCTGCGGGCTGGGCTCGTAGGCCTGCACCGACGTGGTGTTGATGATGCTCGACCCCGGCTGCAGGTGCGGGAGCGCGGCCTTGGTGATCCAGAACATCGCGTACAGGTTGGTCTTGAAGGTGCGGTCCAGCTGCTCGGTCGTGAGGTCGAGGAGCCCGTTCTCCTGGGACATCTGGAAGGCCGCGTTGTTGACCAGCACGTCCAGCCCGCCGAGCTCGGACACGGTGCGCTGCACGAGCTCCGCGCAGAACGCCTCGTCGCGGATGTCGCCGGGCAGGGTCAGCGCGCGGCGGCCGGCGTCCTCGACCAGCCGGACCGTCTCCTGCGCGTCCTCCTCCTCGTCCGGGAGGTAGGAGATCGCGACGTCCGCGCCCTCGCGGGCGAACGCCAGGGCGACGGCGCGGCCGATGCCGGAGTCGCCGCCGGTGATCAGCGCGCGCTTGCCCTCCAGCCGGCCGGAGCCGACGTACGACTCCTCGCCGTGGTCGGGCTGCTGCCGCATGTCGTCCGTGAGGCCGGGGTGCGGGATGTTCTGCGCCGGCTGCTCGGGCTCCGGGTGCTGGGTCTGCGGGTCCTGGGGCGTCGTCTGGTCGCTCATGCTCACCCATCGTCCGCACCCCGGGGCGGACCGCCACCGGAGCGGGTGAACCTCGGCGTGTCGACCCCCGGCGCGTCGCCCCGAGTTGCCGCCGCGGGCCTGGTCACCCCACAGTGGCCGTCGGCCACCCGCGCTCCGACCCGCACGTCCACGTCGCGCGCACAACCGCCGCACAGGCTCCCCGCAGCGGGAGTCCTAGGGTGGCGGTCCGGACCTGAGGAGGAACGTGAGCCAAGGCGACGAGCAGTACGTCGAGATCTGGGGCGACCGCGTGTCGATGCGCGACCTGCTGCTGGCGCTCGCGGTCACCGCCGCCGCGACGGTCGGCGCCGTCGTCGTCGGGCGCGCCCTCGGCTCGTCCGAGTTCTTCTGGGGCCTCGGCGGCTCCGTCGTCGGGTTCGTCGCCGCGGTCGCGCTGATCCGGCCCAAGCGGGACGTGCGGATCGTCGCCGACGAGGACGTGGACGCGGGGCCGCCACCGGCCTGACGCCGCCCGCACCCCGCCGCGCGCACCCCCCGCGCGCCAGCCGCCGCGCCCGCCGCCACCCATCCGGACGGGCGCCCCGCACCGAAAGACCTCCGTGGACCTCTCCCTGCTGCTGCCGATGGTCGCCGCCGCCCTCGCGGCCGTCGCGCTGTACACGCTGATCGGGTTCATCCCCGGCACCGACGAGACCTCGGTGCTGCTGCCCGTGACGCTCGCGCTCGTCCTGGCGGGCACGGACCCGCAGGTCGTGCTGGCGTTCTTCATCGCCGCGGTCGTGACGCTGAACCTCACGAACTCGATCCCGACGGCGCTCGTCGGGCTGCCCGGCGGCGTGCTCTCCGCGCCGATGATCGACCACGCCCTCCTGCTCAAGCGGGAAGGCCGCGCCGCGGAGACGATCCGCAAGATGGCGGCGGGGTCGGTGGTCGGCACGCTCATCTCGGTGCCGCTGGCGCTGCTCATCGCGAGCGCCATCACGCCGTTCGCCGACCAGCTCCGGGAGTACGGGGCGCTGCTGTTCGTCGGCGGCGCGGTGGTCCTGGCGCTGATCGGCAAGAACAAGGTGCTGTCGCTGCTGGCGATCATCCCGCTCGGCCTGCTGTTCCAGGGCGTGCAGGCGCTGTACCGGCAGACCGGCGTGCTGCCCGAGGACGGCACGATCACGGTGTCGTTCTTCCTGTCGATCACGGCCGGCCCGCTGCTGCTCAGCCTGGCCACGCTGCTCAACCCGACGCTGCGCGCCGCGCTCCCCCGCGCCGGCCGCACGCCCGTCGTCATCACGCGGTCGGAGCTGAAGGGCGCCCCGCTGAGCCCGCGGCGCCTGCTGACCCGCGCCGAGCTCGGCGCCTCGGCCACCGTGTCCGCCGCGTCGACGCCGCTGTTCTTCCTCAGCCCGGTCGCGCTGACGCTGCTCATGGGTGAGGCGTCCGGCGCACGCGCCCAGCAGCCCGTCGAGCGGTCGTCCCGGGCGATCACGTCGATGGCCGCGCTCGCGCACTCGACGTACCTGGCCGGCGTGATCATCCCGCTCCTCGCGGTCGGGCTGCCGCTGTCGCCCGTCGCCGTCGGCCCCGCGAACGCGCTGTTCAACGCGCCGCCCGTGCTCACGCTCGACAACAACCTGCACCAGCTGCTGTCGACGTCGCAGTTCGTGGTCGCGGTGGTGGTCGGCGGGGCGCTCGCCCTGGTGCTGTCCTACGTGCTGGCGGTCCGGTACTCGTTCCGGCTCACCGCGCTCGTGACCCGGTACGTGCCGCACGAGGCCGTGCTGGCGCTGTTCATCGTGTTCGTCCTGCTCCTCGCCTACCTGGACGCGGGGCTCGTCAACGTCTTCGCCGTGCTGCTGGTCGGGCTGACCTGCGGCACGCTGAACCGGTTGGGCGTCAACTTCGGGGTGCAGTTCATGTCGCTGTACGCGGCCCCGTGGTTCGTGGCGCACCTGATGTGAGGAGTCGGACCATCTCGAGCTCGAACCCGCGCAGCACCGGCCCGGGCGCCCCGCGCGCCACCGGGACGGGGCACACCCGCGCGAAGGCGATCCTGGTCGGCGAGCACGCCGTCGTGTACGGCGAGCCCGCGATCGCGCTGCCGCTCGCCAGCCTCCCGATGCGCGCCGTCGCCCGGCGCGAGGAGGGGCCGCTGTCGCTCGAGTCCGTGCTGTACTCCGGCGCGCTGTCCGACGCCCCCGAGCAGCTCGCCGCCCCGGTCGCCGCCGTCGAGGCCACGCTCGACCACCTCGGCCTGCCGCACCGGGACGTCGTGCTGTCCACGGAGTCGACGATCCCCGCCGCCCGCGGGCTCGGCTCCAGCGCCGCCACCGCCGGGGCGCTCGCGCTCGCGCTGGCGGACCTCGCCGGCCGCACGCTGACCCCGCAGGAGCACTTCGACCTCGTCCAGGTCGGCGAGCGGGTGGCGCACGGCAACCCCAGCGGGCTGGACGCCCGCACCACCGCCTCCACGGAGCCGGTGTGGTTCCAGGCCGGCGAGATCCGGCCGCTCGACCTGGCCCTGCGCGCGCACCTCGTGGTCGCCGACACCGGCGTGCACGGGCGGACCCGGGTCGCGGTCGCCGACGTCCGGTCGTTCCGGGACCGGCACCCGGCCCGCGGGTCGGAGCTGATCGCGGAGCTCGGGGCGATCACCCGGGACGTCGTCGACGACCTGGCCCTCGACCGACCCGCGGAGCTGGGCGCCCGGATGACCCGCGCGCACGGCGCCCTCGCGGAGCTCGGCGTCTCCTCCCCCGAGCTGGACCGCCTGGTCGGCGCGGCCCTCGCGGCCGGGGCGCTGGGCGCCAAGCTGACGGGCGGTGGCCAGGGCGGATGCATGCTGGCGCTCGCGGCCGACGCGGCCTCCGCTGGTACGATCGCCGCTGCCCTGCGCCGCGCGGGAGCGGCGCGCACGTGGCTGCACCGGACCGACGCGCGGCGCCCCGCCGCCCCCTCCGCCCAGGTGCCCCTCGGATGACTGACTCCGCGACCGCCGTCGCGCACGCGAACATCGCGCTCGCCAAGTACTGGGGCAAGCGCGACGAGGCCCTGGCGCTGCCCGCGACGTCCAGCCTCTCGCTGACGCTCGACGCGTTCCACGCGACGACCACCGTGACGCTCGACCCCGCCGCGTCGGAGGACTCCGGCGCGCTCGACGGCCGGCTGATGTCGGACGGCGAGGTCGTGCGGGTCCGGCGGTTCCTCGACCTGGTGCGCTCGCTCGCCGGCTCGTCCGTGCACGCCTCGGTCACGTCCGTCTCGACCGTGCCGACCGGTGCGGGCCTCGCGTCGTCCGCGAGCGGGTTCGCCGCGCTCGCCGGGGCCGCGGCCGCCGCGTACGGGCTCGACCTCGACGCCCGCGCGCTCTCCCGGCTGGCCCGCCGCGGCTCCGGGTCGGCGGCGCGCTCGGTCTTCGGCGGCCTGGTGGTCTGGCACGCGGGCACCGACGACGCCTCGTCGTTCGCCGAGCCCGTGCCGGGCGGCGAGGCGGGCGGTCCCCTCGACCCGGCGATGGCCGTGGTCGTGCTCGACGCCGGGCCCAAGTCGATCTCGTCGCGCGAGGCCATGCGCCGCACCGTCGAGACCTCTCCGTTCTTCCCGTCCTGGACCGGGTCGACCGAGGTCGACGTCGCGCTCATGCTCGACGCCGTGCGCGCCGGCGACCTGCCGACCCTGGGCGCGCTGGCCGAGTCGAACGCCCTGCGGATGCACGCGACGATGCTCGGCGCGCGCCCGCCGGTCCGGTACTGGACCGCGCACACCGTCGGCGTGCTCGACCAGGTGCAGGCGCTGCGCGCCGACGGCCTGCCGTGCTGGGCGACCATCGACGCGGGCCCGAATGTCAAGGTGCTGTGCGCCGGGCGCGACCTCCCGGCCGTCGCCGAGGCGCTGTCCGAGGGCGGCACCCGCCACGTGGTGACCGCGCGCCCCGGGCCGGACCTGCGCGTGACGACGGGAGGTGCCGCGTGACCGCGCTCGAGGCCATCGAGGTCAGCGCCCCCGGCAAGCTGTTCGTCGCCGGCGAGTACGCCGTGGTCGAGGCCGGGTACCCCGCGGTGCTCGTCGCCGTCGACCGGCACGTGACCGTCCGGCTGGCGCGCGCCGAGGGCGCCGGGTCCATCGCGTCCGACCAGTACGGCCGGCTGCCCGTCGTGTGGCGGCGGGACGGCGGCCGGGTCGTGCTCGACCACGACAGCCGCCCGTTCGACTACGTGCTCGCGGCGATCGACGTGGTGGAGCGGTTCGCCGCGGAGCAGGGCCGCGAGCTCGGCTTCTACGACATCACGATCACCTCCGAGCTCGACGACCAGTCGGGCCGGAAGTTCGGCCTCGGGTCGTCGGCGGCCGTCACCGCCGCGACCGTGCGGGCGCTCGACCGGTTCTACGCGCTCGACCTGCCGACCGACCGGCTGCTGCGGCTCGCGCTGCTCGCGACGGTCGCGGTGAACCCGATGGGCTCCGGCGGCGACGTCGCGGCGAGCCTGTACGGCGGGTGGATCCGGTACGCCGCGCTCGACCGCGACTGGCTGCGCACCGCCCAGGCCGCCGCCGAGTCCTCGGGCGCCCGGCGGCCCCTGTCCGCGCTGCTCGACGCCGACTGGCCCGGCCTGTCCGTCCGACGGCTCCCGACGCCCCGCACCATGCGGCTCGTCGTCGGCTGGACCGGCGTCCCGGCGTCGACCACCCGGCTGGTCGAGCGGATGCAGTCCCGCAAGGGCGCCGCCGAGGCCCACTACCCCGACTTCCTCGCCGCCTCCCGGGAGTGCGTGGACGCGCTGGCCGACGCCATCGAGCGCGACGACGCCCCCGCCGCGAAGGCGCAGATCCACCGCGCGCGCGGGCTGCTGACCTCGCTGGCCCGCGCCGCCGGCGTCGACATCGAGACCCCCGCGCTGCGCACGCTGTGCGAGACGGCCGAGAGCGTCGGCGCGGCGGCGAAGTCGTCGGGCGCGGGCGGCGGCGACTGCGGCATCGTGCTCGTCGACGCCGACACCGACCTCGAGCCGATGCTGCGCGACTGGGCGCTGTCCGACGTGCGGCACCTGTCCCTGCGGGTCCAGCAGCCGTGCGACGCCGAGGACGTGCGATGACCCGCGACGACGTCCCCCTGTCGGGCCAGGACCAGCCCGTCGGCGACGCCGACGTGGCGACGCCGGCCGAGCAGGACGCGCGCCGCAAGGACGACCACGTCCGCCTGGCCGTCGCCCAGCACGCCGAGCCCGGCCCGAGCGACTTCGACCACGTCCGCCCGATGAACCACCCGCTCGCCGCGGGCGACCGGGCGCAGGTGTCGCTGCGGGCCACCGGTCGGGTGCTGGACTGGCCGGTGCCGCTCTACATCAACGGCATGACGGGCGGCACCGCGCACACCGCGACGATCAACCGCGCCCTCGCGGTCGCCGCGCGGGAGACCGGCGTCCCGATCGCGTCCGGCTCCACCGGGATCCTGCACCGCGAGCCTGCCGCGATCCCGTCGTTCCGGGTGCTGCGCGACCTCAACCCGGACGGCTTCGTGCTGGCGAACGTCAACGCCAACCTCACGCCCGCCCAGGCGCGCCGCTCGGTCGAGATCCTCGGCGCCGACGGCCTCCAGGTGCACGTGAACCCCGCGCAGGAGATCGTCATGCCCGAGGGCGACCGCGACTTCACGCGCTGGGCCGACAACATCGCGGCCATCGTCGACGGCGTGGACGTCCCCGTGGTCGTCAAGGAGGTCGGCGCCGGCATGAGCCGCGGCACCGTCGAGCGGCTGCGCGACCTCGGCGTCGCCGCAGTCGACGTCTCCGGCCGCGGCGGCACCGACTTCACCGCGATCGAGTCCGCGCGCCGCACCGACGGCGGCATGGACTACCTGGCCTCGTGGGGCCAGTCCGCCGTCGAGGGTCTGCTCGACGCCTCGTCGGTCGACGGGGTCGACCTCCTGGCGTCCGGCGGCGTGCGACACCCGCTCGACGTCGTGCGCGCGCTCGCGCTCGGTGCCACGGCGGTCGGTGTCGCGGGCGGGTTCCTCCGCACGCTGCTCACCGACGGCGAGGCCGCCCTGGTCGCCCGCATCGAGTCCTGGCTGACCCAGGTCGGCGACATCATGACGCTGCTCGGCGCCCGCTCCGTCGCCGACCTCCGGCACGTGGACCTGCTGCTGACCGGCCCGGTGCGCGAGTTCTGCGACCTCCGCGGCGTCGACGCCCGCGCGTTCGCCCGCCGCAGCGGTCTCTGACCCCCCGGGCCGCCGCGCCCGCACTGCACCCCACCCCGGCCCGGCCGGCGCTCCGCGCCCCGCGTGCGTACACGGCGCACCCCAGCGGAGTCGGCTCCCATCCCGAGAGTGCGTACACGGCGCACCCCAGCGAAGCCGACCCCCATCCCGAGAGTGCGTACACGGCGCACCCCAGCGAAGCCGACCCCCATCCCGAGAGTGCGTACACGGTGTCGTGCAGCGCGGGCGGACGGCACCCTGCCCACGGGCAGCCTCGGCGCGGCGGTACCGGGTCCGTTCTCCGCGTGCGTCCACCGTGTCACCCCAAGTCGTCGAGGAACCCGTGAGCTCGCGCTCGTGTGCACGGCGCTCACTGCGTACCTCGTGTACTCGCGCCCAGAATGAACTTCGCGTCCGCCAGATCACGCCGCGTACACGGTGCACCCGCCAGCGGACGCGAGCGCCACCAGCAGTGGCGAATCCGCCTGGGGACGACCGCCGTGACGCCGCTCCCGGGCCCTAGCGTCGAGGCATGCACACGATCACGAGAGAAGCGACGGCGCGGGAGTTCCGGACCCACCTCGCGTCCATGGTGAACGAGGTGGCGTTCGGGCACGGGCGCGTGGGGCTGTGGCGCTACGGCGAGCTCGTCGCGGTCCTCATCGGCGTCGACGACTTCCGGCTGCTCCGCCGGCTCGAGGACGACCCCGGCGCACGCGAGGTCGAGACGCTCGACGAGTGGGCCGCGCGCATCCGGGCGTCCCCCGACACCGGCACCGACCAGCCGCCCATCGGGACCTCGGTCCCCGCGGAATACCCCCAGGGGGTATAGCGTTCCACTCGTGACGGGGTGCGGTCGCGCCTCGCCTGGAGGGAGCGGACATGCACGGGTACAGCGGCGACAAGGACGACTACCTCAAGCGCCTCAAGCGCATCGAGGGGCAGGTCCGCGGCATCGCGCGCATGGTCGACGAGGACGTCTACTGCATCGACGTCCTGACCCAGGTCGCCGCCGTGACCAAGGCGCTGCAGGCCGTCAGCATCGGCCTCGTCGAGGACCACCTGGGCCACTGCGTCGTCGACGCGGCCCGGCAGTCCGAGGAGGCCGGCGCCGAGAAGGTCCGCGAGGCCTCCGAGGCCATCGCCCGGCTCGTCCGCTCCTGACCCCCCGACCCGCATCGCGAGAGGAACCACCCATGAGCCAGACCACCAGCTTCGCCGTCGACGGCATGACCTGCGGCAACTGCGTCCGCCACGTCACCGAGGAGCTCACCGCGCTGCCCGGCGTGACCGACGTGCAGGTCGACCTGGTCGCAGGCGGGTCGTCGCCCGTCATCGTCACCTCGGACGCACCGCTCACCGACGAGGCGATCGCCGCCGCCGTCGACGAGGCCGGCTACGCCGTCACCCCGCGGAAGTCGCTGCTGTGACAGCCGACGACCCGCGCACCACCGCCGACCTGCCCGTCGCCCCGGTCGGCACCGTCGACCTCGCCGTCGAGGGCATGACCTGCGCGTCCTGCGTCGCGCGCGTCGAGAAGCGGCTCAACCGCGTCCCCGGCGCCCGGGCGACCGTGAACCTCGCGCTCGAGAGCGCGCACGTCGAGGTGTCCGCCGCCGAGGACGGCAGCACGCCGGACGTCGACGCGCTGGTCGCCGCCGTGCGCGCCGCCGGGTACGACGCGACGGTGACCGGGAGCCGCGACCTGACCGCACCCGCGGCGACGGCGACGGCGACGGCGACGGCGACGGCGACGGACGAGCGTGCCGAGCACGGCGCGGCCGCGCGCCACGACGCGGAGCACGCCGGGCACGACATGGCCGGCATGGACCCCACCGAGCACGCCCTGTCCGGCCACAGCATGCCCCCGGGGCACGACATGGACCCCGACGAGGACACCTCCGCCCCGACGGACGCGCGCGGCACCGACCTGCGCCGCCGGCTCCGGGTCGCGGCCGTCCTCACGGTCCCCGTGCTGCTGCTGTCGATGGTGCCCGCGTGGCAGTTCACCGGCTGGCAGTGGCTGGTCACCGTGCTCGCGCTCCCGGTCGCGACGTGGGCGGCCTGGCCGTTCCACCGCGCCGCGGTCCGGGCGGCCCGGCACGGCGCGTCGACGATGGACACCCTGGTGTCGATCGGCATCGTCGCGGCCACCGGCTGGTCGCTCTGGGCGCTGCTGCTCGGCGGCGCGGGCGAGCTCGGCATGACCATGACCCCGACGCTCTGGCCCGCCGCCGACGACGGCATGGGCACGCACATGCCCGAGCTGTACTTCGAGGTCGCGGCCGTCGTCACGACGTTCCTGCTGGCCGGCCGGTACGCCGAGCACCGCTCGCGCCGCCGGGCCGGGGACGCCCTGCGCTCGCTGCTCGACCTCGGCGCCAAGGACGTGGCGCTCCTCGTGACCGGCCCCGACGGCCGGCGCACCGAGCAGCGCGTCCCCGTGGACCGGCTCGGCGTGGGCGACGAGTTCGCCGTCCGCCCGGGCGAGAAGGTCGCCACGGACGGCGTGGTCGTCTCCGGCACCAGTGCCGTCGACACCAGCCTGCTGACCGGCGAGCCCGTGCCCGTCGACGTCGGCCCCGGCGACGACGTGACCGGCGCGACCATCAACACGGGCGGCCACCTGGTCGTCCGGGCGACGCGCGTCGGCGAGGACACCCGGCTGGCCCAGATCGGCCGGCTCGTCGCCGCCGCGCAGACCGGCAAGGCGCCGGTGCAGCGGCTGGCGGACCGGATCTCGGCGGTGTTCGTGCCGATCGTCCTGGTGCTCGCGGTCGGCACCCTGGCCGTGTGGCTGCTGTCGGGCGCGTCCGCGCAGACGGCGTTCACGGCCGCGGTCGCCGTGCTGATCATCGCCTGCCCGTGCGCCCTCGGGCTCGCCACGCCGACGGCCCTGCTCGTCGGGACCGGCCGCGGGGCGCAGCTCGGCGTGCTCATCAAGGGCCCGGAGATCCTCGAGCAGACCCGCGCGGTCGACACCGTCGTGCTGGACAAGACCGGCACCGTGACGGAGGGCCGCATGGCGCTGGTCGCCGTGCTCACCCCCGGCGACGGGGACGCGGACCCGGGGGCCGACGGCCCCGCCCGGGACGACGCGCAGCGGGAGGTGCTCCGGTACGCCGGGGCCGTCGAGGCGCTCGCCGAGCACCCCATCGCCCGCGCGGTCGCCGAGGCCGCCACCGGGCTCGCCCCGGAGGCCTCGGGCATCGGCGGCGACGGCGTCGGGATCGGCACCGACGAGGTGCACGAGTTCCGGGCCGAGGCCGGACGCGGCGTCAGCGGCGTGGTCCGCGCGGCGCACGCCGGCGTCGGGCTGGCGCGGCGGGTCCTGGTCGGCAGGCCGGCGTGGCTGGCCGAGCAGGGCGTCCCCGCCGACGGCGACCTGGGCGCGCGGTTCGCCGCCGCCGAGGCCGACGGCGCGACCGCCGTGCTGGTCGCGTGGGACGGCGCCGCCCGCGGCGTGCTCGTGCTGCGGGACCCCGTCAAGGAGGGCTCGCGGCAGGCGGTCGAGGACCTGCGCGCTCTCGGGCTCCGGCCGGTGCTGCTCACGGGCGACAACGCGGGCGCGGCCCGCGCGGTGGCCCGGTCGGTCGGGATCGCCGAGGCGGACGTGGTGGCCGAGGTGCTGCCCGCCGACAAGGTGGACGTGGTCCGGCGCCTCCAGGGCGAGGGCCGGCGGGTCGCGATGGTCGGCGACGGCGTGAACGACGCCGCGGCGCTCGCCACCGCGGACCTGGGGCTCGCGATGGGCACCGGGACCGACGTGGCCATCGAGGCCGCCGACGTGACCCTCGTGCGCGGCGACCTCCGGTCCGCCCCGCAGGCGGTCCGGCTCGCGCGCCGCACGCTCCGGGTCATCCAGCAGAACCTGTTCTGGGCGTTCGCGTACAACGTCGCGGCGATCCCGCTCGCGGCGCTCGGCCTGCTCAACCCGATGATCGCGGGCGCCGCCATGGCGTTCTCGTCGGTGCTGGTGGTCGCGAACTCGCTCCGGCTGCGCCGGTTCGCCTGACCCGGCGACCTCCTCCTCGGAGGCGTCCGGCGCGGACGTCCCGAGGAGGTGGCGCCCGGAGGCGCTACGGTCGGCACCGACCCCCGCCGCCCAGGAGGAGCCCGTGAGCGTGTCCCGACCCGTCCTCGAGATCGCCGTCCAGGACCTGGCCGGCTACCGCGTGGCCGCCGACGCCGGGGCCGCGCGCGTCGAGGTGTGCGCCGCGCTCTCCGCGACCGGCGGGCTGACCCCGGGCGCCGGCCTGCTCGCGGCGCTGGTCGCCGAGCGCGAGGCCCGCGCCGCCGGCGGTGCCGCACCGACCGGCGTGCACGTGCTGGTCCGGCCACGGCCGGGGTCGTTCGTCTACGACGCCGACGAGCTCGACGTCCAGGTGCGCGAGGTCCGCGCGGCGGTCGACCTCGGCGTCGACGGCGTGGTGGTCGGCACCCTGACGGCTGACGGCCGGGTCGACGAGCCCGCGCTCGCCGCGCTGGTCGCAGCCGCGGACGGCCGCGAGGTCACGTTCCACCGGGCCGTCGACTCCGTGGCGGACCCGCTCGCCGTCCTGGACGCCCTCGCCGCCGCGGGCGTGACCCGGGTGCTCTCCTCGGGCGGCGAGGCCCGCAGCATCGACGGCGTCCGGCGCCTCGCCGCGATGGTCGAGCACACCGCGGGCGCCGTGCAGGTCATGGCCGGGGGCGGCGTGCGACCCGTCGACGTCGGCGTGCTCGTCGCGGCCGGCGTGGACGCCGTGCACCTGTCCGCGAGCCGCGCGGTGGCCGGCGACGGCGGACCGGGCGGCGGGGGCTCCGCGGGTGGGTGGACGGTCACGGACCCGGACCTCGTGGCCCAGGCGGCCGCGGCGCTGGCGCGCGCCTGACCCCGACCCGGCCACCGGCGCGAGTACCGGGTCAGCGGAACCTGCGGCCCTCGTCGCGCCGGTACGCCAGGACCGCCAGGGCGGCGAACGCCGCCGTCCACGCCAGCAGCACCGGCAGCGCCCAGGGCGAGCCCTCGATCCCGGTCGTCACCTCGACGACCAGGTCGCGGGTGGCGCGGGACGGCAGGGCCTGGGACAGCGCGTCGAGCCAGGACGGGAACGCCTCCGGCGGCAGGAACAGCCCGCCGGCGAACGCGAGCGGGAACAGCACCGCCTGCACGACCGCGATCGCCGCCTTCGCCGACAGCGCGTAGCCGATCGCGAGGCCGAGCAGGGTGAACGGCACCGCGACGACCGGCACCATCGCGAGCCCGCCGAGCCCGCGCGCCGGGGTCACCGACGCCGAGGTCAGCAGGACCGCGATCAGGATCACCGGCACCTGCGCGCCGAGGCAGAACACGATCGCGTTCACGATCCGCCCGGCCAGGCGCGGACCGGCGCCCGCGGGCAGCGTGCGGACGTACGGGTCGAACGCCAGCTGCCGGTCCTCCGACACCCCCGCACCCAGGGTGAACAGGCACGCCGACATCACGGCGAACGTCCCGAGCTGCGCGACGGCGGCGACCGAGGCGAGCGGGTCGTCGGCGACGGCGCGCTGCGGCACCACGAAGAACAGCAGCGCGAGCGACGGGAACAGCAGGTTGCCGATGACGGCGATCGGCACGCGCACGGACTCCAGCAGCTGGAACCGGGTGTGCAGCAGCGCGAGCGAGAGCCAGGACCGGGTCCCGGTGGACGCGGGGGCGGCGGCAGCGGCGGGCACGTCGGCGGTCATCGGGTCTCCCGGTCGGTGGTGCCGGACGTGGTGGGCGACGAGGCGGCCGACGACGCAGACGAGGTGAGCGCGAGGAACGCCTCCTCGAGCGACGCGCCCCGGACCTCGAGGTCGCGGAACGGCACGTCCTCGCGGACCAGCGCCCGCACGACGGCGTCGGCGTCGCCGGCGAGCAGCACGGTGCGCCGGCCCTCGCGCCGGACGTCGAGCACCCCGGCCAGCGCGCGCAACCGCGGCTCCTCGGCCTCGGGCACCTCGACGAGGACCCGCCGCGCGGCCGCCATCGCGAGGATCGTCGGCAGGTCGTCGTCGGCGAGCACCCGGCCGCCGCCGACCACGACCACCCGGCGGGCGAGCGCCTCGATCTCCTCGAGGTAGTGGCTGGTGACGATCACGGTCGCCCCGCCGGACTGGTAGTCGCGCAGCGCGTCCCACAGCACGTGGCGTGCCTCGACGTCGAGCCCGGTGGTCGGCTCGTCGAGCAGCACGACCCGCGGGCGACCGACGAGGGAGAGCGCGACGGCCAGCCGGCGCCGCTGCCCGCCGGACAGCCCACCGGTCTGCCGGCGCGCGAGGTCGGTGAGCCCGAACCGCTCCAGCACCTCCCCGCGCGGCATCGGGTCGGCGTAGTGCCCGGCCACGAGGTCCACGACCTCGCCGACCCGCAACGTCGACGGCAGCCCGGTCTCCTGCGGCGTGGTGCCGAGCCCGGCGCGCGCGGCCGGGTCGCGGGGGTCGCGGCCGGCCAGCCGAACCGTGCCGGCGTCGGGCCGGCGCAGGCCGCTGACCAGGGACAGCAGCGTCGACTTCCCGGCGCCGTTCGGGCCCAGGAGCCCGACCATCTCCCCGGCGCCGACGGCCAGCGACACGTCGTCCAGCGCGACCACGTCGCCGTACCGGCGGGTGACGCCGTCCAGCTCGACGAGGGCGCCGGTCACCGGGCACCGCCGAGCAGGTCGGTGAGCGCGCGGGTGTACCGGGCGAACGCGGCCCGGCCCTCCGGCGACAGCTCGACGTACGTGGCCGGCGTGCGGCCCTCGAAGGTCTTCTCGACGGTCACGTACTCCGCCTCCTCCAGCTTGCGCAGGTGCGTGGACAGGTTGCCGGCCGTCATCTCGAGGAGCTGCTGCAGCCGGGGGAACGCGAGCCGGTCGCCGGGGGCGAGGGCCGCGAGGGTGGCGACGACGCGCAGCCGGGACTGCGCGTGGATCACCGGGTCGAGGTCGGCGTCCGTCACGCGACCGCCCCGCGGCGGGCCGCGCGGCCCCGGCGCTGCGCGACGTGCGCGAGCAGGGCGCCGACGGCCATCCCGCCGCCGCCCGCCAGCCCCATGACGACGAACGTGCCGGGCAGCCCGACGACGGTGGCGGCCGCGGCGACCACGGCCATCCACACCCCGAGGGCGAACTGCGCCCGGTCCTGCCAGAGGGCGCCGCCCGCCATGTAGAGCACCGCGACGATCAGCGCGGAGATGCCGTTGGCGGCGAGGGTCACCGCCTCGTCCGGCAGGCCGGCGCCCGCGAGCCCGCCGACCAGGGTCTGGCCCGCGGCGAACGCGACGAACCAGGACCAGCCGTAGAGCTGCCCGGTGCGGCGGCTGACGCCGTCCATGCCGGACATCCGGCGCACGGAGTGCAGCACGGTCGTGGCGACGCCGCTGAGGATCAGCACGCCGAACACCGCCCACGCCCACCAGGGGATCGCCGTGACGCCGCGGCCGCTCGTGGCCCACAGCACGCCGTACCCGACCAGCCACGCGACGGACCAGACGCCGAAGATCACGCGGTCGTCGGTGTAGGCGGTCGTGCGGACCCGGGTGCGCTGGGCGTCGATGATCGCCCGGGCGAGCGCCGGGTCGAGGGGGCCGTCGTCCACCGGCTCGGCACCACGAGGTGCGTCGGTGGCTCGGGGCGCGCCGGGTGCGTCGGCGGGGTGCGGCATGGCGGCAGTCCTCGGGCTCGGCGGCGGCGGACCCGAGCGGGAGCGACTCACCAACTACTTTGCGGCGCAAACCTAGCGCCACGGCGATCGCGTGCACAAGCGCCCGCACAGACGACGTCCAGCCGACGGTCAGCGGCGGGGCCTACGCTGCCGGGCGTGACCGTCCGTGACCCGCGCCCGCCCGCCGAGCCCGCCCCGGACGCGCCCGGCGCCGCCGCACCCGGGGGCCTCGCCGCCACGGCGCCGCCACCCGGCACCCCGCCGGTCTCCGAGCGCGCCCGGCGCCGCCGCCTGACGGCCGAGATCTGGATCGTCCTCGGCCTGTCCCTCGGCCAGTCGGCCGTGTACGCGGTGGTCAACATCGCCGCGCGCCTCACGGCGGGCACCCCGCTGGCGTCGCAGAGCACCACGCTCAACGCCAGCCGCTCCCCGCGCCCCTACCTCGACCTGACGTACCAGCTGCTGTCGATCGGGTTCGCGCTGGTGCCGGTCGCCCTGGCGCTGTACCTGCTGTCCGCGAACGGGCGGAGCGCCGCGCGCCGGATCGGCCTGGACGGGTCGCGCCCCGGCCGGGACCTGGGCGTCGGGTTCGGGCTCGCGGCCCTGATCGGCCTGCCGGGCCTCGCGCTGTACGTGCTGGGCCGGGCGGTCGGCATCACGGTCGAGGTGCAGGCCGCCGCGCTGAACGCCGCGTGGTGGACCGTGCCGGTGCTGATCCTCTCCGCGCTGCAGAACGCCCTGCTCGAGGAGGTGATCGTCGTCGGCTACCTGATGGAGCGGCTGCGCGAGCTGCGCTGGCGGACCCCCGCGATCCTCGTGACCTCGGCGGTGCTGCGGGGGTCGTACCACCTGTACCAGGGCATCGGCCCGTTCCTCGGCAACGTCGTCATGGGCCTGGTGTTCGCCGAGTACTACCGGCGCAGACGGCGCACCATGCCGCTCGTGGTGGCCCACACGGTGCTCGACGTCGTGGCGTTCGTGGGCTACGCGCTGCTCCCGGCGGCGTGGCGCGAGGCGCTCGGGATCCGCTGACGCCTCAGACGGGCGTCGACCCCGTGGGCGCCCGTCCGCCCGCGGCCAGCTGCCGGCTCAGCGACCGGGTCGCGAACCCCGACACCAGCATCACCACGCCGGCGACGAACGCGAACAGCCCGTACACGGTGAGGATCACGTCCACGGTGCCCTGCGGCTTGATCGCCAGCAGCAGGCCGAACAGGAACCCGATCAGCCCGAACACCAGGGTCCCGGACCAGGCCAGGTCCCGCGCCCGGTACTGGGTCACCGCGACGATCACGGCGGTCACCCCGAGCACCAGCACCCAGAGCGCCAGCAGGTAGAACAGCACGAGCGCGGTCACGTCCGGCCACAGCATGATGAGCGCGCCGAACCCGATGCTGACCAGGCCCTCGGCGACCAGCCAGCCGAACCCGGGCCGGCCGCGCGCGAGCAGCGCCTGCATCAGCACGACAGCCCCGTCGACGACGGCGAACACGCCGAACACCCAGACCAGCGCGACGAGGGTGCCGAGCGGCTCGACCAGCAGCAGCAGGCCCAGCACGATCATCAGCACGCCCCGGAGCACCGGCAGCCACCAGACCGACCGCAGCACCGCCGCGACCCGGCCCTCCACGTCCTGAGCCACGCGCGCCTCCCGGTCGTCGTGCGGTGGGGCGCCGCCCGTCCGGCGGCCTCCTCGCCGGTCACGCTAGCCCCCGGGGGTCATCCTCGCGACGGAGACGGCGCACGGAGGGAGTCATCCTCGCGGACGGAAATCCGCACGGCGCGCACGCAGCGGCCACCCGGGGCGCCCTGCGCTGCCTAGACTCGCGACCATGCCCGACGCCTCGACCAGCGCGCCGGCGGCGCCCGGTCGACCCGACGGGCCCGCCGCGGGCGCGCGCACGCAGGTGCCGCTCGACGGGCTGGGCCGCCCGCAGGTGCTCGACACCCCCGCGGTCCGGGTGCACCACCCGAGCGACCTGCTGGGCGTGGTGCTCAGCCTCGTCGGCGCCGTCGCGGTCATGGCGCTCGCGACGTACGCGCACAACACGACGTCCGGCGTCGCGGAGGACGTGCAGGGCTTCGCGTCGCTGCTCCGGCAGATCCTCGTCGTGCCGGTCACCCTGCTCGAGACCGTCGTCACCTACCTCGTGCCGATCGCCGTCCTGGCGGAGCTCGCGGTGCGCCGGCTCGGGCGGCAGATGGTCGAGGCCTCGATCGCCGCGATCGTCGCGGTGCTCGCGGCGGCGGGCGTCGCGTGGCTGGTCCAGCACCTCGGCTCGGACCAGCTGGTCGCCGGGCTCTCCGTCCGGCTCAACGGGCAGCTGACGCTGTCCATCCCCGAGTACCTCGCGCTCATCGCCGGCCTGCTGACGGCGACCGGCCCGCGCAGCCGCCGCCGGACCGTCTCGTGGTCGTGGAACCTGGTCTGGGTCGCGGTCGGCGTCATGGTCATCACCGCGGGTGCCTCGCTGCCCGGCGTGGCGGTCGCGCTGCTGCTCGGCCGCGCCTCCGGCCTCGCCGTCCGGTACGTCTCGGGCGTCCGCTCGGAGCGCGCCTACGGCGCGAGCCTCCTGGCGGGCGTGCGGCGTGCGGGCTGGCAGCCGCGGGTCCTCGTGCGGGTGCCCGACGAGGACGACGACGCGGCGGACGACGCCGACCACCGCCCCGCCGCGCTGCAGGCCACCCCGGGGACCCCCGCCGTCGCGCCCAGCGCCGGCGCGCGGGCCGCGGTCCGGTACGCCGAGCACCGCGCGTACGAGATGGTCACCGAGGACGGCCAGGAGCTCGACGTGCTCGTGCTCGACGGCGACCGCCAGGTGATCGGCTTCCTCAGCCGGCTGTGGCGGTCGCTCCGCCTGCGCGGCCTGGACGGCCGGTCGGTCGTGTCGCTGCGGCAGGCCGCCGAGCGCGCCGCGCTGCTGTCGTACACCGCGACCGCGGCCGGCGTCCGCAACCCCGCGCTGCGCGGCATCGCCGAGGCCGACTCGTCGATGCTGCTGGTGCAGGACCCCGTCCCGGCCGCCACCTCGCTCGCGGACCTCGACCCCGAGGTCATCACCGACGACGTGCTCCGCGCGATCTGGGGCCAGCTCGGCACCGCCCACGAGGCGGGGCTGGCGCACCGCGCGCTGACCAGCGACGTGATCCTGGTGGCAGACGGCCCGGACGACCCGACCGTGTGGCTCGTCGGCTGGGACCAGGGCGACGTCGCCTCGTCCGAGCTCGCGCAGCGCATGGACCGGACCCAGATGGTCGCGCTCCTCGCGCTCCGCGTGGGGCCCGCCCGCGCCCTGGAGTCCGCCGTGGCGGTGCTGCCCGAGGGCGACATCGCGGCGATCGGCCCGCTGCTGCAGACCATCACGCTCCCCCGCCGCACGCGCGAGGAGCTGCGCGTGCACAAGGAGGTGCTCGCCGAGCTCCGGTCCGCCCTGGTGGCGCGGCTGCCCGAGGCCGACGTCGAGCCCGTGCAGCTGGTCCGGTTCGGCGCGCGCGCCGTGCTGACGATCCTGCTGACGACGGCCGCCGTCATCATCCTGCTGACGTCGATCAACCTGCAGACGATCCTCGACGCGCTCTCGACGACCGACTGGCGGCTGAGCGTTCTCGCGTTCCTGCTCGGCATGGCGACGTTGTTCGGGGCGGCGCTGTCGCTAGTGGCGTTCTCCCCCGTCAAGCTGTCGCTGTGGCGCGCCTCGGTCGCGCAGTCGGCGTCGACGTTCGTGGCGCTCGCCGCGCCCGCGGGCATCGGCCCGGCCGCGATCAACCTGCGGCTGCTGACCCGCCGCGGCACCTCGACCTCGCTGGCGACGGCGACCGTGGCGCTCGTCCAGGTGTCCCACTTCGTCGTGACGCTGCCGATGCTGCTGGTGCTGTCGGTCGCGTCCGGCACGAACCAGCTCGAGCGGTTCACGGTGTCCCCGACGGTGGTCGTCGTGATCGGCGTGCTCGCGGCGCTGATCGGCGCCGCGCTCCTGGTGCCGAAGGTGCGGCAGTGGGTCGCCGCCAAGACGCTGCCGACGGTGCAGCAGACCTGGCCCCGGCTCATCGAGGTGGTCGGGCAGCCGTTCCGGCTCGCGGTCGGCCTCGCCGGCAACCTCATCACGACGTTCGGCTACATCCTCGCGTTCGAGGTGTGCCTGCTCGCGTTCAACCAGCACCTGTCCCTGGTGCAGGTCGCGATCGTCTACCTGGCGGGCAACACCGCCGGCTCGATCGCCCCGACGCCCGGCGGCATCGGCACCACCGAGATCGCCCTCGCGGGCGCGCTGACGGTCATCGGCGTGAACCCCGGCGTCGCCACCTCCGTGGCGGTGCTGTTCCGGGTGCTGACCTACTGGCTGCGCATCCCGGTCGGCTGGGCGTCGATGCGGTACATGCAGCGCGTCGGCGAGCTCTGACCCCACGCGCCGGCGCGCGGCGTCCGGCCTCCGGGCGCGCCGACGGGCGCCCGGGGCGCGGCGGCGCGGGCGCCCGTGGGGCGTGCGATCAGGAGGCGGAGGTGCACTCGCGCTGCGCGGGCACGAGGTCCCCGTGCGTCGCGAGGGTCGCCGCGATGCGGGACCAGGAGGACAGGCGCGTCGCGCTGCGCCCCGTCACGTCGGAGCGGAGGTCGGAGCCCTCACGCTCGGCCGGCTCGTAGAAGCCGCGCTGTTCCATGGCAGATCCTTCGTTCGGCAGCCCGGCTGACCTGCGGGGGTCCCGTGGCTTTGCGTCCCCTCCTCGCGGAGGGTTTGCCCTTGTCGCTGACACGGCGACTGTAGGCCCGGCGCCGGGCCGAGCGGAAGGGTGCTGCCGGGAAACTTCAGCCCAGAACACGCATTTCACCCACTCGGGCCAAAGCGGACAAAACGCGCGGACAGCGCCCACCCGGCCCGCGGGACGCCGCTTTCCGGTGAATGCGCAGGTCAGCCTGGTTCTCAGGCGGCCGGCACCGCCACAGCCCGCAGGAACGACTCCAGCAGCGGCCCCGACGTCGTCGAGCCGAAGTCCCCGGTCTCGACGAACACCGCGACCGCGAGGTCGCCCTGCGCCGCGATCATCCACGCGTGGTTCTGCAGGTCCTCCCCCGACCCGTACTGCGCCGTGCCCGACTTGGCGATGACCTCGGGCCCCGGCACGTCCTGCAGGAAGTCGCCGCCGCCCTCGGTCACCACGGCCCGCATCATCGACCGCAGCGCGTCCGCCTCGGCGGGCGTCAGCGGCTGGGCGGGCCCTGGCACGGCGGTCGCGGTCTCCGCCGCCCCGTCGAGCAGGAGCCGCGGCGTGACCCGCGCGCCTGCCGCCACCGACGCGGCGACCGTCGCCATGCCGAGCGGCGTCGCCTGGACGCGGGCCTGGCCGATCATCGACGCGGCGTGGTCGGTGCCGCCGGTGGCCTCGGCCGGCACCTCGCCGAGCGTCGCCGCGAAGCCGAGGTCGGCGCCCGCCACCAGGCCGAGCGACTCCGCCGCGGCCGCGAGCGCCTCCTGCGGCGCCGTGCCCGCCGCGGTGAGGAACGCGGTGTTGCACGACTCGGCGACCGCCGTCCGCAGCGTGATGTCGCCCAGGGCGTCGGCCGGGTAGCCCGGGTAGTTCTGGAACGACCGGCCGTCGACGGTGGCGGTCTCCGGGCAGGTGACGGTGCTGTCCGGGGTCAGGCCGGCGCGCAGCAGCGCGAGCGAGGTCGCGACCTTGAACGTCGAGCCGGGCGCGTACAGGCCCAGCGTGGCCGTCGACATCCCGCCGCCGCCCGGTCCGCTGGCCGCGGCGAGCACGTCGCCGGTGGACGGCCGGATCGCCACGATCGCGCTCGCGCTGCCCACGACGGTGGCGACCAGGTCCTCCGCGGCCTGCTGCACCGCGGGGTCGAGCGTCGTGCGCAGCGGCGCGCCCACCTGGGGTTCCACGTGGAACAGCTCCCGCTCCTGCGCGCCGCCGGCGGTCGCGACCACCGTCAACCCGGGCTCGCCGCGCAGCTGATCGTCGAACTGCGCCTGCAGGCCGCTCAGGCCAGTGAGGTCGCCGGCGACGACGGCGCCGTCCGACTCCTCGACGATCTCGGCGGTCGCCTGGCCGACCGTCCCCAGCACCGGGCGGGCGAACGCGCGGCTGGGCGCCAGCGGCAGCGCGGTCTCGATCATGTTCACGCCCGGCACCACCGAGAGCGCGCCACGGTCGTACGCGGGGTCGTCGTCGCGCACCACGATCGCCTCGACGAACGCCTTCTCCCCCGCCGCGGCGACCTGGGCCGCGTAGGCGTCGGCGTCCAGGCCGAGGGCCGCCGCCAGCTCGCGCGCCGCCCCGTCCGCCTGCTCCGCCGGGACGCGGGTCTTGTCGATGCCGATCCGGAACACCGGGCGCGACTCGACGAGTACGGCGTCCCCCGCCCCGAGCACGTCCGCGCGCTCCGCCTGCACCCGGTGCACCTGCAGGGCCTCGCCGGCGGCGAGGTCCGGCGCGAGCAGCATCGACGACCACCGGGCGCGCCACTCGTCGTCGACCTTCGCCAGGTTCGCGTGCGTCGTGTACGTCCACGTGGTGGCGCTGCTGCCGACGTCCCAGGTGAAGGTCAGCTCGACCGACGCCGCCGCGTCGTCGTCCGCCGCCACCACGTCGCCGGCCGCGACCTCGGGCTGCCACGGGTCCAGACCCGCGTACGCGGCGGTGCGCGCCTCGCCCGCCTCCGCGGCGGTGGCGCCGTCGAGCGGGACGTCCGCGAAGTCGCCCGACGCGAGGGCGTCGGCGAGGGCGTCCGCGGTCCGCTGCCGGTCGTCCGGCCCGCCCGAGCACGCCGCCAGCGCCCCCACGAGCGCGAGCAGCACGCCGACCGCCACCCCGCGCCGCGCGGCGCCCCGACCCCCTGCGACCCGCACCGACCTCACACGCCTCACCCCGTCGTCCGCCGCCTCACCGGGGGCGACGCGCCGCCGGCACCGTCAGCCTAGGGATCCCGACCTGCACGGACGGGCCGTTCTGCGTGCCGATCCGGGGACGTGCTGTGCGCGTCCTGTGCGCACCCGGTCCCGCGCCGCCAGCGGTTGACGACAGCCCCGGACGCCTCTGGAATGGTGCGATGTCGCCTCCCGACCAGCCCTGCAGTCCCGTGCGGCGAGCCCGCACCACCCCGCGCACCGGCCCGACGGCCCGCGCCGACCGCACGGGGGCTCGCCGCTGATGGACTCCGAGACCTGGGGCAACATCGCCCTCGTCCTGCTCTTCATCCTGATCGGCGGCGTGTTCGCCGGGACGGAGATCGCGCTCGTCTCGCTCCGCGAGAGCCAGATCAACCACCTCGAGCGGCAGAGCGCCCGCGGCGCGCGGGTCGCGTCCGTCGCCCGCGACCCGAACCGGTTCCTCGCCGCGGTGCAGATCGGCGTCACCGTCGCGGGGTTCTTCTCCGCCGCGTACGGGGCGTCGACGATCGCCCCCGACTTCGCGCCCGTCATCGAGGCGCTCGGGGTGTCCGAGGGCCTCGCGGGCACCATCGCGCTGGTCGCCCTGACCCTCGTGATCGCCTACCTGTCGCTGGTGCTGGGCGAGCTCGTCCCCAAGCGCATCGCGCTCCAGCAGTCCGGGCGGGTCGCGCTGGCCGTCGCCCCGCCCCTCGACCGGTTCGCCACGCTGATGCGCCCGGTGATCTGGCTGCTGTCGAAGTCGACGAACCTGCTCGTCCGGCTGTTCGGCGGCGACCCGCACGCCACCAGCGAGGAGATGTCCGAGGCCGAGCTCCGCGACCTCGTCATCGCCCACCAGGGACTGCCCGAGGACGAGCGCCGCATCCTCGGCGACGTGTTCGCCGCGACCGACCGCTCGGTGGCGGAGGTCATGCGCCCACGGCCCGAGGTGCACTTCCTCGAGGCCGACCTCACCCTCGCCGACGCGCTCGACCAGGTCCGCGAGCAGCCCTGGTCCCGGTACCCCGTCATCGGCGAGGACTTCGACGACGTCCTGGGGTTCCTGCACATCCGCGAGCTGCTCGAGGCCACCGACCGCACCGGCGTCCGGGTCCGGGACGTCATGCGCGAGATCGTGGTGCTCCCCGGCACGAACAAGCTGCTGCCGTCGCTGTCGTCCATGCGCCGCGAGGGCGTGCACATCGCGGTCGTCGTCGACGAGTACGGCGGCACCGACGGCATCGTCACGCTCGAGGACCTGGTCGAGGAGCTCGTCGGCGACATCCGCGACGAGTACGACATGCCGGGGTCCTCGGGCGCCGAGGCCCGCGAGGGCGCGCCCGGCTCCTACGACGCCGGCATCACCATCGAGGAGTTCACCGAGCTCACCGGGGTGCCGCTCGCCGACGGGCCGTACGAGACCGTCGCGGGGTTCGTGATCGCGCGGCTCGGCCGGCTGGGCGACGTCGGCGACGCCGTGGACGTCGACGGGCACCGGGTCGAGGTCACCGCGGTCGACGGCCGTCGCATCGCGCGGGTGCGGGTCGTGCCGCCGCCCGAGGAGCCGGCGGCGCCGGCCCCGGGCGGGACCGCCCCGGACGGGACCGGGGAGGGCCGCGGCTGACCCGCGTCCGGGATGCGCGCGGCGCCTCCGTGCCCCACCCTGTTGCCAACCTGCCGGGACCGGGCACGACGAGGAGGGAGCGCGCGTGGGCCACCGACCGCACCGCCTCGTGCTCGACCCCGAGCCCGGCTCCGTCGCGACCGGCCGCCGCTGGGCCGCGCACGAGGCCGAGCTCGGCCACGCGACCGCCGAGGCGGCCCGCACCGTCGAGCTGCTGACCAGCGAGATCCTCACCAACGCCGTCGTGCACACCCGCGCGCACCGGCACATCGCCCTCACCGCCGAGTGCCACGACGACTGCGTCCGGGTCGAGGTCACCGACCCCGACCCCACGCTGCCGCTGGTCAAGCCGGGCAACGCGCGCCGGATCGGCGGCCACGGGATGCGGCTGGTCGACGCGCTGGCCACGGCGTGGGGCGTCGAGCTGCACCCGGGGCGCGGCAAGACCGTCTGGTTCGAGACCCCCGCGGGCACCCACGGGCTGACGGCCTGACCGCCTGACGACACCGCCCGCGGCGGGGGATGCCGCTCCAGGCCCCGCGCCGTCACGATGGCCGGATGGAGGCGCAGCCGGCCCCGCCCGTACCGTCCCGACCGCACGACGCCACGCGGCCGTCCGGCCGTCGCGCCCGGCTGCGCACCGCCCTGCGCACCGTCGGCAGCACGGCGCTCATCGTCGGCCTGTACCTGGGCCGGCCGCTGGACCGCGCGACCCCGGCGACGCTCGTGCTGCTCGTCGCCGGCCTCACGCTGCTCGTGCTGCTGCTCGGCTGGCAGATCCGCAGCGTCGTCCGGTCCCCGTACCCGGTGCTGCGCGCCATCGAGGCCTTCGCGACCGCGACCGTGCTGTTCGTCGTGCTGTTCGCCGCCGGGTACACCTCGCTGTCGGAGTCGTCCCCGGGCGCCTTCACCGAGCCCGTCGACCGGCTGGACGCGATCTACTTCACGATGACCGTGCTCGCGACCGTCGGGTTCGGTGACATCACGCCCGTCACGGGGACCGCGCGCATGGTGGTGACGCTGCAGATGATCTGCGGGTTCGCGTTCGCGGCGCTCGTGGGGCGGGAGTTCCTGGCGGCGGTCCGGCGCGCGCAGGACGGGCAGGACGGTGCGGGCGGCCCGGAGCCCTCGGGCCCGCCGCCCGCGAGCGGCGCCTGACGCCCGGCGGTCAGGCGGGTGCCCGGTGCGCGCCCGTCCCGTCCGCACCCGTCGTCGCAGCCCGCGCCTGACCCAGCGCGTGGTCCTTCAGCGCGGCGAACTCCTCCGCGCTGATCGCGCCCTCGTCGAGCAGCGCCTTGGCCTGCGCGATCTGCTGGCCCGGGGACCCCGAGCCGGCGACGTCGCGGATGTACGCGTCGCCCGCCTGCCGCGCCGCGACCGCCGAGCGGGCGCTGCGCTCGGCCATCCCCCGCCCGCGCGCGATCAGGTACACCAGCGCGGTCACGAACGGGAGCACCAGCAGGAAGATCAGCCACACCGCCTTCCACCACCCGCTCAGCCCCCGGTCCCGGAACAGGTCCGAGATGATCGAGAACAGCGCGAACAGGTAGGCGATGAAGACGAACGCCCAGACGAACCACCAGATGATGTCCCAGAAGTCGGACCAGAACTCCACCGCCACCACGCTCCTCGTGCGACAGGCCGGCGCTGCGGCCGGGACGGCGGGCGGCGCCGGGCGCACGCCCCTGCTCCGCACGCTAGGACCGGTGGTCGCGGGCCGGACCACCCGGTCGGGATGAGCCGTGACCCGCGCCACGACCCGGAATGCGCCGGACCGGCGGCCCGTTCGCACCGGTATGAGAGCTGTCGTGTACGAGGAGTTCGGCGGGGCCGACGTGCTCCGGGTCGTCGACCGTCCGGAGCCCCACATCGGGGCGGACGCCGTGGTCGTGAAGGTCGCCGCCGCGTCCCTGAACCCGGTCGACTACAAGATCCGCGAGGGGTACCTCCGCGGCCTGATGGACGTGCACTTCCCGGCGGTGCCCGCCTGGGACGTCTCCGGCACCGTCGTGAAGGCCGGGCTCGACACCCCCGAGCTGCAGGTCGGCGACGAGGTGCTGGCCTACGCCCGCAAGGACGTCGTGCAGGACGGCACCCTGGCCGAGTACGTGGCGGTCCCCGTCCGGACCGCGGCGAAGAAGCCGGCCGGGCTGTCGTTCGAGGAGGCCGCCGCGCTGCCGCTGGCCGGGCTCACGGCGCTGCAGACCATCCGCCGCGCCGGGCTCGCCGAGGGCCAGACCGTCCTGGTGCACGCGGCGGCCGGCGGGGTCGGCTCGATCGCCGTGCAGCTGGCCGTGCACGCCGGGGCCCGCGTCGTCGGGACGGCCTCCGAGCGCAACCACGACTACCTGCGCTCGCTCGGCGCCGAGCCGGTCGCGTACGGCGACGGCCTGGTCGAGGCCGCGCGCGCCGCCGCCCCCGACGGCTTCGACGTCGTGCTCGACTACGTGGGCGGCCAGGCGGTCGAGACCGCGCCGGCGCTCCTGCGCCCGGGCGGCACGATCGCGTCGATCACCGACGCCCGCGCCCGCGACGAGCTCGGCGGCCAGTACGTGTGGGTCCGCCCCGACAGCGGCGACCTCGCGCACCTGGCCGACCTCGCCGCGCGCGGCGTCGTCAAGGTCGAGATCGCGGCGACCTACCCGCTCGAGAAGACCGCCGAGGCGTACCGCGCCCTGGAGACCGGCCACACCCGCGGCAAGATCGTCGTCACGGTCTGACCCGCGCCGCCGAGCGCGGTGGCTCGAGCCGAGCGCGGTGCCTGGCGCCGAGCGCGGTGGCTCGGGCTGCCGCGCTCGGCGCGGACGACGGCGCTCGGCGGCGCCTCACACCGCGCGGGCCGCGAGGAGGTCGCGGGTGACCGGGTGGGCCGGGGCGCCGAAGACGTCCGGCACCGGCCCCTGCTCCACGACCCGCCCCGCGCTCATCACGAGCACCCGGTCGCACACCCGCCGGATCACGCCGAGGTCGTGGGACACCAGCACCATCGCCACGCCCGTGTCCCGGCGCAGCTCGACCAGCAGGTCCAGGATCGCGGCCTGCACCTGGACGTCCAGCGCGGACACGGGCTCGTCGAGCAGCAGCACCCGGGGCTCCGAGGCGAGCGCCCGGGCGATCGCCACCCGCTGCCGCTGCCCCCCGGACAGGGTCCGGGGCCGGCGGTCCAGGACCGCCGCGGGCAGGTGCACGCGCGCGAGCAGCGCGGCCGCCGCGGCGTCCCGGTCGGCGCGGACGGGCGGTCGGGGCCCCGTCGCGAGCGCCGCCCGCAGCACCGCCCGCACGGTCGACCGGGGGTCGACCGTGCCCAGCGGGTCCTGCGGCACCAGGCGGACGCCCGACCGGAGCCCGCGCCGCTCCCGCTCGGGCAGCGCCGACCACGGCCGGCCGTCCAGCAGGACCTCTCCCGCGTCCGGGGCGTCGGCCGCGAGCAGCAGCCGGGCCAGCGTCGTCTTGCCCGACCCCGACTCCCCCACCAGGCCCACGGCCTCGCCCGCGCGGACCGCGACGTCGACGCCGTCGACGGCCGTCACCGCCCCGCCGCCGGGCAGCGGGAACACCCGGCGCAGCCCGTCGTCCCTCGAGCACCGCCGCGCCCGGCTCCGGGACCGCACCGGGCCCCTCGCCCAGCCGTGCCGCCGCGACCAGCTCGCGGGTGTACCCGTGCCGGGGCGCGCCGAGCACGTCGGCGGTGGCGCCCTCCTCGACGACCCGGCCGTCCCGCAGCACCACGACCCGGTCCGCGACCCGCGCCACGGCACCGAGGTCGTGCGTCACCAGGACGACCGCGGTGCCCGCGTCGCGAAGGTCTCCGAGCAGGCCCAGCACCCGGGCGGCGACCGTGGCGTCGAGCGCCGTCGTGGGCTCGTCGGCGACGAGCAGCGGTGGCCGGGCGACCACGGCGGACGCGATGAGCGCGCGCTGCCGCATGCCGCCGGACAGCTCCCCCGGGCGCTGCCGCGCGCGCACCGCGGGGTCGGGCAGCCCGGCCTCGTCGAGCGCGGCCAGCACCCGCTCGGCGCGGTCGACCCGGGAGACCCGCGCCGTCCCCGGGTCCCCACCGGATCCTCGCGCGGCACCCGGATCGATCGGGTGGCGGCGCGAGAATCCGCGGGGGAACGAGAAGCCGCCCGCGGACCGCGCGCTACCGGCGCCCGGCCGGCGCACCGCGAGCGCCTCGCCCACCTCGGCGCCGACGGTGCGCAGCGGGTCCAGCGACCCCAGGGCGTCCTGCAGCACCAGGCCGACGTCCCGCCCGCGCGCCGCGCGCCAGTCCCGCTCGGTGAACCGCAGCGCGTCCCTGCCGAGCAGCGCGAGCCGGTCCGCCCGGACGTCCGCGCGCGCGCCCTCGCCCGCCAGCCCGACGAGCGTGCGCGCCAGCACCGACTTGCCCGCGCCGGACCCGCCGACGACCGCGACGCACTCGCCCGCCGCCACCCGAAGGTCGACGCCGTGCAGCACCTCGGCGCCGCCCGGGAACGCGACGCGCAGCCCGGCGACGTCGAGCACCGGCACCCCGTCGCCCGCGACGCCGCCGCCCTCGCCGAGCGCCGCCCCCGGGCCGCCGACCTCCCCGACCCGCCCCGTCACGACGCCACCGCCCCGACCCGCCGGCCCAGCACCGTCAGGGCCGCCGCGGTCGCCGTGATCGCGAGGCCGGGGAACACCGTGAGCCACCACGCCGTGTCGATGTACACCCGGCCCGCGTTGAGCATCGCGCCCCACTCCGGCGACGGCGGCAGCGTCCCCAGCCCGAGGAAGCTCAGCGCGCACACCCACACCACGGCCTGCCCGATCCCGAGGGTCGCGACCGACACCAGCGGCCAGAGCGTGTTCGGCACGACGTGCCGGCGCAGCACGGTGAGGGGCGGGTGCCCCTCGAGCCGCGCCGCCTCCACGTACCCGCTGGTCGCCACCGACCGCACCCGGGCGCGCAGCATCCGGGCGTACCCCGGCGCGGTCGCCGCGCCGACGGCCAGCACCGACGCCTCCACGCCCGCCCCGAGGACCGCCACGAGCAGCAGGGCGAGCACCAGCGTCGGCAGCGCGAACAGCACCTCGAGCACCCGCCCGATCCCGGCGTCGAGCCAGCGCGGCCCGAGCCCCGCGGCGAAGCCCAGCACCAGCCCGGCGCCGACGCCGATCGCGGTCGCGGCCGCGCCGATGCCGAGCGACGCCGCCGCGCCGTGCACGACGCGCGTGTAGACGTCGCGGCCGGACTCGTCGGTGCCGAACCAGTGGCCGGGCTCCGGCGCGGTGAACGCCGCACGCGCGTCGATGGCGTTCGGGTCGCCCGGGGCCAGCACGTCGGGCCAGAGCACCGCGACGGCCATCCACAGCACCGCGAGCGCCGCGAGCACGCCCGGGACGCCGAGCCCGCGCACGACCCCGACGGCACCGGCCGTCAGCCGCGCCCCCGCGCCGCCCGGGCCGCCCGCACCCCCGCCCGCGCCGCGCCCGCCGTCGCCCGCCGCGCCCCGGCGCTCCGCCGCCACGGCCGTCACCCGAGCACCGCCGGCTCCCCGGCGCGCGCGGCCGGTGCCGCCCCGCCGGGCGTCCCGGGCACCTCGGCGGCGCCCCGCAGCCGCGGGTCGAGCAGCCGCTCGACGACGTCGACCAGCAGCATCACCACGACGTACGCCAGCGCGACGACGACCACGGCCCCGACCACCACGGGCACGTCCCGCTGCATCGTCGCGTCGAGCAGCAGCCGGCCGAGCCCCGGGCGGCCGAACAGCGTCTCGACGACGACGGCCCCGCTGAGCAGCGACCCGAACGCCCACCCCGACAGCGAGACCGCGGGCAGCACCCCGTGCCGCAGCGTGTGCCGCCAGAGCACCCGCACCGGCGACGCCCCGCGGGCCCGCGCGCTCGTGGCGAACGGCGCCACCGCCGCCTCCTCCAGGGAGTCGCGCATGACCTGCCCCAGGAACCCCGCGACCGGCACCGCGAGCGTCACCGTCGGCAGCACCAACCCCGCCGGGTCGGTGCCGCTGCTGGTCGCCGGGAACCAGCCGAGCGTCGACGAGAACACCACGATCAGCACGGCCCCGAGCCAGAAGTGCGGCAGCACCGCCGCCACGACCTCGGCCCCGCGCAGCACCGCCGCGCACGCCCGGCCGACGGGCCCGGTGGCCCGCACCGCGAGCGTCGCCACCGCGAGCGCCAGCACCCACGCGAGGGCGAGCGCCAGCACCGCGAGCAGCATCGTCCCGGGCAGCTGCTCGGCGAGCAGGTCGGAGACCGGCACCCGGCGCGCGTACGAGTCGCCCAGGTCGAACGTCGCCACCCGCCAGAGCTGCACCAGGTACTGCACGACGAGCGGCTGGTCGAGCCCGTACTGCGCCCGCGCGGCGGCGACCGCCTCCGGCCCCGCCTGGGAGCCGGGTCCGCCGAGGATCGCCTCGGTCGGGTCGCCGCCGGCCGCGCGGAGCGCGAAGAACACGACGGTCGCGACCACCCAGGCCACGAGGGCCGCGGCGCCGATGCGCGCCAGCAGCCACCGCAGCCAGGGGCGGCGGACCGCCCGGCGAACGGCGACGGCGGGCACGGCGGTCAGGACCCCAGGCGGGCGTCGAGGAACGTCGGCGTGGACACCGTGTCCAGCGTCCGCATCCCGGAGACGCCGCGGGTGAGGAAGTGGTTCTGCTGGTCGTAGAGCGGGAGGATGGAGTAGCCCTCCAGCACGACCTGCTGCGCCCGCTCGTAGAGGTCGGCGCGCTCGGCGTCGTCCGCCGTCGCGGAGGCCCGGTCCAGCAGGTCGTCCAGCTCCGGGTCCTTCACCTGCGCGTGGTTGGCGAAGTAGCCGCTCGGCGCCGGGACCGTGCCGTCCGAGTGGTAGAGGATCCGCAGCACGTCCGGACCGACCTTCGTGTAGGGCGCGGACACGGCCTCGTACTCGTTCGCACCGAGCGCGGCGTACCAGGCGGACAGGTCGGACGGGGTCAGGACGACCTCGAAGCCCACCGCCTTCGCGTTCGCCTGGATCTGCTCGAACAGCGACTGCTCCGCGGCCACCGACTGGTTGGTGCTCACCGGGAACCGCACGGTCAGACGCTGCCCGTCCTTGGTCCGGTAGCCCTCGTCGTCCGTGCCGGTCCAGCCGGCCTCGTCGAGCAGCTGCTCCGCGCGGTCGATGTCCGTGGTGAACAGGTCCTCGTCGCTGTACGCGGTCGGCTCCACGCTCGACAGCGGGGAGTACGACCGGGTCGCGGTGCCGGCGAACAGGGTCTCGATGCCCGGGTCCGGGTCGGCCGCGCGCACGAACGCCTCGCGCACCCGGACGTCGTCGAACGGCGGCTGCGCGCTGTTCAGCTCGATCCGGTTGGACGAGCCGGGCCGCGGGGCGTCGACGTGCGTGATGTCGCCGCCCGCCTCGGCCTGCGCGATCGCGTCGGGCTGCGGGTTGTCGACGACCTGCACCTCGCCGGAGCGCAGCGCGGCGTACCGGGTGGCCGCGTCCGGGATGAACCGCCAGACGATCTCGTCGAGGTAGGCGGGGCCGTCGTGCTCCGCCTGCGGGTCGAGCGGCACGTACTCGTCGTTGCGCACCAGGGTCACCTGCTGCTGCGGCACCCACTCGTCCACGACGAACGGGCCGGTGCCGACGGGGGCCGCGCAGTTCTCGTCCGTCCCGCGCTCGATGCCGGCGGGCGACTCCATAGCGGTCCACTGCTGGCTCAGCGACTCCAGCAGCGCGGAGTCCGGCTCGGTGAGGTGGAACCGGGCGTGCGTCGCGTCCACGACCTCGACGGACTCGACCTTCTGCACCGCGAGGTAGCCGGTGGAGGAGCCGGTGTCCGGGTCCTGCAGGTGCTCGATGTTGGCCTTGACCGCCGCCGCGTCGAACGGGGTGCCGTCCGTGAACGTCACGTCGTCGACGAGGGTGAAGTCCCAGGTCAGCAGGTCGTCGCTGACGGTCCACCCGCTCGCGAGCCACGGGAGGACGGTGCCGTCCGCGTCCCGGCCGACCAGCGGCTCCAGGTACTGCGTGCTGATCAGGGCCTGCGGGTAGTTGCCGCCGACGTGCGGGTCGAGGCAGGTGGGCTCGGCGTCACCGGTCGCGTAGACCAGCGTGCCGCCGTCGCGCGGGGTGGCGGCGTCGTCGGCGTCCCCGCCGGAGCCGGTGCAGGCCGCCAGGGCGAGGGCGGCGACGGCGGCCAGTGCGGCGCCCGTGCGGGCGCGGGTCGGACGGAGGGCGTGGGGCACGGGTCCACCTCGGGCGTCGGGGGTCCGGCCGCGGCTCACCCGCCGACCGGTTGTTGCACTGCGTCCAACAATAGGCGCAGGTGGCGCACGCATCCCCCCCACCGGCTGTGATCCCGGTCCCACGGCCCGCCTAGCATGGGCGCGTGCCGACCCCCGCCCCGCGCCGCTCGGGGCGCCCGCACGCCTCGTCGCGGGCGATGCTCGAGGAGGCCGCCGGCGAGCTGTTCCTCGAGCGCGGGTACGCCACCACCTCGGTCGCCGACATCACGCAGCGCGCGGGCGTCTCGCGGAGCACGTTCTTCAACTACTTCACCGCGAAGTCGGACCTGCTGTGGGCGGCCTTCGACGAGCGGGTCGAGGCGCTGCGGGCCGCCCTCACCGCCGGGCCGGCGGACGCGACGCCGGGCGCCGTGGTCGAGGCGGCCCTGCGCGACCTCGCCGCCCGGCTGCCCGCGGACCACGTCGCCCTGGCGTTCACCCAGGCCGACACGATGGGGCTCGGCGACGACCTCCGGCTGGCGGCCGCCCGCCGCACCGCCGACCTCGGCGCCACCATCGCGGCGTACGCGGCGGGCCGCGGCGTCGACCCGCTGCACGCGCGGGTGGCGGGCGCGGCCTGGGCCGGGGCGCTCGTCGCGGCGGTCGAGGCCTGGGCGCTCGCGGGGGCCGGGCGGACGCGGCTGCCGGACCTGCTCGACCACGCGCTGGCGCCGGTGCGGGGGGCGCTGGACTGACCTGCCCGGGGGACGGTCCAGGGCGTTCGAAACATCTCCGGCGCACTCCGAGCGGCGCCTGTGGATGACGCCGGCGGCCGGGGCTGCACGGCGCCTAGCGTCTCGCGCATGACCAGCCACCCCGCTCCCGGGCACTCCCACCGACGCCCCGAGGAGGGGGTGGCGGGATCGCGATGAGCAAGATAACTTGGCTGCACGGCGATGAGCCGCTGATCCTCGGCAGCGCGCACCGCCACCGGGTACCCGAGGAGGACGTCCGTCACGCCATCGACCACTCGGTCGCCGGCTTCGACGTGGGCGAGGGCATGACCATGGTGATCGGTGCCGACCGCACCGGCGCGCTGATCGAGGTCGGTGTCGTCGCGATGTCCGGCGGCTGGTGCGTGGTCCACGCCATGCGCCCCGCGCGCCCGAAGCTCCTGAGGAGATGACCACCGTGCCCCGATCGCTCGACGAGATCATCGCGAGCGCGGACGCGCTCGCCGACCGGTTCGAGGCCTACGAGCCGGCCGAGGCGGACCGCGACTCCGTCGACCCGACGACGGCCCTCTGGCTGGCGGCGTCCCGGCGTGCCGCCGCCGAGCGGGACCTGGCGGAGGCCGTGGTGGAGGCCCGGCGGGCAGGCGTCCCGTGGAAGGTGGTGGGTGAGCTCGTCGGCACGTCCGGCGAGGCCGCTCGGCAGCGGTACGGCCGGCACGCCGCGCGTTGACGTCGTCGCCCGCCGTTCACCTGCTCGCCGCGCGCCACCGCCTGCGCGTGTGGCCGCGTCTCACCCGGTGTTCCTAGGATCGACCCCATGAGCGACACCGGACTGCGGCAGGCCCAGGACAAGATGGCGGCGGCCGGGGTGGCCCCGACCGCGATCGACGTCTTCACCCACTACTACCGGGAGCTCGAGGCGGGGGCCACCGGCCTCATCCCCGAGGGCACCATCGACCCCCTGCTCGACCCCCCGCAGCTGGCGGACGTCGACATCGACCCCGAGGCGGCGCGCGAGGCGTTCGCCAAGACCGCGATCATCAAGCTCAACGGCGGCCTCGGCACCTCGATGGGCATGGACAAGGCCAAGTCCCTGCTCCCGGTGCGCGACGGGAAGTCGTTCCTCGACCTCATCGTCGAGCAGGTGCAGCACGCCCGCTCCGAGACCGGCGCCCGCCTGCCGCTCATCCTCATGAACTCGTTCCGCACCCAGGCCGACTCGCTCGCCGCGCTGGCGGAGCACGAGGGCCTGGCCGTCGACGGCCTGCCGCTGGACTTCCTGCAGAACCAGGAGCCGAAGCTCCGCACGGACGACCTGACCCCGGTGACCTGGGAGGCCGACCCGACGCTGGAGTGGTGCCCCCCGGGCCACGGCGACCTGTACACGGCGCTGCTCGCGTCCGGCGTGCTGCAGCAGCTGCTGGACGCGGGCTTCCGGTACGCGTCGGTGTCGAACTCCGACAACCTCGGCGCCGCGCCGAACCCGACCATCGCCGGCTGGTTCGCCGCCTCGGGCGCGCCGTACGCCGCCGAGCTGTGCCGCCGCACCGCCGCCGACCGCAAGGGCGGCCACCTGGCGGTCCGGAAGTCCGACGGCCGGCTGATCCTGCGCGACACCGCGCAGACGCCCGCGGACGAGATGGACTACTTCACCGACGAGCACCGGCACCCGTACTTCCACACGAACAACCTGTGGTTCGACCTGGAGCAGATCGCCGCGGCGCTGGAGGCCCGGGGCGCGGTGCTCGGCCTGCCGCTGATCCGCAACGTCAAGACCGTCGACCCGACCGACTCCTCCTCGCCCGAGGTGTTCCAGATCGAGACGGCCATGGGCGCGGCGATCGAGGTGTTCGAGGGCGCGACCGCGATCGCCGTGGGCCGCGAGCGGTTCCTGCCGGTCAAGACGACCAACGATTTGCTGCTCCTCCGGTCCGACGCGTACGACCTCGGCGAGGACTCGACGCTGCGGCTCGCGGTCGAGAAGGCCCCGCTGGTCGACCTGGACACGAAGGTCTACAAGACCGTGGGGAAGTTCGAGCAGCGGTTCCCCGCCGCCCCGTCGCTGCGCGGCGCGTCCTCGTTCACGGTGAAGGGCGACTGGACCTTCGAGCCGGGCGTCGTCGCGACGGGCGAGGCCGTCGTCGAGGCGGACGGCGCCCCCGGCACCATCCCGGCCGGCACCACGATCGGCGGCTGACCCGCACCGCACCGAGGGGGCCGCCCGTGGCGGACGTCGCGCCGACCGAGCAGGCCGGGGCGCGCCACGAGCGGTCCGCCCTGCTGGAGTCCGCGGTCGCCGCGGCGGTGCTCGGCACCGCCGCGGTGGTCGCGGGCCTGGTCTCCGGGTCGGCGGTCGTCCTGTTCGACGGCCTCTACACGGTCGCCGGGATCGCTCTCGTCGGCGTCTCCGCGCTGGCCTCGCGCGCCGCGGCCTCGCGACCCGGCGGGCGGTACCCCTTCGGGCGGCACGCCGCCACGCCGCTGGCCGTGGTCGTCCAGGGCGCCGCGCTGGTCGCCACGCTGCTGTACGGGGCGGCCGACGCGGTCGGGAAGGTGCTGGCCGGGGGCTCGGACGCCAGCCCGACGACGATGCTGGTCTACGGCGGCACCTCGTCGGTCGTGAGCGCGCTCGTGGCGTGGCGGCTGCGCCGGCGGTCCGGGGGCTCGGCGCTGGTCGACGCCGAGGTCGTGTCCTGGTGGGCCGGCGCGGCGATCAGCGTGGGCGTCGGCCTCGGCGGCGCGCTCGCCGCCGTCCTGCAGGCGGGCGGGCGGGACGCCGCCGCGGGCTACGTCGACCCCGTGCTGCTGCTGGTCGTCGTGCTGGTGGTGGCGCGCCTCCCGGTGCGGCTGCTGCGCGACGGCATGCACGAGCTGCTCGAGGGCGCCCCGCCGCCCGAGGTCGACGCGGCGGTCCGCGCGGCCGTCGACGCCGCCCGCACCGCGTTCGACCTGCCCGAGCCGCTGCTGCGCGCGACCAAGCTCGGCCGGCGGCTCTACGTGGAGGTCGACTTCGTCGTCGAGCCGGGCCGGTGGGACGTGGACGACGAGGACGACGTCCGGCGCGCCGTGGTCGACCGGCTCCGGGACCTGCCGCTCGACGTCTGGGCGACGGTCGAGCTCACGGCCGACCCGGGCCTCACGGCGTAGCCCGGGGCGGCTCAGCCGCGGCGGCGCCGGGCCGCGAGCAGGAGGGCCCCGCCGGCCGCGAGCAGGAGCGCCGCCGCGGACGCGAGCGCCACGGCGTCCCCGCCCGTCACGCCGAGCGCCGCACGAGCGCCGCCGGCCGTCGGGGCCGCGGCGCCCGACCCGGCCGGGTCCGCGCCGGGCGCCGGGCCCCCCGGCGTCGTCGCACCGGGCGTCGTCGCACCGGGCGTCGTCCCGCCGCCCGGCGCCGCCACCCGCAGCGTCACCGCGTCGGTCGCCACCGTGGCCGCCGCGTTCGCGACCACCAGCCGGATCATCAGCCCGTCGTCGGCGGCGGCCGGCGTGTACGTGACGGTGTGCCGCACCGTGCCGGAGGTCGGGGCGGCCGCGACCCGGAGCGCGAGGGCGCGCGGAGCGGCGGCGCCCGCCTGGGACACCTGCGCCCCGTCGGGGAGGTCGCCCCAGGTCCGCCCGCCGTCGCGCGACGACTGCCAGGTGGCGGTCCCCGCGTCCGCGTCGACCACCCAGGACAGCGTGACCGGCCGGCCGGCGACGACCGGGAGGACGCCGTCGGCGCCCACGCCGCCGGGCTCGGACACCACCTCCGGGGCCGTCACGACGGTGAGGAGGGCCGGGGCGCTGGTGGCGGTCGCGGGCCCGGCGACCAGCGTCGACGCGGCGACCGCCCGGACGAGGGTGCCGTCGTCCGCCGCCGTGACCGGGAGCTCCAGCACGGGGCCGGTCGCGCCCGGGACCGGGAGCCACGCGGCGCCGTCCGCCGACCGCTCCCACGTGACCGTGGGCGCCGGGGAGCCGCTCGCGGCGACCTCGAACCGCGCGGTGCCCCCGTCCGGCACCGTGACGTCGGCGGGATCGCCCACCTCGGGCGGGGTGAGGACACGCAGCACCGCGACCCCGCTGGCGACGTCGGCCGCCGCGGCGTTGGTCGCGAGCGCCCGGTACGACGACCCGTCGGCGTCCGCGGTGGCCGGCACGGTCAGGGTCCCGGACGTGCCGCCCGCGACGTCGGTCCACGCGCCGCCCGGGGCGCGGACCTGCCACCGGAGGGCGGGCGTCGGCGAGCCGGACGCGGCGACCGTGAAGGTGGCGGTGCCGCCCGCGTCCGCGGTCGCGTCGGTCGGCTGCGCCGTGAAGGTCGGCGGGGTGTGCACCGTCAGCGTGGCCGCCGCGCTCGGCACCTCGCCCGTCGCGCCCGTGGCCACGGCCCGGACGAGCAGGCCCTGGTCCCGCGGGTCGGCCGTGCGCTCGTAGACGGGGCCCGTCGCGCCGGGGACGTCGGTCCAGCCGCCGCCGTCGTCGGTCTGCCAGCGCACGGCCGGCGCGGGCTCGCCGGCCGCCTCGACCTCGAACCGGGCCAGGTCGCCCGCGACCACCGTGGCGTCGGCGGGGTCGGTGACCTCGGGACCCCACAGGACGGTCAGCGTGGCGGCGGCGGACACGACCGAGCCGGCGGCGCTGGTGGCCACGGCGCGGTAGCGGGTCCCCTGGGCGGCGCGCTCCGCCGGGACGACGAGCGTCGGGGAGCCGGCGCCGGGGACGGCCACCCACCCGGACCCGCCCGGGGTGAGGACGTCCCAGCGCAGCGCAGGCGCCGGGGTCCCCGAGACCGCGACGGTGAAGGTCGCGTCGGCACCCTCGGGCACCGCCTGGTCCTGCGGGTCGGCCGTGACGACCGGAGCCGCGTGCAGGGTGATCGTGGCGGCGGCGCTCGCCACCTCGCCGGTCGCGCCGGTCAGCACCGCTCGGACCCGCAGCCCCGCGTCGCCGGAGCCCAGCACGCGGTCGTAGGTCGGGCCGGTCGCGCCCGCCACGTCGGTCCAGACGTCCTGGCCGGCGGGCGCCGTCTGCCAGCGGATCGCGGGCGCGGGCGACCCGGCCGCGCCGACCGCGAACCGCGCCGTGGTCCCGGGCAGCCCGGCGGCGTCGGCCGGCGGGTCGGTGACCTCGGGTCCCCAGGTGACGGCGAGGGTCGCCGGGGCGCTGGTCGCCGTCCCTGCCGCGTTGCCCGCGACCACCCGGTACCGGGCGCCGTCGTCCGCGCGGGTGGCGTCCACCGTCAGCACGGTCCCGGTCCCGCCGGGCACGTCGACCCAGGACGAGGAGCCGGGGGGCGGCGCGCTGCCACCGGACGGTTGGCGCCGGCGACCCGGCGACGGTCGTGGCGAAGGTGGCCCGGGTGCCCTCGAGCACGGTGGCGCCCGCCGGCGCGGAGACCGTGGGCGGCACGGGCTGCTCGAGGGTCGCCGTGGCGGTGCTCTGGTCGACGGTGGCCCGGACCGCGAGCGTGGCCCCGGCACCCCGGGTGAACCGCGCCGCCGGCCGTGCCGTCCGCGGCGAGCGCCGGGTCGGCCTGGACCCCGGCCGCGTCGTCGACCGGGTGGAACGCCCAGGCCACGGCCCGGTCCGCGAGCGCGCCCAGCAGCGCGGCGGGCGCCGGCGCGCCGTCGGCGAGCGCCACCCGGGCGGTCGCGGTGACGGCGTCGCCGGTGACCGGCCGGTCCGGGGCCGCGTCCAGCGCGAGCACGGCCCGCGGGGCCGTGGTGGTGACGCCCAGCGCGCCGCACGTCGCGTCGGTCGCGCCGGCGGCGCAGCCCCACCAGCTCTCCGTGGCCGGCACCGGGCCCACCACGGACGCGGGGCGCGCGGCGCCGGTGACGCCGTCGGTGTTGGCCACCAGGACCGAGGACGCGACCGAGCCCGCCGCGAGCCAGAGCGCGCCGCCGTCGGCGGCCCCGCCGGACCCGGTGACGACGTTGCCCTCGACCCGGGACCCCGTGACCGCGGTGCTGCCCGTCGCCAGCACCGCCGCGCCGCGCGCCGCCGCGACCGACGCGGAGGTCACGGTGTTGCCGGTGAAGGTCGAGCCCTGCACGGTCAGCGCGGCGCCGTCGACGTACAGGGCGCCGCCGCCGAGCACGCCGGACCCGCTCCCGCCGGTCACCGTGTTGCCGTCGAACGTCGACCCGGTGACGACGACCGTGTCGGCGTCGTCGACGCCGAGCACCGCGACCGCACCGCCGGGCGCCCCGTCGGCCGTGTTCCCGCGGAACGTGCAGCCGTCGATCGTCAGCGCGCCGCCGGACATCTGCACCGCACCGCCGGGAGCCGTGGCGTCGCCCGCTCCGGCGGCGTTCGCGCTGCCGGTGACGACGCAGTCGCGCAGGGTGAGCGCGTCGGGCCGGTCGGGGTCGCCGGTGCCGGCGAGGACCGCGCCACCGCCCCCGACCACCGCCGCGTCGGCCGGGCTCGGGACGCCCCCGCGCAGCTCGACCTTCTCCACGGTGACGTCCACCCCGCCGACGAGGCCGGGGTCGAGGTCGAGGATCCGCCGGCCCGAGGCCGTGACGGTCCAGGTGCCGGAGGACGAGACCACGAGCGTCGCCGGCGCGGCGGGCGCGAAGGTCAGCGGTCCCGCGGCGAGGACGACGTCCGTGCCCGCCGGGACCGTCACGACCGCGTCCGTCTCGCCGGCGGCGCGGCAGAGCGCCTCGCGCAGCGTGGTGCCCGCGGAGCCGTCGTCGCACCCCGCGGTGAGCGCGGCGTCGGCGGCCGACGTCACCGCGATCGCCACCGGCTCGGCGGCGAGGGCCGCGGGCGCGCCGAGCGCCGGGACGCCGGGTGCGACGGTGCCGGCGCCGGCGGCGACGGCGGCGAGCACGAGGGTCGCCAGGGCGCGCCGGAGGGCGGGTCGCGGGGGGTGCACGCCGGAAGACTAGGTGTTTCACCCGAGCGGCGGACCCGTCGTCCGGGTGAATCCTCGTAGGCTCACCCCGCTCGTCGTCCCCGCTCGCCGCCCCCGCAAGGTCCAGGAGTCCCCGTGCCCACCCGCCGCACCGTGCTAGTGGCCGCCACCGCGGCCGCCGGCGTCGCCGCCGTGGGTGGCTCGGTGCTCGCGGCGCGCCGCCCGACCATCCCGCTGACCCTCGCGGCGCTCCGACCCCTCGTGGGCGACCGGTTCGAGGTCGACGGCCGCACCGTGACGCTCGCGGCCGTGACCGGGCGGGGTGGCGCCCCCGCCACCGAGACGGCCTTCGCGCTGCGGTTCACCGGGGCCGGCGACCTGCCGGGTGCCACGCGGTCGTTCGCGCACACGGACGGCGACCTGGTCCTGCACGTCGAGCCGGTCGGGCCCGAGCGCAGCACGCTCGAGGCCGTCGTCGGCCGGACGGCCTGAGGCGAGGAGGACGACGTGGACCCGTACCTCGGCGACATCCGGCTGTTCGCGGGCACCTTCGCGCCCGAGGGCTGGGCCGCCTGCGACGGCCAGGTCCTCCAGATCAGCGAGAACGAGGCCCTGTACACGCTGCTGGGCACCCGGTACGGCGGTGACGGGACCTCGACGTTCGCGCTCCCCGACCTGCGCGGGCGGTGGGCCGTGGGCCGCCGCGGCGCGAACCTCGGCGAGACCGGCGGCGCGGAGACGGTCGCGCTCACCGTGCCGCAGCTCCCGGCGCACACGCACGCCGCGTACGCCTCCGCCGCCGCGGCCACCGGCACCGCACCCGGCGTGTGGGCCGCCGTGGCCACCCCGGCCTACCTGCCCGGCGACCCCGGCGCGGGCGCCCAGACCATGGCCGGTGACGCGCTGGCGCCCGTGGGGTCCGGCCTGCCCCACGAGAACCTGCCGCCGTTCCTCGGGATGATCCACATCATCGCGACCGTCGGCATCTACCCGACCCGAGACTGACGGCTGGACATGGACCCCTACCTCGGCGAGATCCGCCTGTTCGCGACCGACTTCGTGCCGCGCGGCTGGCTGCCCTGCGAGGGCCAGACGGTGGCGGTCAACCAGAACACGGCGCTGTTCGCGGTCCTCGGCACGCAGTACGGCGGCAACGGCGTGTCGACCTTCCAGCTGCCGGACCTGCGGGACCGCTCGGCGGTGGGCGCCGGCGCGGAGGTCGCCGTGGGCCAGGCCGGCGGCACCGCGAGCACCGTCCTGACCGCGGCGCAGATCCCGCAGCACGCGCACCCGGTCCTCGGGTCGGCGGCGCCCGCCGACGCGGCGGAGCCGGCCGGCGCGCGCTGGGCGGCGACGGCAGAGCCGCAGTACGGCTCGGCCGCCCAGGTCGTCATGGCGCCCGGGACCGTGCAGGCCTCCGGGGCGTCCCAGGCGCACGAGAACCGACCCCCGTACCTCGCGCTGATCTACGGCATCGCCGTCCAGGGGATCTTCCCGAGCCGGGGCGACGACGGCGGGCCCGCGGCCCCCGCCCTCGTGGGCGAGGTGCGGCTGTTCGCAGGGAACTTCGTCCCGAGCGGCTGGGCGCCGTGCGCCGGGCAGCTCCTGCCCCTCACGCAGAACACCACGCTGTTCGCCCTGCTCGGCACCGCGTTCGGGGGCGACGGGCGCACCACGTTCGCCCTGCCGGACCTCCGCGACCGCACCCCCGTCCACGTCGGCCGGGGCAACCCCGGCCGGCGGGACACCGCGATCGGCGAGCCGGGCGGGGCCTCGGCGGTCGCGCTGACCCCCGAGCAGCTGCCGCCGCACACCCACGCCGTCCGCGGGACCGGCGCACGCGGCACCACGGGGAACCCGTCCGGGGCCTCCTGGGCGGTCGCCCAGCAGGGGCGCGCGCGGCGCGATCAGTACACGGCGGCCGGACCGACCGTGGGGATCGGCACGACCGGCCCGGCCGGCGGCTCGCAGCCGCACACGAACCGCTCGCCCTACCTCGGCGTCACGGCGATGATCGCGCTGAGCGGCGTGTTCCCGGCCCGTCCCTGAGCGACGCGGGCCGTCACGGACGCCACGGGCCCGGGCCCGACGTCTCCCCCCACCCCGCGGCCCCGCACCCTCGCGCGCCGCGTGATCGCGCGTGCCCGCGGCCCCGAGGCACCGGTGCGCCGGCCGTCGCCGCAGGCCACCCCGGCGGAGTTGACATCCCGACCGCTCGGTCGTAATTTCTGCCGTACCTACCAAGCGGTAGGTAGTGGTGGCGCCGGCAGCGTCGGCGCCACGACGTCTCAACGTGGAGCCGTCCGACTCCCATGACGCCGAAGAAGGTACGCATGGACGCCCAGGCCACCGTCGCCGCCGAGGGCACCCCCTCGACGCGGGACGACATCGCCCCCGACACGGGAGCCCCGTTCACGCGGGCCCGCACCCTGCGCTTCGGTGCCGGGTTCTTCGCGTACGGCCTGCTCTGGATCGTCGGCCTGCAGATCGTCGCCGCCGTGCTGCTCCCGCAGCGCCTGCGCGACATCGGCGTCGACTCCCCCGAGACCCTCCTGGGCTCCATCAGCGCGATCACCGCGATCGTGTCGCTGGTGTCGAACCTCGTGTTCGGCAACCTCTCCGACCGGACCCGCGGCCGGTTCGGCCGCCGCACCCCGTGGATCCTCGGGGGCGGCATCCTCGGCGGCGTCTCGCTGTTCGCGATCGGCGTCCTGACCAGCCCCGGCCTGATCACGCTGTCCTACTGCATCAGCATGGTCGGCCTGAACATGATGCTGGCGCCCGCGGTCGCCGTCCTCGCGGACCGCGTGCCGGGGAAGGTCCGCGGCACCATGTCCGCGTTCTACGGCGGCGGCCTGGCCGGCGGCGCCCCGATCGGATCGCTGGTCGGCGCCGCGTTCATCACCAACTCGCTGCCGGGCTTCGTCCTCGGCGGTGCGCTCATGGCCGTCTCGGCGGTCATCGCGCTGGTCGTCTGGCCGCGCGAGAAGTCGGCCGTCGACCTGCCTCCGGCCGCCGCCGGCTTCGGCGAGCTGCTCAAGTCGTTCCGGCCGCCGCGCAAGGCGCCCGACTTCTACCTGGCGTTCGCGGGCCGCCTGTTCATGCTGGTCTCGTACCAGATGATCATGGCGTACCAGCTCTACATCGTGCAGGACCACGTCGGGCAGACCACCGCCGAGTCCGCGGCCACCATCGCCACGATGGCCGTCATCACCCTGGTCGTGTCGCTGGTCGGCTCCGTGGCCGCCGGCCCGATCTCGGACCTGATCGGCCGCCGCAAGCTCCCCGTGGTGCTGTCGAGCGTGCTGTTCGCCGTCGGTATCGCGATGCCGTGGGTCTGGCCGACCCCCGCCGGCATGTTCCTGTTCGCCGGCATCGCCGGCCTCGGCTACGGCGTCTACACGTCGGTGGACCAGGCGCTGAACGTCGACGTGCTGCCGAACGAGGAGGAGGCCGGCAAGGACCTCGGCATCCTCAACCTGTCGACCACCGCCGGCCAGACCGTCGGCCCGCTCATCACCTCGGCCCTCGTCGTGGCGACCGGCGGCTACGGGCTGGTGTTCCCGGTGTCGATCGTCGCCGCGCTCCTCGGCGCCTTCTTCATCACGCGGATCAAGTCGGTCCGCTGACCTGACACCGCGGCGGCCGCGCGCCGCCCCCACCCCGCCACGGAGGCCCCGGGCCGGACGCACGTCCGACCCGGGGCTCCGCGCGTCTCGCGCCCGCCCGCGCTCAGAGCGCGGCGCCACCCCCGGGCAGCCGTCCCAGCACCGACAGGTCCGCCCGGTCCACGTCCCGCGGCGGGTAGCCCCTGTGAAACGCGACCTGCTGGGCCACCGACAGGCAGCCGACCGCGCGCGCACCGATCGTCCCCGTCACCAGGCACCCGGGCGGGTAGTCGAACGTCGTCCCGTCGAGGCCCGCCTGGGTCCCGCGCCCCGTGCCGTCGAACGCCGCCGGGTGCAGGTCGACCCAGCGGGAGCCCGGGGCGGCGAGCTCGACCCGCACCGGGCGCCAGTCCGTCTCGACGGCGTAGCCGAGCCGGGCCAGCGCCGCGAGCGCGGCGCCCTCGCCGGTCGCGTCGACGGCCAGGTCCAGGTCCCGGTGCGGGCGGGTCTGCCGCCCGGCGAGGGCGTCGACGCCCCAGCCGCCCGCGACCCACGCGCGGCAGCCCGCGGCCGCGAGCGCGTCGAGCACGCGGTGCACCTCGTCGGCGTCCACCGGCGCCACCTCCCCTCGGCCGCCGTGCGGCCCCACTGTGCCAGCGCGCGGACGCCGGGGGCACGGCGTACACCGCCCGGACACCTCCGTCGGCCACACTGGCCCGCGACGGCCGGGCACGCGCCGCGACGACGGCACCCGGGAGGAGCACGGCATGAGCGGCAGCACCGGCCTGGTCCGGCGCCTCGGCCTGGGCGACGCCGTCGTCATCGGACTCGGCTCGATGGTCGGCGCCGGGGTGTTCGCCGCCTTCGCGCCCGCGGCGCAGGCCGCCGGCTCCGCGCTGCTGGTCGGGCTCGCACTCGCCGCCGTGGTGGCCTACGCGAACGCGACGTCCTCCGCCCAGCTCGCGGCGCAGTACCCGGCGTCCGGCGGCACGTACGTCTACGGGCGCGAGCGCCTCGGCGCCTGGTGGGGCTTCCTCGCGGGCTGGTGCTTCGTGATCGGCAAGACCGCGAGCTGCGCGGCGATGGCGCTGACGTTCGCGGCGTACGCCGTGCCCCCGGGCTGGCAACGTCCGGTCGCGGCCGGTGCCGTCGTGGCCCTCACCGCCGTCAACCTCCGCGGCATCACCCGGACGGCGCTGCTGACCCGCGTCGTGGTGGTGGTCGCGCTCGGCGCCCTCGCCACCCTCGTCCTCGCCGGGCTGGCCGGCGGCGACGCGTCGTGGGCCCGGGTCGCGGTCGGCGCCGACGCGACCTGGTCCGGGGTGCTCGGGTCGGCGGGGCTGCTGTTCTTCGCGTTCGCCGGGTACGCGCGGATCGCCACCATGGGCGAGGAGGTGCGGGACCCCGCCCGGACGATCCCGCGCGCGATCCAGCTGGCCCTCGGTCTCGCGGTCCTCGTGTACGCCGCGGTCGCGGTGACGCTGCTGACGGTGCTCGGCCCGGACGACCTGGCCGCGAGCGCCGCGCCGCTGGCCGACGCCGCCGCCGCGACGGGCCGGCCCTGGGTCGGCGCGGTGGTCCGCGTCGGCGCGGTCGCCGCCTCGCTCGGCGCGCTGCTCGCCCTGGTCGCCGGGGTCAGCCGCACCACGCTGGCGATGGCCCGCGAGGGCGACCTGCCACGGCCGCTCGCCGCCGTGCACCCCCGGTACCGGGTGCCGCACCGCGCGGAGGTCGCGCTCGCCGTGGTGGTCGTCGTCCTGGTGCTCACCGTCGACCTGCGCGGGGCCGTCGGGTTCTCCTCGTTCGGCGTCCTGCTCTACTACCTGGTCGCGAACGCGGCCGCGCTGACCCAGGACCGCGCGCACCGGCGGTTCCCGCGCGCGCTCCAGGTGCTCGGCGCCGTCGGGTGCGTCGTGCTCGCCGCGACGCTGCCGCCCGCGTCGGTCGCCGGCGGGGCCGCCGTCGTCGCGGCGGGGGTCGCGTGGCGCGCCGTCGTGCAGGCCCGCGCCCGGCGTGTGGGTGGCCCGGCGTAGCGTCCCCCGCACCGGCGGGCCCGCCGGCGGCTCCGACGAGGGAGGCACCATGTCCGACGACGTCGCGCGGGACGACCGGGACGGCTGGTGGGGACCGCCCGTCGCCGGGGACGAGGTCGCCTCGCTGGTCGGCTCGCTCGAGCGGCAGCGGGCGACGTTCGCCTGGAAGGTCGGCGGCCTGGACCGCGCGGCGCTGTCCGCCACGCTCGGCCCGTCCGCGATCACGCTCGGGGGGCTGGTGAAGCACCTCGCGTTCGTCGAGGTGTTCCACCTGTGCACGCGGGTGAACGGCCGCCGGCCGGGCGACCCGTGGGAGGGCGTCGACTGGGACGCCACCCCCGACTGGCCGTGGACCTCGGCCGCCGACGACGAGCCCGAGCAGCTCTACGGCCTGTGGCGGGACTCGGTGCTGCGGGCCCGGGAGTCGCTCGCGGACGCGGTCGCCGACGGCGGGCTGGACCGGCCGATCGCCTGGTCCGACGACCCCGACGCGCAGCCGAACGTGCGCCGGGTGCTGGTCGACCTCGTCGAGGAGTACGCGCGGCACGTCGGGCACGCGGACCTGTACCGCGAGGCGGTCGACGGCCTCGTCGGGGAGGACCCGCCGGCGGCGCCGGCGCTGTACCCGCTGCCGGAGCGCCCAACCTGATCCGGGCGGTCAGCCCAGCGGCGCCGGCTCCCGCGGCGCCATGCCCGCCGCGCGGTACGCGTCGTCCACCAGCCGCATCGCCGCGACGGCCTGCGCGGTCCCCGACACCGGGTCCCCGCCGCGCAGCACGGCGTCGGCGAACGAGCGCAGCATCCACACGTACGACGCTGTGGGGTCGACGGGCTCCTCGACGACCCGCCCGTCGGCGTGCTCGACCACGATGCGGCCGCCGTTCTGCGGCCCGTACGGGCTGTGCACGGTGATCGTCCCGGTCGTCCCGACGATCCTGGCCCGCACGCTCTGGTCCTCCGACGCGACCATGCTGGCCCGCACGGTCCCCTCGACCCCGCCCGGCAGGTCCAGGTGCACCACGATCGACGCGTCCACCCCATCGACCGCCACGGCCTCGGCCGACCGCACCGTCGGCGCACCCAGGACGTGCGAGAGGAACCGCAGCGGGTAGACGCCCAGGTCCATCAGTGCCCCGCCGCCCATCGACTCCTGCCACCGGATGTCCCCGCGGTCGGCGATCTCGACGCAGAAGTCGGCCTCCGCGGACGTCACGTCGCCGATCACGCCCTCCGCGAGCAGCTCGCGCAGCCGCGCCCACGACGGGTGGTGCTGCGAGTGGAACGCCTCCATCACGACCAGCCCGCTCCCCGCGGCGGCGGCCTCGACGTCCTCGGCCTCGGCCGCGTTCGCCGTGAACGGCTTCTCGCACAGCACGTGCTTGCCCGCGGCGATCGCGCGCAGCACCCACACGCCGTGCAGCGCCGCCGGGGTCGGCACGTAGACCGCGTCGACGTCCGGGTCCGCGAGCAGCGCGTCGTAGTCGTCGAGCACCCGCGGGATGCCCTCCGCGTCGGCCGTCTCCTGCGCCCGGGACCGGTCGCGGGCGGCGATGGCCGTCACCTCGACCTCCGGGACGGACGCGGCGGGCACGGCCACCGCGTCGTGCAGGATGCGAGCAGCACCGAGGACCCCGAGACGCACCGTCGACATGTCCCGCACCCTAGCCCGCGGCGGTCGGCTGCGGCGCGCGGTCCGGCGCGAGGTCCGGCGCGCGGTCCGGCGCGGGGTCCGGCGCGCGGTCCGGCGCGCGGTCCGGCGCGCGGTCCGGCGCGCGGTCCGGCGCGGGGTCCGGCGCGCGGTCCGGCGCGCCCGGCCCGGTCGCGGGCGCCCCCACGGCGGCGGCGCGCACCTCCGCCAGCGCCGCCACCGCGGCCGCGAGCGGCGCGTCGATCCCGAGCTCGCGGCGCGCGGCCACCGCGATCTCGATGTCCAGCACCGCGGCGTCGGTGTTGCCGAGCGCCGCGTGCGCGCGGCCGCGCGCCAGGTGCGCCGTCGCCACGATCCGCGGCACCCCGAGCGGCGCCGCGAGGCGCAGCGCCTCGGACGCCACCGCGCGCGCCTCCTCCCACCGCTCGGCCTCGACGAGGATCGAGGCGAGGTAGACGTGCGCGTTGGCCTCCGTGAACGGCGCGACCTGCGCCCGGGGGCGGGTGCGCGGGTCGGCGACGCGGGTGATCGTCGCGCGCACGGTCGCCGCGGCCTCGTCGAGACGACCCAGCCGCTGCCGGGCCTTCGCGAGCGACAGCATCGCCTGCGGCGCGCCCTCGTGGTCGCCCGCCGCCAGCATGCAGTCCACCGCAGCGCCGGCGTCGCGCTCGGCGTGCGCGAGGTCGCCCGACTGGGACGCGATCCACGACCGGTAGCTGAGCGCCCAGCCCTCCTGGGTGGTGTCCCCGCACCGCCGGGCCGCGGCCAGCGCGCGGTCCGCGGCCGCGCGCGCCCGCACCAGGTCGCCGCGGCAGATCGACTGCGCCCACGCGCGGTAGCCCTCGTGCACCGCGACCAGCCGGTCGTCGCCCAGCGCGGTCGCCGCGTCGGCCGACAGGTCGAACACCTCGGCCCAGCGGTCCCACGTCGCCCACAGGTCGGAGAACCAGTGCAGCGCGTCCGCCACCTCCGCGACCCGCGCGTGCGCGCCGGCGGCCGCCGCGCGGCGGAGCGCGGGCAGCCAGCTCGCCGACTCGGCGCGCAGCCAGGCCTGCGCCGCCTCCTGGTCGGGGAGGTCGACGTCCCGCTCCCCCGGCGGGGCAGACCCCTCGTGGGCGTGGTCCGGCTCGAACCGGTACCCCGCACGCACGGTCGTCCGGAGCAGCCAGTCGTCGGCCGCGGCGCGCACCGCGTCGTGCGCGGCCGCGTCCTCCTGGTGCTCCAGCTCGGAGCGGGCGTAGAGCCGCAGCAGGTCGTGCAGCCCGTAGCGGTCGCCGGGCAGGTGCTGCACCAGGCTGAGGTCCACCAGCTCGTCGAGCAGGTCCTCGGTCCGCCAGACGGACTCGCCGACGAGCGCGGCCGCGAGCCCGGCGCCGGTGGTGGGCGCGTCCACGAGGGCCAGCCGCCGGAACAGCCGCTGCGCCCCCGGGCCGAGCTGCTCGTAGGAGGAGGTGAACGCCGCCCGCACCCGCAGGTCGCCCGCGGTGAGGGCGTCGAGGCGTCGCTCGTCGGCGGCCATCCGGCGCACCAGCCCGTCGATCGTCCAGCCGGCCCGGGCCGCGAGCCGGTTGCCGGCGATCCGCAGCGCCAGCGGGACGTCGTCGCAGAGCCGGGCGAGCCGCGCGAGGTCCTCGGCGGACCCCCGCCCGGGCAGGATCGCGTCCAGCAGGCCGATCGAGTCGCCGGGCGCGAGCCGGCCGAGCACCGCGCGGTGCTGCACGCCGTCGAGGCCCGCGAGCGCGCGCCGGCTGGTGACCAGGACGGCGGACGGCCCGTCGGCCGGCACGAGCGGCCGGACCTGCTCCTCGGACGCCGCGTTGTCGAGGACCAGCAGCACGCGCCGGTCGGTGAGCAGCCCGCGGACGTGCGCGCTCGCCTCGTCGGGGTCGGGCGGGACGGTCCCCGACGCGAGCGCCTCCGCGACCCGCCGCACCGCGGCGTCCGGCGTCACGGGCTCGTGGTCGACGCCGCGCAGGTCCAGGAAGAGGCGCTCGGGGAAGTCGTCCCGCAGGTCGCGCGCCACCTGCGCCGCGAGCGTCGTCTTGCCGAAGCCCGGCGGTCCGGTCACGACGGCGACCGGGGCCGGGGCGTCCGGGCCGCCGCCCCGCAGCACCCGGCCCAGAGCGGCCCGCTCCTGGGCGCGACCGGTGAAGTCGGCCACCCGGCGCGGGAGCGGCAGGGCGTGCGGGACGGCGGCCGCGGGGCGCCGGCGGCCCTCCCGGGCCAGGCGGAGCAGCGCCGAGCGGTCGTCCGGTCGCAGGCGCAGGGCGTCCGCGAGCGCCTCGACCGTCCGGTGCTGCGGACCCCGGCTGACGCCGCGCTCGATGTCGCCGATGCCCCGGTCGCTCACCCCCGAGGCGGCGGCCAGGTCCTCGATCGTCAGGTCCGCGTCCTGCCGGTGCCGGCGCAGGAGCGCTCCCAGGTCGTGGTCCACCCTCGCCCGCCTCTGCCGCCGGCCGGCGAGCTCCCCCGAGTTCTGCCGGACTTCTTCCTGGTCCGCGCGCGGCGCTGCGCGGTCCAATCGTGACCGGGGACGGACGCCCCGGGCAAGTGCCCCGCGGCAGGTCGGTCCGGACCCCGACCGAGGAGGAACCATGCCCTACGTCAGCACGCCCGACGGCGCCGAGATCTTCTACCAGGACTACGGCCAGGGGAAGCCCGTCCTGCTGAGCCACGGCTGGCCGCTGAGCTCCGAGGCCTGGGCCTACGAGCTCAAGGTCCTCGCCGACGCCGGCTACCGCGCGATCGCGCACGACCGCCGCGGCCACGGCCGCTCGTCCCGCACCAGCGGCGGCAACGACATGGACACGTACGCCCGCGACCTCGCGTCGCTCGTCGAGCAGCTCGACCTGACGGACCTCACCGTCGTCGGGCACTCCACCGGCGGCGGCGAGGTCGTCCGGTACGCCGCGCAGCACGGCAAGGGCCGGGTGACCAAGGTCGTCACCGCGGGCGCCGTCCCGCCGGTCATGCTGGAGTCCGAGACCAACCCCGAGGGCACCCCGATCGAGGCGTTCGACGGCATCCGCGAGGGCGTCCTGCGCGACCGCTCGCAGTTCTACCAGGACCTCTCCGAGGCGTTCTACGGCGCCAACCGCGAGGGCTCGACGATCAGCCAGGGCCTGCGCGACGACTTCTGGCGGCAGAGCATGCTCGCCGAGCTGCAGGCCGCCTACGACTGCGTCGCGGTGTTCTCGGAGACCGACTTCACCGAGGACCTCAAGGCCCTGGACGTCCCGATCCTCATCGCGCACGGCGACGACGACCAGATCGTCCCGATCGCGGCGGCGGCGTACAAGTCGATCGACCTGGTCAAGCTCGGCACGCTGAAGGTCTACCCGGGCGCCCCGCACGGCATCTCCGGCGCGTACCAGGAGGCCCTGATCAAGGACATCCTGGCGTTCATCGCCGACTGAACCGCCGGCCCCGCGGCCGTCGCCCGGTCCGCGCAACCGCTGTGCGCCGATCGGGCGACGCCCGTCAAGGGCCCTTCACGGCCCGCCGATGGGTGAGGCATGACGACCCGCCCGATCCGCGCGCTCGCCGTCGCCCTGCTCGCGGTCGCGACCCTGTCCGGCTGCTTCCGGTTCGACATGCGGGTGGAGGTCGGCGAGGACGACACCGTCTCCGGCTCGTACGTCGTCGCGGTCGACCGGTCGGTGCTCGAGATGACCGGCCAGGACGTCGACGAGCTGCTCGGCACCGGGGCGGACGGCCCGGGCGGGCTGCTCGGCGAGGACGGCGGGGGCCAGGTCCGCGAGGAGCCCTACGAGGACGAGGACGCCGTCGGGCGCCGGTACGTGTTCGACGCCGTGCCGTTCGCGGTGTTCAACGGCGAGGGCATGACGCTCGCGCACGCCGACGGTCGCTACACGCTCGACGGCACGCTGCCCGCGTCGACGGGCGGCACCGACCTGGGCATGTCCGTGCGGGCCGACATCCGGATCGCGTTCACCTTCCCCGGCGACGTCGAGGAGACCAACGGCCAGGTCGACCCGGACGACCCCCGCACCGTCTCGTGGACCGGCGACGGCACGCAGGACCTCGTGCTGCAGGCCGTCGCGTCGGAGGCCGGCGCCCCGTGGCTCGGGCTCGCGGTCGCGGGCGGGGCCGGGCTGCTGCTCCTCGCTGGCGCCGTGGTGCTCGTGGTGCTGCTCGTGCGCCGCCGGCGGTCGCGGTCCGCCGCGGCGGTCGCCGGCTGGTACCCGCCGGGCGGCACGGGCGGCCCCGCGGCCCCCGACGCCCCCGCCGCCTGGCCGACCGACGGGGCACCGCGCACGCCGCTCGCGTGGACCCCCGACCCGGCTCCGGGCGTCCCCCCGGGCGCCGTCCCGCGCCAGCCTCCGGCGGGGCTCCCGCCGTACGGGGGCTGAGGAGTCGCGGACGAGCAGAGGGACGACGCGCGCTCGACGTCGTCGACCGGCGATGCGCGCCGCGACCGGAGGGTCCGCCGGGCGAGGGTTTGACCCTCGAGCCGGTCGAGGCGTGAGCGTGCAGCCGTGCCCGCGACCCCCGCGCCCACCCCGGCGCTCCCCCGCTCGTTCCTCGTCTGGCTCGGCGGCGTCACCGTCGGTCGCCTCGGCGACGCCGTCCTCGCCTTCGGGCTCGGCTGGGCCGCGGCCGGGCACGGCGGGACGACCGCCGCGCTCGTGCTCACGCTGAGCGGGCTGCCGCGCCTCGTGCTGCTCCTGCTCGGCGGGGCGGTCGCGGACCGGTTCGGGGCGCGGCGCATCCTGATCGCCGGCGAGGCGACGCTGGTGGTCCTGGCCGCCGGGCTCGCGGTGGCGCTCGCGCGGTACGGCACGCCACCCTGGCTGCTGCTCGCCGCGTCGCTGGCGCTCGGCACCGTCACCGCCTTCTGCCTCCCCGCCTCGGGCTCGATGCCGCGGCGCCTGGTCCCGGACGACCTCCTCACCCGCGCGCTCGCCGCCCGCCAGGGCGCCAACCAGGCCGTCGCGACGGCGGCTGCCCCGCTCGGCGGCGTCGTCGTCGCCGCCGCGTCGCTGCCTGTCGTGGCGTGGGGAGACGCCGCGGCGCTCGCCGTGTCGCTCGGCGTCCTCGTCGCGGTCCGGGAGCTCACCGGGACGGCGGACGACGTCCCGGGGCCGGGCGCGGCTCGACGCCCGCGGCTCGACCTCGCCGACGGGGTCCGCGTCGCCGCACGGACCCCGGGTCTCGTCCCCGCGCTGGTCCTGACCGGGGCGGGCGCAGCCCTCATGCTCCCGGTGCCGTCCCTGCTCATCCCGCTCCAGGGCCGCGCCTCGGGCTGGGGCGCCGGCACGACCGGGGCGGTCGCGGGGGCCGCCGGGATCGGAGCGATCGCCGCGGCGCTGCTGCTCACGCGCCGCCGCGCGACCGGGTCGGCGCTCTCCGCCGTCCGCGGCCTCGCCGCCTCCGCCGCGGGGGCTCTCGCCCTCGCCGGTTCGGCGGTGCTCGCGACGCCCGCGGCCACCGTCGTCGCCGGCGTCGGCGCGCTGGTCCTCGGCGTCGGGCAGGGCGTGTTCGTCGCCCGGCTGGCCCCGCTGGTGCTCGGGACCGCGCCCCGCACGCACCTCGCCCGCGTCCAGGCGCTGGTCGGGTTCGCGCAGATCGTGCCGGTCATGATCACGAACGCGATGCTCGGGGCCCTGGCCGAGCACGCCTCGCCGGCGGCGGCCCTCGCGGCGACCGGCGGCGGCCTGCTCGCCTGCGCCGCCTGGGCACGCCGCCCGGCCCCGCCGGCGCCGGAGCCGTACGACGACCCCCGCGCAGCGACGGCGGCCCCGGCACTTGACCCTCGAGCAGGTCGAGGGCCCACAGCGGGCACGTGACCGACGACCTGCTCAGCATCGGGGCGCTCGCGCGGGCGAGCGGCCTGCCCGTGAGCGCCCTGCGGTACTACGACGCCGCCGACGTGCTCCGGCCCGCGCACGTCGACCCGGCGACCGGCTACCGGTGGTACACCGCGGCACAGCAGCACACCGCCCGCCTGCTCGCTCGCCTTCGTCAGGCCGGGCTGCCGGTCGCGGACCTGGTCGCCGTCCTCGCCGCCCCGCACGACGCCACCGACCTGCTGGCCCGGCACCGGCGCCGCCTGGAGGACGACCTCGCGGCCGCGGGTGCGCACCTCGACGCTGCCGCGGACCTGCTCGCCGAGCCGGGCCGGGGCACGCTCGGCACCGCCGACCTGCTTGCGGCCGTCGCGGCGGTCCGGCACGCCGTGGGGGCCGACCCCGCGTGGCCCGCGCTCGCGGGTGTCCTCCTGCACCTCGACGGCGCCACCCTGCGCGTCGTCGGCTGTGACCGGTTCCGGCTCGCGGTCGCGACGGTTCCCGTGCGGGAGCCCTCGGGCCCCGAGGTGCGGGTCGTCGCCACGCTCGACCACCTCGACCGGCTCGCCGCCGCCGCACCGCCGCCCACCGGGCAGGTCGTGCTCGGCGCCCGATCGCTCGACCTGCTCGGCGTGCCCGGCGACCCCGCCGACGGCGCCTACCCCGACTACGAGCGGGTCCTCCGGACCGGTACGACCACGGCGGGGGTCGCGACGAGGTCCCTGGTCGCCGCGGCGGCCGAGGCGGACGACCTGGTCGTGCTGCGGCTGGGCGGCGGCCGCGTGCGGATCGACGCGCCGGGCCCCCGGGACGCGCACGCGTTCTGCCGGACGTTCCTGCTCGACGCCGTGCGGGCGGCCCGTGCCGAGCACCTGACCCTCGCGCTGGACGACGACGGGTCCCCGCTGGGCGTCTCCCCAGCCGGCCGGCCGGGCGACGTGGGCCTCGTGATGCCGGTGCGTCTGCGCGCGTGACCAACCGGCCGGTCCCCGGCTCCCCGCCCTACGGTGGCCCCATGCCCGACGACCCCGCCTCCCGCCCGTTCTCCCAGGTCGACGTCTTCACCGCCGAGCCGTACCGCGGCAACCCCGTCGCGGTCGTGCACGACGCCGACGGCCTCACCGACGCCCAGATGGCCGCGTTCGCGCGGTGGACGAACCTGTCGGAGACGACGTTCCTGCTCCGCCCCACCGACCCGGCCGCGGCGGACTACCGGCTGCGCATCTTCACGCCCGGCGGCGAGCTGCCGTTCGCGGGGCACCCGACGCTGGGGTCGTGCCACGCCTGGCTCGCCGCGGGCGGCCGGCCGGCGCGCGGCGGCACGATCGTCCAGGAGTGCGGCGTCGGGCCGGTCGTCCTGCGCCGCGGCGCGGGCGGTCTGCAGTTCGCCGCCCCGGCGCCGCGGGAGGACGCGCCGGTCGACGCGGCGACCCTGGACCGCGTGCGCGCCGCCCTGGCCCTGCCCGCGGACGCCGTGGTCGACCACCGCCTCCTCGACAACGGCCCGCGGTGGCACGTGCTGCTCCTGGACTCCGCGGACCGCGTCCTCGGCCTGCGCCCGGACTGGGCCGCGATCGAGGGCGTCGACGTCGGCGTGGTCGGGCCGCACCCCGAGGGCGCGGCGAGACGGCGTTCGAGGTGCGCGGGTTCGCCCCGGGCATGGGGCTCACCGAGGACCCGGTCACCGGGAGCCTCAACGCCTCGATCGGGCAGTGGCTCATCCGCACCGGCCGGGCCCCGGAGCGGTACGTCGCGGCGCAGGGCACCGCGCTCGGCCGCGCGGGCCGGGTCCACGTCGAGCGGGACGCCGAGGGCACGGTGTGGGTCGGCGGCGACACCGTGACGTGCATCGAGGGCACCGTCCGCGACTGACCGCGCGGCCCCGCGAGCCGGCCCCGGCGCGCGGGCCTGCGGCATCGCTGCTTGGCTGGACGGCATGCGGACCACCACGCGGACCCTGACCGTCGCCGCGTGCGCCCTCGCCCTCGCGGGCTGCACCTCGGCGGACCCGACCACGCAGGACCCGAGCACCACGGCGGCCGAGCCGGCGCCGACGTCGTCCGGGGCGGCCCCGACCGGCGACCCGACCGCGCCGGTCGCCACCGACGTCCCGCCGGAGGTCATGCTGCCGGAGACGTCCTGGCAGGGCACCGGACCCGAGGGCCCGCGCGAGGAGTCGGCGGGCGTCGTCGACTGGCGGCTGCCGGAGTCCTGCGACGCGGGCACGCCGACGGAGGCGATCGCGATGCGCACGGTCGCGCAGGGCTCGGGCGAGGCGGAGTCGCCGGTCGGGGTGCACCAGGTGGTGCTCCTCCCGGACGCGGACGCCGCGGTGGCCGAGGCCGACCGGCTGACCGCCGCGCTCGCCGCCTGCACCCGGTACGCCTCCGTCAGCGCGACCACCTACGTGGTCGAGCAGGTCGAGGTCGGCGCGCAGGGCCTGGGCCTCGCGACCGACTACTACGGCGCGTCCGCGGAGGGCTCGATCGACGACGCGGTGGGCAGCTACCTGGCGCTCACCCGGCGCGGGCCGGCGATCACGCTCGTCGGGTTCGAGGGCGGCGAGGGCACCATCGCGACGGAGCGCGCGACCGCGACCGGGCTGGCCCAGGAGGCGTGGGGCCTGCTCTGCGCGTACGACGAGGCCGGCTGCTGATCCCGCGCCGCTAACCGACCGCGGGCGGCCGGCACCGCAGCACCTCGAGCGCCGCCCCGGGCGCGGCCTCCAGCCGCAGCGCGCCGGCCGACCACGGCACGAGCACGGTCGACCCGCGACGCACCTCCGTGCGCGTGCCGCCCGGCTGCACGAGCGCGCCCGCGCCGCCGACGACGACCGCCACCGCGAATCCCGCGTCCCACTCGCCCGAGCCGCGCCACCGCTCGACCCGGAAGAACGGCGCGGCGGCGGGCAGCAGGTCGCCGCTGTCGACGACCCGGGCGCCCCGCAGCGCGGCGATCTGGGTCGCCGACCGGCCCCGCCGGTCGACCGCCGCGAGGGCCGCGTCGAACCCGAGCCCGAGATGCCCCGCGGCGGCCCCGTCGATCGCGAAGCCCGCCCACTCGACGAGGATCGAGAGGTCGGTCGGCTCCTGGAGCTCGACGACGAACGCCCCGGCGCCGATCGCGTGCGGCAGCCCCGCCGGGACCAGGACCGCGTCTCCCGGCTCCAGGTCCAGCACGTGCATCGCCTCGAGCACCGCCGCGGTGTCCTGCTCGTCCACCCACCGGCGCAGCTCCGCCGCGCCGACGTCGCGGCGGAACCCCAGGTGCACCGGCGCGGCGGTCAGCGCCACCCACGCCTCCGTCTTGCCGTGGGCGAGCCCCAGGTGCCGCGCGGCGAACGGCACGTCGGGGTGCGCGTGCACCGGCAGCCGCTCGCCCGCGTCGAGGAGCTTGACCAGCAGGCCGACGTCGGCCCCGCGCGCGGCCGCGCGCTCCGGGCCGAGCCAGGCGACGGGGTCGGCCGCGACCGCGTCGGTGAGCGTCGTGCCGCCGGGCAGCACCGTCAGCCCGACCGCGTCCTCGCCGAACAGCGTCGTCGCCGAGCCGACCCAGTCCTCGGGTACGTGGTCGCCCCCGGCCGGCGAGCCGGTGGGCCCGCGGAACTCCGCGATCCGCGCGCCTCCCGCGTAGAACCGGTCCGCGGGCTGGTTCGCCGGCAGCACGACCGGCCCGGTGGGCGGACCGCCCACCGCGGTCACCGGCCCGCCAGGGCCGCGAGGAACCCGCCCACGAAGGTGTCGCCCAGCCCGATCGTCGTCGGGCGCGGCACGTCCAGCGCGTACGCGGGCTCGCACGCCACCGCGCCGGCCGCCGCGCCCGCGACCGCCTCGACCTCCGCCGCGAACCGGGCGCCCAGCGGCCCCGGCTCGCGCGCGCCCGTCGCGGCGTAGTCGTCGACCGTGAAGTCGTCGCCGTGCAGGTACCGGGTGCTCGCCATCGTGATGCCGCCGCGCAGCGCCGCGCGCAGGTCCCCGGCGCCCGGCCCGGCCGCCAGGGCCCAGTACTTGGTGTGCACGACGAGGGTGCGCGCGGGCACCGCGGCCCGCAGGTCGACGAGCGCCTTCGCGACGTCCGCCGCGTCCAGCAGGTCGACGGACCGGCCGATCCAGGCCTGCAGCTCGTCCTCGTTCATCGCCCAGGCGTCGACCCGGCCGGCGAGGGCGTCCCGCACGTCGCCGCGCAGGGCGGGCACGTGGTACCCGGCGTCCTCGAAGTAGGCGAACGACCCCGGCGCGCGGCCGTCGAGCGCCGCGGCGACGGTCGCGAGCCGGTCGACCAGCAGCGCGCGGTCCTGGATCACGTTGAACCCCGACACCAGCGTCACGTCGGCGTCCGCCACCGCGCTGCCCAGCCCCGGGTGCAGCACGAGCTCCCGGTTCGGCGGGTCGTTGACGTAGATGAGCCGGTTCGGGTGTGCGGCGACCACGTCCTCGCCGGCCACCCGCACGGGCGACGCCGCGGGGTCTGCACGATCAGGTGCGGGTCGGTGGTGTCCCGGTCCGCCGAGCACAGGTAGGTCGTCGACGCCGGCAGCAGCCGCCGGACGTCGTCGTCGATGCTGACGAGGTGCACCAGGGCCGGCAGGTCGCGCACCCGGTCCATCGCGATGGCGGCGCGCACGCAGGTGCCGCCCAGGGTCACGCGGCGCTCGAACCGACGGGCGAATGCCTCGACGATCTCCGAGGACGCCACGAACCGCTCCCCCCCGACACCGTCCCGGACGAACCCGAGCAGCGACCGCAGCAGGTCCCGCTCGCTGAGGATCGGCACCCCGGCGTCGAGCTCGTCGGCCCGCAGGCCCCACTCTGCCGCCAGCCGGGTCAGCGTCGCGGGGTCCCAGTCGATCTCGTAGTCGACGGTCCCCCCGAGCCCGAGGACGTAGCGCGTGCCCATCTGCCGCTCCTTCGCGGTCCGTGCGGTTGTGCGGTGCTGCGGTGCCAGCAGCCGCCGGCGGCGCTGCTCGTGGTGGTGCAGCCCGGTCCGGGCCGGGGTGAACCGACCCGGACCGGGGCGTCCGTGGCGCCGACCTCAGTACAGGTCGGCCTTGCCCGCGGCGTCGAACAGCTCGATCTTCTGCGCAGCGACGGCGTTCATGGCCTCGATGGCCGGCGGCTGGATCGTGTTCGGCTCGCGCAGGGTGAGGTCGGCGAGGACCTCGCGCATCCGGTCGTGGTACGCGACCTTGATGTCGCTGGAGATGTTGATCTTGTTCACGCCGAGCTTCACCGCGCGGCCGATCTCGTCGTCCGGGTTGCCCGACCCGCCGTGCAGCACGAGCGGGATGGGCAGCCGGGACTTGATCTCGGTCAGCAGGTCCAGCTTGAGCTCCGGGGTGAGGCCCTTCGGGTACAGGCCGTGCGCCGTGCCGATCGCGACGGCGAGGCTGTCGACGCCGGTGCGCCGCACGAAGTCGACGGCCTGGTCCGGGTCGGTGTAGATGATGTCCGACACCGCGACACCCGCCTCGGCCTGCTCGTCGAGCTTGCCGATCGTGCCGAGCTCGCCCTCGACCGAGACGCCCACGGCGTGCGCGGCCTCGACGACCTTGGCGGTCAGCGCGACGTTCTCCTCGTACGGGAGCATCGAGCCGTCGATCATCACCGAGGTGAAGCCGATCTGGAACGCCCGGAGCATCTGCTCGTAGGTGCCGCCGTGGTCCCAGTGGATCGTCACCGGCACGGTCGCCTTGTGCGCCCGCTGGATCAGCGCGGGCAGGACGTCGTGGCCGATGTGGCTGACCTCGTCGGGGTGGATCGCCACGATCAGCGGCGCGCGCCGCTGCTCCGAGACGTCGACGATGCCGTTGAACATCGCGTAGTCGCTGATGTTGAACGCCGGCACCGCGAAGCTGTGCTCGTTCGCGACGGCCAGCAGGTCCGCGCCGTTCATCAACATGGGGTGACTCCTCTTTCGTGTCGGGTCGTGCGTCGTTGCCGTGCCGTGGCCGAGGTCGTCAGACCTTGACCGCCCCTGCAGTCATCCCACCGATGAAGTACCGCTGGAAGAACAGGAAGAGAATGAGGACGGGAATGCACCCGAGAATGCTCATCGCCATCATCTCGTTCCAGTTGTACGAGTGCTGGCCCATGAGGAGCTGGATGCCGATCGGGACGGTCCGCATGTCCTCGGTGCGGGTGAGCGTCAGCGCGAACAGGAACTCGTTCCACGCGATCATGAAGGTGTAGATCCCGACGGAGACCAGGCCGGGCACCGAGATGGGGACGAGGATGCGCCACAGGGCGGTGAGCGGCCCGGCGCCGTCGACCTTGACGGCCTCGTCGAGCTCCCGCGGCAAGGTGTTGAAGTAGCCGGTCATCATGATGATCGCGTAGGGCAGCGTGAACACCATGTACGTGAGGATCAGGCCGGGGTAGGTGTTGTAGAGCCGCAGCGCCACCACCAGGCCGAAGTACGGGATCAGCAGCGTGATGGGCGGAACTGCCTGGACGCTGACGATCACGACGTTGATGACCTTCTTGCCGCGGAACTCGTAGCGGCTGAACGCGTAGGCCGCGAGCACCGCGACGAGCAGCGTCAGCAGCGTCACCGCGCCTGCCACGAGGTAGGAGTTCCCGAAGAACCGGAGCTTGACCGGGTCCGTGAGGATCGACGTGTAGGCGTCGAACGAGAACCCCTCGGTGATCAGCCGCGGCGGGGACGCGAAGATCTCCGGGTTCGCCTTGAACGAGCTCGACAGCATCCAGAGCACCGGCAGGCCGGCGAACAGCGCGCCGAGCGTCAGCGCGAGGAGCACCAGCGCCTTCTGGCCGGTCTTGGCGGGCGGGCGGCGCAGCTCGCCCGAGCCGGTGCGGACGGGGGTCGGGGTCAGGGTCGCCATGTCAGTCACGCGCCTTCTGGTGCCGGACGTAGAAGAATGCGAGGACCATCGACAGCAGCAGCACGACCACCGCGGACGCGGACGCCACCGAGAACTCGTAGCGGCTGAACGCGAGCTTGTAGGTGAAGGTGCTGAGCATCTCGGTCGCGTTGATCGGCCCGCCGCCCGTGGTCATCCAGATCAGCGCGAACTGCTGCGTGGTCCAGATGAAGTCCAGCAGCGCCATCGAGATGATGATCGGGCGCAGCTGCGGGAGGGTGACGTTCCGGAACTGCTGGAACGGCGTGGCCCCGTCCACCCGGGCGGCCTCGTACAGGTCCTTCGGGATGCCCTGCAGGCCGGCCAGCAGGCTGATCATGAAGAACGGGTAGCCGGACCAGATGTTGATGAACGTCACCGCGGCGAGCGCGGTGCTCGGGTCGGCCAGCCACTCGGTCTGGCCGCCTGTGATCCCGAGCGAGCCGAGCAGGTAGTTGACGACGCCGTTCGGGTTGAGCAGCAGCCGCCAGAGCACCGCGATGATCGCCACCGTGAACAGCCACGGCAGGACGTAGATCACGCGGAAGAAGGCCTTGGTGCGGTGGCTCAGCAGCGGGGTGTTGAGCAGCATCGCGAAGCCGAGGCCGATCGCGAAGTGCGCCACCACGCTGGAGACGGTGAACACGAGGGTGTTGCGGACCGCGGTGAAGAACACCGGGTCGGTGAGCACCTCGGCGTAGTTGGCGAACCCGACGAACGCCGAGTTCTTGGTCGTGATCACGCCGTCCAGCAGCGAGTACCAGATCACCATGACGATCGGCGTGAGCATGAGGATCGCCATCAGGACGCCGGTCGGCGTCAGGAACCCGTAGGGCGTGAGCCGACGCTTCAGCCGGTCCCAGCCGGAGCGGGCGGGCGGCTGCTCGGCCGGGGCCGCGCGGTCCGGCCCCGGCGAGCCGCCGGCGGTGGGAGCGACCACGGGCCGCTCGACGTGCGAGGTGAACACTCTCGGTCCTCCTTGACCGGGGGGACCACGCCGGGCGGGTTCAGGGGTCCCCGCCCGGCGCGGTCGCTCGGGGGTCGGTCAGAACTCGCTCTCCCACTGCTCCTGCGCAGCGGCGAGCGCGTCGTCGACGCTCTGGTCGCCGTTCAGGCTCTTCTGCAGCTGCTCGCCGAGCTGCCGCATCAGCTCCTCGGCGACGGGCAGGCCGGTGAACTCGTTGGCCGGGTAGCCGTCCTGGTAGATCTCGAACGCCGTCGCGAACAGCTCGTTGTCCTCGACGAAGTCCGGCACGGACTCCGTGTTGCCCGGGAACGCGTTCGCGATCGACGACAGCTCCGCGTTGGTCTCCTCGCTCATGAGGAACTCGACCAGCTTCATCGCCTCGGCCTTGTGCTCCGAGTTCTCGGCGACGCCGATGCCCCACGAGGCGTAGGGGATGCCGCGCTCACCCGTGTACCCGTCCTCGGCCGGGATCGCGGAGATCGAGAACTGCAGGTCGGGGTTGGCCTCCTGGATCGTGGTCACGTGGGCCAGGGAGTCGATCATCATGCCGACCCGGCCGTTCGTGAACTCCTCGACCTTGTCCTGCTCCTTCATCGTGAAGGAGCCCGGCGCGACGACCCCCGCGTCCCAGAGGTCGGCGACGAACTGCACACCGCTCTCGACGTCGGGGTTGTCGGCCAGCGCGGGCTGGCCGTCGTCGAGCATCGAGCCGCCCGACGCCCAGACCCACGACATGACGTCGTTCTGCACGCCGTTCGGGGCCTCCAGCGACAGCGGCAGCACCCAGCCGTACGTGTTGTCCCCCAGGGCGGTGATGCCCTCGGCCGCGTCCTGGAACTCGGTGCGGGTGCTCGGCGGCGCGTCCACGCCGGCCTGGGCGAGCAGGTCGTCGTTCGTGAACATCGGGTACACGAAGTTCACGACCGGGATCATGTAGGTCGAGCCGTCCACCTGGACCTGGCTGACGAGCTGTCCGTCGTCGAACCCGTCGTCCGCCATCAGGGCGGACAGGTCGGCGATCGCGCCCTGCTTCGCGAAGTCGTTGACCCAGGCGCCGTCCAGGCCGACCACGTCCGACATCGTGCCGGCCGCGGCGCCGGCGAGGACCTGCTCCTTGGTCGACGCGTACGGGCCGCTCAGCAGCTCGACGGTGATGCCGGGGTTCTCGTCCTCGAACTTGTCCATCAGCTCGCGGAACGCGCCGTCGGGCAGCTCGGGCTCCCACCACTGCGCGAACTCGAGCGTGACGTGACCGCCCTCCGACCCGCCACCGACCGCGGCGTCGCCACCGCTGCCGCACGCGGTCAGGACCAGGGCCGAGGCCCCGGCGATGGCCGCGGCACTGAGGTACCGCATCCGAGCTCCGTTGCTCATGACTCTCCCTCCGGGATGCCGCTTTGTGCGGCTGAGTGCGCTTCTCTGCGTGTTTGAGCACGCTAGTGCGGGTCTCTGCGGTCGTCAAGGGCGGATCCCCGCGCGTTATCGCACCGAGACCTGACGACACCGTCCCACGGTCATGCCCGTCGTACCGGGCGATCGCGGGGCAAACCGGTCGCGAGCAGCCGCGACGGCACGATGCGCGACCATGCGGTAGGTATCCGCGACTTCCTGCGAGAGCACGCGGTTTTGTGCTAGAAGTTTCTGCATGTCGTCCTCCGACACCGCACCGCGCCGCCTCCCGGCAGGGCGCAAGGCCGAGCTCGCCGCGTACGTGACCGAGACCGGCGAGGTCACCGTCGCGCAGCTCGCCGACCGGTTCGACGTGTCCGCGGACACGATCCGCCGCGACCTCGACCAGCTCGACGCCGACGGCGTGCTCGTCCGCACCCACGGCGGCGCCGTCGGTCTCAGCACCGCCCCGCGCCCCAACACCGAGCTCGACGTGCGGATGCGCATGCAGACGCAGGCCAAGGAGCGGATCGGCGCCCGGGCGGCCGCGCTGGTGCGGGACGGGCAGGCGATCATCGTCAACGCCGGCACCACGACGCTCGCCCTCATCCGGGCGCTCGCCGAGCGACGCGACCTGACCGTCGCCACCAACAGCCTGCGCGGCGCCACCGAGCTGGCCCCGTCCGCGTACCGCGACCTCTACGTGTTCGGGGGCAGCGTGCGGATCACCGACCAGGCCACGCTCGGGCCGGTGCGGCTGCCCGCGTGGACCCACCAGCCCGAGGTCGACATCCGGTGCGACCTCGCGCTCATCGGCGTCGGGGCCGTCTCCGCCGACGTCGGCTACTCGACGAGCAACCTGGTCGAGGCCTCGATGATGGGCGACATGATGGACCGCGCCGACCGGGTCGCCGTGCTCGCCGACTCGTCCAAGTTCAGCCGGCGGCTGTTCGCGCAGATCGCCGAGCTCGGCCGGGCGGACTACCTCGTCACCGACGCCCCGCCGCCCGCCGAACTGCGCACGGCGCTGGACGAGGCCGGCGTCGAGGTCCTGCTCCCGGAGTCCTGAGCGTGGCCGCCGCCGCTGCCGCCCGCACGAGCGCGGGGTTGCTGCTGCACCGGCCGGGCGCCGGGGGCCCCGGCGCGCCCGAGGTCCTGCTCGGGCACATGGGCGGCCCGTTCTGGGCGCGGAAGCCGCACGGCTGGACCGTCCCCAAGGGCGAGCCGCTGGACGGCGAGGACCCGCACACCACCGCGCTGCGGGAGTTCGCCGAGGAGGTCGGCGTCCCCGCGCCCGACGGGGAGGACGTCGACCTCGGCGAGGTCCGGCAGCGCGCGGGGAAGGTGGTCCGGGTGTGGGCGCGGGCCGCCACCCTCGACCTCGACGCCCCGCGCGGACCGGTGAGCCAGGTGACGGTCGACTGGCCGCCGCGCAGCGGGCGCACGGTGACGTTCCCGGAGCTCGACGAGCTGCGGTGGGTGCCGGTGCCGGAGGCTCGGGAGCTCGTCGTGACCGCCCAGGCGGAGTTCCTGGACCGGCTGCTGGCACACCTCACCGGCCGCTGAGCCGGGGCCCGTCGTGCGGGCGACGAGTCGTCCACAGGTGCCGTGGTCGTGCCTCGTCCCCAGGCGGGCGTCGGTCGCCGGGGTCGTGTCGGTGGGCGTCGGTAGTGTCGTTCCATGGCATCTGACCTGCAGGAACACCCCGACGGCGACCCGGTCGCCGCCGTGGTGCTGCCGGTCTACGGGCCCGACGGGACGTGCCTGACGGACTTCGGCCCGGACCCCGTGGTGGCGGCCGGTGGGGTGCCTCGGACGGGTGAGCAGCGGCAGATCGAGGCGATCGCCGCGTGCCCGCCGGGGCCCGAGCTGGACGCCTGGCTGCGAGGGCTGGACCTGCAGGTGCTGTCCTCGATGGTGCTGGTCGAGGTGATCGCCGCGCAGGACCGGGTCGAGAGTCATCAGCACGCCCGCAAGCTGGCCATGATCGCCGAGCTCGCCTCCCGGGACGAGATGAGCCCGAGTGGTCCCCGCTGGCCGGTGCCCCGCCGACGCAGACCTGCGTGGCCGGGGACGAGCTGGCGATGCGGCTGGGGTGGCCACGGGTCACTGCGATGAAGACCGTGCACCGGGCGCTGGTGCTCGACGGGATGCTCGGCGCCACCCGGGAGGCCCTCGAGGTCGGGCACCTCGACGCCGGCAAGGCCCAGGTCCTGACCGCCGGGTTGGCGGACCTGTCCTTCCAGGTCGCGCACGCGGTGGAGGACGCAGTGCTGCCCGACGCCGACCAGTGCTCGGTCGCCGAGCTTCGCCAGCGCGTCGAACGGGAGATCCGGCTGGTCGACCCCGAGGGCGCCGCCGCACGCCGCGAGCGGGCCCGCTGCACCAGGAGGGTCTCCCACCCGCGCCCGCAGCCGGACGGCATCGCCTCGATGTGGCTGGTCCTCGACGCGGCGGACGCGCTCCGGGTCGACGGGGTCCTGACCCACGCCGCGAAGACCGCGAAGGCGCTGGGTGACGACCGGACCCTGGACCAGCTGCGCGCGGATGGTCTGCGCGACCTGGTGGTCGGGGACGTCCCCGCGTCGGACGGTCCGGCGTTCGAGGTCCGTCTGTCCCCGGGCCTGCCGGTGCCGCCGGAGCCGCGACGGTCGTGGAACGGGGCGACCATGACCGACCGGGACGGTGCGCTGCTCACCCGCCCGGTGGAGCCGATCCCGATCGCGACGCTCATCCCGCTCGGCGACTCAGGTGCACACTCGGTGCCCGGCTCGGATGACCCCCGCGTGCTGGCCGGGCCGCCCGCCACCTCGACCGAGACTGCGACGGAGACGAAGACCGCGCCCGCGACGGCGACCAAGACCGGTACCGGAGCCGCGGTGCCTGGCGCTCCGACCGACGCCGTCGCGCCGGGCGCGCCGAGCGAAACCGCCGCGCCGGGCGCGCCGACAGATGCCTCTGCACCAGCCGCTGCGCCGAGCACCGTCGCGACGACCCCCGCGCCCGCTCCCGCGCGCCGCGGCTGCACCCGCTGCTCCGGCCGCCCCGGCGCCGAGGTCCGCATCACCATCCCGGCGTCCACCCTGCTCGGCCTGGACGACCAGCCCGCCCACCTCGACGGCCACGGCCCCATCGACGCCGTCCAGGCCCGGGCCCTGGCGATCGGCGGGGTCTGGCAGCGAGTCGTCACCGACCCGCTCACCGCCCGGGTCCTGGACGTCGGCCGCGAGCGATACCGACCATCCGCCGCCCTGGCCGAACTCGTCCGCGCCCGCGACGGAACGTGCGCCGCACCCGGCTGCAGGGTCCCCGCCTGCGCATGCGAGCTCGACCACACCCAGGAGTTCCACCCCCAACCCGGCGGTGACCCCGACGCGCCCCTGGGCCGCACCGACGCCGACAACCTCGGACCGGTCTGCCACCGGCACCACCGGCTCAAGACCGACGGCGGGTTCCGGCTGCGGCAGATCGAACCCGGGCTCTACGAGTGGATCACCCCCACCGGACACCGATACCTCACCCGTCCCGGCACCGGGCAGTGCCACGACGCGACCGCCGACCCCTATGACGCGCCACCCCCGTTCTGAGCCCAGCGAGTCGGTCGCTCCGACGCATCCGTCCCCGTACGAGCGCGCCCCTCCCCAGTGGCGTGCCGCACCTCGGGCTGCTGCCCAGGCCGACCCTGCCGCGCCTCGGGCTGCTGCCCAGGCCGACCCTGCCGCGCCGCACCCATCCGGGCGTGCCCGCACCCATCCGGGCGTGCCCGCGCCCATCCGGGCATGCCCGCCCCAGGCCAGGCGTCCCGCCCAAGGTCGAGCGTGTCCGCTTCCTGTCCAGCGGGCCCGCATCCAGCGTGTCCGGGCCCCTCGGCCGCTCCCCGAGCGTGCGTGCGCTCGCCATGGCCCGCGCACAGGGGCGTGTCAGTGGTGGGTCGTACGGTTCGGGACATGAGCAGGCGGGCCATCGACCACGAGCGACTCCGGGAGATCCACGCGCGGTTCTCGGCGACGCCGCCGCCGTGCACGCTCGCGGAGCAGGACGCCTACGACCGGCTCGAGGCCGAGCTCATCGAGGCGATGGGCCTGACCCGGGACGAGTTCGAGCGGATGTCCGCGACGTACGCCCAGCTGCGCCGCGCGAGCTGACCGGGCCGGTCCAGGCCGCCCGCCTCCGCGACGCGGCTGCTCTTGCACTCGGCCTCCGCGACGGCGCCGGTCCTGCCGTCCGTCTCCGCGGCGCGGCCGCTCCTGCCGTCCGCCTCCGCGTCGGCGCCGGTGCTCGCGTCCGTCTCCCTCACGGGGCCGGTCACCGCTCGCCCCGCGTCCGGCCGGGTCAGCGGTCGATGTCCTCCCGGACGACCCGCGCGGGGTTCCCGACCGCGACGACGTTCGCCGGGATGTCCCGGGTGACGACCGACCCCGCGCCGATGACGGAGTTGTCCCCGATCGTGACGCCCGGGCACACGATGACGCCGCCCCCGAGCCAGACGTTGTCGCCGATCGTGATCGGCTTCGACCCCTCGAGCTTGTCCTTGCGGGGCTGCGGCTCGATCGGGTGGATCGGGGTCAGCAGCTGCACGTTCGGGCCGATCATGCAGTCGTCGCCGATGTGGATCGGCGCGACGTCGAGGGCCGTGAGGTTGAAGTTCACGAAGGTGCGGGCGCCGACGTGGATGTTCGTGCCGAGGTCGACGTGGAGCGGCGGGCGGATGCCCGAGCCCTCGCCCAGGGTGCCGAGCAGGTCGGTGAGGATCGCGCGGGCCGCCGCGTCGTCGAGGAGCGCGACCCGGCCGTAGGCCTCGGTCAGCCGCGCTGACCGGCGGGTGAGGTCCTCGATCTCCTCGTCGGCGACGTACAGGTCGCCCGCGAGCATCCGCTCGAGGTTGGTGCGTGGGTCGTCGGCGAAGTAGTCGGTCGTCATGCGGACGATGCTAGGGAGCACCGTGCTGACCGCGCCGCGTCACCAGACCGGCGGCCGCCGATCCGGCCACCGCAGCCGCTCCTCCAGCTGCGCCGCGAGGGCCAGCAGCACGTGCTCACCGCCGGGCCGGCCGACGAGCTGCACGCCCATCGGCAGCCCCGCGGGGGCGCCGGCGTCGGGCTCGGTCCAGTGGGTCGGCACGGTGATCGCGGGCAGGCCGCACACGTTGAGCATCGACGTGTACGGCGTGTACTCGCACTGCTGGGCGAAGTTCCGCTCCGGGTCCTCGGCGTCGTACCAGCCGAGCGGCCGCGGGGTGAGCGCCATGGCGGGCAGCAGCACCGCGTCGTACTCCTCGACCCGGGCGACCATGGTCCGCTCGAACGCCGCGAGCGCCCCGACGGCCTCGACGAGCTGCCGCGCGGGGACCGCCCGGCCGCGCTCGATCAGCCACTGCGTCAGCGGCTCCAGCAGCGCCAGCCGCTCGGGGTCGTCGATCGGCACGGCGGCGGCGCCGGCCATCCACAGGGTCCGGAACGCCGGCGCGTACGCGGGGTCGGGCTCCCAGGTGCCGGTGTCGACGACGGCGTGGCCGAGGCCGTCGAGCGCGGCGGACCCGGCGTCGAGCGCGGCCCGCGCCTCGGGGCCGAGGACGATGTCGTACGCCCCCTCCCACGCGCTGAACGTGCTGACGCCGATCCGGAAGGCCGCGCGCCCGCCCGGTGTCCGCCCCTGCTGGGCGGCGTCGAGGTAGGAACCCCGCTGACCGGCGGCCGTGCGCAGCGTCCGCGGGTGGTCGGCGGTCCCGTCCGCGCGCCGCGGCAGCATGCCCTCGAGCAGCAGCGCGGCGTCCGCGGTGGTCCGGGCGATCGGCCCGTGCACGACCAGCCCGCCGAGCGACTCCACGCCACCGCCGGCCGGCAGCAGCCCGCGGGTGGTCTTCAGCCCGACGAGCCCGCAGGCCGCGGCGGGGATGCGGACCGAACCGCCGCCGTCGGACCCCGGCGCGACCGGGAGCAGCCCGGCGGCCACCGCGACGGCCGCCCCGCCGCTCGACCCGCCCGACCCGCGCGAGGGGTCCCAGGGGTTCCGGGCGGGCGGGCCGACGAGGGTCTCGGTGTACGAGGGGAACCCGAGCTCGGGCGCCGCGGTCTTGCCGAGCGACACGATGCCGGCGTCGTCGAGCACCCGGGTGATGTCGCTGCTGACCTCGGGCACGTACCGGTAGGGCCCGGCGAACGCCCGCGAGCCGTAGCCGGTCGGTACGCCGGCCCGGTCGGTGAGGTCCTTGTCGGCCGTGGGCAGTCCCCAGAGCGGGGCGTCCGGTCCGGGGCGGCCGTCGCGGCGCAGGGCGGCGGCGCGCTCCCGGGCGAGGTCCGGCGTGACCGTCGAGAAGGCGCCCAGCCCGGGGTCGCGGTCCGCGATGCGGGCCAGGTAGTGCTCGGCGAGGTCGGCGGGGTCGAGCTCGCCGGACCCCAGCAGGTCACGGAGGGCCAGGGCGGTCATCTCGTGCAGCGCGGTCACCCGGCCAGCCTAGGCACGCGGCGCCCGGGCGGACGGGCCTCCCCGGAGCGAGCACCTACCCGGCGGCGCTTCGCGCGACACGCGGCGCACCCAGGTGCGACCGTCCCGCGCGAGCATGGGCCCCATGCCCGCCGCCGTCACGCTCGAGGACCGCCTCCCCACCCCGCACGAGCACCGCCGCCTGGCCGAGGCCGTCGGCTGGGCCCACGCGTTCGACTGGCCGTCCCAGCCCGCGTCGCTCGCCGGCTCGACCCTGGGCGTCGTGGCCGTGGCCGCCGACGGCGAGACCGTCGGCATGGCGCGGGTCGTCGGCGACGGCGTGAAGTACTTCATGGTCCAGGACGTCGTCGTGCTGCCCGGCCGGCAGGGGCAGGGCCTCGGGCGGGCGCTGGTCGCACGGGTGCTGGACCTGATCGCCCGGCGCGCGCCGGCGCCGGCGTTCGTCACGCTGTTCGCGACGGCCGAGGGCAGTGCGCTCTACCGGGCGGCGGGGTTCGAGGTCGGCGACATGACGGGCATGGTGCGCGTGGTCGAGCCCCGGCCCTGAGCGCACCGGCGCACACGGCGCCCCGAGCCGTGTCAGGCGTCCTCCGGCACCAGCCGCAGCGTCACGTCCACGACCTGCGGACCCACGACGGACCCGACGATCCGCGGCCCGAACCGGTCGTACTTCGCGTGGTACGCCGCGTCGACGGCGTCGTGCGCGGCCGGGTCGGCGGCCACGAACCGCACGTCCCGGGTCACGCCGCCGGCCTCGACGCGGCCGCGCCCGGACGCCTGCGCACGGCGGAACCAGCCGTTCCCCGGGCCGTACGCCGAGCGGACCACGAGGTCGTCGCCGACCCGCACCACCCAGATCGTCACGGCCGGCCGGAGCGTGCCGTCCGGCCGGGAGGACGCGAGCCGCAGCTCCTCCGCCCGTCCCACCCGGTCGAGCTCCTCGGCGGTCCAGCCGCTCATCGCGGCTCGCCCCCGGCGTACTGCGCGTCGTCGACCGGCTCGGCCCACGTGGTCTCCGAGCCGTCCCGCGCGTCGGTGGTCTCCCACATCGCCAGGTGCTCCATGAAGGCGTCGGGGCCGGCGCCGTGCCAGTGCTCCTCGCCCGGCGGGCACCAGACGGTCTGACCCGGCAGCGCCTCGACCACGCGCCCGTCGCGGGTCCCGACGCGGGCGACGCCCTGGGTCACGCGCAGCGACTGCCCCGCGGCGTGGCTGTGCCAGTGCGTGCGGGCGCCGGGCGCGAACCGGACCACGTTGACCCGCAGCCGCGACGGGGCGGGCGGGGCGGCGAGGACGTCGAACCAGACGTCGCCGGTGAACAGGGCGGACGGGCCGGCGGTCGTCGGCTCCTGGGTGCGGATCTCCACGCAGGTCTCCTCGGTGCGCTCCGGCGCCGCGCGGACCGCGGCGCACTGTCCCAGCAGACACCCGCGCCGTCGCACCCGGGAGGCCCCGCCGTGACGGGTACTGGCAGGACCTGCCAGCCGCGCGGCGCCGGACGTACCGTCGAGGCATGGACAACCGCGACGAGGTGCGTGACTTCCTGGCGTCCCGCCGGGCGCGGATCACGCCCGCCCAGGCCGGGCTCACCGCCTACGGGTCGAACCGCCGCGTCGCCGGGCTGCGCCGCGAGGAGGTCGCGATGCTGGCCGGGGTGTCCTCCGACTACTACGTGCGCCTCGAGCGCGGGAACCTGTCGGGTGTCTCCGAGTCGGTGCTGGGCGCGATCGCCCGGGCGCTGCAGCTCGACGAGGCCGAGACCCTGCACCTGCACGACCTCGCCCGCGCCGCCGGCCCCCGCACCACCCGCGCCCGCCGCCGGCCCACGCCGCCCGTGCCGCCGAGCGTCCAGGTGATGCTCGACGCGATGACCGGGGCGCCCGCCGTGGTGCGGAACGACCGGCTCGACATCCTCGCGACCAACGCGCTCGGCCGGGCGCTCTACGCGCCGCTGTTCACCGGGCCGTCCCACGTCGAGGGCCGCCCCGCCAACCACGCGCGGTTCGCCTTCCTGGACCCCGCCGCCCACGACTACTGGGTCGACTGGGAGAAGGCCGCGAAGGACACGGTCGGCATCCTGCGCGGAGTCGCGGGTCGCGACCCGCACGACAAGGCGGTGCACGACCTGGTCGGCGAGCTGTCCACCCGCAGCGAGGAGTTCCGCGAGCGCTGGGCCCGGCACGACGTGCACCTGCACCGCGGCGGGCTCAAGCACATCCAGCACCCGGTCGCCGGCCGGCTCGACCTCATGTACGACACGCTGCCGATCGCGCAGGCACCCGGCCTGACGATGCTCGTGTACACCGCCGCTCCCGGGACGGCGTCGGCCGACGCCCTGCAGCTCCTGGCGAGCTGGTCCGCGAGCGCCGACGCCACCGCGGCGGCGGAGCCGTCGCCCGCGACCCCCACGACCGCCGTCGGCTGACCGCGGCCGCACCCGCACGCACCCGGCCGGTCCGGCGGGGTGCTCCCCGTCGACCCCACGGAAGGCACCACCATGCACACCCGCACGCTCGGACAGGATCTCGAGGTCTCGGCCGTCGGCCTCGGCGCCATGGGCATGTCCATGTCCTACGGCCCGAACCCCGGCGACCGCGACGACATGATCGCGGTGCTCCGCGGGGCGGTGGACCTCGGCGTCACGTTCGTCGACACCGCCGAGGTCTACGGCCCGTACGTCAACGAGGAGCTGGTCGGCGAGGCGCTCGGGCCGCTGCGCGACCGGGTCGTGGTCGCCACCAAGTTCGGCTGGGACATCGCCGACGGCCGGATGGTCGGGCTGAACTCGCGCCCCGAGCAGATCCGCGCGGTCGCCGAGGCGTCGTTGCGCCGGCTCCGGGTCGAGGCGATCGACCTCTTCTACCAGCACCGGGTCGACCCGGACGTGCCGGTCGAGGACGTCGCCGGGACGGTGGGCGAGCTGGTGGCGGAGGGCAAGGTGCGGCACCTCGGGCTGTCCGAGGCGGGGGCGGCCACGATCCGTCGCGCGCACGCCGTGCACCCCGTGACCGCGGTGCAGTCGGAGTACTCGCTGTGGACCCGCGACCCCGAGCCCGAGGTGCTGCCGACGTGCGCGGAGCTGGGCATCGGGTTCGTGCCGTTCAGCCCGCTCGGCAAGGGGTTCCTCACCGGCACGGTCGACTCCTCGACGACGTTCGCGGAGGGCGACATCCGGCACCGGGTCCCCCGGTTCACCGCCGAGAACCGGGACGCGAACGAGGCCCTGGTCGCCCGGGTCCGGGCGCTGGCCGAGGCCCGCGGGGCCACGCCGGGGCAGGTCGCGCTCGCGTGGCTGCTCGCGCAGCACCCGTGGGTCGTGCCGATCCCGGGCACGCGGCGGCTCTCCCGGGTGCAGGAGAACGCGGACGCGACCACGGTGGCCCTGTCGGCCGACGAGCGGGCCGAGCTCGACGCCCTCGCGACGACGGTGGGCGTCTCGGGCAACCGCTACGACGACGCGGGCATGGCGATGGTCGGCCGCTGAGCGCGCCGGCACCCCGGCCTACGGTCTCCCGCGCCACCGCCCGCGATCGGCGTGGGCACGGCCGGAGACGGTAGGCCGCGCCCCCGCGGCGACCCGGGGTCAGGCGCGCGGGAGCGGGCGCGGGGGCGCGGTCGGCTGGTCCGGGAGCAGGGCGGCCACCGTGGTGAGGACGCCCCACACCAGCGCCGGGCGGGTGTGCGCGAACCGCACACCCGCAGCCCGGCGGCGCTCGCCCCGGCGGAACACGGCGCGCTCGATCGCGACGACCGACGCCACGGATCCGGCGAGCACCGCGGCGCCCGCGCACACCGCCGAGGCGCGGCCGCCCGGCGACATCGAGCCCCACATCGCCGCCCAGTCGACCTGCTCGGCCTGGGGGTCCTGCGCGTCCGCCTCGCGCTGCGCGCGCACCTCGGCGAGACCGCGGCGCATGTCCGGCACGGACGTGGCGACGACGACGGCGGTCAGGGCGGCCTTGGCCCAGCCGCGGCCGGCGCGGGACCGGATCAGGTCCGGCGCGGCGTAGTAGGCGGTCGCGGCCAGTCCGCCGACCGCGGCGTTCAGCACGCGGGAGACGGGCGGGGTGGACGGCATGACGGATCCTCCGAGGTGGTCGACGGGTCGTCCCGCCACGCTAACCAGCGACCCGCGCGGCCCACATCCGTCCTGCGGCGGAGCGGCGTGGTCCGTCCGGAGGACCACGTGCCGGCCGGGGCCGGTGTCCCGCGCCGCACCGGTGCCCCGGAGCGGCACCGCCCGGTCGGGCGAATCGGCTGGTCAGCGCTTCCCCCCGCTGGCGGCGACGTCGGGCGCGGGCGATGATCGCGCCGGAACCGCCCCCCGGCGGGCCCGCCGATCCCCGAGCCGCGAGGAGACCCATGCCCGACGGCACCCGCCCCGTCCGCCTCCAGGACACCAGCCCGCCGCCGGACCTGCTCCTCGCCCCGCTCCCGGCGACCGTCGCCGACGCGCTCCGGGCGGCCGCCGCCTGGCCGGACCACCTGCGCCCCGGCGCCGGGTCGACGGCCGCGCTCTGGGAGCTCCTCGCCACGCTCGCCGCCCACGACCTCGCCGTCGCGCGGGCCGTGGAGCCGCACCTGGACGCGCGCGCGATCCTCGACCAGGCGCAGCGCACCGGCGAGGTCGGGGCCACCGCGACCACCTGGGGCGTGTACGCGGCCGAGGGCCCCGGCCCCGCGCTCACGGCCACCGCGGTCGACGACGCCTGGCTCCTCGAGGGCACCAAGCCCTGGTGCTCGCTGGCCGGCGAGCTCGACGCCGCCCTCGTCACCGCCCGCCTGGCGGACGACGACGCCCGCCGCGGCCTGTTCGCCGTCGACCTGCGGACGCCGGAGGTCCAGCCGGTCGACGCGCCCTGGCCGTCGCGCGGCCTCGCCGAGATCCCGAGCACCCCGGTGCGGTTCGACCGAGCGCGCGCGACGCCGGTCGCCGAGGGCTCCTGGTACCTGGACCGCCCGGGCTTCTGGTGGGGCGCGATCGGCGTCGCGGCGTGCTGGTTCGGCGGGGCCGTCGGCGTCGCACGGCGCCTGCACGCGCACGCCGCGGCCCGCCCCGACGACCGGCTGCTCGCCATGCACCTCGGCGCGGTCGACGAGCGGCTGGCCGCCGCGCGCGTGGTCCTCGCGGACGCCGCCGCCCGCGTCGACGCGTCGGGCGCCGCGACCCGCGGCGGGCTCGACCCGGAGCCGGAGGCGGACCGTGCCGCGGGCCGGGTGCTCGCGAAGCGCGTGCGCGCGACCGTGGCCCGCACCTGCGAGGACGTGCTGCGGCTCGCCGGCCACGCGCTCGGCCCCGGGCCGCTGACCCAGGAGCCCGAGCACGCCAAGCGCGTCGCCGACCTGGAGGTCTACGTCCGGCAGCAGCACGCGGAGCGCGACGACGCGTCGCTCGGCGCCCTGCTCGCGGCAGGGCCGGCGCCGTGGTGATCTTCGACGGCCGGGCGGGCGGCACCCCGGCCGGCATCTGGGAGGCCTCCGCGCGGTTCGCCGCCCTGCCCGGGCTGGCGCTGCCCGCGGGCCGCACGGTCGTCGTGGCGGCGCACCCCGACGACGAGACCCTCGGCGCCGGCGGCCTGCTGCACCGCCTCGCGGAGGCCGGGCGGCCGGCGGACGTCGTCGTCGTCACCGACGGGGCGGGCTCGCACGCCGGCTCCGTCACCCTGGCCTCGGAGGACCTGGTCCCGATGCGGGCGCGCGAGCTGGCGGCGGGCGTCGCCGTGCTGTCCCCGGGGTCGACCGTCACCACGCTCGGCTTCCCCGACGGCGGGACGCGCGAGCACCGCGAGGCGGTCGCGGCGGCGCTGCGCGCGGCGGTCGGGGACGAGCCGCTCGCCGTCCTGGTCGCGCCGTGGCGCGGAGACGGCCACCGGGACCACCGCGTCGTCGGGGAGGTCTGCGCCGAGCTGGCGGCCGAGACGGGCGCGCGGCTGCTCGAGTACCCCGTGTGGCTGTGGCACTGGGCGACGCCGGACCACGCCGACGTGCCGTGGGACCGCCTGCGCGCGCTGCCCCTCGACGACCGGGACCTCACCGCGAAGCGCCGCGCGCTCGCGCAGCACGTCACCCAGACGCAGCCCTGGTCGCCCGCACCCGAGGACGCCGCGCCGCTGCACCCGGAGTTCCTGCGGAACTTCGACCGGGACGTCGAGCCGTTCGTGGTCGCCGACGACCTGCCCGCCGGCGTCCCGACGGAGTACTTCGCCGGGAAGTACGAGCGGCGCGACGACCCGTGGGGGCTCGCGACGCGGTGGTACGAGGAGCGCAAGCGGGCGCTCACGCTCGCGGCGCTGCCGGCCCGGCGGTACGGCTCGGTGCTGGAGGTCGGCTGCTCGGTCGGCACGCTCACGGCCGAGCTGGCAGGACGGAGCGACCGGCTGCTGGCCACCGACGTGGTGCCGGCCGCCGTCGAGGCCGCCCGGGAGCGGGTCGCCGACCAGCCGCACGTGACGGTGCGCCGGCACGACGCCCGGTCCGGGGTCCCCGCGGGGCCGTTCGACCTCGTCGTGCTGTCCGAGGTCGCGTACTACCTCACCCGACCCGAGCTGCTCGACCTGGTGGAGCGGCTGCGCCCCGAGCTCGCGCCCGGTGCCACCGTGCTCGGCTGCCACTGGCGGCACCCCGTCGCCGAGCACGCCCAGACCGGCGACGACGTCCAGGCGACGCTCGACCGCGCGCTGGGGCTGGCCCGCGTGGCGTCGTACCGGGACGCGGACGTGGCGCTCGACGTGTGGTCCGCCGACCCCGCGTCCGTGGCGGAGCGCGAGGGCCTGCTGCCGTGACCCGGCGACCTGCCGCCGCGCGCCCGCCCGTCGAGCGGCTGCTGGTCGTCGTGCCCGTCCACGACGAGGAGGAGCTGCTGGCCGCGTGCCTGGCGTCCGTCGCGACGGCCGCCGACGCCGCGGGAGCCCCGGTGGACGTCGTGGTCGTGCTCGACGACTGCCGCGACGGGTCCGCCGCGGTGGCCGCGGCCGCGGGTGTGCGCACGCTGACCCTGCGGACGGGAGCGGTCGGCGCGGCGCGGGCGGCCGGGGTCGGGGCCGGCCTCGCGCAGCGGGACACCGATCCCCGCGCGGTGTGGATCGCCTGCACCGACGCCGACACCGTCGTGCCCCCGCACTGGCTGCGCGGGCACCGCGCGCTCGCGGACGCCGGCGCCGACGTCGTGGTCGGCACCGTCCGCCCCGACCCGCGCGACCTCACCCCGCGGCAGCTCGCCGCCTGGCGCGCCACCCGGGTCCCCGGCCGGCCGAACGGGCACGTGCACGGCGCGAACCTGGGGATCCGCGCCGACGCCTACCTCCGTGCGGACGGCTTCGCCCCGCTCGTCGAGCACGAGGACGTCGACCTCGTGGCGCGGCTGCGGGCCGACCCCGAGGTCGTGGTGCGGGCGTCCGACGAGGTGGACGTCGTGACGTCCGGCCGCACGGTCGGCCGCACCCCGGGCGGCTACGCGGGCTACCTGCGGGACGCGTTCCCCGCCTGACCGGGCGCCTCAGCCCTCGCCCGGGGCGATCGGCAGCGGGTCACCGTCCAGGAGCAGCTGCCCGGCTCGGGCCTTCGCCTCGCCGACGTCGACCTGCCACAGCTCGGCGAGCCGGTCGGCGTCCTCGAAGTCGTACCCCGAGTCCCAGAACGTCGACATCGGGTCACCGGTCGACCCGTCGCCGGGGCCGGCCTCGCGCGGCGCCACCGGCACGACCGCCCCGTCGAGCAGCAGCTGGCCGGCACGTGCCTTGGCGGTCGTCGCGTCGGTCTGCCACAGGTCCTCGAGCGCGGCGACGTCGTCGGTCGTGTACCCCTGGCCCCAGAACGCCTGGTACTGCTCGCGGGTGTAGCCCGCGGGCATCGCGGACCAGTCGACGCCCACCGCCCGCACCGCGTCCTCGACGGCGACGGCGAACCCGGAGTAGGGGTTGGCCGCCGCAGCCGCGCCGGCCCCGACGACGGCGAGGGTGCCCGTGACGACGCCCGCGGCGGCGATGCGGCCCGCACGGGACACCGGCAGCGCGCGCACGACCCCGAGCGGCGCGGACCTGGGCGCGGCCGCGACGGTCGCGGCGATCCGGTCGGCGACGGCGGCGGTGGCCGCGGGGTCCGGCTCGCGGGATCGGAGCGCGGCGGCCACGCGCGCGGCGATGTCGTCCTCGGTCGGGCGGTGCTCGGTCATGACGGCTCCGGGGAGGTCGGGTCGGCGCGTCGCAGGGTGACGAGCGCGCGCGAGGCGTGGGAGCGGACGGTGGCGGCGGAGGTGCCGAGGACGCCGGCGATGTCGGCGTCGGCGAGGCCCTCGTAGTAGCGGAGCACCAGGACGGTGCGCTGCCGGGGCGGCAGGTCGGCGAGGCGGCGCCACATGGCGTCCTCCTCGGCCAGGCCGTGCGCGTGGTCCCCGGCGCTCCCGGCGTGGGCGGCGAGCACCTCGTCGGCGGCGGGCCGGATCGTGCGGACGTGCCACCGGCGGCGCCAGGACAGGTGCTCGTTGGTGACCATCCGGCGCAGGTACAGGTCCGGCCGCTCCATCAGCGCGATGCGGTGCCACCGCACGTGCGCGCGCAGCAGCACCTCCTGCACGAGGTCGGCCCCGGTGTGCTCGTCGCCCACCAGGACCGTCGCGTACCGGAGCAGGCCGGGGAGGTGCGTGCGGACGAGGTCGTCGAGGCCGCCGGCGCCCGCCTCCGCCACGCGGGCGTCGCCGCCGGCCGGCAGCGGCACCACCCGTGGCGTCGGCGCGCTCTCGGGGCCCTGCACGGGCAGGTAGGTCGTCACGCCGGTACCCCCGCGAGCGCGGCGAGCGCCCCGGCCGGGTCGCGGACGGCGTCCGCCCCGGGTGCAGGCACCGGCCGGTCGTCCAGGCAGCGCAGCAGCAGCCGCTCGACCAGCGCGGCCCGTGCCACGATCGCCGCCGCCTCGTCCGAGCCCGGGAGGATCCGCACCTCGACGGTGTCCCGGACGGGCCGCGCGGCGACGAGCTGGGTGAGGTTCACGTCGGCGTACTTGGTGACACCGGTCCCGCGGGCCGCCGCCCCGAGGTCGGCCCAGCCCGTCTGCTCGTCACGCTCGACCAGCGCCACCAGGTCGGCCGGCAGCGGCGCGAGCCGGCGGCACGCCGGGTTGGTCCCGAGCGCCGCCCACAGCGGCTCGCGCCAGCGCCCGAACAGCCGGACCAGGTTCGCGAACGCCGCGGGCCGCCGGAACGGCGCGCCGTCGACGTGCAGGTGCACCGCGGCCTCGACCGGCACGGTGAACCCGAGCGCCCGGGCCGGTGCGAGCAGCGCGTCGAGCGCGGCGCCGTGGTCCCGGGTCAGCGGTGGCGTGATCACCTCGCACGGGCGCTCGCGGCCCCCGGGCAGCGGCATCGCGACCGCGACGGTGGCCCCGGTGGCGTCGTTGACGCGCGCCGCGCCGCCGACCAGCTCGACCACGGTGCCGAACAGCGCCGCGATCGGCGCGAGCACGTCCGGCAGCGCGGCCGCGGGGTCGACGTGCCGCTCGACCAGGCGCAGCAGCCGGGCGTCGTCGCACAGCACCCGGTACCAGCCGCGGTGCCCCGGCGGCGTGCGCGGGGCCGCGGCGACGTCGGCCTCGATCGTGATGTCGTCGACCAGCCGGGCGACCGGGGCGCCGTCCGGACCGACGACGTCGAACGCGGGCGACAGGTGCCGGAACAGGCCGACGCCCGGCACCGCGGAGGGCTCGGAGTCCGTGTGGGACGACCGCCGCACCGACCCGCCGCACCGGGCGGCGAGGTCGTCGGCGAGCACCTGCCGGTCGGAGCCGGCGGGCGCGAGCAGCTCGACCTCGAACCCGGTGCGCAGGGTCAGCGTCGCGATGGTGGTCTCCTGCTCCGTCCGCGGTGCCGGGGTCACGTCAGGCGCCCGCCGGGGTTCCCGACGGGGCGACCGGGACAGTCTGCCCGTCGATGAGGAGCTGACCGGCGCGCACCTTCGTCTCGACCACGTCGGTGCTCCACAGGTCGGCGAGCTCCGAGAGGTCCTCGCCGGTGTACCCCGCGGCGAAGACCGCGTCGATCGCGGCCAGGGTCTCGGGCGAGGGCTCCGGGGTGGTGTGGGTGCCCGGGGCGAACGGGAGCTCGCCGCCGTCCAGCAGCGCCTGGCCGACGCGCGCCTTCGCCTCGATCTCGTCGACCGACCACAGCTCCTCGAGCGCGGCCAGGTCCTCGAGTGTGTAGCCGGAGGACCAGAACGCGCCGTACTGCTGCTCCGTGTAGTCCGCGGTCATCCCGCCGAACTCGGTGCCCTCGGTGGCCGCCTCGTACTCGGCGACCAGGTCGGGGCGGGAGTCGGCGGGGCCGGCGGCGTTGGTGGCGGCGGCCAGACCGGCGCCGGCGAGGCACAGGCCGGACGCGGCGGCTCCGATGGTCAGCAGGCGGATCGACCGCGAGCGGGCGGGGCGGGTCGTGCTGGTCACGGTGGACCTCCAGGTGGTGGGACGCGCTTGCCCCCCTAGAACGCGGCCCGGCCCCCGGATGTGGAGTCCCGGTCGGGACGGATCTCGCCGGGCTCCGGTACGGGCGCCCCCGCCACCTCCGCGTCGAACCGCACCGGCCCGGCCCCGCGCTCCCCCAGCACGTCGTCCGGGTTGAGCAGCGCGCACGCCTTGAGCGACAGGCAGCCGCACCCGATGCAGCCGGCGAGGTCCCGCTCCAGCCGCTCGATGGTGCGCCGGCGCTCCTCCAGCCGCTCCTTCCACTCCCGGGACAGCCGCCGCCACTCGCCGGTGGTCGGGGCGCGGTCGAGCGGCACCGCGGCGAACACCTCGCCGAGCTCGGCCAGCGGGACGCCGAGCCGCTTCGCCACGACGATCAGCGAGATCCGCCGGAGCATGTGCCGGGCGTACCGGCGCTGGTTGCCGGCCGTCCGGGTCGACACGATGAGGCCGCGACGCTCGTAGAAGTGCAGGGCGGAGACGGGCACGCCGGTGCGGCGGCTCACCTCGCCGACGGGCAGCGTGTCCTCCGGCTCCACGGGCCCCTCCCTCGGCGTGACGGCGGCCGCCACCCTAGCCGCGCGCAGCGGCGAGGAGCGCGGCCCGGGTGGCGATCTTGACCCGCTCCCGCCCGCGAGCCGCGCCGGCGGCGACCTCGGCCGCGTCGACCCGGAGCCAGCCGTCCCACGAGACGTGCCGCCCGCCCCGGCCGGCCAGCAGGTCGTCGACGCCCGGCGCCTGGGTCGCGCCCGTCGCCGCCCGGGCCGCGACGCGGTGCGCCACGTCGGCCAGCAGGTGGTCGACGGTCTGCCGGGCGTCGGACCTGGTCGACCCGATCAGCCCGGCCGGGCCGCGCTTGGCCCAGCCGGTGACGTACAGCCCGGGGACGGGCCCGCCGTCGGCGGCGCGCACCCGGCCCTCGTCGTTCGGCACCACGCCGCGGACCGGGTCGAACGGCGCGCCCGGCACCGGCGACGACAGGTAGCCCACCGCGCGGTACACGGCCTGCACCGGCCAGGTCTCGTGCTCGCCGGTCCCGGTGACCCGGCCGAGCGGGTCCGGCACGGTGCGCTCGGTGACCAGCGCCTCGACCCGGCGGTCCCCCTCGATCCGCGCGGGCGCGCGGTAGAAGTGCAGGTGCACCCGGCGCGGGGCGGTCAGCGTCTCGGGGTCGCGCTCGGCCCACCGGGTCAGCGTCTCGACCACCTGCCGCTTCGGCGAGAACTGCGCGACCATCCGTCGGCCGTGCTCGTCGAGCGCGACCTCCGCGGGGTCGACGAGCACGTCCACGCCCTGCTGCTCCCCCAGCTCGCGCAGCTCCAGCGGCGAGAACCGGGTGTCCGCGGGGCCGCGTCGCGCGAACAGGTGCACCGTCCGGAGCGCGCTGCCCGCGAACGCCGCGTGCACGTGGTCCGGGGTGTCGGTGGTGAGCAGGTCGTCGGCCCGCTTGACGAGCATCCGCGTGAGGTCGAGCGCCACGTTCCCCGCCCCGACGACGGCCACCTCCCGCGCGTCGAGCGGCCAGGCCGCGGGGGCGTCGGGGTGGCTGCAGTACCAGGCGACGAAGTCGGCGGCGCCGTGCGAGCCGGGCAGGTCGTGGCCCGGCACCGGCAGCGGCGCGGCCCGGTCCGCGCCCGTCGCGAGCACGACCGCGTCGTACCGGTCGAGCAGCTCCGGCACGGTGACGTCGGCACCCACCTCGACGTCGCACAGCACGCGCACCGGGGAACCGTGCAGCAGCTCGTGCAGGGAGTCGACGATCCCCCGGATGCGCGGGTGGTCCGGGGCCACGCCGTACCGGACCAGGCCGTATGGCACCGGCAGCTTCTCCAGCAGGTCGACCGCGGCGCCGGGCAGGCCCTGGGCGACCATCTGCGCGGCGTAGACGCCCGCGGGGCCGGCGCCGACGACGGCGACGCGGGCGGCGGAGGGCGCGGGCGGGGGCGTCGTCACCTCAGTCGCCGTGCACCTGGAGCGGCAGCGTGGCGATGACCGGGTGGTCGAAGGTCTGCGCCCCGGTCCGCGCGGCGCCGCCGGGCGAGCCCAGGGTGTCGAAGAACTCGACGTTGGCCTTGTAGTACTCGCTCCACTGCTCGGGGACGTCGTCCTCGTAGTAGATGGCCTCGACGGGGCAGACCGGCTCGCAGGCGCCGCAGTCCACGCACCCGTCGGGGTGGATGTACAGCGAGCGCTTGCCCTCGTAGATGCAGTCGACCGGGCACTCCTCGATGCACGCCTTGTCCTTGACGTCCACGCAGGGCTGGGCGATCACGTACGTCACGAGGCCTCCGTCCGGGCCCGCGCCCCGGCGGCCGGGCCCGCGTCGACGCTAGGACCTCAACCATGGTCGAGATCAAGGCGCGGTGGCCGAGGTCACACCCCGCGGTCCAGCGCCGCGAGCCACCGGCGGAGCAGCCGCTCGAGCTCCGCCGCGTCCTCCTCGGGGCCGAGCAGGTCGAGCAGCCGCCGCTCGTTCGCCATGTGCGCGGTGAACGCCGCGTCGATCGCCTCCCGGCCGCGCGGCGTGAGCGCGACGACCCGCCCGCGGCCGTCGACGGCGCTGGGTCGGCGGGTGACCAGGCCGGCGCGCTCCAGGCGGTCGACCCGCTTCGTCATCGCCCCGGTGGTCACCATCGTGTGCGCCGCGAGGTCGCCCGGCGCCCGCTCGTACGGCTCCCCCGCCCGGCGCAGCGCGGCGAGCACGTCGAACTCGCCCTCGCCGAGCCCGTGCTCCCGGTAGACCTCGGTGATCTCGGCGGTGAGGGCGAGCGCGAGCCGGTGCAGCCGGCCGATGACCCCCTGCGGGCGCACGTCGACGTCCGGCCGCTCGCGGGCCCACTCCTGCTGGATGCGGTCGACGTGGTCGGGTGCCATGCGCCCATCATATCTTCCACGGAAGGTATAGTCGCTTCCGTGGAAGACAACCGTCGCTGGCTGCCGATCGCCGCGATCGCGCCGGTCCTCTGGGGCAGCACCTACTACGTCACGCGGCACGCGCTGCCCGCCGACAGCCCGCTGTGGGGCGGCGTCCTCCGCGCGCTCCCGGCGGGGATCGTGCTGCTCGTACTGGCCCGGCGGCTGCCGCGCGGGTCGTGGTGGTGGCGGTCGTTCGTGCTCGGGACGCTCACCGTCGGGGCGTTCTTCGCGCTGGTCTACGTGGCGGCGCAGGCACTGCCGAGCAGCATCGCGTCGACCGTGATGGCCGTCGGGCCGGTCGCGATGATGCTGGCGGCGTGGCTGCTTCTCGGCCAGCGTCCACGACTGCGGGCCGTGGTCGGCGGCGTGCTGGGGATCGTCGGCGTGGCGGTCATGCTGCTGGGCGGCGGAGACGGCGCCGGGCTCGACCCGCGCGGGATCCTCGCCTCGGTGGCCGCCATGCTGATGTCGTCGATCGGGTACGTGCTGGCGAACCGCTGGCAGGGCGAGGTCGAGGTGCTGCCGCTGACCGCCTGGCAGCTCGTCGCCGGGTCCCTCGTGCTGCTGCCGGCCGCGGTCGCCGTCGAGGGGGCGCCGCCGGCGCTCGACGGCACGGCGCTGCTCGGGTTCGCGTACGTCTCGCTGGTCGCGACCGCCGTGGCGAACGTGGCGTGGTTCGCGGCGCTGCGGCACCTCGGACCGTCGACGGTCGGGCTCGTGGGGCTGCTCAACCCGGTGACGGGCGTGCTGCTCGGGACGGTGCTCGCGGCGGAGGTGCTGTCGTGGCGGCAGGTCGTGGGCATCACGGTGGTGCTGGGGGCGATGGCGCTGGGCGCGACCCGGGCGCGACGCCGGGTGCCGGAGGTGGTCGGCGCGCGGTAGCCCTGTCGCCGCGCTCGGTGCTCCCCGCCGCGCTCGGTGCTCCCCGCCGAGTTCGGTGCTCCCCGGCACCGAACTCGGCGACAGGCACCGAAGTCGACGCGCCGCGCTCAGGACCCCGCGCGGTCCAGCGCGAGGTTGAGCTCCAGGACGTCCACCGCCGGCTCGCCCAGCACGCCGAGCGCACGGCCCGTCGTCGCGGCGGCCACCAGCGCGCGCACCTCGTGCTCCGGCAGGCCCCGCTCCCGCGCCACGCGCGGCACCTGCAGCTCGGCGTACGCGGGGCTGATCTGCGGGTCGAGCCCCGAGCCCGACGCGGTCACGGCGTCCGCCGGCACCGCCGCCACGTCGACCCCTTCGAGGGCCGCGACGGCCTCGCGGCGCGACTCGATCGCGGCGACCAGGTCCGGGTTCTCCGGCCCCAGGTTCGACCCCGACGACGCCGCACCGTCGTACCCGTCGCCGGCCGCGGACGGCCGGGACTGGAAGTACCGCGGCAGCGGCGCGCCGTCGGCGTCGGTGAACGACTGGCCGATCAGCGACGACCCGACGACGGCGCCGTCCGCCCCGGTCACGAGGGACCCGTCGGCCCGCGCCGGCATCAGCCGGCCGAGCCCCGTGACGAGCAGCGGGTACGCGACCCCGAGGATGACGGTGAGGACCAGCATCGCCCGCAGGGAGACGACGAGGTGCGACCAGGTGGTGCGAGGGGAGCTCACGGCTCTCTCCTTCAGTCCGAGGGGGTCAGAAGCCGGGCAGCAGGCTGACGACCAGGTCGATCAGCTTGATGCCGAGGAAGGGCGCGACGACGCCGCCGAGGCCGTAGACCAGCAGGTTGCGGCCGAGGATCGTCGAGGCGGCCGCGGCGCGGTACCGCACCCCGCGCAGGGAGAGCGGGATCAGCGCGACGATGACCAGGGCGTTGAACACGATCGCGGAGAGGATCGCGGACGCCGGCGACGACAGCTGCATGATGTTGAGCGCCGCCAGGCCCGGGAACACCCCCGCGAACAGCGCGGGGATGATCGCGAAGTACTTCGCGACGTCGTTCGCGATGGAGAAGGTCGTCAGCGCGCCGCGGGTGATGAGCAGCTGCTTGCCGATCCGGACGACGTCGATCAGCTTGGTCGGGTCCGAGTCGAGGTCGACCATGTTCCCGGCCTCCTTGGCGGCCGAGGTGCCGGTGTTCATCGCCACGCCGACGTCCGCCTGCGCGAGCGCGGGGGCGTCGTTGGTGCCGTCCCCGGTCATCGCGACCAGGTGGCCGCCCTCCTGCTCCCGCTTGATGAGCGCGAGCTTGTCCTCCGGGGTGGCCTCGGCGAGGAAGTCGTCGACGCCGGCCTCGGCGGCGATGGCCTTGGCGGTCAGAGGGTTGTCGCCGGTGATCATCACGGTGCGGATGCCCATCGCGCGCAGCTCGGCGAACCGCTCGGCCAGGCCGTCCTTGACGACGTCCTTGAGGTGCACGACCCCGAGGACCCGCCCCGCGCCGGACCAGTCCTTCGCCGCGACGACCAGCGGGGTGCCGCCCTCGGACGAGATGCGCTCCACGTGGCCGTCCAGCTCCCGGCGCACGGGAGCCGGCAGCGTCCCCTCCTCCTCGAGCCACGCGACGACGGCCGAGCCGGCGCCCTTGCGGATCCGGGTGACGTCCGGCAGGTCGACGCCGCTCATCCGGGTCTGCGCGGTGAACGGCACGACCTCGGTGCCGGCGGCGATGGTCGCGACGTCGCCCGCCACGCCCTGCCCGGCGGCGAGGTCGACGATCGACCTCCCCTCCGGCGTCGGGTCGGCCGCCGAGGCCTGGGCGGCGGACCGCACCAGGTCGTGCGCGTCGACGCCGGCCAGCGGAAGGAAGGCGACCGCGCGGCGGTTGCCGTAGGTGATGGTGCCGGTCTTGTCGAGCAGCAGGGTCGTGACGTCGCCCGCCGCCTCGACGGCGCGGCCGGACATCGCCAGCACGTTCCGCTGCACCAGCCGGTCCATGCCGGCGATGCCGATCGCGGACAGCAGGGCCCCGATCGTCGTCGGGATCAGGCACACCAGCAGGGCGACCAGCACCGGCACGCTCACCGACGCGCCCGAGTAGCCCGCGATCGGGTTCAGCGTGAGCGCGACGACCACGAACACGATCGACAGCGACGCCAGCAGGATGTTCAGCGCGATCTCGTTCGGCGTCTTCTGCCGGGCCGCGCCCTCGACCAGCGCGATCATCCGGTCGACGAACGTCTCACCCGGCTTCGAGGTGATCCGCACGACGATGCGGTCGGACAGGACGCGGGTGCCGCCGGTGACGGCGGACCGGTCACCGCCGGACTCCCGGACCACGGGCGCCGACTCGCCGGTGATGGCGGACTCGTCGACCGAGGCGATGCCCCAGACGATGTCGCCGTCCCCGGGGATCAGCTCCCCGGCGGTCACCACCACGACGTCGCCGAGAGCCAGGTCCGGCGAGGCGACCGGCCGGGTGCGTGCGCGCTCGGCACCCGGGTCGCGCGCGGGGTCGTACCCGTCGACCACCGCGGCCGTGGTGCTCGACCGGGTCTGCCGGAGGCTGTCCGCCTGGGCCTTGCCGCGGCCCTCGGCCACGGCCTCCGCGAAGTTCGCGAACAGCACCGTGAGCCAGAGCCACACGGCGATGCCCGCGGTGAACGTGGCCGGGGTGTCGGTCCCGCCGGACTGCTCGGGGCCGCCGGTGAACGGCTCGACGACGGCCAGGACCGTGGTGAGCACGGCGCCGACCTCGACGACGAACATCACCGGGTTGTGCCACATCAGGCGCGGGTCGAGCTTGCGGAACGTGTCCGGCAGCGCCTCCCGGGCCTGGGCGGGGCTCAGCCCGCGGGGGCGGCGCGGGGCGGGCGCGGCCGGGTCGGCCGGGCCCGTCGTCGGGGCAGCGTCGGGCTGCAGGGCAGTGCTCATCGACGTCACAGACCTTCTGCCAGGGGACCCAGCGCGAGAACGGGGAAGTAGGTCAGGGCGGTCACGATCACCGCGACGCCCGTGAGGAGGCCGACGAACTGCGGCCGGGAGGTGGGCAGGGTGCCGGCGGTGGCCGGGACCTTGTCCTGCGCGGCGAGCGAGCCCGCGAGCGCCAGCACCAGCACGATCGGCACGAACCGGCCGAGCAGGATCGCGACGCCCAGGGCGGTGTTGAACCACGGGGTGTTCGCGGTCAGGCCGGCGAACGCCGAGCCGTTGTTGTTCGCCGCCGACGTGAAGGCGTACAGCACCTCGGAGAAGCCGTGCACCCCGGGGTTCCAGATCGACGTGGACTCCACGGACTCCCGCACCGCCGGGACCGCGAACGACAGCGCGGTGCCGGCCAGGACGAGCGTCGGGGTCACCAGGATGTACAGGGACGCGAGCTTGATCTCGCGCGGGCCGATCTTCTTGCCCAGGTACTCCGGGGTGCGGCCGACCATCAGGCCGCCGACGAAGACCGCGATGACCGCGAGCACGAGCATCCCGTAGAGCCCGGACCCGACGCCGCCGGGGGCGATCTCGCCGAGCATCATGTTGATCATCGGGAACAGCCCGCCGAGCGCGGTGAACGAGTCGTGCATGCCGTTGACCGCGCCGGTCGACGTCAGCGTGCTGACGCTGCCGAACAGCGTGGTCGCCGCGATGCCGAACCGCTGCTCCTTGCCCTCCATCGCGGCACCCGCCAACTGCGGGGCCGCCCCGGCGCCGTGGCTCTCCACGACCGTCAGCAGCACGGTGCTGGCCAGGAAGATCGCGCCCATCGCGGCGAGGATCGCGTAGCCCTGCCGGTGCGAGCCGACCATGCGGCCGAACGTGCGGGGCAGCGCGAACGGGATCGCGAGCATGAGCACGACCTCGAACAGGCTGGTCCAGCCCGTCGGGTTCTCGAACGGGTGCGCGGAGTTCGCGTTGAAGAACCCGCCGCCGTTGGTGCCGAGCAGCTTGATGACCTCCTGCGAGGCCACCGGTCCGCCGGGGATCGACTGCACGCCGCCGGCCAGGGTGGTGACGTCCGTCGGGGCGGCCCAGTTCTGGATGACGCCGCCCGCGATCAGCACCACGGCCCCGACGACCGAGAGCGGCAGCAGCACCCGCAGCGTGCCGCGGGTGAGGTCGACCCAGAAGTTGCCGATCGTGCCCGTGCGGCGGCGGGCGAACCCGCGCACCAGCGCGACCGCGACCGCCATGCCGACGGCCGCCGACACGAAGTTCTGCACCGCCAGGCCGAGCACCTGCACGGAGTACCCGAGGGTCTGCTCCGGCGAGTACGACTGCCAGTTGGTGTTGCCGACGAAGGACGCGGCCGTGTTGAACGCCAGGTCGGGGCGCACCGCCGGGAGCCCCAGGTCCCCGGGCAGCCAGGCCTGCGCCCGCTGCAGCACGTAGACGAGCAGCAGCCCGACCACGGAGAACGCCAGCACGCTGCGCACGTAGGAGCGCCAGGACTGCTCGGACCGCGAGTCGACGCCCACCAGCCGGTACAGGCCACGCTCGACCCGCAGGTCGCGCGGCGACGTGTACACGTGGGCCAGGTAGTCGCCGAGCGGCCGGTACAGCGCCGCGATCACGACGGCCACCAGCAGCAGCTGACCCGCGGCCAGCCAGCCGGCCATCAGAACCGCTCCGGCTTCACGAGCGCCCACACCAGGTAGACGACCGCCGCGACGCCGAGCGCCGCCGCGACGAGGTCGAGGACGATCACAGCCTCTCGACCCCCGCGGCGACGGCGCTCACGAGCGCGAACAGGGCGACCGCGGCCACCACGAACACCAGGTCCAGCACGGGGGACTCCAGACGTCGAACCGCGCCGGCGGGCCCCGGGGTGGGCGCCGCGCCGGCGGACCCGGGTCGGTTCCCCGGGCCGTGTCCCATCCGACTCCCGCCGGGCCGCGCCGGCGGCCGTCCTCACGGGTTCCATACGGGCCGCGGCCGGTTCCTGACGGATCGCGTGCGGACGACCTCCAGGTCAGCCCACGTCGAGCCCCACGGCGCGCGAGCAGCGCTCGACCTCCTCGGCCGTGAGCGCCAGGTCGGCCGCCCGCGCGGAGTCGGCGATGGACGCCGGGCGCCGGGCGCCGGGGATCGCGACCAGCACCTCGCTCAGCGCGAGCTCCCACGCGAGGACGACCTGCTGCGGGCTGACCCCGTGCGCCTCGCCGATCTCCCGGAACACGGAGAACCGGTCCCCGACGCCGCGGCCGCCGCCGCCCGTGCCGCCGAGCGGGCTCCACGGCAGGAACGCGATCCCGTGCTCCTCGCAGTACCGCAGCTCGTCGTAGCTGCCGGGGTGCCGCGGGGAGAACTCGTTCTGCACGCTGACCAGGCCGCCCTCGCCCAGCACCTGCTGCGCGATCTCGATCTCCTCGACGCTGGCGTTCGAGATGCCGATCTCGCGGATCTTGCCCTCCTGCTTGAGCGTCGCCAGGTGCTCCATGATCTCGCCGTAGACGAGCCACCGGTCGGGGCGGTGGTACTGGTACAGGTCGATCGCCTCGACGCCGAGCTCGCGCAGCGACTTCTCGACCGCCGACCGCAGGTAGGCGAGGGAGCCGTCGCGGCCCCACTGCTCCCCCTCGCTGCGGGTGATGCCGCCCTTGGTCGTGATGAGCAGGCCGTCGGTGTCACCGCCCCAGGTGCGGACGGCCTCCGCGACGATGCGCTCGTTGTGGCCCATCTGGTCCCAGGTCGGCGCGTAGATGTCGGCGGTGTCGATCAGCGTGACGCCCGCGTCGAGCGCGGCGTGCACCGTCGCGACCGCCTCGTCGTGGTCCGGGTAGACCTTGTCGTTGTTCATCGACATCGGCATGGCGCCGAGGCCGATCGCGGAGACGGTGTACGGGCCGATGCTGCGGTGCTGCACAAGTGCTCCTTCGCGGCGGGTGCGCCCCGCGGCGGGCTGCGGCGGGGCCGGGGTCCAGCATGGCGCGGCTCCTGCAGCGGGGCCATCGCGGTCCACCGCTCGTCAGAATACTGGCGTTGCGCCAGAATAGTTGCACCCAGGCTGCACGAGCGCGAGGATCGGCGCATGGACCTGTCCGACCCGCTCCGCTCGCTCATCCCCAGCCTCGACTCCGCGGCCCTCGCGGTGCTGGCGGGCACGGAGTCGGCGCTGTCCGCCAGCCAGGTGGCCCGCCTCGCAGGGCGGGGCAGCCGGGCCGGGCTGTCGCTGGTGCTGGAGCGCCTGAGCGTGACCGGCCTGATCACCGCCGAGCCGTCCAACACGGGAGCGATGTACCGCCTGAACCGGCGCCACGTGCTCGCCCCGGCGGTCGAATCCGCGGTGGCCGCGCGCCGAGAGGTCGTGTCCCGCCTCCGCGCGGCGGTCGGGGCGCTGACGCCCGTGCCGGCGCACGCGTCGCTGTTCGGCTCCTTCGCGCGCGGCGCGGGCGACGAGGCCTCCGACCTCGATCTTCTGGTGGTGACACCGCCCGGCCTGGACCGGCAGGCTGAGTCGTGGCGCGCGCAGGTGCGGGCCCTGGAGGACGACGTGCTGACCTGGACCGGCAACACCCTCGAGCCCCTCGTGCTGTCCACCGACGAGCTCGTCGCCGCGGCCGCCGCCGGGGAACCGCTCGTGGACGAGCTCGCGCGCGACGCCCTCGTGCTCGTCGGGTCGGCGTTCGACGCGCTCCTGCGCGGACGGAGCGGCCCGTCGTGAACGCACGGCGGCTCGCCACCCGGCGGCAAGACGCGCCGCACGCGACGGCGCGGCGGAGGATCGCGGAGAAGTACCTGGAGGTGGCCGAGCTGATCTAGGCCGAGGACGGCGCGGCGGTCAACGTCTGCGTCGGGCTGTGCGTCCTGGCAGGCATCGCCGCGGGTGATGCGATCTGCGTCGCCGCGACGGGCGAGCGGTATGCGGGTCAGGACCACGCCGCGGCGGCCGAGCTGCTGTCGCGGGTCGACAGCCGGCACGGCAAGGGACTGCGCGATCTGGTCGCGCTCAAGCCGGCCGCCCACTACGGCACCGGCCTCCTGACCGACCGGGACCGTCGGGCCGCGCTCCGCGCGGCGGGGTCGCTGGTCGAGGAGGCCCGGGCACGCACGACCTGATCGTGCGTCCCGTCCCCCTCACCCCACGCGGAAGCGGGCCACCAGGTCGTCCATCACCGCGTCCAGGCGCGCGTCGACCGCGCGGCGCGCCGGGTCGGCGTCGTGCCAGTCGACGATCTCCCGCGCGCCCTGCTCGAACCGGATCGTCGTCACGAAGTCGGGCACCAGCCGGCGGAGCTTGGTCGTGTCGAACACCATCGAGTGCGCCTTGTCCCCGAGCAGCCCCGCGCCCCACTCCGGGTCGGCGGCGGCGATCGCGTCGGACGGCACGTGCACGATCCGCGGCTCGACGCCCGCGGCGGCCGCGAGCGCCCGCACGATCTGGTCCCAGGTGAGCGCGTCGTCCGAGGTGATGTGGAACGCCTCGCCGAGCGTCCGCGGGTTCCCGAGCAGCGGGACCATGCCGCGCGCGAAGTCCTCGTGGTGCGTCAGCGTCCACAGGGAGGTGCCGTCGCCGTGCACGACGACCTCCCGGCCCTGGCGCATCCGCTCCATCGCGGTCCAGCCGCCGTCGAGCGGCACGAGCGTCCGGTCGTACGTGTGCGACGGCCGGACCACCGTCGCCGGGAAGCCCGAGTCGCGGTACGCACGCACCAGCAGGTCCTCGCACGCGATCTTGTCCCGGGAGTACTGCCAGAACGGGTTGCGCAGCGGCGTCGACTCGGTGACCGGCAGCCGCTCCGGGGGCGTCTGGTAGGCCGACGCGGACGAGATGAACACGTACTGGCCGGTCCGCCCGGCGAACAGGTCGACGTCGGTCTGCACGTGCTCCGGGGTGAAGGCCACCCAGTCGACGACGGAGTCGAACTCGCGGGACCCGAGCGCGGCGCGCACGGACGCCGGGTCGCGCACGTCGGCCTGGACGACCTCGACGCCGTCCGGGAGCGGGCGGGTCGCGCTCGACCCGCGGTTGAGGACCGTGACGTCGAGCCCCCGCTCGACTGCGAGCCGGGTGACGGCCGAGCTGATGACGCCGGTGCCGCCGATGACGAGGAGCCGCGTTGCTGCCATGCCCGGCACGGTAGCCGGGCGCAGCCCGCGGCGCCCGGCCGGTACCCCGCCGCCCGGCCGAGCGCGCGAGGGCGCGGCAGGGCGGCGGTACCGCGCGCCTCGGGCCCGGTCAGCCCTCCTCGGCGACGCGGACGAGCATCTTCCCGGTGTTCGCCCCGCGCATCATGTCGAGGAACGCGTCGACGGCGTTCTCGATCCCGTCGACGATCGTCTCGTCGTAGGCGATCTTCCCGGCGCCGAGCCAGCCGGCCATCTTCTCGGAGAACTCCGGGGCGAGGTGCACGTACCCGGCGAGCGTGAAGCCCTTCAGGGTGAGCCCGCGCGTGATGATGTTCGCCATGTTGTCCGGCCCGGCCGGCTTCTCGGTGGCGTTGTACCCGGCGATCGCGCCGCACAGGGCCACCCGCCCGCCGGGGTTCATCACGTCGAGGGCCGCCTCCAGGTGGTCGCCGCCGACGTTGTCGAAGAACACGTCCACGCCCTCGGGGGCCAGCGCGGCGAGCTGCTCCCGCACCGGGGCGTCCTTGTAGTTGAACGCCGCGTCGTAGCCGTACTTCCCGGTCAGCAGCGCGACCTTCTCGGCCGAGCCGGCGGACCCGATGACGCGCTTCGCCCCGAGGAGCCGCGCGATCTGCCCGGCGGCGGTGCCGACGGCGCCGGCCGCCCCGGAGACGAACACGGTGTCCCCCTCGCGCATCCCGGCGATCGCCGTCAGACCCACGTACCCGGTGAGACCGGTCATGCCGAGGATGCCCAGGCGCACCGAGAGCGGCACACCCGGCAGCTCCGGGACGACCCGGAAGGCCGTGCGGTCCGCCTGGGCGACGTCGCGCCAGCCGAGCTCGTGCTGCACCAGCGACCCGACCGGGACGTCGTCGGCGGCGGACTCGACCACGTGCCCGATGGCGCCGCCGGTCATCGTCTCGCCCAGCGCGAAGGGAGGGGTGTAGCTCTTGACGTCGTTCATCCGGCCCCGCATGTACGGGTCGACCGAGAGGAAGGCGTTGCGGACGCGCACCTGCCCGGGCTCGAGGTCGCCGAACTCGACCGTCACGGTGCGGAAGTCGTCGTGGGTCGGCCACCCCTGCGGGCGCGCGACGAGCTGGATCTGGGTGCTGGTGGTGCGGGACATGCATCTCCTCGTCCCGACGACGCCGGGACCTCCGGTTTTTGGACTGACCGGTCCACTATATGCTGGACCCCTCGGTCCGCACACCGGAGGGATCCCATGGGGCGCAACCAGGCGTTCGACACCGCGGAGGCGGTCCGCGCCGCGAGGGCGGTGTTCTGGGAGCGCGGGTACGAGGCCACGGCGCTGCCCGACCTGGAGCGGGCCACCGGTCTCAGCCGATCGAGCATCTACCACGCCTTCACTTCCAAGCGAGGGCTGTTCGACGCCGCCGTCGACAGCTACCTGGACGAGGTCATCCGGCCACGCCTGCGCCCGCTCGCCGGGGACGACGTCGCCCCCGGCGCGCTGGACGACTACCTGCTCGGGCTCCGCGACGCCCTGCTCCGCGGTGGCACGCTCCCGGCGACCAGCGGCTGCCTGCTCGTCAACTCGGCCAACGCGCCGATCGGGCACGAGGACGGCGTCGCCGCGGTCGTCGAGGCGTACGCCACCGAGCTGCGCACAGCGATGGCCGCGGGCGTCCGGGCTCGGCTCCCGCACCTGCCGGCGGACGCGCGACGCACGCTGTCCGACGTCTGCGTCGGCCTGGTGATATCCGCGTTCGCCCTCGTCCGGGTCAACCCGGAGGAGGCGGCGCGGACCCTGGACACCGCGCGCGCCGTGCTCGCCGGCGCGGGCACCGGCAGCAGCCCGGCCTGAGCCGCCGGCGCCGTGGGCGCCCCCACGGCGCCGGTCCGGACCCGGTTCGCCGGGTCCGGGCCGGTGGCACCCCGTGCTCAGGCGTCGACGTCCCGGAGGAACGGCAGCACCGCGTCCGCGAGCGCCCGCGGTGCCTCGAGCGCGACGTGGTGCCCCACGTCGTCGACGACCACCGACCGGACCTCGCCCCGCACGACCTGCCGCAGCGTCGCGGCGGTGAAGCCGCCGCCGGAGCCGCCGACCGCCAGCACCGGGACGGCGATCGGGTGCGCGGCCGCCAGCGCCCGGTTCTCCTCCCCCTCGGAGAGCACCGACCGGTAGAGCCCGGCCGCGCCTCGCCAGCCCCCGGGACGCGCGAAGCCGCGCGCGAGCTCCTCGAGGTCGGAGTCGGTGACCGCGCCCGCGACCGTCGTCATCGCGCCGAACCACCAGTCGAGCAGGGCGCGCTCCCTCCCGGCGAGCAGCAGCTCCGGCACCCCGGGCGCCGCGAGCGCGCCGATGTGCCAGGACCCGCCGTGCGTCACGTCGGCGAAGGCCTCGAGGCCGTACCCGGCGAGGCCCATCTCGACGGCGACCAGCGACGCCACGTCCTCGGGGTGCCGGGTCGCCAGCCGCAGGACCGTGCCCCCCGCGACGTCCTGCCCCAGCAGGTGGACGGGCCCGAGGCCGAGGTGCTGGACGAGCGCGTGCAGGTCGTCGGCGGCGACGTCGCTGGTGAACGCGTCGTCGGTGACCGTCGAGTCCCCGAAGCCGCGCAGGTCCACCGCGGTCACGCGGTGATCCGCGGCGAGCAGCGGGATGACGCGGTGGAAGGCCCACCAGGACTCGGGGAACCCGTGCACCAGCACGACGGGCGGGCCGTCCATGCCGGCCGTGACGTAGTGCAGCGTGGTGCCGCCGAGCTCGGCGCGGTGGTGCTGGACGCCGGCGGGGTCGGCGGGTGCGGACGTGGCGGACATGACGCCTCCCTGGTTGACAACGTGGTTGTCATCTTGGAGATGGACAACCACGTTGTCAACGGTGGGCGTGCCGCCTAGGCTCGAGTCGTGCCCGAACCCACCCGCGGAGTCCAGCTCGCCCTCCTGCTGCTCGGCGGGTTCGAGTCGATGGTCGACGACGTCGTGGACCACCTGGCGGAGCGCGGGCACCCCGGCGTGACCGCCACGCTCGAGTTCGCCCTCGTCGCGGTCGCCGACGGCGCCGACAGCGCCGCCGCGCTCGGCCGTCGGCTCGGGACGACCCGGCAGGCGGCCGCGAAGACGGTCGCGACGCTCGAACAGCTCGGCTACGTCGAACGCGTCGACGACCCCGCCGACGCCCGGCTCAAGCGGCTGCGCGTCACCGCCCGCGGCGACGAGATGACCGCGATCGGGGCCGCCCGGTTCGACGTGCTCCGCGACCGCTGGGTGGCGGGACTCGAGCCGGGCACCGCCGAGGTCGTGGAGGAGGCGCTCCGGCACCTCCCCGGCGGACGTCCCGACGGCGCCGGCTGACGTCCCGCAGGGCTGCTGCTGCTCAGGCCTGCATGTCCACGAACCGCGAGTAGTGCCCCTGGAACGCCACGGTGATGACGTCGGTCGGGCCGTTACGGTGCTTGGCCACGATCAGGTCGGCCTCGCCCGCGCGCGGCGACTCCCGCTCGTACGCGTCCTCGCGGTGCAGCAGGATGACCATGTCGGCGTCCTGCTCGATGGAGCCGGACTCACGCAGGTCGGACATCGCGGGCTTCTTGTCGGTGCGCTGCTCGGGACCACGGTTCAGCTGCGACAGCGCGATGACCGGCACCTCGAGCTCCTTGGCGAGCAGCTTGAGCGCACGCGAGAACTCCGAGACCTCCTGCTGGCGCGACTCGACGCGCTTGCCGGACGACATCAGCTGCAGGTAGTCGATGATCACGAGCTTGAGGTCGTGCTTCTGCTTGAGCCGCCGGCACTTCGCCCGGATCTCCATGAGCGACATGTTGGGCGAGTCGTCGATGAACAGCGGCGCCTCGGTGAGCTTGCCCTGGATCTGCGCGAGCTTCTGCCAGTCGTCGTCGCCCATCGAGCCGTTGCGCATCTTCTGCAGGGGCACGCGGCCCTCGGCGGACAGCAGACGCATGGTGATCTCGGAGCGGCTCATCTCGAGCGAGAAGACGACGGACGCCTGCTGGTGCTTGATCGACGCGGCGCGCGCGAAGTCCAGCGCGAGCGTCGACTTGCCGATGGCGGGGCGGGCCGCGATGACGATCATCTGGCCCGGGTGCAGGCCGTTCGTCAGGCGGTCGAGGTCGGCGAAGCCGGTCGGCACGCCCACCATGCCCTCGCCGCGGTGCCCGGCGGACTCGATCTCGTCCAGGGTGCCGGCGACGACCTCGCCGAGGCGGTGGTAGTCCTCGGTGGTGCGGCGGTCGCTGACCGCGTAGACCTCGGCCTGGGCGTTGTTGACGATCTCCTCGACGTCGCCGCCGTCGGTCGCGTAGCCGAGCTGCACGATGCGGGTGCCGGCCTCGACGAGGCGGCGCAGCACGGCGCGCTCCCGGACGATGCGGGCGTAGTAGCCGGCGTTGGCCGCGGTCGGCACCATCGAGATGAGGGTGTGCAGGTACGGCACGCCGCCGACGCGACCGATCTCGCCGCGCTTGGTCAGCTCGTCCGCGACGGTGACGGCGTCGGCGGGCTCGCCGCGGCCGTACAGGTCGAGGACCGCGTCGTAGATCGCCTCGTGCGCCGGGCGGTAGAAGTCGCTGCCGCGGATCTCCTCGACGACGTCCGCGATGGCGTCCTTCGAGATCATCATGCCGCCGAGCACGCTCTGCTCGGCGTCGAGGTCCTGCGGCGGGGTCCGGTCGAACGCCGCGCGGCCCTGGCCCGCGGGGGCCCCGTACTCGAGCTCCTCGATCGTCACGCTGCTGCCCGCCCCACCTTCGCTCGTCCCCCGGCGACTGCCGTCGAACACCCGTTCTAGCACCGCCCTCCGACACGTCGGCGGAGGGCGGGCGACCGTGTCCGGTGCGCGCGCCGACGCGAGGTTAGGACCCCGGGGGACGGTCCGTCGAGCGAGACGTCCACAGGGGGTGGGGACAGGGTTGTGGAAGGCTGTGGACACGCACCGTGAGATGTCCACAGGTCGTGGACACAGGTGTGGATGAAGCCGGGCACGCCTGTGATCAGGGCGTTCTCACCGGCGCAAACACCGTGAACCCATGTGGACGGGAAGAAGTTGGCCACCATTTCACGCCTCGGACAGGTGCCGTCCACCGTCGACCGCCAGATCCTCGGCCTCGCCGTGCCCGCGCTGGGCGCGCTGGTGGCCGAGCCGCTGTTCGTGCTGGTCGACTCGGCCATCGTCGGACGTCTGGGGACGACCGAGCTCGCGGGGCTGTCGCTCGCCTCGACGCTCCTGGTGACCGTCGTCGGCCTGTGCGTCTTCCTCGCGTACGCGACCACGGCGGTCGTCGCCCGGAGGCTCGGCGCGGGCGACCGTACCGGCGCGCTGCAGGTCGGCGTCGACGGGCTCTGGCTCGCGGCCGGCCTGGGCGTGGTCCTGGCGGCGGTCGCGATGCTGGTGGCGCCCTGGGCGGTCGGGGCGCTCGGCGCGACCGGGGACGTCGCGCACCAGGCCGTGCTCTACCTGCGCGCGTCCGCCCCGGGGCTGCCGGGGATGCTGGTCGTGCTCGCCGCCACCGGGGCGCTGCGCGGGCTGCAGGACACGAGGACGCCCCTGGTGGTCGCCGGGGTCGGCGCGGCGGTCAACGCCGTGCTCAACGTCGTGCTCGTCTACGGCCTGCACCTCGGCATCGCCGGCTCGGGCGCGGGCACCGCGGCCACGCAGGTCGCGATGGGCGTGGCGCTCGTCGTGGTCGTGGTCCGGGGCGCGCGGGCGGCCGGGTCCTCGCTGCGGCCGGCGCCCGGCGGCATCCTCGCCGGTGTCCGCACCGGCACCCCGCTGCTGCTGCGGACCCTGTCGCTGCGCGCGGCGATCCTGCTGACCGTGTGGGTCGCCACGGGCCTCGGCCCGGTCGCCCTGGCCGGGCACCAGGTCGTCAACGCGGTCTGGGGCTTCGTGGCGTTCGCCCTGGACGCGCTCGCGATCGCCGCGCAGGCGCTCATCGGGCACGCCCTCGGCGCCGGCGACACGGGGTTGGTGCGCGCGCTGCTGCGCCGCACGCTCGCCTGGGGCGTCGGTGCGGGCGTCGTGCTCGGGGTGCTGACCGGCCGGCTCGGCTGGTGGCTGTCGGCGCTGTTCACCTCGGACCCGGACGTGCGGCACGCAGTGACCCTGAGCCTGGCGGTCGCGGCGGTCCTCATGCCCATGGCCGGCTGGGTGTTCGTGCTCGACGGCGTGCTCATCGGCGCCGGCGACGGCCGGTTCCTCGCCGCGGCCGGGATGGTGACGCTCGCGGTCTACGTGCCGTTCGCCCTGGCGGTGCGGGCCTGGGCGCCGGACGGCTGGGCCGGGCTCGCCTGGCTCTGGGCGGCGTTCGCGGGGGTGTTCATGCTCGCGCGGGCCGTGACGACCGGGCTGCGGGCGCGACGCGACACGTGGATGGTCACCGGGGCCTGAGGCGCCCGGGTGGGGCGCTCCGGGGTCAGCGCCCCGGGACCGCCGCCGCGAGCGCGGCCGTGACGTCGTCCAGCGCACCCGGCCGGGAGCGCGTAGTAGGCCCAGACCCCGCGCTTGTCCCGGGTCACCAGGCCCGCGTCCACGAGCTGCTTCAGGTGGTGCGAGACGGTCGGCTGGGAGAGCCCGACGGGCTCGGTGAGATCGCACACGCACGCCTCTCCCCCGTCGTGCGCGGCGATGATCGACAGCAGCCGGAGCCGGGTGGGGTCGGCGAGCGCCTTCAGCCGGCGCGCGAGGTCGTGCGCGCCGGGCTCGTCGAGCGCGGGCGCTCCGCCCGGGCCGCAGCAGCCGTCCGTGGCGAGCGGCAGCAAGGCGGGCGTCGCGGTGACCATCGGACCATCGTGCAACAGACATCGATCGATGTCGATGGTTGACAGGCAGGGCGGCGCGCGTCACGATCACATCGACAACCTTCGATGCGAGGAGACGACCGATGGGCGACGTGCGCGACGAGGTCCGCCGCCGGTACGCGGAGGCCGCCACGTCGGTGACCCTCGCGGCGACCGCGACCCCCGCCCAGGACTGCTGCGGCGGGGGCTGCGGCACGGACGCCGCGGAGACCGGGTTCGGTGCCTCCCTCTACGACGCGACGGCGCTGGCGGGCATCCCCGTCGAGGCGCAGCTCGCCTCGCTCGGCTGCGGCAACCCGGTGGCGGTCGCCGACCTCCGCCCCGGCGAGCGCGTGCTCGACCTCGGGTCCGGGGGCGGCATCGACGTGCTGCTGTCCGCGCGGCGCGTCGGCCCGACCGGGTTCGCCCACGGGGTGGACATGACGGACGAGATGCTCGAGCTCGCCCGGGACAACGCCGCGCGCGCCGGCGCGACCAACGTGGCGTTCCACCGCGGCACCATCGAGGACCTGCCGCTCCCGGACGCGTCGGTCGACGTCGTGATCTCGAACTGCGTCGTCAACCTGTCCCCCGACAAGCCGCGCGTGCTGGCCGAGGCGTTCCGCGTGCTCGCACCGGGCGGCCGCCTCGGCATCTCGGACGTCGTGGCGGAGGACCGGCTCACACCCGACCAGCGCGCCGAGCGGGGCTCGTACGTCGGCTGCATCGCGGGCGCCCTGTCCCAGGGCGAGTACCTCGGGCTCCTGGCGGCGGCCGGGTTCGTGGAGGCCGACGTGGCCCCGACCCACGCCGTCGCCGACGGCATGCACGGCGCCCTCGTGCGCGCCACCAAGCCGGCCGCCGCGCCGACCACCGAGGAGAACCGATGACCGACCACCGCCCCAGCGTCCTGTTCGTCTGCGTGCACAACGCCGGACGCTCGCAGATGGCCGCGGGCCTGCTCGCGTCGCTGTCCGGGGGCGCGGTCGAGGTGCGCTCCGCCGGGTCCGCGCCCGCGGACCGGGTCAACCCCGTGGCCGTCGAGGCGATGGCCGAGCTCGGGATCGACCTGGCGACCGAGCGGCCCAAGGTCCTCACCCCCGAGGCCGTGCAGGCGTCCGATGTCGTGGTGACGATGGGCTGCGGCGACGCGTGCCCGTACTACCCCGGGACGCGGTACGAGGACTGGGTGCTCGAGGACCCGGCCGGCCAGGACCTGGCGATGGTGCGCGGCGTGCGGGACGAGATCCGCGGGCGCGTCGCGGCGCTCCTGGCGTCGCTGGGCGTGCCGCAGGCGGGTCCGCTCGCCCGGGCCTGACCCGAGGGGCGGTCCCGCGGCGCCGTGGGCGTCAGCCGGCCGGCGGGCGGTCTGCGTCGCTCGGGCCCTGGCCCGCGTCGCCGCTCCCCGCGTCGTCGCCCGTCCGCCCCTGCAGCGCCAGGACCAGGAAGACGAACCCGACGGGCAGGAACGCGATCGCCCCGTACCGCAGGCTGTCGTTGAACAGCCCGGAGAACCCGAGGACGAGGAACACGAGCCCGATGGGCAGGTAGGCGACGCGGGCCTGCGTGTCGTCGGACACGGGCTCCGGCTGCGGCGGGTTCGTGGGCTCGGGCTGATCAGCCATGCCTCGACGGTAGGCGGCCCGCACCCCCGGTCGCCTCCGCCGCGGGACGGAGATCCTCGCCCGACCCCGGGAACGACCGCGCCCCCGCCCCGGGGACCGGGACGGGGGCGCGGTACGCGCTGGCGCGTGGCGTCAGGCCGCGACGACCTTGACGGTCAGCTTCGCGGAGACCTCCGGGTGCAGGCGGACCTGCACCGCGTACTCGCCGGTCGCCTTGATCGGCTGCGCGACCTCGATCTTGCGGCGGTCGATCGACGGGCCGCCGGCGGCCTTGACCGCGTCGGCGATCTCGGCGGTCGTGACCGCACCGAAGAGGCGGCCGGCGTCCCCGGACTTCGCCGCCACGGTGACCGGGTTGCCCTGCAGCGAGTCGCGCACGGCGCGCGCCTCGTCGAGGGTCGCGATCTCGCGGGTCTTGCGAGCACGGCGGATCGCCGTGATCTCCTTCTCCGCGCCCTTGCTCCACGCGGTCGCGAGACCACGCGGGACGAGGTAGTTGCGGGCGTACCCGTCCTTGACGTCGACGACGTCGCCGGGAGCGCCGAGGCCCGTGACCTCGTGGGTCAGGATGAGCTTGGCCATCTTGTTGCTCCTTCTCAGCGAGCCGACGACGAGTACGGCAGGAGCGCCATCTCGCGGGCGTTCTTCACGGCCCGCGCGATCGCGCGCTGCTCCTGGACGGACACGCCGGTCACGCGGCGGGCGCGGATCTTCCCGCGGTCGGAGATGAACTTCCGCAGCAGGGCGGTGTCCTTGTAGTCGACCGACTCGATCTTCGCCGCCTTGAGCGGGTTCTGCTTCTTCTTGGGCTTCCGGACAACGGCCTTGGCCATCGTGGTGCTCCTTGTTCTACGTACGGAGCCCGGGGCGTTGCCATGCCCCGGGATGGGATGTTCGTGATGGCGCGCGCGGCGCCGGTGCCGACCTGGCGGTCAGCGGTGCTCGATCAGAACGGGGGCTCGTCGGAGTAGCCACCCGCGCCGCCGCCGCCCGCGGGCGTGGCCCACGGGTCGTCCTGCTGCGCGGACTGGCCGCCGCCGTTGAACCCGCCACCGCCGCCGCCGCCGCCGTTGAAGCCGCCCCCACCGCCGCCGCCGAACCCGCCGCCGCCACCACCGGACCGCTGGGTCCGGGTGACCTTGGCCGAGGCGTAGCGGAGCGAGGGGCCGACCTCGTCGACCTGCAGCTCGTAGACGGTGCGCTTCTCGCCCTCGCGGGTCTCGTAGGACCGCTGGACGAGGCGGCCGCTGACGATCACGCGGGTGCCCTTGGTGAGCGACTCGGCGACGTTCTCCGCCGCCTCCCGCCAGATCGAGCAGCGGAGGAACAGCGTGTCGCCGTCCTTCCACTCGTTGCTCTGGCGGTCGAACGTGCGCGGCGTGGACGCCACGGTGAAGTTCGCGACCGCGGCGCCGGACGGCGTGAACCGCAGCTCCGGGTCGGCGGTCAGGTTCCCGATCACCGTGATGGTGGTGTCACCAGCCATGCCAGCTCCTCGTTCTCGTCGATGCTCGTCGAAGGGGTGTCCCGCACGGTACGCGCGCGGTCTGACGCGTCAGGACTCCTTGCGGAGGACCTTCGTGCGCAGGACGACCTCGTTCAGGCCCAGCTGACGGTCCAGCTCCTTGGCGGTGTCCGACGTCGAGGAGAAGTCGACGACGGCGTAGATGCCCTCGGACTTCTTCTTGATGTCGTACGCCAGGCGGCGACGGCCCCAGATGTCCACGTTGTCGACGGAGCCGCCGTCGGTCTTGACGACCGACAGGTACTTGTCGAGCGACGGGGCGACGGTGCGCTCGTCGATGCTGGGGTCGAGGATGATCATGATCTCGTACTGACGCAGGCTCATACCCACCTCCTCTGGTCTCGGCGGCCACGGTCGTTCCGTGGCAGGAGGGTGTCGTTGCGTCGCTGCCCCGGGCGCGTCCGTCGATGGCGACGGTCGGTCGGGCACAGCAGCACACCAGTCTACCCGGTCGCGCGACCCCTCGGGGTCGCGCGCCCGGGTGGACGGCGTGGGTCCTGGTAGTGCAGCGGCGGTCAGCCGCCGGTGCCGGGGTTCCCGGCGTTGCCCCCGGCCTGGCCGTTGTTCCCGGCCTGCCCGTTGTTGCCGGGCTGCCCGGTCGGCTGCTGCGTCGGCTGCGGCTGCGGCTGGGGGCCCTTGGAGACGCGGAGGGTCACGGTCGACCCGGGGGCCACCTGCGATCCCTCCCCCGGGCTCACGCCCAGGACCGTGCCGGCCGTCGCCGCGTTGAACTCCTCCGCGACGGAGGGCACGAGCCCGGCGTTCTGGAGCGCGGCCTGCGCGTCTCCCGACAGCTGCCCGGTGAGGCCGGACGGCACCGCGACGGTCGTCGGCTGCTCGGGCTCGGGCGCCTGGGTCTCGACGGGCGCCGACGTGGTCGGCTCGGAGGTCGGCACGGCGGCGCCGTTGACGTTCGCCCGCTTGGGGAAGTCGACCACGGCGGCGTACTGCGGCAGCTCGAAGACCGGCTTCATGTAGGCGGCCCAGAGCTCGGACGGGTACGTGCCGCCGGTGACCTCCTTGACACCGCCCCACGGCGTGATCGTGACCTGGTCCTTGCCGTTCTCGCCCACCTGGCTGAGCCCGACCGCGGTGACGATCTGCGGGGTGAAGCCGACGAACCAGGCCGACTTGTTCTCCTGGGAGGTCCCCGTCTTGCCGGCGATCGGCCGGTCCAGCGGGCTGACGTACTTCTCCGCGGAACCCTTCTGGACCACCTGGGTCATCGCGTAGGTCGTGTCGGCCATGACCCCGGCGTCGAACGTCTGCACCGGCTGGGTCTGCCCCGCGTAGGCGACGTCCCCGTCGGGGTAGACGGCCTGCGCCACCATGAACGGCTTGTGGTACACCCCCTGCGCCGCGATGGTCGCGTAGGCGGACGCCATGTCGATCGGTCGCACGGCGTCGGCGCCGAGCACGTTCGAGTCGACGGACGACACCGGCGTGGTGACGCCGGCTCTCGTCGCGACGTCGGCGGTCTTCTCGGGACCGACCTCGAGGTTGACCTGGGCGTAGACCGTGTTCACGGACTGCTCGGTCGCCTTGACCAGATCGATGTTGCCGAAGTCCTGGCCGCTGAAGTTGTTGACCTTCCAGTCGCCGAACTCCTGCGGGGAGACGCCCGAGTACCGCTTGCTCAGCGGGATCCCGTTCTCGAGGGCCGCGATCAGCGTGAACGGCTTGAACGTCGAGCCACCCTGGATGGCGTCGCGGCTCGCGCGGTCGATCTGGTCGGCGAGGAAGTCGGAACCGCCGTACAGCGAGACGATGCCGCCGGTCGCCGGGTCGATCGAGACGAGGCCGACCTTGAGCGCGGCGGACGGGAGCTCGCCGTCGGACAGGCCGCCGTCCCGCATGCTCTGCACCGCGGCCACCGCGTTCCCCTGCACCGCGGGGTCGATCGTCGTCGTGATCGTCAGGCCGCCCGAGCTGATCATCTCGTCGGTGATCGACCCGGTCGCCGTGAGCTCGCGCTTCACGTACTGCAGCAGGTAGCCGGTCGTGCCGCCGTAGGTCTCGTTGCGCTGGTACTCGACGATGGCCGGGAACGTCTGCGCGTCCCGGTCGGCCTGCGTGAGGTAGCCGTCGCGGACCATGCCGTCGAGGACGTACTCCCAGCGCTGCTGCGCCTTCTCCGGGCTGACGGCGGGGTCCCAGTTGTTCGGCGAGGGGATGACGCCGGCCAGGAGCGCCGCCTCGGACACCGTGAGGTCCGCCGACGGGTGGCCGAAGTACGCCTGCGACGCGGCCTCGACGCCGTACGCGTCCCGGCCGAAGTAGATCGTGTTGAGGTAGCGCCCGAGGATCTGCTCCTTGGTCTCCGACTGCGCGATCTTGATCGCGAGCAGCGCCTCCTTGGCCTTGCCGACGTAGCCCGTCGTGGTCTGGCCGACGTAGTACCGCTCGACGTACTGCTGGGTGAGGGTCGACCCGCCCTGCGTCGCGCCGCCGCGCACGTTGTTGATGAACGCGCGGGCCATGCCCGTGACGGAGATGCCCTGGTTCTCGAAGAACGTGCGGTCCTCGGCCGACACCACGGCCTGGCCCATGAACTCGGGCAGCGACTCGTACTCGACGATGGTGCGGTTCGGACCGGGGAACGTGCCCATCGGCGACCCGTCGGCGTAGAGCACGGTCGACTTCTGCGCCTCGACGAACTCGTCCGGCGCCGGCACGTCGGTGAGCGCGTACGCGGCGACGCCGAGCCCGAGGCACAGGAAGACGAAGCCGATGACGGACCCGACGACGAACCGCCACGACGGCAGCCAGCGGTGCAGACCGCGGTAGCCCCGCCGGGGGTAGTCGATGAACCGCCGCCGTCCGCCGGACGCGGCGGTACCGCGTGCGGCGGACGCCGCGGACCGTCGGTTCGAGCCTGCCACGGCACTGCCTTCCTGTGGACTGCTGGGGGAGGGCCGGCGGCAGGGAGCCGTCCGGGCCCGGATCAGTATGCGCGAGCGGCCGTGCGCCGCCCGCGGGCGGACAGCCCCTCCCGGCGACCTGCACACGATCGCCACGAGGCCCCCCGCCCGGCTTCCCGGCCCGATGAGCATCCTGGCAGCCGCGCGCCCGCCGGGCACGTGACCTGCGCGCCGAACCGCCGTGCACCGCCCCGCCACGCCGGACGAGCCCGAGGTGTTGCCCGGATCACCCGCTTCGTCCTACCCTCCCCGATGTATCAGTTCGATACATCGGTGCGCGGACAGCGGGAAGGGAGGCCACGGTGCGCGGACGTTCCGACGTGCTCGAGTCGGCCATCCTCGGGCTGCTGCACGACTCCCCGATGCACGGGTACGAGCTGCGCAAGCGGCTCAACCTCCTGCTCGGCTCGTTCCGCGCGCTGTCCTACGGGTCGCTGTACCCGGCGCTCAAGTCGCTGGTGGCGCGCGGCCTCATCGCCGGGTCCGACCCGCAGCAGGCCCCGGCCCACGGGCTGGCCGGCAAGCGGGCCCGGATCGTCTACCAGCTCACGGCCGAGGGCAAGGAGCAGTTCCAGCACGTGCTGGCCTCCTCCGGCCCCGCCGCGTGGGAGGACGAGAACTTCGGGTTCCGGTTCGCGTTCTTCGGGCAGACCGACGCCGAGACCCGGCTGCGGATCCTCGAGGGCCGGCGCACCCGGATGACGGAGCGCCTGGAGCTGATCAAGGACTCCGTGTCCCGCACCCGCGTCCGCATGGACGAGTACACCCTCGAGCTGCAGCGCCACGGGCTCGAGCAGGTCGAGCGCGAGGTCCGCTGGCTCGACGACCTCATCGACCACGAGCGCAGCAACCGCGGCGCCCGTCCCCGCGGCGCCGGCCGGCCGGCCGACGCCCGCACGAACGCTGTCGAGGATGACTCCATCGTCGCGGCACCAACCCCTCAGAAGGAGCGAGGATGACCGCCATCCGCGTTGCGATCGCGGGCGTGGGCAACTGCGCCTCGTCGCTTGTCCAGGGCGTGCACTACTACGCCGACGCCGACCCGAGCACCAAGGTCCCGGGCCTCATGCACGTGCAGTTCGGCGACTACCACGTCTCCGACCTGGAGTTCGTCCTGGCGTTCGACGTCGACGCCAAGAAGGTCGGCTTCGACCTGTCGGAGGCGATCGTCGCGTCCGAGAACAACACCATCAAGATCGCCGACGTCCCGCCGCTCGGCGTGACCGTCCAGCGCGGCCCGACCCTCGACGGCGTCGGCAAGTACTACGCGCAGACGATCGAGGTGTCCGACGCGGAGCCGGTCGACGTCGTCCAGGCGCTCAAGGACGCGAAGGTGGACGTCCTCGTCTCCTACCTGCCGGTGGGCTCCGAGGAGGCCGACAAGTTCTACGCGCAGGCCGCGATCGACGCGGGCGTGGCCTTCGTCAACGCGCTGCCGGTGTTCATCGCCTCCGACCCGGAGTTGGCGGCGAAGTTCGAGGCGGCCGGCGTGCCGATCGTCGGCGACGACATCAAGTCCCAGGTCGGCGCGACCATCACGCACCGCGTGCTCGCCCGCCTGTTCGAGGACCGCGGCGTCATCCTGGACCGCACGTACCAGCTGAACGTCGGCGGCAACATGGACTTCAAGAACATGCTCGAGCGCGAGCGCCTGGAGTCCAAGAAGATCTCGAAGACGCAGGCCGTCACCTCGAACCTCGAGGACGGCCCGCTGGCCGGCAAGAAGGACGACCGCAACGTCCACATCGGCCCGTCGGACTACGTCGCCTGGCTCGACGACCGCAAGTGGGCGTACGTCCGCCTCGAGGGTCGCGCGTTCGGCGAGGTGCCCCTGAACCTCGAGTACAAGCTCGAGGTCTGGGACTCCCCGAACTCCGCCGGCATCATCATCGACGCCGTCCGCGCCGCGAAGATCGCGCTGGACCGCGGCATCGGCGGCCCGATCCTGTCGGCGTCGACCTACTTCATGAAGTCCCCGCCGGTCCAGCACGAGGACCAGCACGGCCGGGAGCTCGTGGAGAAGTTCATCCGCGGCGAGATCGAGCGCTGATCTGCTGATCACCTGATCGAGCCCGAGGCCCCGGTGACGTCCGCGTCACCGGGGCCTCGTCGCGTCCGGGCCGCCGCCGCGCGTGCCAGGATGGTCGGCCGTGACTGCCCGACTGCTCAGCGCGCCCGTCGCCGTCGTCCCCGCCGTCGCCTGCCTCGCGCTCGCGACCGCCGGGTGCTCGGTGTCCGTCCGGGCGACCGGCGACGCCGGTCTGTCCCGCTCCGAGGTCGAGGCCCGGGTCGACGCGGTGCTCGAGGACCGCCTCGGCCGGGCGCCCGAGGCGATCGACTGCCCTGAGCCCCTGCTCCCGGAGGTGGGCGCCGAGGTGCGCTGCTCGGTCACCGTCGACGAGGACGCTGTCGGCGCGACCGTGACGGCGACCGCCGTGGAGGGCCGCGACCTCGAGCTCGACGTGGTCGTGGACGAGCGCGCGGCCTCGTGACCGGCGCCGCGGCGTCCGAGCTGCGCCGCGCCGTCGCCTCGCGCGTCGCGGGGACCCCGTACGAGCTGGTCGGCACCGAGGACGGCTTCGACCTGCGCATCCGGCTGGCGGAGGCGCGCTGGTACGGCCTGCTGAGCACGGCCGGCCGGAAGCGCGTCGTGCAGCACCGGGTCACGCTCGACGAGGCGCGCAGGCGGTACGAGATCCTCGACGACCTGTACGACGTGCGCTGGCACGTCGGCGCGGACGTCGCGGGTGGGCGGGTCCCGCGCCTGGTCGCGTCCGGGGAGAAGCGGCGGGTCACCGGCCGGGTGGTGTGGGAGCACTCGTTCGAGAAGACGATCGGCGTCGGCACGGAGACCAGGAAGCCGGAGGTGGTCGTCGACTACGTGTTCCGGGCGTCCGAGGGCCAGCGGATGATCCGGGAGCCCGCGACGACCCTCGGCTGGTCGGAGCGGTGGAACACCCCGGCGAAGGTCGGCCTCGTGCTCGGCGTCGTCGGCGGGGCCGGGGCCCTGGTCACGCTGGCCTCGATCCTGTGGGGGCTGGCGACGGGCCGGCTCGGCTGACCCGACGCCGGCCCGACAGCCGGCGTCAGGACCCCGCGATCTCCGCCCGCAGCTGGTCGAGCAGCGTCGCCAGCCCGTCGGCGAGCGCCTCGGCCTGCGCCCGGGTCGCGGTGGCCGACACCGTCCACACCCGGTCGGGGCCGCCGTCCCCCACGGGCACGGCCGCGAACTCCTGCACCTGCGTCATCGGCACCGCGCCGCCGTCGACCGTGGTGGTGAAGTGCACCTCCTGGGCGACCGCTGACTCGCCCTGCTGCTCGCGACGCACGACCACGACCTCCTGCTCGGTGGCCTCGATCGCCCGCACCGCCTCGGCGCCCAGCGCGACGACCAGCCCGGGGTCGGCCGAGCGCTGCACGCCCACGGTGACGTTGGCGGTGAAGCCCGCGTCGGGGGTCTCGTGCGCGGCGGCGAACGCGATGCCCGGCGTGCCGAGCGTCTCCGGCGGGATCAGGTGCCAGCCCTCGGGCAGCGGGGCGGCGTCCTGGGGATCGGTGGTCATGCGTCTCCTCGGTTCCGGGGCTCCGTCGAGTCTAGGTCGGCCACCCGGATAGCCTGAGCCGGTGCAGGTGGTCTCCGATCTGAAGCAGCTCTGGCCCCTCGTGGACTTCCGGCGGCTCCTCACGGTCCGCCTGGTCAGCCAGTGCGCCGACGGCCTGTTCCAGGCGGGGCTCGCGACGCTGTTCTTCTTCTCGCCCGAGAACGCGACGACCGCGACCGGCGTGGCCGCGGCGTTCGCGGTGCTGCTGCTGCCGTTCACCGTCGTCGGGCCGTGGGCGGGCGTCCTGCTCGACCGGTGGCGCCGTCGGCAGGTGCTGCTGGTCGGCAACCTGGTGCGCACCGGGCTGACCCTGCTGACCGCGCTGGTGATGGCGACGGCGGGGGTCGGGCCGGCCGTGTACGTGCTGGCCCTCGTGACGCTGTCGGTCAACCGGTTCCTGCTGTCGGCGCTGTCCGCCTCCCAGCCGCGGGTCGTCGCGGGTCCGCTGCTGCTCACCGCCAACTCGATCACCCCGACGCTCGGCACGGTGTCGTCCGGCGTCGGCTGGGGCATCGGGTTCCTGCTCGGGCTCGTCCTGCCGTCCGGCACCACCCGCGACGTCGCGTCGCTGGTGCTCGCGGGGGTGCTGATGACGACGGCCTCGCTGGTGGCCACCCGGCTCGGGAAGGACCTGCTGGGACCGGACGCCCGCGCCGACGCCTCCGAGATGCGCCGCGCGCTGGGGACCCTGGCCCGCGGGCTCGTCGGCGGCGCCCGGTACCTGGTCCGCCGCGGCACCCCCGCCCGCGCCCTCGGCGTGATGGCGGTGCACCGGTTCCTCTACGGCGCGGTGTTCATCGCGAGCCTGCTCATCTCGCGCAACCTGCTGTCGGACCCCGGCGACGCGCGGGCGGGACTGGTCACGTTCAGCACCGTGGCCGCCGTCACCGGCGCCGGCTTCGCCCTGGCCATCGTCGCGACGCCGATCGTGTCACCGCTCGTCGGCCCGCAGGGCTGGATCTCGATCTGCCTGGTCCTCGCCGCCGCGACCCAGGCGCTGCTCGCGATCACGGTCGCCTACCCCGCCGTGCTGGCCGGGTCGTTCGTGCTGGGCCTGGCGGCGCAGGGAGCCAAGATCGCCGTCGACACGATCGTGCAGCGGGACACCGCCGACGAGTTCCGGGGCCGGGCGTTCGCGCTCTACGACGTCCTCTACAACGCCGCGTTCGTCGGCGCGGCGGCGCTGGCCGCGGTCGCGCTGCCGGACACCGGCTGGTCCCGCGGGGTCTTCGCGCTGATCGCGGTCGCCTACCTCGCGACCGCCGCGGTCTACCGCACCCGCGCCACGGAGCCGGCCGAGGTCCCGGTCACCGCCTGACCGCCCGCCCGGTCAGGCCTGCCGGGCCGCCCACCACGACTCGAGCTCGGCGCGGGCGCGCTGCTCCCCCAGCGGGCCGTGCTCCATGCGCAGCTCGAGCAGGTGCTTGTACGCCTCGCCGACCTCGCGGCCCGGGCCGATGCCCAGGGCCGCCATGATCTGCGTGCCGTCCAGGTCGGGCCGGATCGACGCCAGCTCCTCCGCCTCGGCGAGCCGCGCGATCCGCTCCTCGAGGTCGTCGTACGCCTCGGACAGCCGGCGGGCCTTCCGCACGTTCCGGGTGGTGCAGTCGGACCGGGTCAGCCGGTGCAGCCGCTCCAGCAGCGGGCCGGCGTCGGTGACGTAGCGCCGCACCGCCGAGTCGGTCCAGGCGCCCTCGCCGTAGCCGTGGAACCGCAGGTGCAGCTCGGTCAGGCGCGCGACTGCCTGGACGGTCGCCTTGTCGAAGTGCAGCGCGCGGAGCCGCTTCGCGACGAGCTTGGCGCCGACGACCTCGTGGTGGTGGAACGAGACGCCGCCGCCGGACTCGAACCGGCGGGTCGCGGGCTTGCCGATGTCGTGCAGCAGCGCGGCGAGGCGCAGCACGAGGTCCGGACCGGGCACCGGGCCGTCGGGACCGGTCTCCAGGGCGATCGCCTTGTCCAGCACGGTGAGCGAGTGCTCGTACACGTCCTTGTGCCGGTGGTGCTCGTCGATCTCGAGCCGCAGGGCCGGCAGCTCCGGGAGCGCGTGCTCCGCGAGGCCGGTGTCGACGAGGACGCGCAGGCCGGGTCGGGGCTGCCGGGACATCAGCAGCTTGACCAGCTCGTCACGGACCCGCTCCGCCGAGACGATCGCCAGCCGGTCCGCCATGTCCGTCGCGGCCGCGAGCGTCGCCGGTTCCACGTGGAACCCGAGCTGCGCGGCGAACCGCGCGGCCCGCAGCATGCGCAGCGGGTCGTCGTCGAACGACTGCCGGGGGTCGACGGGGGTGCGCAGCACGCCGCGCGCCAGGTCGCGCAGGCCCTCGAACGGGTCGACGAAGGTGAGCTCCGGCAGCCGGATCGCCATGGAGTTCACCGTGAAGTCGCGGCGGGACAGGTCGCCCTCGAGCGAGTCCCCGAACGCGACCTCCGGCTTCCGGGAGGACGGGTCGTACGCGTCGGTGCGGTAGGTGGTCACCTCGACTACGACGTCCTCCGCGCCGCGGCGCCCGTGCCGCCGCGCGCCGATGGTGCCGAACGCCCGCCCGATGTCCCAGTGCGCGTCGCCCCACGCCGCGAGGATCCGCTCGGTCTCGTCGGGGGTCGCGGACGTCGTGAAGTCGAGGTCGGCGCTCGGCCGGCCGAGGAACGCGTCCCGCACCGGCCCACCCACCAGGGCGAGCTCGTGCCCCGCCGCCTGGAAGAGGTCGCCGAGCTCCAGCGCCGCCGGCGCGAGGCCCGCGATCACGCCGAGCGCGCGCTTCTGCAGCGCGAGCAGCGCGTCGGCGTCGACGGCGGAGCCTGCGCCCGCCGGGGCGGCACCGGTCCCCGCGTCCGGGGTGGGGTCGGGCGCGGTGCGGGGGGTCAGGTCGTCGGACGGCACGACGCCCAAGCCTGCCAGATCCGGGCCGCCGCCCGCCGACGCGGAGGTCCCGGGACGCTCCGCCGCCGGTCGGCGCGCACAGGTCCTCCACGCCGAGTCCGTCCGGCGCCCGTGACGGAGTCGTTACAGTGGCCTGCATGCCTGAGCACGCGCGCGCCCTGCCCCCGCAGGGCGTCCCCGCGCCGCCGGGCGGTCACGCGCTGCGGATCGACCCCCGGTCGACGCGCACGCGGCACCCGCACCTGCCCGTCGTCGAGGAGACCTCCGCCGGCGGCCTCGTCGTGCGGCTGGACGGCGGGCTGCACGTCGCCGCGGTGATCGCGCGCCGCAACCGCGCCGGCCGCCTCGAGTGGTGCCTGCCGAAGGGGCACCTCGAGGGCGAGGAGACGCCGGAGCAGGCCGCGGTCCGCGAGATCGCCGAGGAGACCGGCATCGTCGGCCGCATCGTGCGCCGGCTCGGCGTCATCGACTACTGGTTCACCGGGGACGACCGCCGCGTGCACAAGATGGTGCACCACTATCTCCTCGGGGCGGTCGGCGGCGAGCTGACCGTCGAGGACGACCCGGACGGCGAGGCGGAGGACGTGGCGTGGGTACCGGTGGTGGACCTGCCCGGGCGCCTCGCCTACCCCAACGAGCGACGACTGGCCGAGGCCGCGCACGTGGTCCTCGTCGGCGAGGCATGAGGCTGCGCGGCACGGCGGGGCGCGCACGAGCGGTCACGGCGGCGGTCCTGGCCGCCTGCGTGGTCGCGCTGTCCGGCGCCCCCGCGCTCGGGTCGGCCGTGGTCCCCGCCGCGGGCCCGGCGGGCGTGCCGGCCCCCGCCGCCCCCTCGACGGACGACCTGCCGCTGTCCGTCGCGATCACCGCCGTCGCGCCCCAGGTGCTCGAACCGGGCGACGACCTGACGGTGACCGCCACGCTGCGCAACGACGGCGACGAGGTCGTCGAGCAGCCCCGCGCGTCGGTGCGCATCTACCGCTACCGGATGTCCACGCGGGAGCAGGTCGCCGCCTGGGCCGACGCCGGCGACTCCAGCCCGATCGGCGACGTCGCCGCCACGACCACGCTCGACGCCCCGCTCGGGCCCGGCGCCACCACGACGGTGCAGGTGACGGTGCCCGCCGAGAGCATCGGCCTGCTCCGCACCGAGGACGCCTGGGGCCCGCGCGGGATCACGCTCGACGTCGGCGACGGGCGCAGCCGCGTCGGGCTGGACCGCAGCTACCTGCTGTGGGACTCCGCGGACGAGCTGCCCAGCGCGCACGTCGGCGTGCTGTCCGCCGTGGTCGGACCCGCGACCGACCCGTCGGTGGACGACGCGACGGACGACGCCGGCGACGACGCGGCGAGCGGCCCGAGCCCTTCGCCGTCCCCGTCCTCCGACGACGCCACGGAGCAGGGCGGCGACACGGCGGGCACCGACGACCGCCTCACCGCCCTCACCGCCGCGGGCGGCCGGCTCAGCAAGCTGCTGCAGGCCACGGCCGACCACCCGTTCGTGTCCTGGGCGGTCGACCCCGCGCTCGTCGACGGCGCCGCGGCCGGGACCCGGGCGGACCAGGCCTGGCTCACGGCGCTGACCGGCGCGGCCGAGGACCGCGAGGTCCTGCGGCTCCCGTGGGCGGACCCCGACCTCGCCGCGGTGGCCCACGCGGGCGCCGCCGACGGCACCGCCGACCTGCTCGCCCTCGCCCGCGGCGTCGCGTCGACGTCCGAGGCCGACCTGTGGGCCGACGCCGATCCGGTCCTCTGGGCCGCGGACGACGTGCCGGACCAGGTCACGGCCGCCCGCGCGGCGCAGTCCGACCCCGGGACGCCCCTGGTCGTCGGCCCCGACGCCATGCCCGCGCGGGGGTCCGAGGCGCCGAGCTCGCCCACCACGGTGGACACCACCGGCGGCTCCGTGACGGCCCTGGTCCCGGACCCGACCCTGTCCGACCTGCTGTCCGACCCCGCGACGTCCCAGCCCGGCGTCACCGCCGCGACCGCCGCGCAGCGCGTGCTCGCGGAGACCGCCGTGCTGGCCCGGTCCGACGACGCCCGCAGCACCTACGTCCTGGCGACGACGCCGCGGGACTGGCAGCCCTCGACCGCGATCACCCAGGCGCAGCTCGCCGCGCTGGGGTCCGCACCGTGGGTCGAGACGGCCACCGTCGCCGAGATGCTCACCGCGCACGCCGCCGGCCGCGCGGACGGGGACGACGCCGAGCGCGCCGCGCTGCCCGAGTCGCAGCGCACCGACACGGAGCTCACCCCCGCCTGGGTGAACGCGCTGGCTGCGCAGTGGCGCTCCGCGGGCGAGTTCGCGGCGGTCGTCCCCGACCCGGCCGCGCTGCTCCGCGGCCTGGACGCCGACCTCGTGGCCCCGCTGGCGGTCGCGTGGCGCGACGACCCCGACGGCCGGGCGACGGCGATCAACGACGCCATCGCCGAGTCGCAGCAGCGGCAGTCCGGGCTCGACGTGCTGCTCAACGAGCAGTTCACCGTCATCTCCAGCTCCGCGCAGATCAGCGTCGCCGTGAGCAACGAGCTGGACCAGCCGGCGCGCGTCCGGGTCGAGCTGCGCCCGCAGAAGGCCTGCCTGGACACCGCGCGGTCACCGGTCACCGAGGTCGCGCCGAACGCCGACACCACCGTGACGATGACGCTGCGCGCCAGCGCCAACTGCGACGTGACGGTCGACGTGTCGCTGGTGTCCGAGACGGGCCGCCAGCTCGCGACGCCGCAGCAGTTCTCCGCGCGGGTCGCGCCGACCATCGAGAGCGTCGGCGGCATCGTCGCCGGCGTGCTGCTCGCCCTGCTGCTCGCGTTCGGCATCTGGCGGACCGTGCGGCGCGGCCAGACCACGCGGCGCGGCGCCCGGGTGGTCCGGGACGCGACGGCCGACGGCGACGCGACGCCCCCGCCGGCTGGCGCGGCGCCGGCGCCCGAGCACTCCCCCGCCGACCGCTCCGCGGCCGCGCCCCCCGACCGACAGGACCAGCCATGACCTCCCCCGCCACCGGACCGGTCGCCGGCGACCCGGACGGCACCGCGGCCGGCGCGACGGCCGGTGGCGGCACGGACGCCGGGACCGGCGCCCCGGCCGGGACCGCCGTCCGCACACCGGGCCTCGGCCGGTCCTCGCTCATCATGGCGTCGGGCACCGCGGCGTCCCGGGTGCTCGGCGTCGTCAACACCGCCCTGCTCGGCTGGGCCATCGGCGTCACCGGGCACATCGCGAACGCGTTCTCGGTCGCGAACAAGCTCCCGAACACGCTGTACCTGCTGATCGCCGGCGGCGTGCTCAACGCGGTGCTGGTCCCGCAGGTCGTCCGCGCGTACCAGCGCGCCGACGGGCAGCAGTACGTCGACCGCCTGCTCACCGTCGGCATCGTGCTGCTCGGCGGGCTCACGGTCGTGCTCACCGCGGCCGCGCCCCTCTTCGTGGCGTTCTACTCCTCGTTCCCGGACCCCGAGGTCACCCGCGTCGCGACCGCGCTCGCGTTCTGGTGCATCCCGCAGGTGTTCTTCTACGGGCTCTACTCGCTGCTGGGTCAGGTGCTCAACGCGCGGGGCTCGTTCGGGCCGTACATGTGGGCGCCGGTCGTGAACAACGTCGTGTTCATCGCCGGGCTGCTCGTGCTCGCGCAGGTGTTCGGGCGGAACAGCGCCGGCGCCGACGTCGGCTCCTGGACCGCCGGCCAGACCGCGCTCCTCGGCGGCGCCGCCACCCTGGGCATCGTCGTGCAGGCGCTGGTGCTCCTCGTGCCGCTGTACCGAAGCGGGTTCCGGTACCGGCCCCGGTGGGGTCTGCGCGGGTCCGGCCTGGGCAGCGCGGGGCGGGTCGCCACCTGGACGTTCCTCGGGCTGCTGATCGGTCAGGTCGGCGTCTGGCGGATCAGCGTCGTCGCGAGCTCCGTGGCGACGGAGGGCGCGGCGGGCAACGCGGTCTACGACCGGGCCTTCCTCATCTTCATGCTGCCGCACTCGCTGGTGACCGTGTCGCTCGCGACCGCGCTGTTCACCCGGCTGTCGGGACGCGCCGCGGCCGGCGACACCGCGGCGGTCCGGTCGGACCTGTCCCTGGGCCTGCGCACGGTCGGCGTGTTCACCGTGCTGGCCACCACGGGCATCGCGGTCCTCGCGTTCCCGCTCGGCCGGGCGCTGTTCCCGGAGTCGCCGGACGCCGAGGTGCACGCGCTCGCGACGACGGTGGTCGCGCTCGTCCTCGGCCTCGTGGCGTTCGGCGCCTGGTCGCTGTGCCAGCGCGTCTACTACGCCTACGAGGACGCCCGGTCGATGGTGCCGGTCCAGGTGCTGATGGCGGTCGTGGTCGTCGGCGGCACGGAGCTCGGGCGGGCCACGCTCGACGACCGGTACTGGGTCGCGGCGGCCTGCCTCTCGATGGCCGTGTCCTACGCGGTCGGCGCGGCCGTGGCGCTCGTGTCCGTGCACCGGCGTCTCGGCGGGATCGACGGGCGGCGTGTGCTGGCGCTCCACCTCAAGGCGGGGGTCGGCGCGGTGCTCGCCGCGGGCGCCGGCCTCGGCCTGCTCGCCCTGCTCGGCCCGGTGGACACCTGGGGCCGCGCCGTGCTGGCCTGCGTGCTCGGCGCCGCGGTCATGTCGGCCGTGTACGTCGGCGTCCTGCTCCTGCTGCGCGTGCGCGAGCTGCGGTCGCTCGCCGCCCCGCTGCTGCGGCGGCTCGGGCGGTCGTGAGCCGTCGGGCGCGCCCCCGCGGGACGGTGCGCGGGCGGCCGCGCGTCGGACGCGGGACCCGCCCGCCCGTCTAGCATGACGGGGAGCCTCGGCCCCACCCGGCCGGGCTCGACGCACACCGACGACCGGACGGAGGACGAGTGGTGCAGGCCCGCCCCGGCGACCCCGGACGCCCCGACGCCCCCGCGCTCGGCCGGCTCGGCGGCACCGTCGCCGGTCGGTACCGGCTGGACGAGCGCCGCCCCACCGACCTGCCGTCCGCCGAGCGCTGGACCGCGACCGACCAGATCCTCGCGCGACCCGTGACCGTGACGCTCGTGTCCGGCGCACGGACCGCGGCGGTCCTGGACGCCGCGCGCCGCGCCGCGCTCGTCGTCGAGCCCCGCCTGGCCCGGATCCTCGACGTCGGCCAGGCCGAGGGCACCGGCTACGTGGTGACCGCCGCCGTGGACGGCCGCAGCCTCGCGTCGCTCGCCGGCCGGGCCCCCCTGCCGGCGGACCAGGCGCGCGCCGTCGTGGGCGAGGTCGCCGCCGCGCTCGAGGCCGCGCGCCGCCGCGGCGTGCACCACCTCGCGCTCCGCCCCGACGCCGTCGTGCTGACGGCGGGCGGTCGCGTCGTCCTCGAGGGCCTCGCGGTCGACGGGGAGCTGGTCGGCGCGTCCGGCGGCACCGCGCACGCGATGAGCCGCGCCGACGCCGTCGGCCTGGTGCGCGTGCTCTACGCCGCCCTCACCGGCCGGTGGCCGGCCGTGTCCGCCGCGGGGACCGGCGCGCTGCCGAGCTTCGCCGAGTGGTCCGCCGCCGGGACGGCGCCCGCGCGCGCGACCGTCGAGCTGGACGCCGGTCTGCCGCTCGCGCCCGAGCACGACGGCGCGCCGCTCCCGCCCGTCGACCTGGTGCCGAGCGTGCCGGCCGACCTCGACACGCTCTGCGCCGTGACGCTCGGGCCGCACGACGACGGGCCGCACAGCCCCGGCGAGCTCGTCCGCGAGCTCGAGCCCTGGCGCGCCGTCCGCGCCGACGAGATCTTCCGTGCCGCCGACGCCGGGCGCTGGCCCGCCCTCACGGGGCAGCCGCCCGCCGCGGCGGCCGCCGCGACCGCGACCGGCTCCGGCACCACCACCGCACCTCCGACGGGAAGCAGCCCGATGACCGACGACCAGAACCGCGCAGCGGACGACACGACGACCCCGGCGCAGGGCGGGGCGGCGGCTGCGGGTGCGGGTGCCGCTGCCGGCGCGGGTGCCGCCGCTGGTGCGGGTGCCGGGGCCGGCGCTGGTGCCGCCGGGCAGGCCGGCGCGGTGGGCGGGGCGACCGCCGCCGGTGCCGGTGCCGCGGGTGCTGCCGCGGGTGCCGCAGCGGGCGGCGTGGCCCGGCAGTCGGTGCGCTCCGCCTTCGGGTCGGGTGCGACCAGCGCGGGCGCGCGCCGCCCGGGGACCCCGCCGCCGGCGATCCCCCCGTCCGGCAGGCCGGCGTCCATCCCCCCGGCGGCCCGCGGCCCGGTCCGCACCTCGACGCGCGGGACCCCGGCGGTGCCCGCCGCCCGGCCCGCGGGCACCGACCCGGCCGCGGACGCCGCTCCCGCCGCCGCCTCGTCGACGGGGACGACCAGCCCGGCCCCGCTCTCGGCGCCGGACGCCGCGGCTCCCGCGGACGCACCCCGCTCCCCCGCCGACGCCCCGCCGGCCGTCCCGCCCGCCCGGTCCGGGTCCCCGGCGGAGCCCGCTCCCGCCACCGAGCCGAGCACCGCGGCGGCCGCGACGTCCGCGGCGCGGTCCGGCGCGGCGAGCACCGAGGACGGCGAGCCGGGCCCGGGCACCTCCGAGCAGCGCTCGGCCGCACCCGCCGAGCCCGCACCCGCCGAGCCCGCGCCCGCCGCGCCCGCACCCCGGGACGACGAGCCCGACGCCGCGGACCTCGCCGTCGCCGGTATCACGGGCGTCGGCGAGCAGCCGACCCCCTCGGATCCCGCCCCCGACGCCGCCGACGGCGCGGCCACGACCGCCGTCGCTCCCGTGCGTCGCACCAGCTCGGTGTTCGGCCGCACGACGGCCCGCGGCGCTGCGGCCTCGGCCCCGGGCACCGCTGCCGCGGCTGCCTCCCCCGCCGCCGAGGAGGCCGCACCGGGCGCCGCCGGCCCCGCCGACGGCTGGAGTCCTGCCGTCCCCGACGCCGCCGAGCCGCCCGTCTTCCCGTCGTTCGGCTCCGAGCCGACGCCGGCGGCCGACGAGCCCGTCGACGCCCCGGCCGACCGTCCGGCGTGGGACCTGCCCTTCGCCGCCGAGGAGCGGGCCGTTCCCGTGTCCCAGCGGCGCATCGACCCGACCCGCTGGGTGCTCGGCGGCGTCGCGCTGGCCGTGATCGTCGGCGTCGTCATCGCGATCGGCAACGTGCTGTCGCCGTTCAGCTCACCGGGCGACTCGGGCACCGAGGCCGCCCCCGCGCCTGTGACGTCCGCCCCGGCCGCCGAGGCGCCCGCGGAGGAGGCCCCGGCCGAGGAGCAGGCACCGGCCGCCGCCCCGCCCGTCGTCGCCGCGGTCAACAGCATCGACCCGTCCGACGGGGACGGGGAGCACGAGGAGCTGGTCGGCCGCCTCACCGACGGTGACCCGGCGACCTCCTGGTACACCCACACGTACAACCGGCCCGACTACGCCGGGTTCAAGGACGCCGTCGGCCTCGTCATCACGCTGCAGGCCCCCGCGACCGTCACGGCGATCACGCTCGACGTCAACGGGTCCGGCGGCGCCGTGGAGGTCCGGTCGACGGACGCCGCGAACCCGACGGCGGGCGACGTCCTGGCCTCCGGCGCGCTCGCGCCGCAGACCGTCCTGACCCTCGCCCAGCCGACCGAGACGCAGAGCATCGTGCTCTGGTTCCCCTCGCTCGCGCAGACGCCCGACGGCCAGAACCGCATCGAGATCACCAACCTCGCGGTGTCCTGACCGCGTCCCACCAGGCAGCACCGCGGCGCGGAACATCCCGCGCCTAGGATCTGTTCTCCGCAGCGACAGCAGAGTTCCCCGACCTCGAGGAAGCACCGTGACCGAGACCCCCGTCCGCGACATCGTCATCGTCGGCTCCGGCCCCGCCGGGTACACCGCCGCGATCTACGCGGCGCGCGCGGGCCTGGCCCCCTACGTGGTGGCCGGGTCGGTGACCGCCGGCGGCGCCCTCATGAACACCACGGACGTCGAGAACTTCCCCGGGTTCCCCGACGGCATCCTGGGCCCCGACCTCATGGACAACCTGCAGAAGCAGGCCGAGCGGTTCGGCGCCGAGGTGCTCTGGGACGACGCCGTCGAGCTCGACCTGGCCGGCCCCGTCAAGACCATCGTCACCGGCGGCGGCGAGACCATCCGCGCCCGCGCCGTCATCCTGTCGACCGGCTCCGCGTACCGCGAGCTCGGCCTGGACGACGAGAAGCGGCTGTCCGGCCGCGGCGTCTCGTGGTGCGCCACCTGCGACGGGTTCTTCTTCCGCGACCAGGACATCATCGTGGTCGGCGGCGGCGACTCGGCGGTCGAGGAGGCCACCTTTCTCACCCGGTTCGGCAAGTCGGTCACGATCGTGCACCGCCGCGACGAGCTCCGGGCGTCGAAGATCATGGCCGACCGCGCCAAGAACGACCCGAAGATCCAGTTCGCCTGGAACTCCGAGGTGGTGGGCATCCACGGCGACGAGAAGGTCACCGGCGTCACCCTGCGCGACACCGTGACCGGCGAGACCCGCGAGCACGGCGCCACCGGCGTGTTCGTCGCCATCGGCCACGTCCCGCGCACCGAGCTCCTGGCGGGCCAGGTCGACCTGGACGAGAACGGCTACATCGTCGTCGAGGGCCGGTCCACCCGGACCAACCTGCCGGGCGTGTTCGCCGCGGGCGACGCGGTCGACCACACCTACCGCCAGGCGATCACCGCCGCCGGCTCGGGCTGCTCCGCCGCGCTCGACGCGCAGCACTACCTGGCCGCGCTCGGCGACGTGGACCCGGCCTCCCCGGCCGAGATCCCCGCCGCCGTCGAGCGGGCCGACGTCGACGCCGCGGACGCGCTGGACGCGCAGGGCGCCGACACCGCCTCGGGCCGCGGCCGCCGCCGGGCACTGAGCCCGGGCGTGGCCGCCGCCCTCGCGGTGACCGCCGGCACCTTCGAGCGGGAGGTGCTGCGGTCCGAGCTGCCCGTGGTCGTCGACTTCTGGGCGGCCTGGTGCGTGCCGTGCCGCATGGTGACCCCCGTGCTCGAGGAGCTCGCGGTCACCTACGCGGGACGGCTCCGGTTCGTCGCCGTCGACACCGAGGCGGAGCAGGACCTGGCCGCGCGGTACAACGTCGTCTCGATCCCGACGCTGTACGTGTTCCACCAGGGCGACCTGGTCCGGACGCTGGTCGGGGCGCGCGAGAAGCGCGCCTACGCGGCCGAGCTCGACGCCGCGCTGGCCGAGATCGCCGCCTGGTGACGGCGCCCCGCGCCGCCCGCTGACCCCGGAGCCTCCCCGCCCGTCCGGGCGGGGAGGCCTCGTGCGGGTCCGGCGCGCCAGCGGTGGACGGGGCGGGGGGTGCCGGGAGTGGCGTGGCACACTCGGGAGATGACCGCTCTCGAGCGGCCCGACGGCATGGCGTCGGGCCCCCACCCGACCCCGGCCGCCGGCACGCGGCTCGACCGCTGGCTCGGCTCCTACGCCGAACGCACGCACGGCATGCGCGCCTCGGAGATCCGCGCGCTGTTCGCCGTCGCGAACCGCCCCGAGGTGGTGTCGCTCGCCGGCGGCATGCCGTACCTCGAGGGCCTCCCCCTGGACGTGATCGGCGACCTCGCCCAGCGGGTCGTCGCCACCCGCGGCACCACCGCCCTGCAGTACGGCTCCGGCCAGGGCGACGAGACGCTGCGCGAGCAGATCCTCGAGGTGATGCGGCTCGAGGGCATCGAGGCGCACCCCGACGACGTCGTGGTGACGACCGGCTCGCAGCAGGCGCTCGACCTCGTGACCCGGCTGTTCGTCGACCCGGGCGACGTCGTCGTCGCGGAGGCCCCGTCCTACGTCGGCGCGCTGGGCGTGTTCCGCGCGTACCAGGCCGACGTCGTGCACGTGCCGCTCGACGCCGAGGGCCTGATCCCCGAGGCGCTGGAGACCACCCTCGGGGAGCTCGCCCGCCAGGGCCGCCGGGTCAAATTCCTGTACACGGTGCCGAACTTCCACAACCCTGCCGGCGTGACGCTGTCCGCCGAGCGGCGGCCTCGGATCCTCGAGATCGCCGCCCGCTACGGCGTCCTCGTGCTCGAGGACAACCCCTACGGCCTCCTCGGCTTCGACCGCGAGCCGCTTCCGGCCATGCGCTCGACGAGCGACGAGGGCGTCATCTACCTCGGCTCGTTCTCGAAGACGTTCGCCCCCGGGTACCGGGTCGGCTGGGCCGTCGCGCCGCACGCCGTCCGGGAGAAGCTCGTGCTGGCCTCGGAGTCGGCGATCCTCTCGCCGTCGAACGCCTCGCAGCTGGCGATCAGCGCCTACCTCGCGACCTGCGACTGGAAGGGCCAGGTGAAGGCGTTCCGCGAGCTGTACCGCGAGCGGCGGGACGCGATGATCGGCGCCCTCGCCGAGCACCTCCCCGACGCCACGTGGACGGTGCCGGACGGCGGCTTCTACACCTGGGTCCGGCTGCCCGAGGGCCTGGACGCCAAGGCCATGCTGCCCCGCGCCGTCACCGCCCGGGTCGCCTACGTGCCCGGCACGGCGTTCTACTTCGACGGGCAGGGCACCGACCACATGCGGCTGTCGTTCTGCTTCCCGACGCCGGAGCGCATCCGGGAGGGCGTCCGCCGGCTGGCGGGCGTCGTCTCGGCCGAGAGCGAGCTCGTGTCGCTGTTCGGCACCGGCAGCGGCGCGTCGCGCGGCGACGTGCAGTCCCCCGGACCCGACCTGGCCTGACGCGGGGCGCGGCCGGGACCGACCGGCCGCGGCCCGCGACCCGGTACGGTCGGGGCGGCGCCCGCTGCCCGCGCACCGGCACCACACCGCCCGTCGACGACCGGCCCCTGCGGCCGGACCAGGAGGACCCGAACCGTGCCGCACGACCCCGTTCCCGCCTCCCCGCGCGTCGTCGTCCTGGCGGGCGGCCTGTCGCACGAGCGGGACGTCTCGATCCGCTCGGGCCGGCGGGTGGCCGAGGCGCTGCGCACCGCCGGCGTCGACGTGTCCGTGCACGACGTGGACGCCGACCTGGTCCCCGCCCTCGCCGAGACCCGCCCGGACCTCGTGTGGCCGCTGCTGCACGGCGCGAGCGGCGAGGACGGCTCGGTGCGCGACGTCCTCGAGCTGCTGGACGTGCCGAGCCTCGGCACCGGCCCTCGCGCGAGCCGGGTCGCCTGGAGCAAGCCGATCGCCAAGACGACCGTCACCCGGGCCGGCATCGCCACCCCGGAGTTCGTCACGCTGCCCCAGAGCCTGTTCCGGGAGCTCGGCGCGGGGCGGGTCATGGACGCGGTCGTCGCCAAGCTGGGCCTGCCCCTCGTGGTGAAGCCCTCACGGGGCGGCTCCGCGCTCGGTGTGACCCTCGTCCGCACCGCCGAGGAGCTGCCCGGCGCGATGGTCGCCTGCTTCGCCTACGGCGACACCGCGCTGATCGAGCGCGCCGTCGACGGCGTCGAGGTGGCCGTCGGCGTCGTCGAGCTGGACGGCTCGCCCGTCGCGCTGCCGGCCGTCGAGGTCGTCACCGACGGGCCCTACGACTACGACGCCCGGTACAACCCCGGCCGCACGGAGTACTTCGCCCCGGCCCGCCTCACCGACGACCTCGCGGCGCGGGCCGCCGAGGCCGCGGTGCTCGCGCACCAGGTGCTCGGCCTGCGGCACCTGTCCCGCACGGACCTCATCATCGACGCGGACGGGCAGCCGTGGTTCCTCGAGGTGAACGTCGCCCCGGGCATGACGGAGACGTCGCTCTTCCCGCAGGGCGCCGAGGCCGGCGGGCACCACCTGCCGACGCTGTACCGGCGGCTCGTCGAGGCGGGGCTGTCGGGGCGCTGAGGGCGTCCAGGCCCCGCTGGAGCCGCACGACGAGGCGCCGGCACCCGGTGAGGGGTGCCGGCGCCTCGTGGCGTCAGCGGGGCGCTGAGCGGCGCTCGGACCGGCCGGGCACCTGCGGCGCGCCCGGCCGTCAGGAGCGCAGGATGCCCGGGTCGTCGGGCGCGAGGCTCGACAGGATGCGGTTGAGGTCCTGCACCGAGGCGAACTCCACCGTGAGCTTGCCCCGCTGCTTGCCGAGGTCGACCTTCACCCGGGTCTCGAAGCGGTCGGAGAGCCGGCTCGCGAGGTCGTCCAGCGCCTCGTTCCGCAGCCCGGCGCGCGGACGGCGCTGCTTGGGCTTCCCGTCCTCCGCCCCGAGCGCGACGATCTCCTCGACCGCGCGCACGGACAGCCCCTCGGCCACGATCCGCTGCGCGAGGCGCTCGATCGCCGCGCCGTCGCTCAGGCCGAGCAGGGCGCGGGCGTGGCCGGCGGACAGCACGCCCGCGGCGACCCGGCGCTGCACGAGCGGGGGCAGCCGGAGCAGGCGCAGCGTGTTGGAGATCTGCGGGCGGGAGCGGTGGATCCGCTGCGCCAGCTCGTCGTGCGTGCAGCCGAAGTCGTCCAGCAGCTGCTGGTACGCGGCCGCCTCCTCCAGCGGGTTGAGCTGGGACCGGTGCAGGTTCTCCAGAAGCGCGTCGCGCAGCAGGTCCCCGTCCTCGGTCTGCCGCACGATCGCCGGGATGGTGTCGAGGCCCGCCGCCTGGGTCGCGCGCCAGCGCCGCTCCCCCATGATGAGCTCGTAGCCGTCGTCGACCGCGCGCACGACGACGGGCTGCAGCACGCCGATCTCGCGGATGGATCCCACGAGCTCGTCGAGCGCGTCCTCGTCGAACACCGAGCGCGGCTGGCGCGGGTTCGGCCGGATCGCGGTGACCGGGAGGTCGGCGAAGGTCGCACCGGGCACAGGGACGAGGTCGTCGACCTCGGCCGTGGGCGGCATCGGCGGCACCTCGGCGGCAGCGGCGGGGGCCAGGGCGACGGCGCGCTCGGCGGCCGTCCGGGCCCGGGTGCGCGTGGGCTGCCGGACCGTGAGGGACGGGACACCCTTGCGGCCGTTGGACCGCGTGGTGGAGGTCGCGGGCGCGGTGGCCTCCGCGGGGGTCGCGTCGGCCGCAGCGAGCCCGTTTCCGCTGGTCAGAGCGTCGGAGCGGCTTTCGCGGGTCCCGCTGCCCACCGGCGCCGGGCGGTCGTCGCGGTCGTCCGGGGTCGTGCGGTCCGGGAAGAAAACGTCGACGGGCCGGTCCCCCTCGCGGGGCTCCGCCCCGGTGGGGATGAGCGCACCCAGGCCGCGCCCGAGACCTCGCCGCTTCTCGCTCACGCGTCCTCCTTCTTCCGGTCGGCCGTGGTGCCGCGCTCGGCGAGCTCGCGCGCCGCCTCCAGGTAGGCCAGCGCGCCGCTCGAGCCGGGATCGTACGTCAGGACGGTCTGCCCGTAGGACGGCGCCTCCGAGACGCGCACCGACCGGGGCACCGTCGTCCGGAGAGTCTTGTCGGGGAAGTGCTCCCGGACCTCCTGCGCCACCTGCTGCGCGAGGTTCGTCCGGCCGTCGTACATGGTGAGCAGGATCGTCGACACGTGCAGCCCGCGGTTCAGGTGCGCCTGGATCAGCTCGATGGACTTGAGGAGCTGGCTCAGACCCTCCAGCGCGTAGTACTCGCACTGGATCGGGATGAGCACCTCGTCGCCCACGACGAACGCGTTGACGGTGAGCAGGCCGAGGCTCGGCGGGCAGTCCACGAGCACGTAGTCGATCCGGGGCTCGCCCCGCCGGTCGCGCTCCTCCAGGTAGGCGTGCACCGCGTTCCGGAGGCGCGTCTCGCGCGCGACCATCGACACCAGCTCGATCTCCGCGCCGGAGAGGTCGATCGTCGCCGGGGCGCACCAGAGGTTCGGCACGTCGGGGCTGGGGTACACCGCCTCGGAGAGCGGCGTGCCGTCCACGAGGACGTCGTACACCGAGGTCACGCCGGCCCGGTGGTCCACTCCCAGGGCCGTCGACGCGTTGCCCTGCGGGTCGTTGTCGATGACCAGGACGTGCAGCCCCGACTGGGCCAGGGCGGCAGCGAGGTTCACCGTGGTGGTGGTCTTGCCGACGCCACCCTTCTGGTTCGCGACGGTGATCACGCGGGTGCGGTCGGGCCGGGGGAAGGTGCGGCCCCGCAGCTCGATGCGACGGCGCGCGTCCTGACGCAGCTCCGCCATCAGGGGCGTGTCCTCGTCCGCGGGCGGCAGGCTCTCGACGAGCGCCGCGCGCCGCCGCTCGTCCGGGTCCTCGATCTCCCAGCGGGTCGGGTTGGTCGTCACGCGCCCTGTCCCTTCGTCGAGCGGCGCGGTCGTCGCGACCGGCCCTCCGTTCCACGTGAAACACGCGCCGGCAGGGCCGCGGGCGCGGTGCCGGTGCTCGTTCGGGTCACCAGGACCACGCTCGTCGGCTCCAGACCAGGCAGTGTGGGCGCGACCTCGATGGTCGCGGGGCCCCCGCCGAACCGCTCCCCCACCTGCACGGCAGCCTCCGCCTCGTCCTGCGCGCGGCCGCCCTTGAGCGCGACGAGACGACCGCCGACCTTGAGGAGCGGCAGCGTCCAGGGGTACAGCTTGTCCAGGGCCGCGACGGCACGGGCCGTGACGGCGTCCGCCTGCAGCACACCGACCTGGTCCTCCGCCCGTCCGCGGAGGACACGCGCGTTGGAGAGGCCGATGGTCTGGACGACCTCCGTCAGCCAGTCGGTACGACGCTCCATGGGCTCCAGGAGCACGACCTCGGCGTCGGGGCGCATCGCGGCGACGACGATCCCCGGGAGACCGGCCCCGCTGCCGACGTCGACGATGGTCCCGGCCTCCGGGAGGAACGGCACCACAGCAGCGGAGTTCACGACGTGCCGCTCCCAGAGGCGCGCGACCTCCCGCGGTCCGACGAGGCCGCGGAGGACGCCCTGGTCGCGCAGCATCGCGTGGAACCCGTCGACCGCCGGCCACGCCGCACCGAAGTGCTCGGGCAGGCGAGGGTCGCCGTCCAACGGGTCGACGGGCGCGTCGGGCCGCTCGTCGTCGCGCGCGGGGGCGGACTCAGGCCGCACAGCACTCCCCTGGTCTCGGGATCGGGTGGTGCGCGGTGGCCTCTCCGGAACCGGTGCGCACGTGATGCCTCTACGGTACCGCGCGGGTCCGACGCTCCCGGCGCTCGTGGAGGCCGTGGCGCGGGGCTGTTCCACGTGGAACGAGGATCGACGGGCGCGGCACCGCGAGGGTTCTGTCCCGTTGCAGCCGGGTTGGGCCGGTACGGGTGGAGTCTTCACGCGGGCGAGGAGTGGCGTTCGCCGCGAGCCGTCCGAACGAGCCCGGCCGGTGCGACGCGTCGGCGGGCGCCGTTGCCGCACGCGGAGCGGGGCTGTTCCACGTGAAACGCGGAGTGACGCGCCCTACGCACGACACATGTGTCCACCGGAAGGCATCAGCACGTCCGCGTGATGGCTCGCGGTGTTCACTGGCCGTCGGTGGTCGGTGCTGTTTCACGTGGAACGGTTAGAAGCACGGTGGCTGACCCCCAAGCCCTCGCCCGCGCCACTTCCTACCGCCACGACTACGACCGACGGCGACGGCGACGGCGACGGCGACAGATGGTCGGGCACCCTCACGCACCACACCCGATGGGAGCGTGCCATTGCCGATCCGCTGTCCGATCCCTCTCAGACGTCACAGGGCAGGGGCGGCCGCTCTGAACGGTGTACACCGAGCGGGACGGGCGCCGACGGGCAGCCTCCCTCGGCCCACTCGCCACACGGGCACGAACGGGGGGTTCCACGTGAAACACACAGTCGGCGCGGATGCCAGAGACACCATGTCTGACGTCGGCAACCGCCTTGCGCTCGTCAGCCTGGCTGAGCCGGCTCACGACCAGGCGCGGCAACCCGTCACCTGTTCGGAGAGAGTCGGGGTACGGACGCCAGGCTGGGGACCCCTCCCCTACCCACCGACGCGAGAGGCCCTTCCCCGCCCGCCATCGCTCACCAGTCGAACGAACCCGCGCCGTCAGCACACGCCAGCAGACGCAGCACCGGCCAGCGGGCGCGCTCCAGCCCACCGAACCAAGCGAGAGCCAGCACGCGCGGCACGGGCCAGCAGAGACGACGCCGGCTGACCCGCCGACCTGCAGACCACACGCCGCGACGTGGTCGTCGCTGATCCACGTGGAACAGCGGACCGGGGCGGCGCTCGGTCCGGATGCCGCCGATGGTCACAGTCGGACCCGGTGCGACCTCGCGGGGTCGCGGCGAGCCCGCTGACGGGACGCGCTGGCCCCGCACAGCGAGCACCCCGCCCGCACCGGGGCGACGCCACCGTCCGGCTCCGCGCACCGGCGCGCACCTCTCGCTCGTGTGATCACCCGGCCCCCGACGGCGTCCGCCCGCCGAGCGAGAGCCCGCACGCCGCCGCGTCGGGGCTCTCGCCTCGGGGTGTGCGGTCACCGCGGGAGTCCCGATGCGGTGCCGGTCGGTCCGCAGGGACGCCGGTCCGTCGGCGTGCGGCTGCCGACCGGCTTGCGGGACGAGCCCGAGACTCGACCTCTGCGTCGTCCCGACGAGTAGCGGTTCCACGGGGGCGCCGGCGCCGGTCTCGCGCCCGGGCTCGGACCGCGGGCGGGGCACGAGCCCTCGGTCCCCCGGCGAGCCGAACTCAGTCGGGCGGACGCGCGTTCCACGTGGAACACCCTGGCGCCCAGCACGCACCCCTACGCAGCCAGGACCAGAGGGTCGCCCCGCATGGTCCTGCAACGCCGGGAGGTGACCTTGAGCGGACCCACGCCGGCAGCGTGAGCGCCTGGGGTGACCGCGAGAGCGCTGCGTCCGCCTCGCCCCGAAGCCCGCCCGACCCCGAGCCAGCACGGCCGAGCATCCGGGGCAGGGCCGTCGAGCGCCAGCGCGACGCATCCGGAGCAACCAAGCCGGCGGACCGATCCGGCCGACCACGCCCGGCCGACCAGGCCGACCGACCGAGCCGAGCGACGACCTCGCCCGACGCCGAGGAGCCCTCCCCGCACGTCGGCGACAGGCACGCCGCGCCGACCGGTCACGCGCCACACCGTCTCGGCATCCCCGCCGCTCGCGCCGACGAGCTGTCACACGTCGCCGCCGGGCGCCGGCGGTTACCCCAGCACAAACGCGTCCCTGAGGGGTCACGTGGCAGAAACACTAAGGCAAACCGATCCCTGCCGTTCCTTCATGTACGAACGACTTCTCTCAGAGCCGCTGAGAGGCGCCTCCTAGAACGCACAAGAGGCCGGCCCCTCTCGGGACCGGCCTCTCGTCGGCTCGTGCCGAACCGCGTCGCGAGCCTCAGCCCGCCGGCTTCACCACCACGTACCGCTCGGGCTCCACGCCCTCCGAGTCCGAGGTCAGCCCGGCAGCGGCGACGGCGTCGTGCACGACCTTCCGCTCGAACGGGTTCATCGGGTCGAGCGACACCGCGGCGCCGGACGACCGCACCTCCGCGATCGCCTCCTCGGCCACCTTGACGAGCTCGGTCTTGCGACCGGCCCGGTACCCGGCGACGTCGAGCATGAGCCGGCTGCGGTCACCGGTCTTCGCCTGGACCGCGAGCCGGGTCAGCTCCTGCAGGGCGTCGAGCACCTCGCCGTCCTCGCCGACCAGCTTGCGGAGCGCACGCTCGGTGCCCTCCTCCGCGACGATCTCGACGGCGGCGCGACCGTGGTCGACGTCGATGTCGATGTCGCCGTCGAGGTCGGCGATGTCGAGCAGCTCCTCGAGGTAGTCCGCCGCGATCTCGCCCTCTTCCTCGAGGCGGGTCACGGCGCCGGCCTCACCGGCGGCGTCGGTGGGAGTGGTCATGTGGGGCTCTCCTTGCTGGGAGGGTCGGGTCGCGCCGGGGCGCGGAGGTCTCAGTCGTCGGTCGCGGTGCCCGGCGAGGTGGAGCCGGGGCGGCCCTGCGCCGAACCGCCGGCGCCCTGGCCGGTGCCGCTCCGCTTCTTCTTGCCCGAGGACGCCTGGCTCGACCCGGCGGCACCGGAGGCCTTGCCGCCCGTGGCGGAGCCCGACCCGGACGCCTTCGTCGCGCCGCCCTCGCCCGCCGCGCCGGCAGCGGGACCGCCGGCCTTCGCCGCGCCGCCCGTCGCGCCCGACGTCGGAGCCGGGGCGCCGCCCGTCGCACCCGGGGTGCTGGCGGGACGCTGCTTCTTCGCCCGCGCCTTGCCCACGGGCTGCTGCCGCTGCCCGCCGACCGGCTTCTCCTCGATGGTGAGGGTGTCGGACTCCTCGATCGACAGGCCCTTGTGCGACGCCTTCTTGGCCTGGCGCGCCTTGAGCGCGGCCTCGGCCTGCGACCCGGGCGCCGGCATCTTCCGGATCGTGTAGAACTGCTGGCCCATCGACCACAGGTTGGTGGTGGTCCAGTAGATGAGGACACCGATCGGGAAGTTCACGCCGGAGAAGGCGAAGATCAGCGGGAAGACGTACATGAGCATCTTCTGCTGCTGCGCCATCGGGCCCTCGAGCGCGGCCGGCGGCATGTTCTTCATGGTGAGCTGGCGCTGCGTCGTGAAGGTCGTGAGCGACATCGCGACGACGAGGATGATCGTGACCCAGCGGACGTTCGACGCCGCGGTGCCGAACTCGGCCGCGTTCATGAACGTCGCGGACAGCGGGGCGCCGAGGATCGTGGCGCTCTCCGCCTGGGCCGCGAGCTCCTGGGTGAGCGGGCCGAGGTTCGGCCGCGGGTAGTCGCCGGCCGCGAGCTGCGGCAGCGAGTTGAGCACCCGGAACAGCGCGAAGAAGATCGGCGACTGGGCGAGGATCGGCAGGCAGGACGAGAACGGGTTCGTGCCGTGCTTGCGGTACAGCTCCATCGTCTCGCGGCTCATGGCCTCGCGGGACGCCGGATCGGTCTTGCCCTTGTACTTCGCCTGGATCTTCTTCATGTCCGGCGCGAGCATCTGCATGCCGCGGGACGCCTTGATCTGCTTGAAGAACAGCGGGATCAGGATGATCCGCATCACGATCACGAGGCCGACGATCGAGAAGCCCCACGCGGCGCCGCCGGCGGGGTCGAGGCCCAGCCACGTCAGCAGCGAGTGGAACTGGACCATGATCCAGGCGACAGCGACCATGATCGGGTACAGCAGGCCGTCGAACCAGCTCATCGGGGAACTCTCCAGGTGATCAGTGCGCGGAGGCGACCGCGCCGTGCGGGTGTCGACGGTGCGACCCCGCCGGTGGAACGTCGTCGACGCCGCCCGGGTTCCACGGGTTGCAGCGCAGGATCCGCCAGACGGCCAGCCGCGTGCCCCGGATGACGCCGTGCCGCTCGAGGGCGATCACGGCGTACGCGGAGCACGACGGGTAGAACCGGCACGTCGGGGGGGTGAGCGGGGACAGGAAGCGCTGGTACCCGCGGATCAGCAGGACGAGCAGACGGCGCGGCAGCCGCACCGCGGCGCGCAGGCCGCGGGCCACGGCACCGCGCTCCCCCTGCTCGGCGGTCATCGGGACGCGCCCGGGACGGGCGCGTCCCGCTCGGCCCGGCGCCGGGACGCGGTCCGCAGCGCCCCGTCGAGCTCGCGTCCGAGCGTGGCGTAGTCGGCCTCGGCGGCGGGCGCGAGCGCACGCACCACCAGGTCCGCGTCCGCCGGCAGGGTGCCGAGCCGCTCGGTGGCCAGGGCGCGCAGCCGCCGCTTGACCCGGTTGCGGGTCACGGCGTTGCCCACGCCCTTGGACACGACGAAACCGACCGCCGGACCAGGTCCGGGGTCGGTTCGCGTCACGAGGTGCACCACCAGCGTGCTCCGCCCGGCCCGCGCACCGCCGCGCACGGCCCGCTCGAAGTCGGCGGACCGGCGCATCCGGTGCGCGGCGGGCAGCACCGCGTCGGGTGGGTCAGGCCGACAGCTCGGCGCGACCCTTGCGCCGGCGTGCGGCGAGGATCGCGCGGCCGGCACGCGTCCGCATGCGCAGACGGAAGCCGTGGGTCTTGGCGCGACGCCGGTTGTTCGGCTGGAAGGTCCGCTTGCTCACGATGGTCTCCAAGTACTTCGGTACATCGGCCGACGTCCGGCCAGGTCTCGGTGCCCGTTGCTCGACTGCTCCGGTACCCACGTCGTGCGACGCGGCCGACGTCAGGGCACGCCAGCAGGAGCCATCTCAAGGCTGGTCAACGTTACGTCGCCCACGCGCAGGGGTCAAACCGCGAGGCCCGCGGCCCGCCCCGGATCGGGCCGGCCCTCTCCCGCGCGGTCGGGGCGGCTACTAGCATCGTCCCCCGACGCGTCCCGCAGCAACCCGGTCCCCACCCCGTGGACAGAGCCGGCCGGCCCTGTGGACAGCGCCGCACCCGGACCCCCGGTCGCGCCACGGCGAGCCCGAGATCCTGCGTGATCCACCGTCACGCACAGGTGTGGACAAGTCTGTGGACACGTCACCGGGGCGTGCGACACTCGACCACGCGACTCACGACGGCAGCGAGGTACAGGTGTCAGGACAGGACGATCAGCTCACGCAGGTCTGGTCGGCCGCGATGGCGCAGCTCGAGGTGAGCCCCGACATCACGCCGCGCCAGCTCGCCTTCGTGCGCCTGGCCAAGCCGCTCGGCCTGCTCGACGGCACGATGCTGCTCGCGGTCGGCAACGACCTCACCAAGGACTACCTGGAGACCCGGGTCCGCCAGGAGGTCTCCGACGCGCTGACGGCCGCGCTCGGCCGCGACGCGCGGTTCGCGATCACGGTCGACCCGTCCCTCGAGACCGGCGACGCCGGGCTCGCGACCGCCCCGCCGGCCCGCGGTCCCGAGTCCGGTGCGACGCCGGTGGTCGCGCACGCCGCCACCGGCCACCCGAGCACCGGCGACTCGGCCCAGGTCGAGCCGGTCCGCGCCGAGCCGTTCCGTCGGGAGCCCGCGGGCCCCACCCCGAGCGTCGAGCCCGCGCGGCTGAACCCGAAGTACCTGTTCGAGACGTTCGTCATCGGCTCGTCCAACCGGTTCGCGCACGCCGCTGCGGTCGCGGTCGCCGAGGCGCCGGCGAAGGCCTACAACCCGCTGTTCATCTACGGGGACTCGGGCCTGGGCAAGACCCACCTGCTCCACGCGATCGGCCACTACGCCCGGAACCTCTACCCCTCGGTGCGCGTGCGCTACGTGAACTCCGAGGAGTTCACCAACGACTTCATCAACTCCATCTCCGAGGGAAAGGCGGGCGCGTTCCAGCGCCGCTACCGCGAGGTGGACGTGCTCCTCATCGACGACATCCAGTTCCTGCAGGGCAAGGAGCAGACGATGGAGGAGTTCTTCCACACGTTCAACACCCTGCACAACGCGAACAAGCAGATCGTGCTGACGTCCGACCTGCCGCCCAAGCAGCTCAACGGCTTCGAGGACCGGATGCGCTCCCGGTTCGAGTGGGGCCTCATCACGGACGTCCAGCCGCCGGACCTCGAGACCCGCATCGCGATCCTGAGGAAGAAGTCGGCCAACGACAAGCTCCAGGCGCCGGACGACGTGCACGAGTACATCGCGTCGAAGATCTCGACCAACATCCGCGAGCTCGAGGGCGCGCTGATCCGGGTCACCGCGTTCGCGAACCTCAACCGGCAGCAGGTCGACCTGTCGCTGGCGGAGATCGTGCTCAAGGACCTGATCACCGACGACGACCAGGCCGACATCACCGCGACGGCCGTCATCGGGCAGACCGCCGCGTACTTCGGCCTGACGATCGAGGACCTCTGCGGCTCCTCGAGGTCCCGGGTGCTGGTGACGGCCCGGCAGATCGCCATGTACCTGTGCCGCGAGCTCACCGACCTGTCGCTGCCCAAGATCGGCCAGGCGTTCGGCGGCCGCGACCACACCACCGTGATGCACGCGAACCGCAAGATCCGCGAGCTGATGGCCGAGCGCCGCTCGATCTTCAACCAGGTCACCGAGCTGACCAACCGGATCAAGCAGGAGAGCCGCGGCTGAGCCCGGCCCGGCACCCCGCAGCACCCCCGACGACCCGCCCCGGCACCGGCCGGCGGCGGGTCGTCGTCTTCTGGTGCCCGCAGGGCGCAGGAATCAGGCCTGGGACGAATGTGCACACCTGTGGACACGTCTGTGGAAACCGGTGGACGACCCCCACGATTCGTGTGGACGGATCCTGCGGCCGCGGTGGACGGAGAAGGACGCCTGGAGCACTGTCCACGTCCGGCCGCGTCGTCCCCAACCGGTCCACAGCCGTCGTGCACACGCCCCTCGATGCGCTGACCAGCGCGAAGATGCGTCATCCCCAGAGTGCACAGAAGCGACGATGACGACGACCGATCCCTAGAAGAGAGATCCACAGCCCGTCAATGCCCTGCCGGGCCGACCGAGCACCGACCGGACCGATTGCCGACAGGTCCGGAGACGGAGCCCCGGACGATCCGGGCTGTGCACGACCCCCGAGGCCCGGAATCCTTCGCCCAGCGCCGTCGTGCCGACGACCCCCGGCGTCGCGCCGCTCGACGCGGGCGCACGGGCGCCGCTCTCGTGCCGTCCTGGCGAACGTTCCGGGCCTCTCGCAGCCGTCCACAACCCGTCCCGGCTTCGGTACCGGAGCCCTGGTCACTCGCGTAGTGTTCGGGGCGACCCCTGCCCTCCCACGGCCGGGGTCGTTCAGCACCGCACGGGATCCCCGCGATCCCCCAGACCGAGAGGGTGGGGCATGAAGTTCCGCGTCGAACGTGACGTCCTCGCAGAAGCCGTCACGTGGATCGCTCGCAGCCTGCCCACCCGCCCGCCGGTCCCGGTGCTCGCCGGCGTCCGCATCGAGGCAGAGGCCGACGGGACGCTCCGCCTGGCCTCCTTCGACTACGAGGTCTCGGCGCGCTCGGAGATCCCCGCGGACGTGAGCGAGCCCGGCACGGTGCTGGTGTCGGGTCGCCTGCTCGCCGAGATCTCCCGCGCGCTGCCGAACAAGCCGGTCGACGTGCAGCTCGACGGCACCAAGGTGTCCGTCACCTGCGGCGCGAGCCGGTTCACGCTGCTCACCATGCCGGTCGAGGACTACCCGCAGCTCCCGGCGATGCCGGCGCTCACCGGCACGGTGAACGGCGACGAGATGACCCGCGCCGTCGCCCAGGTGACGGTCGCCGCCAGCCGCGACGACACCCTCCCCCTGCTGACCGGCGTCCGCGTCGAGATCGAGGGCGAGAAGGTCACGCTGCTCGCGACCGACCGGTACCGCCTCGCGCTGCGGGAGCTCCGCTGGCACCCGTCCGACCCCGGGGTCTCCGAGGTCGCGCTGGTCCGCGCCCGCACCCTGTCGGACGCCGCCAAGTCGCTCGGCGCCTCCGGCTCGGTCAACGTCGGCCTGGCGACCGGCCAGGGCGTCGACCTCATCGGCTTCGAGGCCGGCGGCCGGCACACCACGTCGCTGCTGGTCGACGGCGACTACCCGGCCGTGCGCCGGCTGTTCCCGGACGAGTCGCCGATCCACGCGGTCGTGAACACCCAGCTGCTGGCGGACGCCGCCAAGCGCGTCGCGCTCGTCGCGGAGCGGAACACCCCGATCCGCCTGACGTTCACCGACGGCCAGGTGGTGCTCGACGCCGGCCAGGGCGACGACGCGCAGGCGTCCGAGGCGCTCGAGGCGACGCTCGTCGGCGAGGACATCGCGGTCGCGTTCAACCCGCAGTTCCTGCTCGACGGCCTGGGCGCCCTGACGACGTCGTTCGTCCGGCTGTCGTTCACGCACCCCAACAAGCCGGTCGAGTTCACCGGCCAGGAGTCGCTCGAGGGCGAGGACCTCAAGGAGTACCGCTACCTGCTGGTCCCCATCCGCTTCGCGTCCTGACGAGAGGGAGCGCCCGGCCGGGGCGGGGCGCTCACCGGGTGTGACCTGCGAGACGAGCCCACCGGTCGTCAGCACCCTCGTCGCCGCAGGAGAATGGCGGGCGACAAGGACGCCGCGGGACGCGAAGCCGTCCCGGCGGCGGTCGGGCGAGGAGAGGTGGAGCGATGCGGATCGGCCTGGTGGGTCTGGGCAGGATGGGCGCGAACATGCGCGACCGGATGCGGAACGCGGGGATCGAGGTCACCGGCTACGACCGGAACCCCGAGGTCTCCGACGTCGCGTCGCTGGCCGAGCTCGTCGAGGCGCTGCCCGCCGGTGAGCGCGTCGTGTGGGTCATGGTGCCCGCGGGCGCCGTCACGCACTCCGTGATCGAGGAGCTCGGCGGCCTGCTGGCCGAGGGCGACCTGGTCATCGACGGCGGCAACTCGTACTTCGGCGACGACAAGGGCCACGCCGAGCAGCTGGGCGCGAAGGGCGTCCACTTCGTCGACGTCGGCGTCTCCGGCGGCGTCTGGGGCCTGGCCAACGGCTACGGCCTCATGGTCGGCGGCGACGCCGCGCAGGTCGAGCGGGTCATGCCGGTCTTCGACGCGCTGCGCCCCGAGGGCCCCCGCGAGGAGGGCTTCGTGCACGCGGGCGCCGTCGGTGCGGGGCACTACGCCAAGATGGTGCACAACGGCATCGAGTACGGCCTCATGCAGGCGTACGCCGAGGGCTACGAGCTGCTCGCCGCCAAGGACATCGTCACCGACGTCGCCGGCACCATGAAGGCCTGGCAGCGCGGCACCGTCGTCCGCTCCTGGCTGCTCGAGCTGCTGGTGAAGGCGCTCGAGGAGGACCAGCAGTTCGAGGCGATCGACGACTGGGTCGCCGACTCGGGCGAGGGCCGCTGGACCGTGGACGAGGCGATCGAGGCCGCCGTCCCGCTGCCCGTCATCACGGCCGCGCTGTTCGCCCGGTTCCAGTCCCGCCAGGAGCAGTCCCCCGCGATGAAGGCGGTCGCGGCGCTGCGCCAGCAGTTCGGCGGCCACGCGGTGAAGGCCGCGGGCGCCCCCATCTCCGGCGACGCCCCGTCCGGCGTGCGCTCGGAGGGCTGACGCCCCGCCGATGTACGTCTCGCACCTGTCCCTGACGGACTTCCGGTCGTACCACCAGGTCGACCTCACCTTCGAGCCCGGGATCACCGCGCTCGTCGGGCCGAACGGGCAGGGCAAGACCAACCTCGTCGAGGCGATCGGCTACGTCTCGACGTTCTCCAGCCACCGCGTGCCGACCGACGCCCCGCTCGTGCGAGCCGGGGCGTCGGCGGCCGTGGTGCGCTCGCGCATCGTGCGCGCGCAGGACGACGGCTCGGAGCGCGCGCTGGTCATCGAGGCGCAGCTCGGCTCCGGCCGGTCGAACCGCGTGAAGCTCAACGGCGCGCCGTCCCGCGCCCGCGACGTGGTGGGCGCGCTGCGCTCGGTGCTGTTCGCGCCCGAGGACCTGGCGCTCGTCAAGGGCGACCCGGACGGGCGCCGGCGGTTCGTCGACGAGCTGGCGGTGCAGGTGACGCCGCGGCTCGCGGGTGTGTTCTCCGAGTACGACCGGGTCGTGAAGCAGCGCACCGCCCTGCTCAAGTCCGCGGCCGGGTTCCGGGGGTCCCGGTCGAACCTCGACCTCAGCACACTCGACGTCTGGGACGCCAAGCTCGCGGAGCTCGGGGCGCACGTGATCGTCGCCCGGCAGGCCGTGGTCGCCGCGCTCGACCCCTACGTCGGGGACGCGTACGAGCGGGTCAGCGACGGGCAGGGCGCCGCGCAGGTCGGCTACCGGTCCTCCCTCGCCGCGGCGCTGGCCGGCGCGGACGCCGACCGCGACACGCTGCCGCCCGCCGCCGGCCCCGCCCAGCCCGGCGCGGACTCCGCCACGCCCGCCCGCGCCGTCGAGGCCCAGATGCTCGAGGCGCTCGCCCGGGTCCGGCCCAAGGAGCTCGAGCGCGGGGTGTGCCTGGTCGGGCCGCACCGCGACGACCTGGTGCTCACGCTCGGGGACCTGCCCGCCAAGGGGTATGCGAGCCACGGCGAGTCCTGGTCCGTCGCCCTGGCCCTGCGGCTCGCGTCCTACGAGCTGCTGACGAACGGCCCGCGGGCCGGCACCACCGAGGACGCCGCACAGCTGTGGGTCGCGGACTCCGGGCCGGACGGCGAGCCCGTGCTCATGCTGGACGACGTGTTCGCCGAGCTCGACGCGAAGCGGCGCGAGCGGCTGGCCGAGATGGTGGCCGGCGCGCGGCAGGTGTTCGTCACGGCGGCGGTCCCGGGCGACGTGCCCGAGCGGCTGGCCGGCTCGCGCTACGACGTGCTGGCGTCGGAGGTCGCCCGTGTCGCCTGAGGACGTGACCTCCCCCGGGGGTGCGGAGGCCGCCGACCGCGGCCCCGCGACGGCCCCGGACGCGGACGACGCCCCGACGTTCGACCCCGCCGTCCCGGTCTCCGAGCAGCTCGAGGTCACGCCGGCCGCCCAGATGGCCCGGCTCTCGCTGGCCCGGTTCCGCTCGGTGGCCCGGTCGAAGGGCTACCGCCCGGGCCAGGCACCCCGCGCGCGGTCGCCGCTCTCCCCCGCGGAGCTCGGCGGCGCCGGCGTGCACCCGCGCGACCCGCTGACCGTGTCCGCGACGATGGCTTCGCTGTTCCGGGACCGCGGCTGGGTGCAGGAGGTGTCGGTCGGCGGGGTCGTCGGCCGGTGGCGCGAGGTCGTCGGCGACCAGATCGCCGACCACTGCACGCCGGAGACCTTCACCGAGGGGGTGCTGGTGGTCCGGACCGACTCCTCGGCGTGGGCGCAGCAGCTCAAGATGCTGGCGCCGCAGCTCGTCCGGCGGATGGCCGAGGACGTGGGCGAGGGCGTCGTGAAGGACGTGCGGGTGCTCGGCCCGCAGGGGCCGGGGTTCGGCAAGGGCCGTCGCTCCGTGAAGGGCCGCGGGCCCCGGGACACCTGGGGCTGACCGGACGGCGCTCTCCCCCGCGCCACGACGCGGCGGAGCGCGTCCACAGGCAGGGCGGTTCGCAGGGGTTTCCGGCGCGGGGCCGGGTACACTGGGAATCGACATCTCTGGCGCGTCTGCGCCGGTCCAGGACGCACGATCTCCGTCGTCGTGGAGTGATCCGCCCTCCCGCGCGGAGGACGGCCGCCTCCGCCGCGTGTGAGAACTGAGGAGCACCACCGCCCGTGGCTGACCAGAGCCCCTCCACCGGACCTTCCTCCGCCGCACCCGGGGGGACGGTGAACGGGACTCCCGCCTACGACGCGTCCGCGATCACCGTCCTCGAGGGCCTCGAGGCCGTCCGCAAGCGTCCCGGCATGTACATCGGCTCCACCGGCGAGCGCGGCCTGCACCACCTCGTGTACGAGGTCGTCGACAACTCCGTCGACGAGGCCCTCGCCGGCTACTGCGACCACATCGAGGTCACGCTGCTCGCCGACGGCGGCGTCCGCGTCGTCGACAACGGCCGCGGCATCCCCGTCGCGATCCACCCCACCGAGGGCCGGCCGACGGTCGAGGTCGTCATGACGATCCTGCACGCGGGCGGCAAGTTCGGCGGTGGCGGGTACGCCGTGTCGGGCGGCCTGCACGGCGTCGGCATCTCCGTGGTGAACGCGCTCTCCACCAAGGTGCAGACCGTCGTCAAGCGCGACGGGTTCACCTGGGAGCAGGACTTCGCGGACGGCGGCAAGCCGAACGGCGAGCTCCGCCAGGGCGAGGCCACCGAGGAGACCGGCACCTCGCAGACCTTCTGGGCCGACCCCAGCATCTTCGAGACCGTCGAGTTCGACTTCGAGACGCTGCGCTCCCGGTTCCAGCAGATGGCGTTCCTCAACAAGGGCCTGCAGATCTCGCTGACCGACGAGCGCCCGCAGCACGGCGACACCGAGGACGAGGTCGCCGGCGACGACACCTCCGCCACGGACGCCCCCGCGGCCCGCACCGTCACCTACAAGTACGACGGCGGCCTCGTCGACTACGTGAAGCACCTGAACTCGGCCAAGAAGGTCGACCTCGTGCACCCCGAGGTCATCGACTTCGAGGCCGAGGACACCGAGCGCAAGATCTCGGTCGAGGTCGCGATGCAGTGGACCAGCGCCTACTCGGAGTCGGTGCACACCTACGCGAACACCATCTCCACCACCGAGGGCGGCACGCACGAGGAGGGCTTCCGTGCGGCGATGACCTCCCTGGTCAACCGCTACGCGCGCGACAAGGGCATCCTCAAGGAGAAGGACGACAACCTCACCGGCGACGACATCCGCGAGGGCCTGACCGCGGTCGTGTCGATCAAGCTCGGCGAGCCGCAGTTCGAGGGCCAGACCAAGACCAAGCTGGGCAACACCGAGGCCAAGACCTTCGTGCAGCGCGTGGTCAACGAGCAGTTCGGCGACTGGCTCGACTCGCACCCGAACGAGGCCAAGGACGTCATCCGCAAGGCCATCCAGGCGTCCCAGGCGCGCCTCGCGGCCCGCAAGGCGCGGGAGGCCACCCGCCGCAAGGGCCTGCTCGAGTCCAACTCGATGCCCGGGAAGCTGAAGGACTGCCAGTCCAACAACCCCGCCGAGTGCGAGATCTTCATCGTCGAGGGCGACTCCGCCGGCGGTTCGGCCGTCCGCGGCCGCAACCCGCAGACCCAGGCGATCCTCCCGCTGCGCGGCAAGATCCTCAACGTCGAGCGGGCGCGCCTCGACCGTGCGCTCGGCAACGCCGAGGTCCAGGCGCTGATCACGGCGTTCGGCACCGGCATCGGCGAGGACTTCGACCTGTCCAAGCTGCGGTACCACAAGATCGTGCTCATGGCCGACGCCGACGTCGACGGCCAGCACATCCGGACGCTGCTGCTCACGCTGCTCTACCGGTACATGCCGGAGCTGATCCTCAAGGGCCACGTCTACATGGCGCAGCCCCCGCTGTTCCGCATCAAGTGGTCGAACGCGCCGCACGACTACGTGTACTCGGACCGCGAGCGGGACGCCGTGCTCGCCGACGGCCAGGCCAACGGCAAGCGGATCCCGAAGGACAACGGCATCCAGCGGTACAAGGGTCTGGGCGAGATGGACTACTCGGAGCTGTGGGAGACCACCATGGCGCCGGAGCACCGCACGCTGCTGCAGGTCACGCTCGACGAGGCGGCCGCGGCGGACGAGATCTTCTCGGTGCTCATGGGCGAGGACGTCGAGTCCCGCCGCTCGTTCATCCAGCGCAACGCGCGCGACGTCCGGTTCCTGGACATCTGACCGCGCCCGACACTCCGCACGACCCCGGCGCACGCCGCGCGCCGGGTCCGTCCCACCGAAGGACCCTGACCTGTGACTGAGCTGACCGGCGACAACATCGAGCACGGCCGCATCGACCAGGTGGACCTGCAGCTCGAGATGCAGCGGTCCTACCTGGACTACGCGATGGCCGTCATCGTGGGCCGCGCGCTCCCGGACGTCCGCGACGGCCTCAAGCCGGTGCACCGCCGCGTCCTGTACGCCATGTACGACGGCGGCTACCGGCCCGACCGGCAGTTCTCCAAGTGCTCGCGCGTCGTCGGCGACGTCATGGGCAAGTACCACCCGCACGGCGACACGGCGATCTACGACGCCCTGGTCCGCCTGGTGCAGGACTGGTCGCTGCGGTACCCGCTGGTCGCCGGCCAGGGGAACTTCGGCTCCCCCGGCGACGACCCGGCCGCCGCCCCGCGGTACACCGAGTGCAAGATGGCGCCGCTGGCCATGGAGATGGTCCGGGACATCGACGAGGACACCGTCGACTTCCAGGACAACTACGACGGCCGCACCCAGGAGCCGTCGATCCTGCCGTCGAGGTTCCCGAACCTGCTGGTCAACGGCTCTGCCGGCATCGCGGTCGGCATGGCGACCAACATCCCGCCGCACAACCTGCGCGAGGTCGCCGAGGGTGTCCGCTGGCACCTGGACAACCCCGAGGCGTCGAAGGAGGAGCTGCTCGCCGCGCTGCTCACCCGCGTGAAGGGCCCCGACTTCCCCACCGGCGCCACGATCCTCGGCCACCGGGGCATCGAGGAGGCGTACCGGACCGGCCGCGGGTCGATCACGATGCGCGCCGTCGTCGAGGTCGAGGAGATCCAGGGCCGGATCTGCCTCGTCGTCACCGAGCTGCCCTACCAGGTCAACCCGGACACCCTGGCCAAGAAGATCGCCGACCTGGTCCGCGAGAACCGCGTCCAGGGCATCGCGGACATCCGCGACGAGACCTCCGGCCGAACCGGCCAGCGCCTGGTCATCGTGCTCAAGCGCGACGCCGTCGCCAAGGTCGTGCTGAACAACCTGTACAAGCACACCCAGCTGCAGGACACCTTCGGCGCCAACATGCTCGCGCTGGTCGACGGCGTCCCCCGCACGCTCAGCCTCGACGCCTTCATCCGGCACTGGACCACCCACCAGCTCGACGTCATCGTCCGGCGGACCAGCTTCCGGCTGCGCAAGGCCGAGGAGCAGATCCACATCTACCGCGGCTACCTCAAGGCGCTGGACGCGCTCGACGAGGTCATCGCGCTCATCCGCCGCTCCCCCGACGCCGACGAGGCACGCTCGGGCCTGATGGCGCTCCTGGACATCGACGAGGTCCAGGCCAACGCGATCCTCACCCTGCAGCTGCGCCGCCTGGCCGCCCTGGAGCGCCAGCGCATCCTCGACGAGTACGCCAAGCTCGAGCAGGAGATCCTCGGCTACCGGGCGATCCTCGAGTCGCCCGAGCGCCAGCGCGGGATCGTCCGCGAGGAGATGGACGAGATCGTCGACAAGTACGGCGACGAGCGCCGCACGACGATCCTGCCGTTCGACGGCGAGGTGTCGGTCGAGGACCTCATCGCCGAGGAGGAGATGGTCGTCACCATCACCCGCGGCGGCTACGCCAAGCGGACGCGCTCGGACAACTACCGGGCGCAGCGCCGCGGCGGCAAGGGCGTGCGCGGCGCGCAGCTGCGCGAGGACGACATCGTCGACCACTTCTTCGTGACGACGACGCACCACTGGCTGCTCTTCTTCACGAACCTCGGCCGCGTCTACCGCGCCAAGGCGTACGAGCTGCCGGAGGGCGGGCGAGACGCCAAGGGCCAGCACGTCGCGAACCTGCTGGCGTTCCAGCCGGGCGAGAAGATCGCCCAGGTCCTGGACCTGCGGGACTACGAGCAGGCCGAGTTCCTGGTCCTCGCGACCAAGCGCGGCCTGGTCAAGAAGACCCGCCTGGCGGAGTACGACTCCAACCGCTCCGGCGGCGTCATCGCGATCAACCTGCGCGAGGACGAGGACGGCCTGCCCGACGAGCTGGTGTCGGCGCGGATCGTGGACTCGGTCAACGACCTGATCCTGGTGTCCCGCAAGGGCCAGTCGCTGCGGTTCACCGCCACCGACGAGGCGCTGCGCCCGATGGGCCGGGCCACGTCCGGCGTCACCGGCATGAAGTTCCGCGCCGACGACGAGCTGCTCGCGATGGACGTCGTCCGCGAGGAGGCGTTCCTGTTCACGGTGACCCAGGGCGGTATCGCGAAGCGCACCGCCCTCACCGTGGAGAACTACCGGGTCCAGGGCCGCGGCGGCCTCGGCATCAAGGTCGCCAACCTCCCCGAGGCGAACGGCGACCTGGTCGGCGCGCTGGTCACGGACGCGGACGACGAGGTCCTGGTCATCATGGAGCGCGGCAAGATCGTCCGCTCCGCGACCTCCGAGGTGAACGCCACGGGCCGCACGACCCAGGGCGTCATCTTCGCCAAGCCCGACAACGGGGACCGGATCATCGCGGTCGCGCGGAACATCGAGCGTCACCTCGGTGACGAGGCGGGTACCGTGGGTGAGTCGGGCGAGCCGGACGTGACCACGTCCGCGGCCCTCGAGGACACCAGCGCCACCACAGCTCCGGACGCCCCGGTGGCTGACGAGACCTCCGAGGAGGACGCGTGACCGACACGCCTCCGTCGATCCCGCCCCGCAAGGGCGACGCCGGCGACAAGCCGACCGGCCGCACCGCCACCGAGCAGGCCGAGCGCGCCACCGCGCCGGCCGCGAAGAAGGCGCCGACGGCGGCCTCCCCCGCCGCCAAGGGCCCGGCGACCAAGGCCACGCCGGCCGCCGCCCAGGGCGGCTCCGCGCGCCCGTCCGCCGCCGCGGCGACGACCACCACGCAGGAGCCGGTCCGGCCGGCCGCCGCGGGCGGGTCGTCGACCTCCGGTGCGGCGGCGGGTGCCGCGGGTGCCGCTGCGGGTGCCTCTGCGCCCAAGCCCGGGGCCGGCAAGGCCACTCCCACCGCGGCGCGGCCCTCCGGGACCTCCGCGCTCGGCGGCTCCGGCCCGCGCCGGGTGCGGCTCGCGGTCTCGCGCGTCGACCCGTGGTCGGTCATGAAGCTGTCGTTCCTCATGTCCGTCGCGATCGGCATCATGATCGTCGTCGCGACCGCCGTCGTGTGGATCACGCTCGACTCGCTGCACGTCTTCGCGACGATCAACGACCTCGTCACCGAGATCCTCGCCGACTCGAACATCGACCTCATGCAGTACGTCGAGTTCGACCGCGTGCTCTCGATCGCCACGCTGGTCGCGGTCGTGGACATCTTCCTCATCACGGCGCTCGCCACCATCGGCGCGTTCCTGTACAACATCACCGCCGCGCTGGTCGGTGGCGTGCACGTCACCATGACGGACGAGTGACCCCCGGTTTGGGCGGGACGCCCCGGCTGGGGTAGTCTCGTCCGGCACGCCAGCACGCTGGTGTGCGGAGGGCCTATAGCTCAGACGGTTAGAGCGCTTCCCTGATAAGGAAGAGGTCAGAGGTTCAAGTCCTCTTAGGCCCACTCCCGAAGCCCCGTGGAGGAATCCATGAAGAAGCTGCTGCTCCTCGCGGCGGTCGCTGCCGCGGGTTACGTCCTCTGGACGCGGTACGCCGCCGAGCGCGACGACCGCGACCTGTGGGCCGAGGTCACCGACTCGGTCGAGTAGACCTCCTCTCCGCCGCCTGCCGCGCGGCCGGAGCCCGGCCGTCCCGCCCGCGGGTGGGACCGCACGGGGCCATGGCGCAATTGGTAGCGCACCTGCTTTGCAAGCAGGGGGTTAGGGGTTCGAGTCCCCTTGGCTCCACCACAGCATCTCCCCCTTCTCGCGCGCGGAATCCCGCCCGCCGGACGTCGACCCGCCGCTAGCGTGGGCGTCCCGCCGCCGAGGAGCAGCCCCGGCGGCCGACGCCGCGGGAGCCGTTCGCGTGACCGACCAGCCTGCTCCCCCCGCCCGCGGTCCCGTCGAGACGTCCGGCGCGGCCCGGACCTCGCCGCCGAGCGCGCCCGGCTCCGATCGCTGGTCCCTCGCCGCCGCCGACGCGTGGACCGTCGTCAGCCGCTGCCTGGCCATCCTCCTCGGGCTGCTCGCCGTCGCGGGAGCCGTCGGCCTGGTGTCGGACGTCGCCGCCGGCGGGGGTGGCCAGGCGATCACGAGCATCGCCTGGATCGGCGGGCTCGCCTGGCTCGTGCACGCCCTGGCGACGCTCGTCGTGGGGTACCCGGCCGGGCTGTTCGTGAGCCGGCTGCTGCCCGTCGGGGCGTCCCGGGCGGGCGCGGGGGTGGCGTACGCGCTCGCCGGCGCCGGGTGCGGCGCGGGCACGATCGTGGTGCTGAGCGGGCTCGCGGACGCCGACTTCCCGGGGTGGCCCTGGGCAGTCCTCGGCGCGGTGGTCGCCGGCGGGGCCCGGATCTGGGCGCACGGCACCATCCGCCGCCGCCACGCGGCCCCGGCGGGCGCGCCGGGCGTCTTCCGGGGCCGCTGACGGGCGCCCACCCCGGGCGCCCACCCCGGGCGCCCGCCCCGGACGCTCCCCGGCCCACGCACGACGGCGGCCCGGCACCCTCGCGGGTGGCCGGGCCGTCGTCGCGTCGTGCTCGCGGTGCTCAGGCGGGCGTGGACCCCTCGTCCGTGCCCGACGTGCCCTCGGCGGCCGTGTCCGGCTTCTTCGGCGCGGCGCGGCGCGGGGTCGCCTTCTTGGCGGCCTCGGTGACCTTCTCGGTGGCGTCGGCGACGCGCTCCTCGGCGGCCTCGCGGACCTCCGCGACGCGCTCGGCGGCCTTGTGGGTCGCCTCGCGGCCGCGGGCGACGGCCTCGCCGGCGGCCTGGCCGACCGCGTCCGCGGCGTCGCCCGCGCGGGCGCGGAGCTGGTCGGCGGCGGGGGCCTCGGGCTCCCACGGCTCCGCCCACGGGTCGGTCGTCGTGCGCGAGCGGGTCCACGCGAACACCGCGGCGCCGGCGCCCAGGATCGTGGCGAGCAGGAAGAAGCGCTTGGCACCCTTGTGCTGCTTCTTCTCGGCAGCCTTCGCCGCGGCGGCGGCAGCGGCGGCCGCCTTCGCCGCCTGCTTCTTCGCCTTGCCCGAACCGGTCTCGACGACCTGCTCGACCGTGGCGCCGGCACGCTCGGCCGCCTCGTTCACGGCCTGGACGAGCTTGGGCAGCAGGTCGTCGACGAGCTTGTCGTGCGCGGTGTCGATGACGGGGCTCGCCTTCTCGGCGGCCTTCTCCACGCGCGGCGCCGCGGCCTTGACGCTCTCCTTGTACAGGTGGTCGATGCGCGGGATCAGCCACTCGACGGCGGCCTCCACGCGGGGCTGCGTCCACTCGACGGCCTGGCCGGCGGCGCCCTTGGCGAGGACCGCGGCCTCACCGGCCTGGACCTTGGCGGTCGCCGCGAGCTTGCCGGCGCCCTCAGCGGCCTTGCTGCCCGCGTCTGCGAGGGCAGCGGCGGCCTGGCCCTTGAGGCGCTCGGACGTCAGGTGATCGGTGACGGCTTCGATCTTGCTCCGTCGGGTCAGGAAGGCCATGTCCACACTCTCCTGCTCGGGCTGGTCAGGTGGCTCCCCACTCTGCCACCGTCCGGCCTCCCGCGCAGGTGGCAGCGCTGTGTTCGTCCGGGGAGAACACCGGTTCCTCACCCGGCCGACCCACACGTCCGCGTGACAGGATGGCGGGCATGCACGCGACCCTGCACACGAACCGTGGCGACATCCGCCTGGAGCTCTTCGAGAACCACGCCCCGAAGACCGTGGAGAACTTCCGCGGCCTCGCGACCGGTGAGAAGGAGTGGACCGACCCGGCGACGGGCGAGCCGCGCACCGGCTCCCCGCTGTACGACGGCGTCATCTTCCACCGCGTCATCGACGGCTTCATGATCCAGGGCGGCGACCCGCTCGGGCGCGGGACCGGCGGCCCGGGGTACACCTTCGACGACGAGATCCACCCCGAGCTGCGGTTCTCCGAGCCGTACCTGCTCGCGATGGCCAACGCCGGCCTCCGACGCGACCCGATCACGGGCCAGGTGGGCGGCACGAACGGCTCGCAGTTCTTCATCACCGTGACCGAGACGCCGCACCTCAACGGCAAGCACACGATCTTCGGCAAGGTCGTCGACGCGGAGAGCCGCGCCGTCGTGGACGCGATCGCCACCACCCGCACCCGCCCGGGCGACCGCCCGGTCGAGGACGTGGTGATCGAGTCGGTCTCGTTCGAGTCCTGACGCCTCGATGACCCAACCGCAGCCGGGCCCTGCGCCCACACCCCCGCCCGTCTGCCCGCGGCACCCCGACCGCATCGCCTACGTGCGGTGCCAGCGGTGCGGCCGGCCGACCTGCCCGGAGTGCCAGCGCCCGGCTGCGGTGGGCATCCAGTGCGTCGACTGCGTGCGCGACGCCCAGCGCCAGCAGCGGCCGGCGCGGACCGCGTTCGGCGGTCGCATCACCGGGGGGCGCCCCGTCGTCACGCTCACGCTGATCGGGCTGTGCGTCGTGAGCTACGTGCTCCAGCTCACGAGCGACACCTGGACCCGGGACCTCGCGTTCGCGCCGTTCATCGGCGAGGCCGAGCCGTGGCGGTTCCTCACGGCCGCGTTCCTGCACTCGACCGGCAACATCGCGCACATCGCGTTCAACATGATCGCGCTGTGGTCGGTCGGACCCTTCCTCGAGGCCTCGCTGGGCCGGTGGCGCTTCCTCGCGCTGTACCTGCTGAGCGCCGTCGGCGGCTCGGTGATGGTGCTGCTGCTGGCGTCGCCGGTCGAGCTGTCCTGGGTGACCGGCGTCGTCGGCGCCTCGGGAGCCGTGTTCGGCCTCTTCGGTGCGGTCCTGGTCGTCCTGCGCCGCGTGGGGCGCTCGGCGGGCGGCATCGTCGCCGTCATCGCCATCAACGCCGTCCTCGGCTTCGTCCTGCCGGGCGTGGCCTGGCAGGCGCACCTCGGCGGCCTGATCGTGGGCGCCGCGCTCGGCGCGGCCTTCGCCTACGCCCCGCGGGAGCGGCGGACGCTCGTCGCGGCCGGGTCGTGCGCGGCGGTCGCCGTCCTGCTGGTCGGCGCCGCCGTCGTGACCTACGCGGGGGTCTGAGGGCGATCCCCAGCGATGCTCACAGGTGTGGAATTACACCGGTGTAGTTATCCACAGGGTTGTGCACCGCTGGGGACAGGGCCGCCGATCGCGCTGATCTGCCGCGGTTTCACCGGGAACCGGCTGGGGACAACCGCGCCGGGCCTGGGGATACCGGCCGGAGACCGCGCCGCGCTGCGCAGCCGGCACGCGGCCGGCGGGAGCGTGACCGGGACCGGGCCGGGCGACGTCACCGTCCGCCCGGCCACGACGGCCCGGTCACTTCCAGCGGGTGGCCATCCCGAGGCCCACCAGCGCGAACGCGAAGCCGATCGCGAGGTTCCACGACCCGATCCCGGGGATCGGGAAGTCGAAGTTCGTCAGGTAGGTGACGACGATCCACGCCAGGCCGACGAGGAGCAGGCCGCCGAGCACGGGCACGAACCACGGCGGGTTGACCGTGGGACCGGACGAGCGCTCGGTGGGCGCGGTGTAGTGCGACTTCTGCCGCGTCCTGGACTTGGGCACGGGATGCTCCTGACCTCGACCGTCTAGCTCGGCGGATCCGGCCCGCGCCGCGCTGCGGACGCGCGCACGGACCCGCGTGGACGTGGCCTAGCGTAGTGGCGGAGAACCGAGGGGGATGAGCGTGCCCGAGCAGCACCCTGAGCGTCGGGCCCACGGGGTCCACGCGGCGCCGGCGGCGCCGGACGACACGGGCGCGCCCGGGAGGCCGTCCGCAGAGCCCGGAGGGGCCGCCGGACCGTCGTCGCCCGCCCAGCCGTCGGCCCGGCTGCGCGCCGCGCGCGAGCACGCGCAGCACCGCATCCAGCGGCACCGCCGGGGTCGCGCGCTGCGCGGCACGCTGTCGATCGGCCTGGTCATGGCCCTGGCGGGCGCGCTGTTCACCGCGAACGCCCGGCTCGCCAGCGGGACGGACACCCGGCAGCCGCAGGACCTCGCCGGGCTTCAGGCCAACGAGGACCTCCGCCGGGAGCGGCTGGCCGACCAGGTCGCCGCTCTGCGGTCCGAGGTCGACGCGCTCACGCAGACCCAGACCGACTCGGTGGGCCTCGAGTGGCAGTCGGCGGGGGAGGCGTTCGACATCGCCTCCGGCAAGGTGGCCGTGACGGGGACGGGCATCACCGTCAGCCTCGACGACGCACCGCCCGACGGCCCGCGCGTCGCGGGCGCCGGCCCGGACGACCTCGTCGTGCACCAGCAGGACCTCCAGGCGGTCATCAACGCCCTGTGGGCCGGGGGAGCGGAGGCGATGGCCCTCATGGACCAGCGCGTCATCTCCACCAGCGCGTTCCAGTGCATCGGCAACGTGCTGTCGCTCCAGGGCCGGCGGTACTCCCCGCCGTACGTCGTCACCGCCGTGGGCGACCCCGAGGAGCTGCTCGACGCGCTCGCCGAGGACCCCGCCGTGCGCGCCTACCGGTCCTGGGTGGACGCCGTCGGGCTCGGGTACCAGGTCACCCGCCCCGAGCAGGGCGTGCAGGTGCCTGCCTACGATGGCTCGGTCGACATGCGGTACGCCAGCGTGCCGTCCGGCACCGAGGTCCTCCCGGGTCTCGTCGCCGACGGGAGCACCGCCACGAGCACCGGGGCGGGTCCCGCCGCGCGTCAGGAGGACACCGAGGGATGAGCGGGACCGAGATCACCCGGCCCGACGCGGACGGCCGCGGCGCCGGTCCGGGCGGGTCCGGCGCGGCCGGCTCCGGCACGGGCGGAGGGCGGCGCGCGGGTCGGTCGCGCGACCGGCAGCCGTCGCGCGGGGGCGGCGTCGTCCTCGGCGCCGTCGGGGTCCTGGGCGAGCTGCTCATCACCGCAGGCGTCCTGCTGCTGGCGTTCCTCGCCTGGCAGCTGTGGTGGACCGACGTCGAGTCGAACCGCGAGCAGGCCCAGCTCGTCCAGGAGCAGGGCTGGGACGAGCCCCTGGCACCGCTGGAGGCGTCCGACGGCCCCGCGATCGTCACGCCGCGCTACGACGAGCCACCCGTCATGGCCGAGCCCGAGTACCTCACGACGTTCGCGTCCATGCGCGTACCGCGCTGGGACGGCGAGCCGACCCGCACCATCACGCAGGGTACCGACCGGCCGAACGTGCTCAACCCGCTGGGCGTCGGGCACTACGAGGGCACCGCGATGCCCGGGGGCGTCGGGAACTTCTCGCTGGCCGCGCACCGCACGACGTACGGCAAGCCGTTCAACCGGATCGCGGAGCTCCAGGAGGGCGACCCGATCGTGGTGTGGACCGAGGACACCTGGTACGTCTACCGCGTGACGTCGTCGCAGATCGTCATGCCCGACGACGTGCAGGTGATCGCCCCGGTGCCCGACCAGCCCGGTGCCGAGCCGACCGAGCGCTTCATCACCCTGACGACCTGCCACCCGATGTTCTCCGCGCGGGAGCGGTACATCGTGCACGGCGTCCTGGACTACTGGGCCCCCGTCTCCGAGGGCGTGCCCGCCGAGCTCGCGGAGGTCTCCTGATGTACGGGTGGCTGTGGCGGCACCTGCCCGGACCGGCCCTGGTGCGCGTCCTGATCCTGCTGGTCCTCGCCGTGGCCGTCCTGGCCGCGTGCTTCGTGTGGGTGTTCCCCTGGCTCGCCCCGTACATGCCGTTCAACGACACCACCGTGGGGGAGGGCTGACGATGAGCCGCATCCTGGTCGTCGACAACTACGACTCGTTCGTCTACACGATCGTCGGGTACCTGGACCAGCTCGGCGCCGAGACCGTCGTCGTGCGGAACGACGCCGTGCCGCCGGTCTCCGAGCGCGGGGAGTTCGACGGGGTCCTCGTGTCGCCCGGCCCGGGCACGCCGTCCGAGGCCGGCGCGTCCATGCAGGTGATCCGCGACTGCGCCGAGTCCGGCACGCCCATGCTCGGGGTCTGCCTCGGGCACCAGGCGCTCGGCGAGGTGTTCGGCGGCACCGTCACCCACGCCCCGGAGCTCATGCACGGCAAGACCAGCCTGGTGTCCCACGAGGGCCACGGCGTCTTCGAGGGCCTGCCGACGCCGTTCACCGCGACCCGGTACCACTCGCTGGCGGTCGTGGACGACACGGTCTCGTCGGACCTGGAGGTCACCGCGCGGGCGAACGGCATCATCATGGGCCTGCAGCACCGCACCCTGCCGCTGCACGGCGTCCAGTTCCACCCGGAGAGCGTCCTGACGGAGGGCGGCCACCGCCTCCTGGCGAACTGGCTGACCCTGACGGGCGAGGCGGACGCGGTCGCCCGCTCCGCGGGCCTGCACCCCCTGGTCCGCCCGTAGCTCGAGCTGCTCGCCCTCCGCCGCGCGCTGGCTGAGCGCCGAGTTCGGTGTGTGCAGCCGAGTTCGGTGGCAGGAAGCACCGAACTCGGCTGAAGTCACCGAACTCGCGGGCGCCGCCGGTGGACGGTTGCGCCGACCGAGCCGTCCACAGGGGTGCGGGACGCGCGCGGGGGCTCCGATCTGGGGACCGTGGGGAGGTCCCCGGCGGCCGGGCCGCCAGCCTGGGGGCATGAGCCCCTCGAGCCCCGTCGTGAACCACCCGCCCTCGACCGCCGAGCGACGGGACCCCGTCGGAGCGACCACCCGCCCCGGGACCGCGCGGCGTCCTGATGACCGGCCGCCCGGTCGCGCGTGGACCGTTGTCGTGCGACCGGCGGTCCCGGAGGTCGTGCTCGCCGCGGACGTACCGGTGGAGGACCTGCAGCGACGGATCCGTCGCGGGACGCTCGTGCGCGTCGGGCGCGGGGCGTACGCCCCGTCGTGGGAGGGCCTCGACCCCCACGCCTCCGCGCAGCACCTGCTGCTGTGCCGCGCGGCCGCGGTGCACGCACGCCGGACCGGGGAGCACTGGTTCAGCCACACCACCGCAGCCGTGCTCTGGGGGTGCTCCCTGATCACCGTGCCCCGGCACGTGGACGTCACCGGGCCCGTCCGCCGGCGCGCGGTCCCGAAGGATCGGTCCGACGGCGTGCGTGACCACTTCGCGGTGATGTCGACAGGTGACGTGAGCCGGTCGCTCGCCCTTCCGACCACCTCGCTGGAGCGCACCGTCGTCGACTGCGCCGCGACGCTCCCGGGCGCGGAAGGACTCGCCGCCGCCGACTCGGGGCTGCGCGCGGGAGCCGACCCGGCCGAGCTCCGCCGGATCGTCGAGCGTCGGGCCGGGAGCCCCGGGATCCGGCGCGCGCGCCTCGTGCTCGGCATGGCCGACGCCCGGGCGGAGTCGGTCGGGGAGTCCCGGCTCCGGTGGATCCTCGCCGCGTCCGGGTCGCCGTGCCCCGATCTGCAGGTGCCCGTCCGGACCGTCGGCGGGTGGCGGTGGGTCGACGTGGGCTGGCCGGAGGAGCGGGTGGCGGTGGAGTTCGACGGCCGCGTGAAGTACGGCACGGACGGCTGTGCGGCAGCCGACGCGCTGTTCCAGGAGAAGCGACGGCAGCACGCGATCGAGGACGAGGGCTGGACGGTCCTCCGCGTCACCTGGCGTGACCTGGACCGACCAGCAGAGGTGGTGCAGCGCGTCCGCCGGGCTCTGCGATCCGCCCGCCGACGGCGCGGTTGACCCGGCCCGCTCACGGGTCCTCGTCGGTTCGGTGGTTCTCGCCCGGTTCGGTGGTTGCAGGCACCGAACTCGGCTGGGGGTACCGAACTCGTCGGGGTAGCGGCGCAGGCAGGCGGACCGGGGAGACGACGCGGGCCCCGATCCGCCCGGAGGGGATCGGGGCCCGCGCGGAGCCGGGTGTCGGTGCTCAGCCGCTGTTGCCGCCGTTGCCCTGGTTGCCGCCCGTCGGGTTCGGGCCCGAGGACAGGGTCAGGGTGACCGTGCTGTTGAGCGGGACCGTCGAGCCCGCGCGCGGGTCGGACGACAGGACCGTCCCGGCCGGCTGGTTGGACGGGTCGTCGGAGGACACGGCGTCGACCTGGAGGCCGAGGCCCTGGAGCTGCGCGGTGGCGTCCGCCTCGGACTTGCCGACGATGTCGTTCGGGATCGTGACGGTCGTCGGGGCGGTGGCGATCACGAGGTTCACCGTCGTGCCCTGCGGCACGAGGCCCGCGGCCCGGTCCTGCCGGATCACGGTGCCGGGGGCGACGTCCGCGCTCTCCTCGGACGAGGTGTTGGCCGTCAGCTTGAGGCCGTTCAGCGTCTGCTTCGCGGCGTCCTCGGTCTGACCGGCGAGGTCCGGGAGCTGGACGAGTCCCGAGGAGATCACGAGCGTCACCGACGACCCCTCGGCGACCGACTGCGTCGCGGCGGGCTCGGTGCCCAGCGCCCGTCCCTCGGGCTGCGCGGGGTTGTCGTCCTCGCGGACGGTGCCTACGACCAGCCCCGCGTCGGTGAGCTGCTGGCGCGCCTGGTCCTGGGTCAGCCCGGAGACGTCCGGCACCGTGACGGCGTTCGGCCCGGTCGAGACCCACATCGTGACCGAGGAGCCGTCCTCGGCCTCCGTGCCGCCGGCCGGGTCGGTGCGGGTGACCGAGCCCTCGGGCACGTCGGCGCTGGTCTCGGCCTGCCGGTCCACCTCGAAGCCCGCGCCGGTCAGCGCCGTGGTCGCGTCCGCCTCGGCCTGACCGGTGACGGTCGGCACGGGGACCATGACGACGTCCGGCTCCCGGTCCTGCGTCAGCAGCCAGATGAGGCCGCCCACGGCGAGGACCGCGATCACGCTGAGCGTGATCCACAGCCACCGCTTGGACTTCTTCTCCTCGTCCGGCTCCTCGTCGGTCTGCGCGGGCAGCACCGACGTGCCGGGGCCGGTGGGCGCCCACGCGGGGGCGTCGCCGGGCATCACCTGGGTCGCGGCCGCGTCGGGCGCGAGCACCTGCGTCGCGGCACCGGCGCCCAGCGCCGCGGCGGCCACGGCGGGCGCGGACACGGCACCGCCGCGGGCGGCGGCCTCGAGGTCGGCGCGGAACTCGGCGGCGGACGAGTAGCGGGCGTCCCGCTCCTTGGCCAGCGCCTTCGCCGTGATCCGGTCGAGCACCTCGGGCACGTCGGAGGCGACCGAGGACGGGGCGGGGGCGATCTCACGGACGTGCTGGTAGGCGACGGCCACGGGGGAGTCGCCGATGAACGGCGGTCGGCCGGTCAGCAGCTCGAACAGCAGGCAGCCGGCCGAGTACAGGTCGGAGCGGGCGTCGACGGTCTCGCCGCGGGCCTGCTCGGGCGACAGGTACTGCGCGGTGCCGATGACGGCCTGCGTCTGCGTCATGGTGGCCGCGGAGTCGGCGACGGCGCGCGCGATGCCGAAGTCCATCACCTTGACGGCACCGGTCGGCGTCAGCATGACGTTCGCCGGCTTGATGTCGCGGTGCACGATGCCCGCGTGGTGGGAGTACTCGAGCGCCGACAGCACGCCGGCGGTGATCTCGATGGCCTCCTCGATCGGCACGGCCTGGCCGTCGCGGAGGATGTCGCGGACCGTGTGGCCCTCGACGTACTCCATGACGATGAACGGCACGTGCGCGGTCGCGCCCGTCGGCTCGGTGTACACGTCCTCGCCGGTGTCGTACACGGCGACGATGGACGGGTGGTTGAGGCCTGCCGCGGCCTGCGCCTCGCGGCGGAACCGCGCCTGGAACGACGGGTCGCGCGCGAGGTCGGAGCGCAGGATCTTGATCGCCACGGTGCGCCCGAGGCGCGCGTCGTGCCCGATGTGCACCTCGGCCATGCCACCACGGCCGATGAGCTCACCGACCTCGTACCGTCCGGCGAGGATCCGGGATCCGTCGTCCACCACTAGGCGTCCTTCGCTGTCGTCGTCTGCGCGTCCGGCGCGGTTGCGCCGGGCAGTGCTCGCCAGATCATCCCACCCTCGGTGGTTGCCCGGGTGTACTCGCTGGTACCCACGGGGGCGAGCGACCCCGTGTCACCCGTCAGGCGGTCGGCCAGCGCGGCGCCGAGGAGCGCCACGACGAGCACGGCGAGCACCAGGAGCGGCCAGCGGACGTGGAACCGCCCGCCGCCGGCGCCCCGCTGCACGCGGGCGTGCGCGCGGGTCGTCGGGTTGCTGTGCGCGCCGCCGCGGCCACCGGTCGCGCGGTAGGTCGGCGCCGGCGCGGCCGTGCGGGCGCCCGTGGTGGGCCGTCCCGTCCGCGGGTCGAACGACGGCGGGGTGTCCGTCGCGGTCGCCGCCGGGGAGGAGGCCGACCCGCGCACCCGCATCGCACCGGCCTCGCTGGGCCGCGAGCCGGTCGCGCGCGACTCGCCGGCCGTCTCGCGCGCGCCCGACCGGGCGCCCGCGCCGGCGCCGGAGGCAGAACGCCCCGGCACGATCGACACCGGCGGGCTGCCGCCGGCGGGCGTGTGCGGGACGAGCGCGTCGAACAGGTCCGCGAGCTCGTCGGCGGTCCGGGGCCGGTCGGCCGGGTCCTTGGCGAGCAGCCGCATGACCAGCCGGGCGATCTGCCGGTCCACCGAGGGCGGCAGGGGCGGGACGGGGGTGTTCACGTGCGCGACCGCGATGTCGACGGCGGTCGGCCCGGTGAACGGCCGGTGCCCGACCAGCGCCTCGTAGGCGACGATCCCGAGCGCGTACATGTCGGACGCCGCCGTGGCGGGGCCGCCGACGGCCTGCTCGGGCGACAGGTACTGCGCGGTGCCCATCACCATGCCGGTGGCGGTCATCGGGACCTGGTTGCTGGACAGCGAGACGCCGAAGTCGGTGATCTTCACCTTGCCCGTGGGCGTGATGAGGATGTTCCCGGGCTTCACGTCGCGGTGCACGACGCCGGCCTCGTGCGCGGCGTGCAGCGCCCGCGCGGTCTGCGCCAGGATCGGCAGCAGCCGGCGCGGCGGCAGCACGGGCTCGCGCTCGAGCAGGTCGCTCATGGGCTCGCCGACGATGAGCTCCATCGCCAGGAAGGCGGACCCGTCCTGCTCGCCGTAGTCGAACAGCGCCGCGATGCCGGCGTGCGACAGGCTGCCGGCGTTGCGGGCCTCGGTGCGGAACCGCTCGAGGAACCCGGTGTCGCCGGCGTACTCCTCGCGCAGCACCTTGATGGCGATGTCGCGCGCCAGGGACTCGTCGTGCGCGGCCCAGACCTCGCCCATGCCGCCGACGGCGATCTGCCGGGTCAGGCGGTAGCGCCCGCCCAGCACGACGCCCGGTGCCGGCCTCACGGGTTGACCACCGCCTGCATGACGGCCTTAGCGATCGGCGCGGCGACGCGGCCGCCGGTGGCTTCGGAGCCGACGGAGCCGCCGTGCTCGACGATCACCGCGACGGCGACCTGGGGGTCGTCCGCGGGCGCGAAGCCGGTGAACCAGGCGTGCGGGGCGTCGCCCTCGACGCCCGTCTGCGCGGTGCCGGTCTTGCCGGCCACCGCCACGCCGGGGATCTGCGCGGACGTGCCGGACCCGGACTGCACGACGCCGATCATCATGTCGGTCAGCTGCTGCGCGGTCGCGGGGGAGACCGCCTGCGACAGCTCGGTCGGGTCCGCCTCGCTGACGACGTCGAGGTTGGCGGTGCGCACGGTCTGGACGAGGTACGGCGTCATCAGCGTGCCGCCGTTCGCGATCGCCGAGGCGACCATCGCCATCTGGGTCGGGGTCGCCCGGACGGACTCCTGGCCGATCGCGGACAGCGCGGTCTGGGCGTCGTTCAGGTCCTCCGGGTACCGCGACGCGGCGACCCGCATCGGCACGGTGAGGTCGGTCTGGTCGAAGCCGAACTTCTCGGCCTGCTCGCGGATGGCGTCGTCCCCGAGGTCCACGCCCAGCGACGCGAACGCGGTGTTGCAGGAGATCCGCAGCGCGTCCGCGAGCGTCGTCTGCTGGTTCGCCCCGCAGGACGACCCACCGAAGTTGGGCAGGGTGGTCCGGGTGCCGGGCAGCGTGTAGACGTCGGGCGCGGACAGCACCGAGTCGGGCGTGTAGGCGCCGGACTCCAGGGCCGCCGCGGCGGTGACCAGCTTGAACGTCGACCCGGGCGGGTAGTTCTCGCTGGTGGTCTTGTTGATCAGGGGGTCGCCCTCGGCCGCGAGGAGCTGCTGGTACGCCGCGTTCGCCGCCGTGGTGTCGTGCGTGGCCAGGGCGTTCGGGTCGAAGCCCGGCGTCGAGACCATCGCGAGGATCCGGCCGGTCGACGGCTCCACCGCCACGACCGCGCCCTGCTGGCCGCCGAGCGCGTCGACCGCCGCCTGCTGGGCCGCTGGGTCGATGGTGAGCTCGATGGACGAGCCCTGCGGCTGCGCGCCCGTGATCAGGTCCTGGATGCGCGTCCAGAACAGCGAGTCGGCCTGGCCGGTGAGGACGTCGTTCATCGACCGCTCGAGCTGGGAGCCGCCGTTCACGACCGAGTAGAAGCCGGTGACGGTCGAGTAGAGCTCGGGCTGGCTGTAGGAGCGCTGGAACCCGAACGGGTCGTCGACCGCCGTCGACTGCGCCACGGGCTGGCCGGCCACGATGATCGGGCCGCGCGGCTTGCCGTACTCCCGGTACAGCGTGCGTACGTTGCGCGAGTCGTTGTTCAGCGCGGACGCCTGGCCGAACTGCACCCACGTGGTGCCGGCGAGCAGGGCCAGGAACATGACGACGACGACCGTCGCCAGGCGGCGGAGGGCGGTGTTCACGCGCGACCACCCCCGGACGTGCGGCGCAGCTGCTCGGTGGGCTGGTCGTCGCCGGCGACGGCGACGGGGTTGCGGGCGTCCTCGTCGAGCGGGAGTCCGCCCGCCGGGGTCGACAGGAGCTCGCCGCCGGGCTCGGGCGCGGGGCGGCGGGCGTCGTCGGAGATGCGCAGCAGCAGCGCCGCGACGATCCAGTTGGCCAGGAGCGACGAGCCGCCGTACGCGAGGAACGGCGTCGTCAGGCCGGTCAGCGGGATGATCCGGGTGATCCCGCCGACGACGACGAAGCACTGGAACGCGATGACGAACGCCAGGCCGGCGGCGAGCAGCTTGCCGAAGCCGTCCCGGACGCCGATCGCGGTGCGCAGCCCGCGCTGGCACAGCACCAGGTAGATCGTGAGGATCGCCATGAGCCCGGTCAGGCCGAGCTCCTCGCCGAGCGACGCGATGATGAAGTCCGACTCGGCGAACGGCACCAGGTCGGGCCGGCCCTGGCCCCAGCCGGTGCCGAACAGCCCGCCGCTGGCCAGCCCGAACAGGCCGCGCACCAGCTGGCCGGAGCCACCCGGGGACCGCTCGAACACGTCCTGGTCGAGCGCGTGCAGCCAGATGTGGAACCGGGCCGCGACGTGCCCGAACGCGGTGGTCGCGAAGGCGACGCCGCCGGCGAACATCACCATGCCGATGACGATCCAGGACAGCCGCTCGGTCGCGACGTAGAGCATCGCGACGAACAGGCCGAACAGCAGGAGCGAGGTGCCGAGGTCGCTCTGCAGCACCAGGACGGCGATCGAGGCGGCCCAGACGACGATGATCGGGCCGAGGTCGCGCAGGCGGGGGAGCTGGAGGCCGAGCACCTTCGGACCCGCGAGGGCGAGCGTGTCGCGGTGCGTGACCAGGTAGCCGGCGAAGAACACGGCCAGCGCGATCTTGGCCAGCTCGGCCGGCTGCAGGGAGAACCCGAGCGCGCGGACCCAGATCCGCGCACCGTTGATCGTGACGCCGAGCCCCGGGACCAGCGGCAGCACGATGAGCGCGAGGCCGACGACCATCGCGGTGTACGTGTACCGGCGCAGGGTGCGGTGGTCGCGCAGCACCACGAGGACCACGCACGCGAGCACGACCGAGATCGCCGACCACGCGAGCTGCTTCCCGGCGAACATCTCGGTGCCGCCGCGGGCCTCGCGGGCCAGGTCGATCCGGTAGATCATCGCCAGGCCGATGCCGTTGAGCGCGATCACCGCCGGGAGGATCACCGGGTCCGCGTAGGGCGCGCGCCAGCGCAGCACGAGGTGCACGACCAGGGCCAGCCCGGCCAGACCGGCGCCGTACCCGAGCACGTCGGCGGGGAGCTCGTCGGTCGCGCCCAGGCCGACCAGCGCGTACGCGGCGATCGCGATCGCCAGCGCCAGGACCAGCAGGGCCAGCTCGGTGCCGCGGCCGGCGCGCACGCGGTGCGCTTCCACCGTGGCCATCAGGGTCCCGCCGGCGGGGCGGTGGCTGCCGGGTCCACCGGGGCTGCGGGGGTGGTCGGGGCGGGCGTGGGGCTCGGCTCCGGCTCCGGCTCCGCGTCCGCGGCGAGCGACTCGACGCGCTCGCGGGCGTCGGCCAGCGTCGCGGTGTGGATCGTCTGCTCGAGGCGCTCGCGCACGAACGCGCGGGCAGGTCGTCGACGACGACGTCGCTGGTCTCGACGACCTCCGACAGGGACAGCGGTCCGACCGACTGCGGGATGCCGCGGTAGATCGCGACCACCTCGCCGTCGACCCCGACGTAGTACTGGGTCTGCGTCCACCGGTAGAAGCCGAACGCGGCCCCGGCCAGGACCACGACGGCGAGCAGGCTCAGCACGACGCGGCGCGCCCGCCGCCGCCGGCGCGTGCGGCGCTCGTCGGGGTCGTCCTCCGCGTCGTCGGCGTCGTCCACGACGGCCACGCCCCCGCCGGGGGTGCTGGCCTGCCGGGACAGCTCGGCGGCGCGCGCGGCGGGCCCGTCCTGCGCGGCGGTCGGGCGGTTGCGCGAGACGGCCGCCGACCCGACGACCACCGCGTTCGTGGTCGGGCCGGCGCCGTCGCGGACCTCGTTGAGCTCCAGCACGTCGGCGACCACCACGGTCACGTTGTCGCCGCCGCCCGCGCGCAGCGCGAGCTGGACCAGCCGCTCGGCGCACGTGTCGACGTCCGGCAGCTCGTACAGCGTCCGGGCGATCGTCTCCCCGCTCACGAAGCCCGACAGCCCGTCGGAGCACAGGAGCCAGCGGTCGCCCGCGCGCGCCTCGCGGACGGACAGGTCCGGGGCGATGTCGACGTCGAAGTCGCCGAGGACGCGCATGACGACGGAGCGCTGCGGGTGGGTCTCGGCCTCCTCGGGCGTGATCTTGCCCGTGTTGACCAGGTGCTGGACGAAGGTGTGGTCGGTCGTGACCTGGGTGAGCACGCCGTCGCGCAGCAGGTAGCCGCGGGAGTCGCCGAGGTGCACCATCGCGAGCTTGTTGCCGGCTCGCAGGATCGCGGTGACCGTGGTGCCCATCCCGGCGAGCTCGGGGTTCGACTCCGAGCGGCTGATGATCTCCTCGCGGGCCTCCTCGAGCGCCCGCTCGAGCTCGTCCAGCGCGTCGTCCGGGCCGTGCGACTCGCCGTCCAGCGGGGCGAGGGCGGCGATCGCCACGGACGACGCGACGTCGCCCCCGGCGTGCCCGCCCATGCCGTCCGCGACGACCAGGAGGTGCGGACCGGCGTAGGCGGAGTCCTGGTTGTTCGACCGGACCAGCCCCACGTCGGACCGGGCGGCGTACCGCAGCGCGATGCCCACGATCCCCGCTACCCCTGCAGCTCGAGGACGCTCTGGCCGATGCGGATCTGCGCACCGGGGCGGACCGGCACCGCGTCCGTGACCTTCTGGTCGTCCAGGAAGGTGCCGTTGGTCGACCCCATGTCCTCGACCAGCCACTGACCGCCCTCGGGGTACACCCGCGCGTGCCGGGAGGACGAGTAGTCGTCGTCGAGCACCAGCGTGCAGGACGGGGCGCGGCCGATCAGCACGGCCGACGACCCGAGCGGGAGCGTCGTCCCGCGCAGCGGGCCCTCGGTGACGACGAGGCGGGTCGGACCGCTCTTGCGGCCGCGGCCGCGCTCGGGCGCCGGGGCCGCGGCAGGGGCCGTGGCGGGGCCCGCGGCCGGTGCCGCGGCGCGCGGCTTGCGGCGGCTCGTGATGCGGGTCCCGTACAGGTCCCGGCGCAGCACCCCGATCGCGGACAGCACGAAGGCCCACAGGAGCACGAGGTAGCCCAGGCGGAGCAGGGTGACCGTCAGCTCACTCATGCGTGCCTTGCGTGCCGTGGCTCACTCGTCCTGGTCCTGTCCGTCGCCGTCGCCCGTCCAGAACATGATGCGGGTCCGGCCGATGGTGAGCGTGTTCCCGTCCAGGAGTGTCGCGGCGGGGACCTGGTGGCCCTCGACGAACAACCCGTTGGTGGACCCGAGGTCCGAGGCGACGACGCCCTGCGACGAGACGCGGATCTCGAGGTGCCGGCGGGACACGCCCGGGTCGTCCACCACGATGTCGGCCTCCGAGCCGCGGCCGATGACCGTGACCGGGCCGGTCAGCAGGTAGCGCTGGCCGTCGATGTCGATGAGGGGGTGCCGCGGGCTCGGGGCGGCGGTCGTCGCCGGGGCGGCCGCGCCGCGCACCGTCGCCGACTTCACCCGGAACCGGCCGGTCTCGAGGTCCTCGTACTCGTGGAACGCCACCGTCACGGGGCCGACGAACGCGTACCGCTGGCCCGTCGCGTGCTCGGTGACGTTCGCGGCCAGCTCGTCGGCCAGCGCCTCGGCGCCCCAGGCCTCGACCTGGTCGTAGTCCGACGGCGACAGCTCCAGCGTGAACTCGTTCGGCACGACCGTCCGGTCGCGGCCGACGACGGCGGCCCGGTCGTCGACCTCGCGGCGCAGCGCGCTCGCCAGCTCGACGGGCTTCACCTCGCTGCGGAAGGCCTTGGCGAACGCGGTGTTCACCACGCGCTCCACACCGTGCTCGAACCGGTCCAGGATGCCCACGCCCACCACCTCCTCACCGCACGCGCGAACGGTCGGGCGCGAACCTGCACCCGACACACTGCGTCGATGGTAGCCGCGGACCAGGTCCGGAGGCTCTCCCTGGGGACGACGGGTGTGGCGCGTCCCTGGTGAAGGGCTCGCGGCGGGGTGTGCGCGGGGCGTGCAGGCAGGGCCCCGGGGCGCCGCCGAGGGGGTGGTCAGGAGGGCCCCCGGAATCGTGTTAATCTTCTGCGGCGCGCGAGTGGCGGAACGGCAGACGCGCTGGCTTCAGGTGCCAGTGTCCGAAAGGGCGTGGGGGTTCAAATCCCCCCTCGCGCACACATGACGGGGAACCCCCGGTCGGAGAGATCCGGCCGGGGGTTCTTCGCGTCCGGCGTCGAGCGTGCGGTCGCCAGGATCGCGCCGGAGCGACCGGCTCACGGATCGCGGCGACCGCGACGGACGTCGACCGCCCACGAGATCCACGCGATCGCCAGCACAGTGGACGTCGTCACCGTCTGGAGGACGGGAGGTCGCGGGTGGCGACGGCCACCACGAGCAGGGCGACCCAGCACGCCGACGCGACGCTCAGCAGCACGAGCAGTCCGCGTCGCCTCTCGCGGCTCATCCGGCCGGGGCACGATCACACCGGCGTCGGCTCGGGGAGGTCGTCGCGCCGGTCGTCCCGCGTGGCGGCCGGCGTGCGCGGCGGCAGCGCGACGGTGACCGGGAAGCGTCGACGCCCGGCGTGGTGGCTGGGCAGCTCGACCCCGCGGTACATCAGATCCGCGAGCAGAGCCGTGACGCCGAACGCCGCGAGCCCGCCGATGACGAGCTGGACCGGCGTCCCGCCGGGCAGCAGCGCCACGACCGGGGCGCCGACGAGCAGGACCGGCTGGTGCAGCAGGTAGGTAGAAGCTGAACGACCGCGCGCCGAACCGGTCCAGGACCGTGCCCCCGAGCGCCCGGCCGAGCGGCCCGGCGAGCAGCAGCACCGCGCTCGACCCAGCGGCGGCCCATGCCACGCCGGTGAACACCCCGAGGTCGAGGGTCGAGGTGCCGAGCGCGGCCAGGGTGGCGATCGCGAACACGACCAGGCCGCGGCGAACCGACCAGGTGAAGCCGGCGCGGATCGCCACGGCGCACGCCATGCCGGCGACGAACTGGTCGAGCCGGGCCGGGACGACGAGGTCGGAGCCGAGGGGCGCGGGGCCGCCGAGCGCGCCCGACCCGCGCCAGGCCAGGTCGAGCGCGACCGCCCCGATGAGCACGGGGACGATGCCCCAGCGGCGCCACGCGAGGACCAGGAGCGGGAACAGCAGGTAGAGCTGCACCTCGAGCGCGACGGACCACAGGGACCCGTTGATGGTGCCGACCTCGCCGGGCACCCACGCCTGCCCGGTGACGAGGTGCAGCAGGACGTCCCCGAGGGACGCCTGCCGGGCGACGGTCAGGTGCCAGGTCGCCGGGAGCAGCGCGAGCACGGCGGCGATCGCGAGGGCGACGTAGTACGGCGGCAGGATCCGCCACGCGCGGCGGCCGTAGAACTGCGGGACCCGCAGCGGCCGCCGATGCCCGGCGAGCGGGAGGGCGAGGCAGAACCCGGAGATGACGATGAACACGTCGACGCCGTGCGCTCCGGCCGCGACGAGCTGCGGGAGCTTGCCCGGCAGGTCGAGGAAGCCCCAGTAGCCGCCGATGTGGCAGATGAACACGGCGATCGCGGCCAGTCCGCGCAGGGCGTCGACCCCCTCGACGCGCGCACTCGTGGTGGTCTCGATCGTCACGTCGCCCCCTGGCGTCCCGCCCTGCCCGTGCCTCGCTGCTGGTGAGGGCACCCTGTCACAAAGCGGACATATCAGGCGTAGCCGCGGGTGCGGTTCACCTGAACGGACCTGTCGCGGTCCTTCCCCTGGTCGCCGTGGGTGCGCGGATCACCGACGTCCCGCCCGCCCGCCCGTCCGGCATCGAGGCCGGTGGTCACGCGTCCGGGAAGAACCAGCCGGCCATCTGCCGGACGGTCTCCGCGCCCCCCGTCGGGGAGCTCGCAGGCAGCGGCTCCGCCGCCGACGGGGCCGGGACTTCCCGGGCGATCCGGCGGGCGCGCGGCAACTTCTCCAGCGAGTGCACCCGGAACGTCGCGCGCCCGTCCCGCCGCGGCTGCACGGCCGTCCCGACGGCGTCCGGCGACGGGAACGCGGCGTGCACGCCGGCGAGGTACTCCACCAGGACGCACCGCCGGGGCTCCGTCAGCGCCTCGCCGTGCACGTACGCGGTGACCCACCGGTCGTCCGCGAGGCGGATCGCGTACACGTCGCCGGCCTCGGCCTGCCCGGTCCCCACGTGCGGCGGCAGCGCGGCCCCCGTCCGCGGCGTACGCAGGAGCGCAGGGATCGCGACGGTGGCGGTCGCGGCCCGCTCGGGCACGGGCGTCGGCCCGGGGGCGTCCAGGTCCACGGCCGAGGTCCCGAGGTGGCCGAACACCCGCTCCACCACGTCCTCCCGCAGCCCGTGGTCCGAGTCCCACCAGGCCAGCGGCGCCTGCACCTCCACCCGCACGCTCGGCCGCTGGTCGCGCTCGGCGAAGGTCGTCCACCGCTCGACCATGCCGGGGCGCCCGGCCGTCGCGACGACCCCGACCAGCGCCAGCTCCTCGAGCACCGACTGGTACGCCCACACCGACGCCGTCGGCAGCACCCCGGTCCGCTTCAGCGCGTCCCGCGCCTTCGACGGGCGGGTGCGGGGCGGCAGGGTGCGCAGGGTGGTGAGGAGCGCGCGCAGCGCCCAGACGTCGTAGTCGGTCGGCTCGGGGCCGGCGTGACCGGCGACGTCGTCGAGCGCGAGGACGTGCTCGGCGACGGCGCCGTCGATCGGCGCGCCCTGGGTGTGGCGCTGCCAGCGCTCCTCGGCGACGTCGAGCCCGTGGCCCTCCCGGTGCCCGCACACCCGGCACACGTCGGAGGTGGCGGAGTACGGCTCCGCCGGGTGCACCGGGAGGACGCTGCCGACTGCGACGCCGGTCAGCGCGCTGCGCCAGCCGAACGGCGCGGACCACAACCCCGCCGCCCAGGCGGACGCGGCGTCCTGGAGCGACCACCGCGCCGCGTGCGCGCGGAGCGCCGCGACCGCGTCGTCGTGCGCGGGGCCGGGCTGCCCCGGCACCCGGCTCCCCGCCTCGGCGGGGCGCAGGTCGGCGATGAGGGCGGCGTGCGTGGGTGCGGTCACCCGCCGCATCCTCGCTGGTCGGGCGGACCGAGGCCAGCCTCCTCGGAGGAGTGGTCGCCGCGTGCGCCGCCGCTCCCGCGGGGCGCTATCCCGGGCCGACGACGGCGGCCTCGCGCGACGCCAAGACGTCGAGCGCGTGCGCCCGGGCGGCGGAGCGCGCCTCGGCGATCGCCCCGGTCACCACCACGTCCGCCCCGAGCGGCGAGATCTCGAGCGCCGGCGCGGGCAGGTGCAGCCCCGGCGGCAGCGCCGCGCGGGCGGCCTCGACCACCTGCTGCACCCCCGCGGACACGGCGCCCGACACGACGATGCGCTCCGGGTCGAACATGCTGCCCAGCACGCTGACGACGCGCGCGAGCATCGCGCCGACCCGCTGCACGACCTGCAGGGCGTCCGGGTCGCCGTCGGCGGCGAGCTCCAGCACCCGGCGCCCGTCGAGGTCCTCGGCGGCGACCTCCGCGAGCGGGCCGCCGGCGACGACCTCGCCGCGCGCGACGGCGTCGGCCGCCCACTCGGCCGCCCGGGCCCCGAGCCCGTACGCCGCGCCGACGCCCTCGACCAGGTCGAAGGCCACCATCTCGCCGACGCCGCCGTGCGCGCCGTGCAGCACCCGGCCGTCGACGACGACCCCCGCACCCAGGCGCTCGCCCGCGAGCAGCGCCACGTAGTTCCGGCTGCCGACCGCTGCACCGCGCGTGCCCTCGGCGACCGCGGCCAGCGAGGCGTCGTTCTCGACGCGGACCAGCGGCGCCCAGGCGAACGCGTCGCGCAGCCCGGGGTTCATCCGGTCCCAGAAGCCGTCCGGGTGCGGGGGCGAGTCGCCGTGGGTGTTGACGGGGGCGGGCACGCCGGCGCACAGGGCGAGCACGTCCACGCGCGTCCGCCCCGCGGCGGCGAGCGCCTCGTCGACCGCGGCGAGGACCGCGGTCCTCCGCACCGCGGGGTCGTCGTGCAGCGGGCCCAGCACCGCCCGGGCGGTGCCGAGCGGCGCGCCGCGCAGGTCGGCGACGGTGGCAGTGACGTGCACCTGCCCGCTGTCGACCCCGACGAGCACGGCGGCGTCGGCGACGAGCCCGAACCGCCGCGCCGGGCGGCCCTTGCGGTACGCCCCGGCGGCACGGGCGTTCGGCAGCTCGCGGAGCAGCCCGGTGGCGGTGAGGGCGTCGAGGGCCTCGATCGCGGTGGACCGGGTCAGCCCGGTCGCCGCGATGACCTCGCTGGCGGTGAGCTCGGCGGCGTCCCACGCGCAGGACAGCACGGCGTCCAGGCTCGCGGGTCGCGGCGCCGCGCGGTGGTGCTGGGTCGTCACAGGTCTTGACCGCCCTTCCTCGGCGCTGACACACTGCCCGAGGCGAGTTGATTTGCCAAGTAGATCTAGTGGGCGACGATGACGTTCGCCCGACCGGTGTCCGCGACGGAGGGGACGATGGTGCAGGGGATCTCTCGACCCGCGGGGCGGACGGGGCGGGTGCGGCGCGTACGCCGGGCCGTCGCGTCCGCGCTCGTGGTCCTGACGAGCGGGGTGCTGCTCGCTGCGTGCGCCGGCGACGGCCGCGACGAGGTGCGGTTCGCGTTCAGCAAGCGCGAGGCGATCGGCTTCATGACGGAGCTGGTCGACGAGTACAACGCCGCGCAGACCGACGTGCGGGTGGTGCTCGACACCTCCGGCGTGGACGTGGTGTCGGCGAGCTTCGTCCGGGGCAACCCGCCGGACATCGCGCTCGCGAACTACAACATGGAGTCGGCGCGGTTCGTGCAGCGCGGGGCGCTGAGCGACCTGTCGGACACGGAGGCGGCCACCCGGATCCGCCCGGACCTGCAGCCGCTGATGGACCAGTACGGGTCGTACCCGGGCCGGACGAGCGCGCTGCCGTACTCCGTCATGGCGGCGTCGGTCATCTACAACGAGCAGATCTTCGCGGAGCAGGGGATCGAGGTCCCGCAGACCTGGGACGAGCTGATCGCCGCCTGCGAGACGCTGCAGGCCGCCGGGATCACGCCGATCTACGCCACGTTCAAGGACGACTGGACGGTCGCGCAGGGCTGGTTCGACTACGCGGTCGGCGGGCAGGTCGACGTGCTCGACTTCTTCGACCGGCTCGCCGAGCAGGGCACCGACGTCGGCCCGGGCAGCGCGGTGTCGTTCGAGCAGGACTTCACCGGCCCGCTGGAGCAGGCGACCGAGCTCGCGCAGTACGTCAACCCGGACGCCGCCAGCCGCGGCTACGGCGACGGCAACCTCGCCTTCGCGCAGGGCGAGGCGGCGATGTACCTCCAGGGGCCGTGGGCGTTCAGCGAGATCGCGAAGACGTCGCCGGACCTCCCGCTCGGCACCTTCCCGCTGCCGATGACCGACGACCCGGACGACCTGGCGGTCCGGGTGAACGTCGACCTCGCGGCCTGGATCCCGGTGGAGGCGAAGCACCCGGAGGCGGCGCGGGACTTCCTCGAGTACCTGTACCGCCCGGAGGTCATCGAGGCCTACAACGCCTCGCAGCTCGGCTTCACGCCGACCACCGACGCCGCGCCGGTCGACGACCCGCGGGTGGCGGGGATGGCGTCGTACTACGAGGACAACCGGGTGTACCAGGGGCCGTCGGTCCTCATCCCCAAGACCATCCCGGTCAACAACTACGCGCAGGCGGTCCTGCTCGGCGGCGACCCCGCCGGGATGCTCCGCACGCTGGACGCGGACTGGGCGCGGCTCGCCTTCCGGCAGCCGGCCCCGGTCACGGAGACGAAGGAGTCGACGCGATGACCAGCACCGTGACCACCGGGACGGCCGCCCGCGCGGCGGCCACCGCCCCACCACCCCGGCGCGCCCGCCGCCGGGTCGAGCCGATCTACTACCTGCTCCTGCTGCCCACCGTCGTCCTGTTCACCCTGGCGATCACGGTGCCGGGGATCATCGGCATCTTCTTCAGCTTCACCGACTCGATCGGCATCGGGGACTGGAGCTTCGTCGGGCTGACCAACTACGTCGCGATGTTCAGCGACCCGGCGATCCTGCAGAGCTACCTGTTCACCTTCGGCTTCGCCGTCGCCACGGTGGTCGTCGTCAACCTGGTGGCGTTCCTGCTCGCGGTGGGGCTGACCTCGCGGATCCGGATGAAGACGGCGCTGCGGACCGTGTTCGTGGTCCCCATGGTGATCAGCGGCATCATCATCGCGTACGTCTTCAACTTCCTGTTCTCGAACTCGCTGCCCGCCGCGGGCGCCGCCACCGGGATCGGGTGGCTGGAGACGAGCCTGCTGGCCAACCCGGACCTGGCCTGGGTCGCGATCGTCCTCGTCACCGCGTGGCAGTCGATCCCCGGGACGATGCTCATCTACATCGCGGGTCTGCTGTCCGTGCCCGGCGACGTGTACGAGGCGGCCGACCTGGACGGCGCGAGCAAGGTCCAGCAGCTGCTCCGGATCACCGTGCCGCTGGTGGCCGGCTACGTCGTCATCAACGTGATCCTCGGGTTCAAGGGGTACCTGAACGCCTACGACATCATCGTCGGCCTCACCAACGGCGGCCCCGGCACCGAGACCCGCAGCGTCGCGATGACGATCATCGCCGGCTTCAACGGCGGCGACTACGCCTACCAGATGGCGAACGCGACGATCTTCTTCGTCGTCGCCGTCCTGATCTCCCTCCTGCAGCTCTCCCTGACGCGCACCCGGAAGGCCTCGTGATGGCGACGCAGACGACGACGGCGGTCGAGGCCGCCCGCGGCACCGGCCGCACCACCGGCCACGTCCGGTCCGAGCGCACGAACTGGTCCGGGACGGTCGTCCTGGTGCTGTGCGCGGTCACCGTCCTGCTGCCGCTCTACGTGACGGTGTCGATGGCGTTCAAGACCCAGGGGCAGGCGGTCGACGGCCAGGCGTTCTCGCTGCCCGCGCCGTTCAGCATCGACGGGTTCGTCGAGGCGTGGAACCTCACGAAGTTCCCGGTCGGCGCGGGGATCTCGCTGCTCGTCACGGCCGGGACGGTCGTGGCGACGATCCTGCTCGCCGCGTTCGCGTCGTACGCGATCATGCGGAACTGGGACCACCGCCTGTTCCGGTACTCCTTCTACTACCTGCTCGCGGCGATGTTCATCCCGTTCCCGGTCGTCGCCCTGCCGCAGATCCAGCTCACCGGCCGCGTCGGCCTGGACAACCCGTTCGGCGTGATCCTGCTGGCGACGATGTTCCAGCTCAGCTTCAGCGTGCTGCTGTTCACGGCGTTCCTGCGGTCGATCCCCGAGGAGCTCGAGGAGAGCGCGCGGCTCGACGGCGCCACGACGTGGCAGACGTTCTGGCGGCTGATCTTCCCGCTGCTGGCGCCGATGAGCGCGACCGTCGGGATCTTCGCGTTCCTGTACGCCTGGAACGACTTCATGATGCCGTCGCTGATCATCTCCGACCCGGCGCTCCAGACCCTTCCGGTGCGGCAGAACCTGTTCCAGAACCAGTTCAGCAACAACTACCACGTGGCGTTCGCCTCGTACCTGATGGCCATGGCGCCCGCGATCGTCGCCTACCTGTTCACGCAGCGCTGGGTGATGGCGGGCGTCACCCAGGGCGCCGTCAAGGGCTGACCCGGCCCCGCCGACCCGCACCCCGTCGAGCACCCCGACCCGCAGGAGGACGCACCCGCATGACCGCACAGCAGACCACCGCCCCGGCCCCGGCCGCGAGCACCCCGCCCGGGGACGTCCCCGCCTGGTGGCGGCAGGCCGTCGTCTACCAGGTCTACCCGCGCAGCTTCGCCGACGCCGACGGGGACGGCCTCGGGGACCTGGCCGGGGTCACCCGGCGGGCCGGCTACCTCGCCGAGCTCGGGGTGGACGCCGTCTGGCTCAGCCCGTTCTACCCGTCGGCGCTCGCCGACGGCGGCTACGACGTCGCCGACTACCGCGACGTCGACCCGCGGCTCGGCACGCTCGACGACTTCGACGCGATGGTCGAGGCGCTGCACGCCCGCGGGATCCGGGTCGTCGTCGACATCGTGCCCAACCACACGTCCGACCAGCACACCTGGTTCCGCGCGGCGCTGGCGGCGGGGCCGGGGTCGCCCGAGCGCGCGCGGTACATCTTCCGGGACGGGGCGGGACCCGACGGGTCGGAGCCGCCGACCGACTGGGAGTCGACGTTCGGCGGGCCGGCCTGGGAGCGGGTCCCGGACGGGCAGTGGTACCTGCACAGCTTCGCGACCGAGCAGCCCGACCTCGCCTGGGACCACCCGGATGTCCGCGCGGACTTCGTCCGGACCCTGCGGTTCTGGTCGGACCGCGGGGTCGACGGCTTCCGGATCGACGTCGCGCACATGCTGACCAAGGACCTGACCGAGCCGCTGCCCTCGGCCGCGGAGATCGAGGCGCTGCCGCGGGACGGGAACCACCCGCTGTACGACCGGGACGACGTGCACGAGGTGTACGCCGAGTGGCGGACCGTCCTCGACGACTACGACCCGCCGCGCGCCGCCGTCGCCGAGGCCTGGGTCGACTCCGAGCGGGTGCCGCTGTACGCCCGGCCGGAGAGCCTCGGGCAGTCGTTCAACTTCGACCTGCTGCTCGCGGAGCCGGACGCCGGCGAGTTCCGGCAGATCATCACCGACAACCTCGAGCTGGCCGCGCGCTCCGGGTCGTCGAGCACCTGGGTGCTGTCGAACCACGACGTCGTGCGGCACGCGACCCGCTACGGCATCGCGCCGCGCGGCGACGGTCTCGCCCCGCGGGAGCGGGCCGCGCGCTGGCTGCTGGAGGGCGGTCCGGAGTCCGGGCTGGACCGGGAGCACGGGCTGCGGGTCGCCCGTGCCGCGACGCTGCTGGTGCTCGGCCTGCCGGGGTCGACCTACCTCTACCAGGGCGAGGAGCTCGGCCTGCACGAGGTGGCGGACATCCCCGCGGAGCAGCGGCAGGACCCGACCTTCTTCCGCACCGGCGGGACCCAGGTCGGCCGCGACGGCTGCCGGGTGCCGATCCCGTGGACCGCCGACGGCGGCTCGTTCGGCTTCGGCGCCGGGGACGCGCACCTGCCGCAGCCGGCGTGGTTCGCCGAGCACGCGGTCGCGGCCCAGGAGGCGGACCCCGGCTCGACGCTCGGGCTCTACCGTCGGGCGCTCGCCGCCCGGCGGCGGCTCCAGGGCGCCGAGGAGCTGGTCTGGGTCGAGACCGGGCGGGACGACGTCCTGCACTACGTCCGCCCCGGCGGGTGGCACGTCGTCACCACCTTCGGGGCCGAGCCGTACCGGGTCGACGCCGGTCGCACCGTGCTGACGAGTGCGGGGCCCGGCGCCGGGACGGACGGCGTCGTGCCCGGGTGGACGACGGCCTGGCTCCTGGCCGACGAGGCCTGACGCACCGCGTCCCCGGTCGGGCGGGTCCCGACCGGGGGCGCCGGCGCGTCAGATCTGCGCGGCCGGATCCGTCCCGTCGTCGGCCACCGGCGCGGTCCGCGTCGGCGGCACGTCGACCACGGGCGCGGTCTCGCCGGCGACCGGCTCGGCCGGCGGCAGCGGCTCCGCGGTCGCGGGCGCCACCGGGTCGACCTCCGCCGCGTCCGCGTCCCTGCCGGCCTTCGCGGCGCCGACGACGGCCGCGGCCGCCCCCGCAGCGGCGGCACCGAGTCCCGCCGCCACGGCCTTGCCGGAGAACCCGGCCTTCCCCCGGTCGCCCTCGGACGCGGCGGCGGCCTCGACCCCCGGCGTGCCGACCCCGGCCCCGGCGTTCACCTCCCCGCGCCACGCGCCCGTGGCGTACCCCTCGTCCTCGATGAAGGCCTTGAACCGCTCGAGGTCCTTCTTGGCGCGGCCCTCGACGACGCCCAGCGCGTCCCCGACCTTCTCGACCAGGCCCTCCGGCGCGTACTCCAGCGAGAGGTGCACGGAGGTCTGCCCGCCGCCCAGGTCCTCGAACGTGACGGCGCCCGCGTTGGTCGCGCCCTCGGTGGCCGCCCAGGCGACCTTCGCGTCGCGGACCTGCTCGAGGATCCGCGCCTCCCACTCCCGCTTCACACCGGCGATCTCCGCGACCCACCGCAGGCGGTCGTCGCCGAGCTGGGTGACCGACTGCACGCCCCCCATGAACCGGGGGAAGTCCTCGAACTGGGTCCACTGGTTGTACGCGACGCTCACCGGCACGTTCACCAGGACCGACTCCTCGACCTTCGTCGTCATGACGTCTCCTCGTCCGACTGCGCGACGGGCGGCGGCGCTGCACCCGGCCGGTCCAGCATGCGCGCCGCGGCCGGGGAGCGCCCGCGGTCAGCCCGCGAAGGCGATGACCCCCGTGATGACCAGGCTGATCGCGATCGTCCACAGCGTGATCGCGATCGCCTGCCAGGTGAGGATGCGCCCGCGGGAGATGCCCGAGGCGGCCAGCGCCGCCGCGGTGAAGTGGGTCGGGATGAGCAGCGGGCCGAGCAGGCTCACGCCGGCGACCCCGTACCGGGCGAACGCGCGGTCGAACTTCTGCCGGCTCGCGCTCGGCGCCGACGGGGTCCGGCCGCCGCGCGTGACCACGGCCTGCCGGGTGCGGGCGCCTACCGCGACGACCAGCAGCACGGCGAGGAAGTTGCCCGCGATCGCCGCGGCTGCGGCCGCCACGGGGTTGATCCCGCCGACCACGCCGATCGCGGCGGCGCCCTCGCCCTCGACGAACGGGACGGCGCCGGCGAGCGCGACGCCCGCGGGCTGGAGCCAGTCGGGGAGCTGGGCGACGAACTCCTGGAACTGGGGGACGACGTCGGGCAGACCAGCCATGGTGACCTCCGGGGTGCGGTGCGGACGGGTGTTTCTCCGTGCCTCCATCCCACGTCCGGGGCCCGGCGAGCGGCAGTGGCGCGGTGTCATCGGCGTCCGTGAGGTCCCGGGGGTCGCCCCGTGACGGATGTCATGGCCGTACGGTCGGGTCCATGGCGGAGCGGAGGCGGGCGACGTGGGCGGGAGCAGCCGGCCCGTACGCCGGCGGCGTGCGCGCGACCTGGTGGTACACCGTCGCCGGCCTGGTGTTCCTCGACCTGGTCGTGCTGATGAACTGGTGGCTCTGGCTGGGCGAGCTGCCCGAGCACGTCGTGCTGCCGGGCGGTGCCGCGCTCGCGGCGCTGGGTGCGGTGCTCCAGCTCGCGGCCGCCACGGTGCTGGTCTGCGACTACCCGGTGGGCGCGCCCGGGACCACCGAGGACGAGGACGGCGGTCCGGACCGCAGCCGCCGCGGCCGGCGCGCGGTCGCGCTGGTGGTCGGGGTCGCCGGGGCGGTCCTGCTCGGCGTGACGACCGGGTCCTGGATGCTCGGGTCCGGCGTGCTCGCGTTCCTCCTGAGCCTGCTGCCGTGGCCGAAGGGCGTCCGCTGGCGGCTGATCGCCGTCCTGACCCTGGTGCTCGCGGCGCTCTGGGTGGTCGACGCGCCGCGGCTCGGCATCGACACCGACGACGCCGACCTCTCGACCCTGCCGCCGACGCTGATCCTGCTGCTGCCCGCGCTGTCCGCGTTCTCGCTGTGGTGGTGGGACCTGGTCCGGGAGCTCGACCGCGCGCGGGAGGCGGCGGGCGCCGTGTCGGCGATGCGCGAGCGGCTCCGGCTGGCGGGCGAGGTGCACGACCTCCAGGGCCACCACCTGCAGGTCGTCGCGCTGCAGCTCGAGCTCGCGGAGCGGCTGATCGAGCGCGACCCGGCCGCCGCCGCCGAGCAGATCCGGACCGCGCGGGCGTCGGTCGACGAGGCACGGGCCGGCACGCGGGACCTCGCGACCCGGTTCCGCGGCGTCCCGCTGCCCGACGAGCTGGCCAACGCCGCCGACCTGCTCCGCGCCGCCGGCCACGAGGTGCACGTGCAGGTCGGCCCGGGCGCCGAGCACGCCCCGGTGGACGTCCTCGGCCCGCTCGTCCGCGAGAGCGTGACGAACGTGCTCAAGCACGGCGGCGGGACCCGGGCGCGGATCAGCCTGCGGCGCGACGGCGACCGGTGGCGGTACGCCATCGTCAACGACCGCGACCCGGGGTCGGGCCGGGACGCCCCGGCGCCCGACGGGACCGGCATCGCCGCGATCCGGGACCGGATCGGGGCGCTGGGCGGCGAGGTGCGCGTGCGCCGCGACGAGGAGTTCGAGCTGACGGTCGCGGTGCCCGTCGGCGCGGGAGAGGAGGCCGGCGCGTGATCCGGGTGCTCATCGCCGACGACGAGGACATGATCCGCACGGCGCTCGCGGCGCTGCTGCGGCTGGAGCCGGACCTCGACGTGGTGGCGGAGTGCGCGTCGGGCGCGGAGGCGCTCACGGTGGCGGAGCGCGCCCGGCCCGACGTGTGCCTGCTGGACCTGGAGATGCCCGGGATCGACGGCATCGACACCGCCGCGCGGCTCGCCCGCACGGTGCCGACCCGGTGCCTCGTGGTGACCCGGCACGCGCGCCCCGGCGTGCTGCGCCGCGCGCTGCAGGCGGGCGTCGACGGGTTCCTGCCGAAGTCCCGCCCGGCGCAGGACGTGGCCGAGGTGATCCGGCTGGTCGCGTCCGGGAGGCGCTACGTCGACCCCGAGGTCGCGGCGGACGCCCTCGCCGACGAGCGCAGCCCGCTGACCGACCGCGAGCTCGACGTGCTGCGGGCCGGGCGCCGCGGGGAGACGATCGCGCAGATCGCGGCCGCCGTGCACCTGTCGCCTGGGACGGTGCGGAACCACGTGTCGTCGATCCTCGGGAAGGTCGGCGTGGCGACCCGGCAGCAGGCGGTGCTCGCCGCGGAGGAGCGGGGCTGGATCTGAGCCCGGCGGGTCGCGCGTCGGCCCGCCCGGCGCCCGGACGCGCCGCCGGGACCGGGTAGCCGGACGTCGCGTGCGTGGTTCCACGCAGAGCGTGGCCGGCGGTGCCGCGCCCTCGCGTGAGATCGGGGAGTCATCGTCCCCGACGACCACCGAGGAACAGCCGTGCACGCCACCCTGACCGTCCCGACCGCCGTCGCCCCGACCGCGCTCGGCAGCCTCTCGACCACCGCAGTGCGGGTCCCGGCCCCCGTCCCTCCCGCCGCCCCTGCCGTCGACACCGACCGCCTCCTGCGCGACCACCGCCACGCGCTCGCGCAGCTCCTGCTCGGCATCGCCGGGCTGCGCGACCAGGTGCGGGACGGGCGGGAGCACGACCCGGTCGAGCACATGACGTGGCGGCTGAAGTCCGCCGCGTCCATCGAGGCCAAGGCCCGGCGCAAGGGCATCCCGCTCGACGACGACGCACTCCGCGGCGGGCTGCAGGACCTGGCCGGGCTCCGGGTCGTGTGCGCGTTCCTCTCGGACGTGCGCGACGTGCGGGACGCGGTGCTCGCCCTGCCCGGCCTGGTCCTGCTGGAGGAGCGCGACTACGCGACCCGGCCGAAGGCCAGCGGCTACCGCAGCCTGCACCTCGTCGTCGGCGTGCCCGTCCGGGGCGCCGGCCACGTCACGGTCGAGATCCAGCTCCGCACCGTCGCCATGGACTTCTGGGCGTGCCTGGAGCACCGCCTCGCCTACCGGCACCACGCGCCGGCCCCCGTCACGGTCTCGGCCACGCTGCGGCGCGCGGCCGCCGTCACGAACGCGCTCGACCTCGCCCTGGACCGGCTGTGGTCCCGCACCGCGGGCGCGGCCGCCGCGCCCGCGCTCGGGTCGTCTCGCGCGGCCTGACCCCTGCCCACCCACCCCACCCGAGGAGGTCCCGATGTCCCTCACCCTGTCCACCACCGCCTTCACCGTGGCGCTCGGCGCGGTCGTCGCCGGGTTCGTCGGCGCCGCCGTCGCGCTGCACCACGCCGGCGCCTCGGCGGCGCCCGCCACGGAGCCCGTCCCCGTCGTCCTCCAGGAGGTGACCCCGTGCTGACCGACCTGGCCGTCCTCGGCGGTCTGCTCTCCCTGCTCGCCGTGGCCCACCGCGTGCGGACCACCCTGATGCGCGACCCCCAGCACACGCTGCGCGGTGCCTCGGTCGCCCCCGCGCCCCGAGGGGGGTGGCGGCCGTGACCCGGCAGGACACCGTGCTCGTCGGCTTCGACGGCACGTCGCCGAGCCTGCAGGCGCTCGACTGGGCGGCTGCGTACGGGCGGCGGACCGGCCGCGCGCTGCACCTCGTGTGCAGCTACCAGCTGCCCGACACGCACGTCCGCGGCGACTGGCCGTACGCGCACCCGCTGATCGAGGACTGCGCGGTCCGTCGCCGCGTCGAGCGGGTGCTGGAGGAGGGCCGGGAGCGCGCCGAGCGCGCCGGGGTCCCCGTGTCGACCGAGCTCGCCGACGGGGAGCCGACGCGCGTCCTCGTGGACCGCTCGGCCGAGCACGCGCTCGTGGTCGTCGGCGCGCGCGGCCCGGGTCGCGTCGCGGAGCGGCTGCTGGGCACGGTCTCCGTGACCCTGCCGGCGCACGCGCACTGCCCGACCGTCGTGGTGCCGGCCCGGCACCACCCCGTGCGGCGGGGGTCCCCCGCCTCCCGGACGGAGCCCGCCCGGCACGGGCGGGTCGTCGTGGGCGTCGACGGGTCGCCGGGCTCCCAGGCCGCGCTGCACCACGCCGTGCAGCAGGCGCGGGCCTGGCGGTCGACCCTGCTCGTGGTGCGGGCGCTCCCGACCGGGACGTGGCGGCGGGCACCGTGGCAGCGCTCCGGCGTCCGCGACGAGCTCGTCGCGGCGGCCCGGGCCGAGCTGACGCGGGTGACCGACCGGCTGCGCGCCGAGCACCCGGACGTCCCGGTCGACGGCACCGTCGTCGAGGCGGCCGCACCGGGTGCGCTGCTCGAGCGCATGTCGTCGGCGGACCTCCTGGTCGTCGGCTCGCGAGGGATCGGCGGGTTCCGCGGCCTGCTCCTGGGGTCCACCTGCCAGCAGGTGCTGCACCGGGCGCACTGCCCCGTGCTGGTCGCGCGGCCGCACCCCGGGCACCTCCCCGCGGAGCACCTGCCCGTGGAGCTCACGACCGCGTGAGCCACGAGCGGGGCGTCGGTCGGGGATGCTGGGCGCATGACCGACCCCGTCCCGGCCGAGGCCGACGCCCCGCTCGTCGTCGGCGACGCCGCCGCGTGGCGCGCGTGGCTCGACGCCCACGAGCACGAGACGCACGGCGTGTGGCTGGTGCTGGCGAAGAAGGGCACGGTCGAGCCGACCTCGCTGACCTACGCGGAGGCCCTGGACGAGGCGCTGTGCAGCGGCTGGATCGACGGGCAGAAGCGCAGCCGCGACGACGCGACGTTCCTGCAGCGGTTCACGCCGCGGCGGGCGCGGTCGATCTGGTCGCAGCGGAACGTCGAGCACGTCGCCCGGCTCGTCGCGGACGGCCGGATGCGGCCGCGCGGGCACGCCGAGGTGGACCTCGCGCGCGCCGACGGGCGGTGGGACCGCGCGTACGCCGGCTCGGCGACCGCCGAGGTCCCGGCCGACCTGCTCGCGGCCCTCGACGCGGTCCCCGCCGCCCGAGCGGCGTTCGACGCGCTGGACCGGCAGGCGCGGTACTCCGTGCTGCACCCGCTCATGGTCGCGCCGACGCCGGAGGTGCGGGCGCAGCGGGTCGCGCGGGCGGTGGCGCGGCTGGCGGGGGAGTAGGGCCTACCGAGCGGCCCCGGGTCGACGCGCCCCGGGACCCAGCCGGACCGGGACCGCCCGCCGGGTCTGCGCGAGGCGGTCGCGCAGCCGCGCGTTCTCCGCCTCCAGCTGCGCGACGCGGCCCCCCAGGGAGGCCGCGCGGTGCTGCGCGTCCGCGAGCCGGCGGCGCAGCGCGGCGTCCTGCCGGTCGGCGGGCTCGGGCGGGACCGTGGCCTGGAGCGCCCGGATCCGCGCCGCGAACTCCCGGTGCTGGCGCAGGTAGGTCACCGAGCAGTGCGCGGCGATCGCGATGGACAGGAAGTCGAACGGGCCGCCGTCGCGCTCGGCCAGGTCGATGGCGTGCTCGACGTGGTCGCGCACCACCTCGGCGCGGTGCCGCGCCTGCTCGATCACGCCGTCCTGCCCTGGGAGGTCCCGCTGCACCCACTCGTCCGACTGCACGGGCCCACCCTGCTCCTCGGGCGGGGGCGGGGGTCAACCCGGGAAGCGCTGTCGTCCCGAGGGGCGGCCTCTCGGCGGTGGGCGTAGCCCCGTCGCCGGCCGCGGGATGCGACCATCGGCCCAGGTGGCGTGTGACGCGCGCCTCGGACACCGGAGCCGGGACCCGCTCGCCGCGCGCCGGCGCGGACCCGATGCCACGCTCGCCTCATGACCGGAGACGTCCAGCACGCAGCCGCCCGCGCCGGTGACCACCCGCTCCTGGAGAAGGGCGCCCGCCTCGGCTACGCCGCCAGCGGGGTCCTGCACCTGCTCCTCGCCTGGGTGACCGTCCAGCTCGCCTGGACGTCGGGCGGCGAGCAGGCCGACCAGCAGGGCGCGCTCCAGCAGGTCGCCGGGAACGGCTTCGGCCAGGTGCTGCTGTGGGTGCTGCTGGTCGGGTTCGTGCTGCTGGCGCTGTGGCAGGCGACCGAGGCGATCGCCTGGGGCGAGACCGCCGACCGGCTCAAGGCCGCGGCGAAGGCCGTGACCTACGCGGTGCTGGCGTTCACCACGGTGTCGGTGCTGACGGACCAGTCGTCGGGCGGGTCGGGCGGAGCGACGTCCGGGCTGCTGTCCTCCGGGTTCGGGCGGGTGCTCGTCGGGCTCGTCGGGCTGGGCGTCGTCGTCGTGGCGGGCTACCACGTCGTGAAGGGCTGGAAGGAGAAGTTCCTGGAGGACCTCGAGTCCAGACCCGCGCCGTGGGTGCGGAAGGCCGGGAAGGTCGGGTACATCGGCAAGGGCGCGGCGCTCGCGGTCGTCGGGGTGCTGCTCGTGGTCGCCGCCGTGCAGGCCGACCCGGAGAAGGCCGAGGGCCTGGACGCGGCGCTGCACACGCTCGCGGACCTGCCGTTCGGCGCGGTGCTGCTGACGCTCGTCGCGCTCGGCTTCGCCGCGTACGGGGTGTACGCGTTCGGCCGGGCGCGGCACGCGAAGGTCTGAGGGCTCCCGGGACGTCGGGTTTCACCCGCCGCACGTCCCCTTGGTCCCACGCCCGGGCCCGTGACCTGCGCTGGTGGTCCGCGCACCCGGGTGATGTCGCGGGCCCGGAGGCACCGTGCGCTCACAGCCGCGCTGCGACGCGCGATCCCTCCAGAGCCGCCGGGCGCCCGCCCCGCGGCTCTGGAGAACATGGAGAGCCCGATGAGCACCACCGGCACGACCGGACGGACCGCCCGCCGTCCGCACCCGCGCGACTGGTCGATCCGCACGAAGATCCTCGCGGTGGTGGGGCTGCTCGGGGCCGTCGCCGTCGGCACGGGGCTCATCGCCGTCTCGTCGCTGCGCTCGCTGGCGGAGACGACGGCTCACCTCGCCGACATCCAGTCCGGGCCCGTCTACATCCGCAGCCAGATCCACATCAAGCAGCAGGGTGCCCGGATGACGCTCGCGAACCTGGCCGCGGTGCAGTCGCCGGAGGCGAAGGACGAGTGGCTCCAGAAGCAGGTCGACAACGACGCCACCCAGCAGGAGAAGATCGACGAGTTCAACGCGACCGAGGCCGCGGACCTGCCCTCCTGGCAGGCGTTCCAGCGGGACTACGCGGCCTGGCTCGAGGCGCGGGACGAGCAGCTCACGCCCGCGGCGCTGGCCAGCCCGGCGAGCGACGCGTACGAGACGCTGCTCGCCGAGGTGTCGGTCCCGATGGCGAGCGCGTTCGCCGCCGACCTGGACGACCTGGACGCCGACCTCATCGCCCTGTCGGGCGACCTGGCTGCCCGCGCCGCCTCGCAGTCCCGGTCCGCGACCGTCCTGCTCGTCGTGACGCTGGCGGTCGCGCTGGCGGCCGCCCTCGGGCTCGCGCTCGTCGTGGCGGGCTCGATGCGGCGCAGCGTGAGCATGGTGCGCCGCGCGCTCGCGGCGATGGCGCGCGGCGACCTCACGGTCGCGGCGCCGGTGCGCAGCCGTGACGAGATCGGGCTGATGGCCGCTGACCTGGGCGCGGCACAGGGGGCGTTGCGGAGCACGATGGCCGGCGTCGTCGGCAAGGCCGAGACGCTCGCCGCCGCGGCGGACCAGATGTCCACGGCGAACACCCAGGTCGCCTCCGGCGCGCACCAGACCGGCGACCAGGCCGGTGTCGTCGCCGCCGCCGCCGAGCAGGTCTCCCGGAACGTCCAGGCGGTCGCGGCCGGCGCCGAGGAGATGGGCGCGAGCATCCAGGAGATCGCGCGGAACTCGACGGAGGCGGCCCGGGTGGCGGAGCGGGCGACCGCGGCCGCGGCGACGACCGACGAGCGGGTCGCCCGGCTCGGGGAGTCGAGCCAGGAGATCGGCAACGTGGTGAAGGTGATCACGAGCATCGCCGAGCAGACGAACCTGCTGGCGCTCAACGCCACCATCGAGGCGGCCCGGGCCGGCGAGGCGGGCAAGGGATTCGCGGTGGTGGCCGGCGAGGTGAAGGAGCTCGCCCAGGAGACGGCGAAGGCGACGGACGACATCGCGCGCCGGGTCGACGCGATCCAGGCGGACACCGTCGCCGCGGTGACCGCCATCGCGGAGATCTCCCAGATCATCGCGAGCATCAACGACTACCAGCTGACGATCGCGAGCGCTGTCGAGGAGCAGACGGCGACCACGGACGAGATGGCCCGCGGGGTGCAGGAGGCCGCGACCGGGTCCGGCCAGATCGCGTCCGGCATCACCGCGGTGGCGACGACCGCGACGGACGCGGCGGCCGTGATCACGCAGATGGGGCAGTCGGTGGACGAGCTGGCCGGTCTCGCCGGAGCGCTCCGCGGCGACGTGGCGGTGTTCACCTTCTGACGGCGGGGTGCCCGGGCCGCGGCCCGGGCACCCTTCACCGCGGGGCCCGAGGCGGTCTACCGTCGGCTCCATGGGCCAGGTCATCGCCTCGGCGACCACGTCGCTCGACGGCTTCATCGCGCGGCAGGACCACGGGATCGACGAGCTGTTCGGCTGGTACGACGCCGGCGACGTCGTCGTGGAGAACCACGGCGACCTGCCGCCGTTCCGGCTGACGGAGGAGAGCGCCGCCTACTGGCTGGCGTGGCGCGAGCAGCTCGGCGCGCTGGTCGTGGGGCGCGAGCTGTTCGACCTCACCGACGGCTGGGGCGGCAGGCACCCGCTGGGCGTCCCGTTCGTGCTGCTCACGCACCGGCCGGTCCGGGAGTCGGCGGCGCTGGGGTCGCCCGACCTGGTGGTCATGCACGAGGGCGTCCTGGAGGCGGTCGCCGCGGCGCAGGAGCTCGCGGGGGACAGGGTCGTCGGCGTCGCGGCCGGGACGATCGCGTCCCAGGTGCACGCGGCCGGGCTGCTCGACGCGGTGAACGTCGACCTGGTGCCGGTGTTCCTCGGGTCGGGGCGGCCGTACTTCACGGCGCAGGCCGGCGGGCCGGTGGCGCTCGGCGACCCCACGGCGGTGGTGCCGTCGCGCGGGGTCACGCACCTGAGCTTCCCCGTCCGGCGCTGAGGTCGGCGGAAGACGGCGAGGTCGTCACGAACGTCCGACGGCCTCGCCGCGGCGCCGCGGGGTCAGTGGACCTCGTGCACCCGGTGGTGCAGGTGCGCCACCCCGTTCGCGAACCGCTCCAGGTCCAGCAGCTCCAGGTCGACGCGCACGTCCCGCGGCAGCGCCCGGGTCCCGCCGCCGACCAGGACCGGCGACACGAACAGGTGCACCTCGTCCACCAGGCCGGCGCGCAGCGCCAGACCGGCGAGGTGCGCGCCGCCGATCAGCACGTCGTGCGGCGAGCTGTGCAGCAGCCGGCGCACCGCCTCCGGGTCGAACGTGGCCTCGACCTGGGTGCGCGCGCTGCGCGGGGTGGTGAGGGTGGTCGAGTAGACGACCTTGTGCGCGGCGCGCCAGAGCTGGGCGTACTCCTGGACGGCCGGCGGCTCGTCGGCGGTCTCCATCGTCTCCCACGCGACCATCACGTCGTAGAGCCGGCGCCCGTAGAGGTACGTCCCGACGCCGCGGTGCAGCTCGTTGACCCGCTGGTGCACCGCCTCGTCCGGCATGCTCCAGTCGAACCGGCCGTCACGGTCGGCGACGAACCCGTCGAGGGACGTGATCGCGGAGTAGACGAGCCTGGCCATGGCCGACCTCCCGGCGTGGGCGGGTCCCGCGACGTCGCGGGTCAGGGCACCAGGACAGCACACCGGGATGCGCCCCGCCCGTAGGGTCGGGGCATGAGCCTCGACGTCGGCGTCCTGCTGCCCCGTGACCTGCCCGCCCACCAGGTGCTGCCGTACGCGCGGCGCGCCGACGCCCTCGGGTTCGCCGAGCTGTGGGTGGTCGAGGACCTCGGCTTCCGCGGCGGGATGGCCCAGGCCGCGGCGGCGCTCGCGGTGACGGAGCGGATCCGCGTGGGAGTCGGCATCCTGCCGGTCGGCGCGCGCAACGTGGCGTTCGCGGCGATGGAGGCGGCGACCGTCGCGGAGCTGTTCCCGGGTCGGCTGCACCTCGGCATCGGCCACGGCATGCCGGACTGGATGCGCCAGGTCGGCGCGTGGCCCTCGAGCCCGCTGACCGCGTTCGAGGAGTACGTCACTGCGCTGCGCGCGCTGCTGCGGGGCGAGGAGGTGACCGTCGACGGCCGGTACGTCCGGCTGGACGGCGTTCGGCTGGAGAACCCGCCGGCCGAGGTCCCGCCCGTGCTGGCCGGGGTCCGCGGGCCGAGGTCGCTCGCCGCGGCCGGCCGGTGCGCCGACGGGACGGTGCTCGCCGAGCCCGTGGGCCCCGAGTACCTCGCCGCGGCGATCGCGCAGATCGGCCACGCCCCCGACCACCGCGTGGTCGCCTACGACGTCGCGGCCGTGGACGCCGACGCGGCCGCCGCGCGGGACCGGGTACGCCCCGCGCTGGCCTGGATCGGCGACCCGGGCTGGGCGCCGCACATCGACCCGATGGACTTCGCGGCGGAGTTCCGCGACCTGCGCGACCGGACCCCGGACCGGGCGGAGTTCGCGGCCGCGCTGCCGGACGCCTGGGTCGACCGGCTCGCGGTCGTCGGGACGCCGGAGCAGGCGCGGGCACGGCTGGACGGGCTCGCGCTGGCCGGTGCCGACGCGGTGGTGCTCGCGCCGACCGGCCCCGACCCGCTCGCGGCCCTCGAGGGGCTCGCGGCGGTGCTGTGAGCGTGCTCGCCCGGCTGGTCCGTGCGGCACCGGCCGGGGCGCTGGCGCTCGCGCTGGTCGCGGGCTGTGCGGCGGGCGACGGCGCGGACGACGGCGCGCGTGGTGCGGACGTGGCCGCCGGCGGGTCCGGCTCTGCGGGTGCGGACGCGGGTGACCCGAGCCGGGCCGCCGACCCGCCCCACCCCGGCGGTCCCCCGGCGGGCGTCGTCGTCGACTACCAGCTCGCGGGCGGCTACCCGGCCCCGGACGGGGTCGGCGGCGTGGTCCGCGACGTCACCGACGAGCCCGAGCCCGGCCTGTGGTCGGCCTGCTACGTCAACGGCTTCCAGACCCAGCCCGGCGACCGCGACGTGTGGCTGACCGACCACCCCGACCTGGTGCTGCGCGACGACGCGGGGGAGCCCGTCGTCGACGAGGGCTGGCCGGACGAGCTGCTGCTCGACACGAGCACCGCGGCCGACCGGGCGGCGCTCGCGGAGCTCGTCGGGGCGCAGGTCCGCGCGTGCGCCGAGCGCGGGTTCGCCGCGGTCGAGCTCGACAACCTCGACTCCTGGACCCGGTCCGGCGGCCGGCTCGACGAGGACGGGGCGGTCGACCTGGCGGCCCGGCTGGTTTCCGTCGCGCACGACGCGGGGCTCGCGGCGGGGCAGAAGAACACCCCGCAGCTCGGGACCCGCGGGCGGGACGAGGCGGGGTTCGACTTCGCGGTGGCGGAGGAGTGCGCGCAGTACGACGAGTGCGCGGCGTACACGGACGTCTACGGCGACGCGGTGCTGGACATCGAGTACACCGACGACGGCTTCGCCGCGGCCTGCGCCGACCCGGACCAGCCGCCGTCGACGATCCGCCGCGACCGCGACCTGGGCACGCCGGACGACCCGGCGTACGTCTTCGGCGCCTGCTGACGGGGCCACGCCCGGACGGCGGCCGGGGTGATCCCCACCCGGTTCTCGCGCCGCACCCTGATCGATCGGGCGACCGTGCGAGAAAGGGCTGGGGACCAGGGCGCCCTGCATGACGACGGCCCCCCGACCCGATCCGCGGGTCGAGGGGCCGTCGTGCGGCAGGGCGTCAGCGCTGCGCGCGCACCCGGCGGGCGACGAGCACGAGCGCGCCGCCGGTCAGGAGCATCAGCCACGCCCCGGCCATCACGAGCCCGGACTGCGCGCCGGTGACGGCCAGCTCCGGGCCCGCGACGGCGGGCGTCGCCGCCGGCACCGCGAGCTCGACCGGGAGCGTCGCCCACCGGCCGGAGGTCCCGCCGGTGGCGATCACGGTGTGCGCGCCGGACGGCACGTCGGCCGGGATGTCGGCGAGCAGCCGCGCGACGCCGTCGGCGCCCGCGACCGCCGTGCCCAGGAACACCGGGTCGGAGTGCAGGTAGAACGCCACGGTCTCCCCGGGCTCGAAGCCCTCGGCGACCAGCTGCATCTGCTGCCCCGGGGCCGTGGCGGCCTTCGGGGTGTCCAGCGTGGCGCCGGGCAGGGCGCCGACGCGGCCGGGCTCGCCCGCGACCGTCACCGTGATGGTGCGGGTCGCGGCCGCGGCGGCCGAGGTCTCCGGCAGCTCCAGGACCAGGGTGTGCGTGCCCGGGGCCAGGACGGGGAGCGTGACCCGGACGCGGCCGTCGGCCGGGACGTCGCCGCGGACGAGGACGGTGTCGCCCTCGCGGACCAGCCACGTGGTCGGCCGCGGCGAGCCGCTGACGGTGACCTCGAAGGTGCCCGGCGTGGCGACCGGGACGTCGAGCCGCTCGGGCGCGGTCACGGTGGCCGCCGGCTTGGTGACGGTCACGGTGCCGGTGCCGGTGGCGGCGCGGTACGGGCCCGACGAGCCGGACGCGGCCCGCGCGTAGCTGTGCTGGTCGCTCGCAGGGGTGTAGGTCGCGGTGGCGATCCAGCGGCCGACGCCCAGGCCCGGGACCACGACCGAGGCGGTGCCCTTCGCGCCGAGCTCGACCTCGTCGAGGACGACCGGCGCGCCGCCGCCCTGCGGGGTCAGGGTGACCTGCACGCCGCCGGCGGGGACGGGACCGCCCTTCGGGCCGGCGACCGTCACGGGCACGGTGGCGTCCCGGCCGACGACGATCGTCGAGGACCCGACGGTGACGGTCGGGGTGGCCTGGGCGACGGAGGCCCAGGCGGTGCCGATCTCCTGGCCGTAGCCCGGCGCGGTCACGCGGACCTCGAGCCAGATCTCCTGGCCCAGGTCGCGGGTGCCGGGGGTGAAGGTGGCCTGCTCGGAGCGGAGCTCGCCGTCGACGTACCACTGGTGCGCGAAGGAGGCGCCGGCGGGCCAGCCGGACGGCACCGAGGTGAGCGTGGTGCCGGCGGTGGCGACACCGTCCGTGGTGCCGGTGATGGCGACCGCGCCGGACATGGTGCCCGGCAGCACGACGGGGGCGTTGGTGCTGGCCGTGCGCGGCGCCAGCGGGGCGCGCGTGCCGGTGACCTCGGCGTGGATCGCCTTGCCCAGGTCGGCAGCCGCGGGCGTGTACGTCGGGCCGGTGCCGAGGACGGTGCCGTCGGCGTCCTTCCACGCGTAGGTGAGCGTGAGCCCGTCCGCCTCGGACGGCGCCCAGCCGTGGGTGCCGACCGTCACCGGCGCGCCGACCGTCGGCGTGCTGGTCAGGCCGACGACGCCCGGGGTGATGGCCGTGACCGGGTCGATGCCGACGTAGCCGGAGGCGGAGGGCGCGTACCCGGAGGTGCCGGTGTAGGCCGCGACCACGCTGGTGGGGCCGGTGATCGTGCGCGTCATCGTGGCGGTGCCGCCGGACAGCGCGACCGGCACGTTCTCGGTGCCGCCGATGGTGAAGACGACGTCACCCGCGGGGGCGCCGGGGACCGTGGCCGTGAAGGTGACCTGGTCGCCGGTCACGACGCCGGTCGTGCGGGACGCGGTGAGGGTCGTGGTGGTGGCCTGCGATCCCGCGGTGAGCTCCACCTGGTGCCAGCGGGGGTAGGTGAAGCCGCCGCTCATGGTGCAGTCGGCGTACACCGTGTAGTGGCCCGCGGGGATGTCGGAGTAGTCGACGGTGAAGATGCCCGTGCGGCGGGAGGCCGTGTTCTCGGTGAGCTGGGTGACGGTGCCCCCCTTGACCATCGCGGAGCCGGGGAACGTCTGCAGACGCCAGGTCGCGCCGAGCGGACCGCCGTCCGGGTCGTCGAGCGTGCACTCGAACGCGTAGTCGACCGCGGTGCCGGCGACCTCGGGCTCGAGCGGCGTGACCGAGCCGCTGTGCGCAGCGGCGGGAAGTGCGGGCACGAGGACGGCGGCGAGCGCGAGCACGGCCGCGACGGCGGCGGACCGCGTGGCACGAGGCCGTCGTCCGGTCAGGGGTGTGGACAAGGTGGCTCCCAGGGGGGGGGCGGGGACCGCGGTCCCGCGACGATCCGGTCGACCCCCTGATCGGCACCGGCCGCGGCCCGGCGCGGGAATCGGCACGGGACCTTCGGCCCAGGAGGTGCTAGCACCCAGGCCGCACGACGACGGCCCCCCGACCCGCGGGTCGAGGGGCCGTCGTGCGGCAGGGCGTCAGCGCAGCGCGCGCACCCGGCGGGTGACGAGCACCAGGGCACCGCCGACCGCGACGAGGAACGCCGCGGCCAGGCCGAGGGCACCGCCCTCGGAGCCGGTCACCGCGAGCTCGCCGGTCGCCGCCGGCGTGACGGCCGCCGGGGCCGCCGCGACCGGGGCGGACACCGGGGTGACCGTGGCCGGGACCGGGACCGCGAGCTGGACCGCGAGGGTGGCCCAGCGGCCGGTGGTGCCGCCGGTGGCGTACACGGTGTGCGCGCCCGTGGGCACGTCGCCGGGCACGGTCGCCATCAGGCGGGCGACGCCGTTCGCGTCCGCGACCGCGGTGCCGAGGAACACCGGGTCGGAGTGCAGGTAGAACGCGACGGTCTCACCGGGCTGGAAGCCCTCGGCGACGAGCTCCATCTGCTGGCCCGGGGCCGTGGCGGCCTGGGGCGTGTCGAGCGCGGCGGACGGTGTGGTGCCGGTCCGGACGGGCTCGCCGACGACGGTGACCGTGATGGTCGCGGAGCCCGCGGCCGACAGCTCCGTGGCGGGGACCTCGAGCACCAGGGTGTGGGTGCCCGCGGCGAGCACCGGGACCGTGACGGCGAACCGGCCGTCGTGGGTCGCGCCGTGGCTCAGGACCGTCGTGCCCTCGCGGAGGGTCCACGAGGAGGGGAGCACGGAGCCGGGCACGGAGACCTTCGCGTCGAACGTCGAGCGCATCGCGACCGGGACCGTGAGCGTGGCCGGGGCGCTGACCGTGGCGGCGGCGGGCAGGACCTTCAGGGTGCCCTCGCCCTGCGCGAACGTGTAGCCGCCGAACGACGCGCTCAGGATCGAGAAGGAGCGGGCCCACATCTGGTCACCCGTGTAGGACGCGGTCAGCTGGTAGGAGCCGGCCGGGAGGTTCGGGACGCTGTAGGTCGCGACGCCGTTCTGGAGCGACCGGCCGGTGAGCGGCTGGCTGTACCCGTTGCCGTGCACGTACAGGTCGACCGGGCCGGTGACCTGGGGACCCTTCGCCGGGCCCTTGACCGAGATGGTCACGGTCGCGGTCGCGCCGGCCGTGATCGTCGGGGCGGACACGGTGACCGTGGGCTGCGCCTGGACCCAGCCGGCGGAGCGCACGGACTTGTACGTCTCGTAGCCCTCGGCGCGCACCTCGAACTCGAGGTCGACGAACTGGCCGATCTGTCCGGCGGCCGGGGTGAAGGTGCGGCCCGAGCCGACCTGCACGCCGTCGACGGTCCAGCGGACGGTGTACTCGGCGCCCGGCGCGAAGCCGGTCGGCGTGGCGGTGTACTCCTTGCCGTAGGCCAGCTCGTAGCCGTTCGCGGCGTCGATCTGGAACCAGCCCTCGGGCATCGGCTTCAGGCCCGCGTCGTCGTCGGAGTCGGAGTCGTCCGAGTCGTCGGAGTCACCCGGGACGGTGGGGGCGATCGTGTTCCAGGCGACGATCGTGCCGGCGCCCAGGGTGCTGTCGTCCACCGGGGTCGGGTCGGCGACGAGGTAGATCGACCGGTTGAGGTCCGTCGGGACGTAGGTCGTGCCCTCCCCGACGACCGGGCCGTCGAAGTCGTCCAGGCGCCACTCGTACGTGAAGGTCGTGCCGGCCGCCCAGTTGGTGGTCGGGCGCACGGTGATCGGCGTGCCGACGACGGCGATCGGGAAGTCGTCCTCGTCGGTGGTCGTGCCGGAGAACACGAAGTCGGTCCACTCGTCCGGCGCCTCGACGCGGTCGTCCGCCTGGGGGCCACCGTCGACCGGGGTGTTCTCGACCGGCGTTGTCGGCTGCGTCGTGACCGGGCCGGAGGCGGGCGCCTCGGCGAGGACGATGCCGAGGTTCTCGGTGAGGACGGGGTACCACCCGCCGTCGGTGTACGCGATCACCGTGAGCACGAGCTGCTTGTTGATGTCGTCCGACGTCGGGGTGAACTGGGCGGAGGCCCCGCGCCAGCCGGCGTTCGTGCGCCAGTCCCAGGAGTACTCGGTGCCCTCGGGCGTCGGCTCGGTGCGCTCGAGCGTGAGCGTCTGGCCGGCGACGGCGACGCGGTTGCCGTGCTGGTCGAGCGAGTAGCCGGAGACGCGGAAGCCGCCGGCGGAGAACGACGGACCGGTCTCGCCGGAGTCCTGGTCGGTGTCCGGGGTGCCCTGCTCGGGCGTGGTGCTGCCGCTCGACGGCTGCTCGGTGGTCGGCGTGCTGTCGGACGGCACGTCGGTGTCGGACGGCACGTCGGTGTCGGACGAGTCGCCCTGCGTCGGGGTGTCCGGCGTCGGCGAGGTGTCCTCCTCGGATCCGGATCCGGTCGTGACCGGGGTCGACTCGACCGGCGTGGTCGAGCCCTGCTCCGGGGAGTCGGGCTGCGGGTCCGGCTGCGGCTGCGGGTCGGCGGTCTGCTCCGGGTCCGCGACGGGCTGCGTCTCGACGACGGCGCTCGGGTCGGTCTCGCCCTCGTCGGCGACCGCGGCCCCGGCCGGGATCAGCATCGCCGCGACGACCGCGGCGGTCGCGAGGGCGACGGGACGCCGCATGCGCCCCGATCGCGTGCGCGAAGTGTGCACTGGGTTCTCCCCCTGTCGGACGGGGAGCGATCCCCGTGCTCGTTGAACGGGGGCCTCATCGACGCGAGGGGGCGACGCGTCAGGGATTCTGAGGTTCGGTTCCGGGGGCGTGGGTGGTACCACCTCGACCCCGGCGCAGGGCGGGGCGCCGACCGGTGGGGACGCGGCACCGCGCGACGGCGCGACGTCCCCGACGTACCGTGAACCGATGGCGATCGGAGACGACTCCGGCCTCGACGACGGCCGGGTGCTGGTGCGCGGGGACCTCGTGGTCGAGGTGCCCGCGCGGTGCGTGCGCGTCGCGGACCGCCCGGTCCCGCTGACCCGCAGCGAGTTCGAGATCCTCGTGGCGCTCGCGGAGCGCGCGGGTCAGCCGGTGTCGAAGGACGAGCTCGCGGTGGCGGTCGCGGTGCACGGGCCGCACGCGGTGCCGACGCCGACGGACGCGGACCGGCGCAGCATCGAGGTGCACATGGCGAACCTGCGCCGGAAGCTCGCGGAGGGGTCGGGCGACCGGACCGCGATCAGCACCGTCCGGGGCCTGGGCTACCGGCTGACGCCCGAGGTGCGGGTCCCGGAGCAGCGCGACGGCACCGCGGGCTGAGCCGCGCCGCCGCCGCGCCGGACCGGGCGCCGCGGAGGTCGGGTCAGCGGGTCGCCGCGGCGAGCGCGGCGCGCAGCCCCTCGGCGTCGAGCTCGGCGCCGTACGCGGGGGTGTCCCGCTGGAACCGCCAGCCCTCGGACAGCGTGCCCGCGTCCACGACGTCGAAGCCCCACCGGTCGATGAGCGCGGTCACCTCGGCCTTGGCGTCCGCGTCGTCGCCGGCGATCGCGAGCGCGCGGCGGCCGGGGGTCCCGGCGGGCGTGCCCTTCGACCCGAGGTCGGCGGCGGTGATGTGGTTGAACGCCTTGACGACCCGGGCGCCGCCCAGGTGGTCGGCCAGCAGCTCGGCGCTGGTGGTGGAGCCGTCGTCGAGCGCGGCCACGTGGCCGTCGCGCTCCCAGTAGTAGTTGTTGGTGTCGATGACGACCTTGCCGGCCAGGGGCGCGGCGGGGACCTGCGCGTAGGCGTGGAACGGCACGGTGACGACGACGACGTCGCCGTCCGTCGCGGCCTCCTCGGCGGTGCCGGCGCGCGCGCCGTCGCCGAGCTCGGACACCAGGTCCACGAGCGTGTGCGGACCGCGCGAGTTGCTGAGGACGGGCGTCTGCCCGTGCTGGACGGCCAGGCGGGCGAGCGCGCCGCCGATGTGGCCGGCGCCGATGAATCCGATCGTGGTCATGCCGGGCCAACGCCGAGGAGGGCACCCGTTGTTCCTGGTCAACCGACCTGGTTCCGCCGTGGGGAAAATCTGTTGGTGCGCGCCGCGGGGCGGACGTACGGTCGAGGCACACGGGAAGGAGGCGGTCCGAGACATGAAGTCTTCTTGGACGCGTGAGGTGACTGCCCGCTAGTCGCGGACAGCAGTGTTCGGACGGATTGCGATCCGTTCGCCGCGCCGCCGGTCCGACCGGCGACCGCGACGGGCGAATCCCTGCAGTCACCGCAGCCCGTGGGAGCCGCGAGCTCGTCCTTCGCGGCAGGGCCCTCCAGCAGGAGGCCCGGCCCACGGGCTGTTCCCTGCCCGGGCGCGGACGCCCGGGCACGCGGGACGGGGCTCAGGCGACGCCGAGCCGCGCCCGCAGCCCCGCGCGCACCGCCGGCCACTCGTCCGGCAGGATCGAGAAGTACGCGGTGTCGCCGCGCGAGCCGTCCGGCGCGAGCCGGTGGTTCCGCAGCACGCCCTCGGGGACGGCGCCGAGCCGGGTGATCGCCGCGACGGAGCGGGTGTTCCGGGTGTCGGCCCGCAGCGCGACCCGCGCGCAGCCCCAGACGTCGAAGGCGTGCTCCAGCATGAGCAGCTTGCAGGCCGGGTTGTTCGACGTGCCCCACCACTGCGGGGCGAAGAAGGTGTGCCCGATCTCGACGCGGGGCACCCGGAGGTCCCGGTCGTAGAACGACGTGCTGCCCCGGACCTCGCCGGTCTCGGCGTCGAGCGCCGCGAACGCCAGCCGGCCGGGCGCCGCGCGGGCTCCGTCGATCTCGGCGCGCCAGGCGTCGACGCCGACGGGCAGCGCGGACGACATCCCGGCCCACACCCGCGCGTCGACGAACGCGGCGAGCGCCTCCGCGTGGGGGAGGTCGAGCGGGACGAGCCGGGCGCCGTGGCCCTCGAGGATGACGTCGTGCAGCACCCGGTGAGCATGCCGCACCCGACCCCCTTGCGGTCGAAAGCTAATGGCATTAGCCTACGGGCTATGGACAACAAAGACGTACGACGCACGCTGCACCTGCCGCGGCCCGAGGGGAGGGTCGCCTACGACGACGCCGGCACCGGGCCGCTCGTCGTCATGGTCCCCGGGATGGGCGACCTGCGGTCCACCTACGACGAGCTCCGGGCCGCCCTGCTCGGTGCCGGCTACCGGGTCGTCACCACCGACCTGCGCGGCCACGGCGACTCCGACGCCGGGTTCACGACGCACGGCGACGAGGCGACGGCGGGCGACGTCGTCGCGCTGGTCGAGCACCTGGCCGCGGGGCCCGCGGTGCTCGTCGGCAACTCGATGGGCTCCTCGGCGGCGGCCGTGGTCGCGGCCGACCGGCCGGACCTGGTCCGCGGGCTGGTCCTGCTGGCGCCGTTCCTGCGCGACCCGCAGCTCCCCGGTGCGGTGCGCGCGGTGATGCCGCTGGTCTACCGGGCGATGCTCGCCGCCCCGTGGGGCGCCGCCGCCTGGGCCGGCTACTACCGGTCGCTCAACAAGGGCGCCCGGTCGCCGCGGCTGGCCGCGCACACGGCGGCGATCCGCGCGAGCCTGCGCCGCCCCGGCTACCTGGGCCAGTTCCGCGACCTGACGCTGGCGCTCACGCACGCCCCCGTGGAGGCCCGCGTGCCACGCATCCAGGCGCCCGCGCTCGCGGTGGTCGGAGCGCTCGACCCCGACTGGAAGGACCCCGCCGCCGAGCTCGCGTGGATCCGGGACGCGATCGGCGCCCGGGCGGTCCTGGTCGAGGACGCCGGGCACTACCCGCAGCACCAGACGCCGGAGGTCGTGGCCGAGGCGGTGCTCGGGCTGCTCGGGGAGGTCGCGCCGGTGGCCCCCGCCGCACCGGCCGACGGGGTCGCCGGTGCCTAGGGCCGGCCTGTCCCGCGAGGCGGTCGCCCGGATCGCGCTCGACCTGGTGGACGACGGCGGACCCACCGGCTTCGCCGACCTCACGCTCGCCAAGGTCGCCGCCGAGGCCGGCGTCGCGACGCCGAGCCTCTACAAGCACGTGGGCTCGCTGGCCGCGCTGCGCCGGGAGGTCGCCGTCCTCACGGTGCAGGACCTCGGCGCGCGGCTCGTCGACGCGACCGTCGGCCGCTCCGGCCCCGACGCGCTCCGGGCGCTGGCGGGTGCGATGCGCGGCTACGCCCACGCCCACCCGGGCCGGTACGCCGCCGTCCAGGTCGCGCCGGACCCGGCCGACCCCGACTCGGCCGCGCTGGCCGCCGCTGCGGCGCGCACCGTCGAGGTGATCGCGGCCGCGCTGCGCGGGTTCGACCTGCCCGAGGAGCGGTCGGTCGACGCCGTGCGGGCGGTCCGGGCGGGCGTGCACGGGTTCGTGGCCCTTGAGCTCGGCGGCGGCTTCCGGATGCCGCAGGACCGGGACCGCAGCTTCGACGTGCTGGTCGGGATGCTGGTGGCGGGCGTCGCGGCGCTCGCGGCCGACGGCAGCGCCGCCACGGGCTGAGCCGAGCGCCCCGGCGCGTCTAGGGTGGGCGCGTGGCCGAGCTGAAGACACCCCGCGAGATCGAGGCGATGCGGGCGGCGGGTGCCTTCGTGGCCCGCGTGCTGAGCAGCCTGCAGGACGTCGCCCGGGTGGGCATGACGCTGAAGGAGCTCGACGCGCACGCCCACCGCCTGATCGACGACGCCGGCGCCCACTCCGTCTACCTGGGCTACCACCCGTCGTTCGGTGCGATGCCGTACCCGGGCGTGCTCTGCACCAGCGTGAACGACGCCGCGCTGCACGGCCTGCCGTCGGAGCAGGTGCTCGCGGACGGCGACGTGCTGAGCATCGACTTCGCGGCGCAGGTGAACGGCTGGGTCGCCGACTCGGCGCTCACCTTCCAGCTCGGTACGCCCGACCCGGAGTCCCAGCGGCTGATCCGGGTCACCGAGGAGGCGCTCGCGGCGGGCATCGCGCAGGCGCGCGCGGGCAACCGGATGGGGGACATCTCCGCGGCGATCGGCGAGGTCGGCCGCGCTGCGGGTCTCGGGATCAACGCCGACTTCGGCGGCCACGGCGTCGGGCGGACGATGCACGAGGAGCCGCACGTGCCGAACCTCGGCCGCCGCGGGACCGGTCTGAAGCTCAAGGCCGGACTCGTCATCGCGATCGAGCCGTGGTTCATGTCCGGGAGCGACGGCTACGTGATCGACCCGGACGGCTGGACGATCCGGACCGCCGACGGCTCGCGCGCCGCGCACGCCGAGCACACCGTCGCGATCACGGCCGACGGCCCGCTGGTGCTCACCGCCCGCAAGGGCTGACCCCTGTCGGGGCGCGCCCGCCGGCGCGCGGTCGCGCCGCCGAGCCGGTCGCGCCGCGGAGCCGACGCGCGACCGACGCCCCGCGTTCACCCCGCCGACGCCCCCCGGCCAGCGCGGTCGGCGACCGTGACGTGGACGCCCGTCGCGGTCGCGCGGACGCCTGGACGGGCGGGGGCGGCGCGCGCTCGGGGGAGGTCGGGCGCCGCCCCCGTCGCGTCGTGGCCGCGGGGCCCGCGGGTCAGGCGCGCAGGTGCGCCCACTCCTGCGGATTGACCGTCAGCCACTCGGCGAGGGACTGCGCCGGGCGGCCCGACAGGCGCCGCACGATCGGCGACGGGGTCGCGAGCTCGCCCGCGGCGATGGCCGTGTACGAGGACACCCAGCCGTCGACCTCCCACGGCTCGGCGGCGTACACGGCACGGGACGCGTAGGCCTCCTCGACCGTCTCCGGGTGGTAGGTGATCTCCCGACCGGTCGCGGAGGACAGGACCTGCGCCGCCTCGGCGAGGGTGTACCCGCTGGGGCCGGTGACGTCGTAGGTGGTCCCGTCGTGCGCGTGCGCCCGCTCGTCGAGCAGCACCGCGGTGGCCACGTCCGCGACGTCGTCGTGCGCGACCGCGGCGACCAGGCCGTCGCCCGCCGGCCCGCGGATCACGCCGTCCTCGCCCACGAAGTGCACGATCGCGTCGTGGTACAGGCAGTCCCGCAGGAACGTGAACCGCAGGCCGGACGCGCGGATGTGCTCCTCGGTGACCCAGTGGTCGCGGGCGAACGTGAACGTCGCGTCGGGCGCCGCGCCCATGAACGACAGGTAGACCAGCCGCTCGACCCCGGCGTCGACGGCCGCGTCCACGGCGGCCCGGTGCTCGGCGACCCGGTCCGCGGACTCGCGCCCGGACACGAGGAACACGGTCCGCGCGCCCGCGAACGCCGCCCGCATCGACGCCACGTCGCGGTACCCGGGGCTGAGGGCGACCTCGGTCTCGGTGCCCGGGATCGACGGGGCGCGGTCGGGGGAGCGGACCACCAGGCGCTGGTGCGCCCCCTCCGCGGCGAGCCGGACGGCGAGCCGTCGGCCCACCCGGCCCGAGGCGCCCGTCACCACGATCAGGTCGTCGTCCATGCGTCTCCTCCGCACCGGTCGGCGGGGCGCGTGCCCCGGCTGGCAGCGACGGTAGCGGTGCGGGGGCTCGTCGGCGACGGGGGTGCGGGGCAACCCTGACGCCGCGTGAGAGTACGATCCCGTCGGCCCCCACCCGACCTCGAACGGATCCCGCGTGCCCGCGACCCCCCAGCCCGCCCCCGCGCCGCCCGACGGTGCGCACCCCGCCGTCCCCGAGGCCGACGCTTCGTGGTCGGTGCGCACGGCGCTGCGCTCGCCGGCCCGGCTGCGCACCGAGGTGCTCGGCGGCCTGGTGGTGGCCCTCGCGCTGATCCCGGAGGCGATCTCCTTCTCCATCGTCGCCGGCGTCGACCCGCGCGTCGGGCTGTTCTCGTCGTTCGTGATGGCGGTCTCGCTCGCGTTCCTCGGCGGCCGGCCGGCGATGATCTCCGCCGCGACCGGCGCCGTGGCGCTGGTGGTGGCCCCGGTCGTGCGGGACCACGGGGTGCAGTACCTGCTGGCGACCGTCGTCCTGGGCGGCGTGATCCAGGTGGCGCTGGGGCTGCTCGGGGTGGCGCGGCTCATGCGGTTCATCCCGCGGTCGGTCATGGTCGGGTTCGTCAACGCCCTGGCGATCCTGGTGCTCGTCGCGCAGCTGCCGCACCTGGTCGACGTGCCGTGGGTGGTCTACCCGCTGGTGACGGCGGGGATCGCGATCATCGCGCTGCTGCCGCGGCTCACGACGGTGGTGCCGGCGCCGCTGGTGGCGATCGTGCTGCTGACCGTCGTGACCGTCGTGGCGGGGCTGGCCGTCCCGCGGGTGCGCGACCAGGGCGAGCTGCCGGACAGCCTGCCCGCGTTCGTGCTGCCCGACGTCCCGCTGAACCTGGAGACGCTGCGGATCATCGCGCCGTACGCCGTCGGGCTCGCGCTGGTCGGGCTGCTCGAGTCGCTGATGACCGCGAAGCTCGTCGACGACGTCACCGACACCCACTCGGACAAGACCCGCGAGGCCTGGGGACAGGGCGCCGCGAACGTGCTCTCCGGCCTGTTCGGCGGCATGGGCGGCTGCGCGATGATCGGCCAGACGATGATCAACGTGAAGGTCTCGGGTGCCCGCACCCGGATCTCGACGTTCCTGGCCGGGGCGTTCCTGCTGGTCCTGGTCGTGGTGCTCGGCGACGTCGTCGGGGCGATCCCGATGGCCGCGCTGGTGGCCGTCATGGTGATGGTCTGCGTCGCGACGTTCGACTGGCACTCGGTGCGGCCGTCGACGCTGCGCCGGATGCCGCTGAGCGAGACCGCGGTGATGCTCGTGACGGTCGCGGTCACCGTCGCCACGCACAACCTCGCGTACGGCGTCGTGTCGGGCGTCCTGGTGGCGACGGTCCTGTTCGCCCGCCGCGTGGCGCACCTGACGACCGTCACCCGGCTCGACGCGGGGGAGGACCCCGGCGTGCGGCGGTACGCGGTGTCCGGGGCGCTGTTCTTCGCGTCGTCGAACGACCTCGTCTACCAGTTCGACTACGACGGCGACCCCGCGCGGGTGGTCATCGACCTGGCGGACGCGCACGTCTGGGACGCGTCGACGGCGGCCACGCTGGACGCGATCGTCACCAAGTACGCCGCCAAGGGGAAGACGGCGGAGGTGGTCGGGCTGAACGCGGACAGCGCGCGGCGGCTCGGGCGGTTGGCGGAGGCTCTCGGCGGCGGCGGGCACTGAGCGGGCCGGTCGCCCGGGCCGGGGTCCCGGTCCGGGTGCCAGGATGGACGCCGGACCCGACGACCCCCTGGGAGGACCCGGCGTGACGGACGACCGCTACCGCGTGATGACGGTGTGCACCGGCAACATCTGCCGGTCCCCGATGGCCGAGGTGGTGCTGCGCGCCCGCCTGGAGGACGCCGGGCTCGGCGACCGGGTGGTGGTCGACTCGACCGGGGTCAGCGACGAGGAGCACGGCAACCCGATCGATCGCCGGGCCCGCGCGGCGCTGGCCTCGCGCGGCTACGACGTGCCCCGGCGGGAGGCTCGCCAGGTGCGGGCGGGCGACCTGGCCCACCGCGACCTGGTGCTGGCGATGACCGCGTCGCACGCCCGGGCGCTGCGGCGGATCGCCGACGACGACGAGGCGGCCGGGCGGGTGGTGATGTTCCGGACGTTCGACCCGGCGGCGCCGCGGGTGGCGGACCGCGCGGACGAGCACCTGCTCGACGTCGACGACCCGTGGTACGGCGGGCCGGAGAACTTCGAGCACTGCCTGGACGAGATCGAGGCGGCGGCGGACGGCGTCGTCGACGCGGTCCGCGCGGCGCTGTCGGACCGGGACGCGGCGCGCGCCTGACCGCGGCGGCGGGCGCGGCCCACGGCGGGTGCTGCGGGCGCGGCGCGGCGGCGGGTGCGGCCTACGCCTTCCGGCACCGCTCGTGCGGATCGGGGGTGTCCGCGCAGGAAACCGCAGGCGGCTCGCTGCGAGCGCGGCAGCGCGCGGCGAGCGCGGTGGCTGGAGGTGCCGCGCTCGGTTGGAGGTGCCGCGCTCGGCGCGAGGTGCCGCGCTCGGCGCGCGCCCGGGCGCCCCGGCGCCGCGGGGCGGGCGCGCTGGGCGCGGGCCGGGGCAGGATGGGGCGGGTGAAGGTCTCCGCGCGCTCCCAGGTGCCCCCGTTCGCCGTGATGGACATCGTCGCGGCTGCCAACGCCCGCCGCGCCGCCGGCCAGTCGGTGCTCAACCTGTGCGTCGGCGAGCCGTCGACCGGCGCCTCCGACGTGGTGCGCGAGCGCGCCGTGCAGCTGCTCTCGGGCGGCGACCTCGGGTACACCGAGGCGCTCGGCAGCCCGGCGCTGCGTGCGGCCATCGCCGGCCACTACCGGTCCTGGTACGGCGTCGACGTCGACCCGGCGCGGGTGGCCGTCACCACCGGGTCGTCGGGCGGGTTCATGCTCACGTTCCTGGCGGCCTTCGACGTCGGCGACCGGGTGGCGCTGGCCCGGCCCGGGTACCCCGCGTACAAGAACATCCTCGCCTCGCTCGGGTGCGAGGTCGTCGAGCTGCCGTGCGGTCCGGAGACCCGGTACCAGCCGACGGTCGAGCAGCTGGAGGCGCTGGACCGCCCTGTGGACGGGCTCGTCGTCGCCGGCCCCGCGAACCCGACCGGGACGCTGATCGACCGGGCGTCGCTCGACGGGCTCGCCGGGTGGTGCGCGGAGCACGGCGTCCGGCTGGTGTCGGACGAGATCTACCACGGCATCACCTACGCCGACGCGGTCGCCGCCGAGCCCGGCCCGGCCGGTGCGCCCACCGCCGCGACGTCGCTCGGCACCGGCACCGTCGTGGTCAACTCGTTCTCGAAGTTCTGGGCGATGACCGGCTGGCGGCTCGGCTGGCTGCTGCTGCCCGAGGACCTGGCGGCACCGGTCGACGCGCTCGCCGGGAACGTGGCGCTGTGCCCGCCGGCGCTCGCCCAGCACGCGGGCGTCGCGGCGTTCACGCCCGAGGGGTACGCCGCCGCCGAGGCGAACGTCGCCCAGTACGCGGCGTCCCGCCGGTCGGTGCTGGACCGGCTGCCGGAGCTCGGCTGGTCCCGGGTCGCGCCCGCCGACGGGGCGTTCTACGTGTACGCGGACGTGTCGGCGACCGGGCTGGACTCGCGGACCTGGTGCGCCCGGCTGCTCGACGAGGCCGGCGTCGCGCTCACCCCCGGCACCGACTTCGACTCGGTGGACGGGCACGACTGGGTGCGGCTGTCGTTCGCGTCCGCGCCGGCCGTCGTGGCGGAGGCGGTGGACCGGGTCGTCGCCTGGCAGCGGACGCTCTAGCGCCGCCCACGCCCCCGGCGCCCGGAACCGAGCCCCGCCCCCGTCCGTTGGGCCGGGCAGGACGCGCGTCCCCGGGGCGCGCACGGGCGAGGAGGGCGACATGAGGTGTCCCACGGACGGGGCCGAGCTGGTGATGGCGGAGCGGCAGGGCGTCGAGATCGACTACTGCCCGTCGTGCCGCGGGATCTGGCTGGACCGCGGCGAGCTCGACAAGATCCTCGACCGCGCCGCCGGGGCGCCCGCGCCGGGGGCGCCGGACCCCGGCCCCGCCGCCCCCGCCTACCCGTCGGCGCCCGCCCCCGGGTACCCGCCCGCCCCGGGCTACGACGGCTACCGCGACCCGGGCCACCGCGGGGACGGCGGCTACCGCGACGACCGGGGCTACCGCGACGACCGCGGGTACGACCGCCGCCCCGACGACCGCCGCCCCGACGACCGCCGGTACGACGACCGCCGCGACCCGCGGTACCCGTACGGCAAGAAGAAGAAGCGGGAGTCCTGGCTGGGCGACCTGCTCGACTTCGACTGAGACCGGCCGAGGTCCCGCCGCGCCTCCCGGCCCCGTGACCTAGGGTCGGGCGCGTGGACGTGGCGGTGCTGGGAGCGACGGGGGACGTCGGGCGGCAGGTGTGCGCGCAGCTCATCGAGCGGCGGGTGCTGCCGACGACGTCGCGGCTGCAGCTCGTCGGGCGGCCGGGCGGTGCGTCGGGGCGGGCGTCCTACGGGCTGCGCGCGGACCTGGTCGACGCGTACGACGAGCACGCCCCGCTCATCGACGTGGCGCTCGACCCGGAGGACGTGGTCGCCGACGTCGTCGTGCTGACCGCCGGCCGGACGGCGCCGGCGCGCGCCGGGGCGGTGACGGACCGGGCGGCGCTCGCGGCGGAGAACCACGAGGTGTTCGCCTCCTACGCCCGCGCGATCGCGCGGCACGGCTCCGGCCACGAGGTGGTCGTCGTGGTGTCGAACCCCGTGGAGCTGGGCGTGGCCGTCGTGGCCCGCGAGCTGGGCCGGCACCGGGTGATCGGCATGGGCGCCTGGCTGGACACGCTGCGGTTCCGCCGCGAGGTCGCGGTGTCCCTCGGCGTGCGCCGGCACCGGGTGGGCGGGTTCGTCGCGGGGCAGCACGGGGACGACCTCGTGCCGCTGTGGTCCACGGTCCGGATCAGCGGGCTCGACGTCGAGGAGCGGCGGCGTGCGGTGGCGGCGCTGCGCGGCGGGCGGACCCTCGACGGGTTCGCGGCCGAGATCGAGGACGCGAAGCGGGACCTCGGCGGCCTGATGGCCGACGACGTGGCCGCGGCGTTCGACCTGGTCGAGACCTGGCCGCCGGACCTGCGCGGCGTCGCGCGCCCGTGGCTCACGCACCAGAGCGGCGCCAAGACGGCGGCGGCCACCGCGAACGCGACGGTCGACCTGGTGGACACCGTGCTCGACGGGCGGGACATCGTCGTCGCCGGCCAGGTCGCGCTGGACGGGGAGGTGGCCGTGGCGGGGACGCCGCTGCGCGGGGTGCTCGGGGTGCCGGTGGTGCTGGGACCCGAGGGCTGGACGCGGGTGCTGCTGGACGAGCCCGAGCCGGACGAGGCGCGCCGGCTGCTGGCCTCCGCGGCGCGGATCGACGCGATGCTCGCGCCGTGGGGCCTGGGCGCGGGGGCGGGCCGGTGACCGCCGTCGGGCCCGCGGGTGCCGCCGCGGCCGCCCCGGGGGCCGACCGCCGCTGGGTCGCCTTCGTGGCCGGTGCCGACGCGACCGGCACCCTCACCGCGCTGACCGGCGTGTTCTCCACCCGGGGCGTCTCGTTCGACTCCCTGACCACCGGCGACGTGGCCGACGGCGTCGGCCTCATCGTGGTGACGTTCACGGCCTCCGAGCGCCGGCAGCGCCTGCTCCTGCGCACGCTGCGGCGGCTCGCGGCCGTCCGGTCGGCCGAGGTGCGCGCGGTCGACGACCCGGCGGTCCGGGCGGCCGCGGTGGTGCACCTGCCGCGCGAGTCCGGGACGTTCGTGCCGCCCGACGGCGCGGCCGTGCGCTGGTCCGGCGACCCCGGCGCGGGCCAGCCGGTGCTGGTCGAGGGGCCGCTCCCCGAGGTCGAGCGCGTGGTGGCGGACGCCCGCGCCCGCGGCGCCGACTCGGCCGCCACGGTCGTGCTGCCGCTGCCCGCGGCAGAGTTCACGGAGCCGTAACGCCCGCAGACCGGACGCGCGGGACGAACGGCCCACGTCCGCGGTTAGGCTGTGACCCAGACAACTCAACACGCTGCTCGAACCGCGGCGGGAGAGCCCTCCCGCGCGACCGCCCCGGCGGTCGTGACCGCGAGGCGCCGAAGGAGCAACCCTCCCCGGGAATCTCTCAGGCCCCCGTACCGCCGTGGCGAGGCAACTCTGGAAAGCGGCCGGCGCACGCCGGCCCACCGACGGTGCAAGTCGGCGCGCCCCGGCCCTCACGGGCACGGCGGACCGGCAAAACTCTCAGGTCGTACGTCCGCGGCACGCCCGCGGCCGGCGGATGACAGAGCGGGGAGACGCGCACCACCCGCCCGTCCGCCTTGCACGTCCGACCCGCCCGGAGCAGCCGCGTGACCCACCTCGAGGACCTCCCCACCGACGCCCGCACGACGGCCGCCGGGACCCCGCGCGCCGCCGTGCCCGCGGACCGCACCGACGCCGCGCGCGGCTTCGCCGACCGGCACGTCGGCCCCCGCCCGGGCGACGTCGCGGGCCTGCTCGCGCACGTCGGCGACGGCTGGCCGAGCCTGGACGCGCTGATCGACGCGGCGGTCCCGGCGAGCATCCGCACGGACCGCCCGCTCGCGCTGCCCGAGGCGCGGGGCGAGTCCGAGGTGCTGGCCGCGCTGCGGACGATCGCGGACAAGAACACCGTGCTGACCCAGATGATCGGGCTGGGCTATCACGACACCGTGACGCCGCCGGTGATCCGCCGGAACGTGCTCGAGTCCCCGGCCTGGTACACCGCGTACACGCCCTACCAGCCGGAGATCTCCCAGGGGCGGCTCGAGGCGCTGCTCAACTTCCAGACCGTGGTCGCCGACCTCACCGCGCTGCCGGTCGCCAACGCGTCGCTGCTCGACGAGGCCACCGCGGTCGCCGAGGCGGTCGCGCTCATGCACCGCGCGGCCAAGGGCCGCACGGGAGTCGTGGTGCTGGACGCCGACTGCCTGCCGCAGACCCTCGCGGTCACGCTGGGCCGGGCGGAGGCCGCGGGCCTGGGCGTCCGGGTCGCCGACCTGACCGACGGGCTGCCGGACCTCGGCGACGAGGCGCTGGTCGGCCTCGTGCTCCAGGCGCCCGGCGCGTCAGGCGCCGTGCGGGACCTCGCGCCGCTGATCGCCGCCGCCAAGGACGCGGGCGCGCTGGTCACGGTCGCCGCGGACCTGCTGTCGCTCACGCTGCTCACGCCGCCGGGCGAGCAGGGCGCCGACATCGCGGTCGGCTCGGCCCAGCGGTTCGGCGTCCCGCTGTTCTACGGCGGCCCGCACGCCGCCTACATGGCCGTGCGGACCGGCCTGGAGCGCTCGCTCCCCGGCCGCCTGGTCGGGGTGTCGATCGACGCCGACGGCGCCACCGCGTACCGGCTCGCCCTGCAGACGCGCGAGCAGCACATCCGCCGCGAGAAGGCGACCAGCAACATCTGCACCGCGCAGGCCCTGCTCGCGATCGTCGCCTCGATGTACGCGGTCTACCACGGGCCCGACGGCCTGCGGGAGATCGCCGAGCGGGTGCACGCGCGGGCCGTCGCGCTCGCGGACGGGCTGCGCGCCGGCGGCGTGGCCGTCGAGCACGCGCAGTTCTTCGACACCGTCCGCGCCGTGGTGCCGGGCCGGGCGCGCGCCGTGGTCGCCGCCGCGGCCGCCCGGGGGATCAACGTCTGGGCGGCGGACGACGACCACGTCCAGGTGACCTGCGACGAGGTGACCACCGAGGCGCACGTGGCCGAGGTGCTCGCGGCCTTCGGCGACGCCGACGCGGGCGCGCTCGCCACCGGGCCCGCCGACGGCCTCGACGCCCCGGCGATCCCGGTGCACCTGCGCCGTACCTCGGACTACCTCACGCACCCGGTGTTCCACCGGCACCGGTCCGAGACCGCGATGCTCCGGTACCTGCGCGCGCTGTCCGACAAGGACCTCGCGCTGGACCGGACGATGATCCCGCTGGGCTCCTGCACGATGAAGCTCAACGCGACGGTCGAGATGGAGGCCATCTCCTGGCCCGGGTTCGCCGGCCTGCACCCGTTCGTGCCGGCCGAGCAGGCCGCGGGCTACGCCGAGCTGATCGGCGACCTCACGGGCTGGCTGGCCGAGATCACCGGGTACGCCGCGGTGTCGGTGCAGCCGAACGCGGGCTCGCAGGGCGAGTTCGCCGGGCTGCTCGCGATCCGCGGGTACCACGAGGGCCGGCGGGCGGAGGCGATCGCCGCCGGCGCCGCGCCCGAGGACGTCCCGGTGCGCGACCTCTGCCTCATCCCCGCGTCCGCGCACGGCACCAACGCCGCGTCGGCCGCCCTGGCCGGGATGCGGGTGGTCGTCGTCGCGACCGCCGAGGACGGCTCGGTGCAGCTGGACGACCTGCGCGCCAAGCTCGAGCAGCACGGCCCCCGGGTGGCCGCGATCATGATCACCTACCCGTCGACGCACGGCGTCTACGAAGAGGACGTGCGCGAGGTCTGCGACCTGGTGCACGCGGCGGGTGGGCAGGTGTACATCGACGGCGCCAACCTCAACGCGCTGGTCGGGCTGGCCCGGCCGGGCGAGTTCGGCGGCGACGTCTCGCACCTCAACCTGCACAAGACGTTCTGCATCCCGCACGGCGGCGGCGGCCCGGGCGTGGGCCCGATCGGCGTCGCGGCGCACCTGGTGCCGTACCTGCCGGCGACCGACGCGGTGTTCACCGGCGACACCGGCGCGCTGACCGGCGGGGCCGCCCCGGCCGTGTCGGCCGCACCGTTCGGGTCCGCCGGCATCCTGCCGATCTCCTGGGCCTACGTGGCGCTGATGGGCGGCGACGGCCTGCGCCGCGCCACCGAGACCGCCGTGCTGTCCGCCAACTACCTGGCCTCGCGCCTGGCCCCGCACTTCCCCGTGCTCTACACCGGGCCCGCCGGTCTGGTGGCGCACGAGTGCATCCTCGACCTGCGCGCGATCACCAAGCAGACCGGCGTGACGGCCGAGGACGTCGCGAAGCGGCTGATGGACTACGGCTTCCACGCGCCGACGCTGTCCTTCCCGGTGGCGGGCACGCTGATGGTCGAGCCCACGGAGTCGGAGGACGTCGCGGAGCTCGACCGGTTCGTCGAGGCGATGGTCGCGATCCGCGCCGAGATCGACGCGGTCGCGGCCGGGCGGTGGGCCGTGGCGGAGTCGCCGCTGCGGAACGCGCCGCACACCGCGGCGTCGCTCGTCGCGGACGCCTGGGACAAGCCCTACGGCCGCGAGCTCGCGGCCTACCCGGTCGCGGGCCTCCGCGCCGGGAAGTACTGGCCGCCGGTCCGGCGGATCGACGGCGCGCACGGGGACCGGAACCTCGTCTGCGCCTGCCCGCCCATCGAGGCCTACGCCGAGGGAGCCGCGCTGTGACCGAGACGACCACCCCGACCACCGACGACGCGACGGGGGCCGTGCTGTCCCCGCTGCACGCGGAGCACGTCGCCCTGGGCGCCACGATGACGCCGTTCGCCGGCTGGATGATGCCGCTGCGCTACGCCGGCGACCTCGCGGAGCACCAGGCGGTCCGCACCGCCGCCGGGCTGTTCGACCTGTCGCACATGGGCGAGCTGCACGTGGACGGCCCCGGGGCCGGCACCGGCCTCGACCACGCGCTGGTCGGGAACATCTCCGGCCTCGCGGTCGGACGCGCGCGCTACACGATGATCGTGCAGGAGGACGGCGGGATCCTGGACGACCTGATCGTCTACCGGCTCGCGGACGAGGCCTACCTGGTCGTCGCGAACGCCTCGAACGTCGCGGTGGTCGCCGCCGCGCTGGCCGAGCGGCTGGCGCCGTTCGAGGCCTCGCTCACCGACCGGTCCCTGGAGACGGCGCTCATCGCGGTGCAGGGCCCCCGGTCCGCCGAGATCGTCGTCGGCCTCACCGACCCCGCGCACGCCGACGCGGTCCGCGACGTGAAGTACTACGCGGGCGTGCCCGCCACCGTCGGCGGCGTCGAGGCGCTGGTGGCCCGCACGGGCTACACCGGCGAGGACGGCTTCGAGCTGTTCGTGCCCGCCGCGGCCGCGCCCGGCCTGTGGCGGGACCTGCTCGCCGCGGGCGCGCCGCTCGGCCTGGTGCCCGCCGGGCTCTCGGCGCGCGACAGCCTGCGGCTGGAGGCGGGCATGCCGCTGTACGGCAACGAGCTCGACACCACCACCGCCCCGCACGACGCGGGCCTCGGGCGGGTGGTCCGCCTGGACAAGACGACCGCCGACGGCGAGCCGCTGCCGTTCGTCGGGCGCGCCGCGCTCGCCTCCCGGGCGCACGCCACCCCGTCCCGCGTGCTCGTCGGCCTGGTGGGCTCCGGCCGGCGCGCCGCCCGGCACGGCTACGAGGTCCTGACCACGACGGCCGAGGACGCCGTCACGGTCGGCCGCGTCACGTCGGGTGCGCCCTCGCCGACGCTCGGCACCCCGATCGCCATGGCGTACGTGACCCCCGAGGTCAGCGCCGAGGGCACGGAGCTCGCGGTCGACGTGCGCGGCCGGCGCGAGCCGGTCCGCGTGGTGGCGCTGCCGTTCTACCGTCGGTCCTGATCCGACGGACTCCCGACCACCCCCCACCCGCCGGCGAGCGCCCGCTCGCGAGCAGACCCCCGGAGAGCACCATGAGCGACGTCCCCACGCACCTGCAGTACACCGCCGAGCACGAGTGGATCGACGGCGCCGAGCCGGCCACCGTCGGCATCACCAAGAACGCGGCCGACGCGCTCGGCGACATCGTCTACCTCGAGCTGCCGACCGTCGGCAGCGAGATCGCGGCGGGCGCGGTCGTGGGCGAGGTCGAGTCGACCAAGTCCGTGTCCGAGCTGTACTCCCCGGTGGCGGGCACCGTGGTCGAGGTCAACCAGGAGGCGGTCGACGAGCCGTCGGTCGTGAACGGGGACCCGTACGGCGCCGGCTGGCTGTTCAAGGTGGACGTCACGAGCGCCGGCCCGCTGCTGTCCGCCGAGGAGTACGCCGCGACGCTCACGGACTGAGACTCCCCCGGACGGCGGTTAGCCCGTTCGGGTGTTTCTGAGGAGGCTCTCAGGAGACCGCTTGCCGGACGGTGACCTGGGCCTTCGGTCCTAGCACATGGGCGGTCCGTCCCGCATCGTCCGCACGTCCCCGGGAACGGGTGAGAAACCAACTGCGATCGAGGCCGCCACACTTGCCGATCAACACCGGTAGACGGCAGCCGGAGACCCCCAGCAGCCGGGACTCGCCACACGCAGACCGGAGGACAGCATGGCCACCCTGGAGATCGCCCCCACCGCGTCCACCAGCATCCTGGGTGAGCCGCTCACGACGCGTGAGCGGGTCGTCCTCGCCGAGCTGGCGGAGGACGTCACCCTCGAGGACATCGCCCGCAAGCTCTTCGTCACGCGCAACACCGTGAAGTCGCAGGTGCGGTCGGTGTACCGCAAGATCGGCGTCTCCACGCGGGCCGAGGCCGTCGCCTGGGCCCAGGCCGCCGGCATGCGCTGACGCACCGCGACCCCCCTCGCCGGGGGACGACGGGCACCACCAGGGCCGTGACCCCCCTCGCCGGGGGTCGCGGCCCTGCGTCGTCCCCGCGCGGGTCGACGAGGCGCATCCGATGGCATATCGTCAATCGATAACATCGATCATCGATACGCCTGGGAGGCGCCATGACGACCCGGACACCCTGGTTCACCAGCCGGTCCGACCTGCTGTCCCTGCTCGTGGTGGGCGCCGCCGTGATCGTCTGGCAGGCGATCGGCCTCGTCGCGTCGGTGGCGCGGATCCTGCCGAACCAAGACGCCCCCGTGGACGTGATGATCATGGGCGCGACCGTCGACCTCCCGCTGGGCCCGGACGGCGCCGCGGTCGCCGCGACGGTGGACACGGCGACGCTCACCGTGTCGGACCTGCCGGTCGCCACCTACGTGGCGGCGCTCGGTGCCGCCGCGGTGCCGCCGCTCGCCACGATCGGCGTCACCGTGTGCGTGCTGCTGCTGTCCCGGCGGATGCTGGCAGGGCAGTTCTTCTCCCGCACGACGACCCGCCTGATCACCGCGGTGTCGCTGCTGATCGCCGGCGGGTGGGTCGCCTGGTTCGGCTGCTCGGTGCTGGCGTCGAACGGGGTGCTGGCGCAGATCGCCGACCGGGCGGTCATGGAGCAGATCACGTTCCAGGTGTCGTGGACGCCGATCCTCGCGTCCATGGCCGTGGGCGCCCTCGCGGCCGCCTTCCACGCGGGGGAGCGGCTGGAGCGCGAGACGGAGGGCCTGGTCTGATGCCACCCGAGGACGACGCCGGGCGGATCCACTGCCGGCTGGACGAGCTGCTGGCGGAGCGCGGGATGACGCTCGCCCGGCTCGCGGAGCTGGTGGGCGTGACCGTGGTGAACCTGTCGGTGCTGAAGAACGACCGGGCGCGCGCGATCCGGTTCTCGACCCTGACCGCCGTGTGCGACGTGCTCGGCTGCCAGGTCGGCGACCTGCTCGTCGTCGTGCCGCAGGGTCGTGACCAGTAGCCTCGTCCCCGCGGTCCGGCGCACGGAGCCGGTCCGGTGGGACGAGGGGGACGGATGACGACCGTGCGGACCGGGACGGTGTTCCTCGGGGCGCTGCTGGGTGCCCTGCTGCTCGCCGCCTGCGGCGGTCCGTCGGAGGCCGAGCGGGAGCAGGCGTTCGTCGACGCGATCGCCGAGCACGAGGGCGTCGACCTCAGCGAGGAGTGGCTGACCCGGGACACGCTCGCGATGGGCAGCCAGCCGTGCCGGGCCATGGCGGGCATCGACGGCGTCGAGGGGGACGGCGGCGAGAGCGCGTTCGCGCGCTGGCTCGCCGAGGACGAGGAGTACGCGCTCGTGGTCTGGGACGCCGCCGTCGAGCACCTGTGCCCCGACCAGGCGGACCGGTACGCGGAGCTGCGCGACCAGGCCGGCGTGGGCTAGCCGGAGGTCGTCGCGCGCAGGACGTGCGCGGCGAGGTCGTGCGCGGACGGGGTCGGCCGCCGAGACCGCGCCCAGACCATGCGGAGCGTGCGGGTGAGGTCGACACCCTCGACCGCGACGCGGACCAGGTCGCCGCGGTCGATCTCGTCGGCGACCGTCAGCCGGGACAGCACGGCCGCGGCGCTCCCGCCGCGCACCACGTTCTTCACCGCGGACGTCGACCCGAGCTGCGCGGGGGAGCCGGCGAGCGGGTGGCCCGCGGCGGTCAGCGCCTGCTCCAGCACCGCGCGGGTGCCGGACCCGGCTTCGCGCACGGCCAGGGGTGCGCGCGCGAGCTCCGTCGCGGTGACCGGTCGCCGCCGGCGCGCCCACGGGTGGCCAGGCGCGACGACGACGACCAGCTCGTCGTCCCCGACCGACCGGGCGTCCAGGCCGTCGGCGACGCCCGGGCCCTCGACGAACCCCAGGTCGGCGCGGCCGTGCAGGACCGCCTCCATCACGTCGCGCGAGTTGGCGACCACCAGGTCGACGACCGCGGCCCCGGCGGGCAGCGTCGCCAGCCATCCCGGGACGAGGTACTCGGCGACGCTCAGGCTGGCGGCCACCCGGACCCGGCCCTGCTGGGCGCTGCGCAGCGCCTGCACCTCGCGCTCGAGCGCGTCGGAGGCGGCCAGGACGTCCCGGGCCCGCCCGAGCAGGGCCGTGCCCGACGGGGTCAGCCGCGTGCCGGACGCCGCGCGCGTGACCAGCGTCAGGCCGGTCTGCCGCTCGAGCCGGCGCAGGCCGGTGCTGACCGACGGCTGCGCGAGCCCGAGGGCCCGCGCAGCGCCGGACAGGGAGCCGTGCGCGTCGACCGCCTCCAGCAGCTCGAGGGCGCCGAGCGGGATGCGTCGTGGGGGGACGGAGTCCATAGCCTCAGGCTAGAGCGCGGCAGGCAGGTCGGCGTTCCGCGGCGGCGCGCGGCGCCGGATGCTGGGAGGGTGCTGCCCGCTCCGCCCCCCGCCTCGACCGCTCCGCCCGCCGCCCGTCGGCACGTGCTCGGCCTCGACCGGGCCGTCGTGCCCGGGCTGGCCGCCGCGCTGCTCGTCGGCGCGGCCTGCGTCGGCCTGACGGCCCTCGTCCCCGTGCTGCCGGGCCTGCTGGTCGCCATCGTGCTCGGCGCGATCGCCCGGTCCGCGGGGCTGGTCCCGGCGGTGCTCGAGCCCGGGCTCGCGTGGACGGGCCGGCGGGTGCTCCGCGCCGGGGTCGTCCTGCTCGGGCTGCAGCTGTCCGTCCGGGACCTGCTGGGTCTCGGGGCGGGCGAGGCGGTCGTGCTGCTGGCCACGGTGTCCGCGACGTTCGCCGCGACGCTGTGGCTCGGCCGCGTCCTCGGCGTCGGGCGGCGCCTGACGCTGCTCGTCGCGACCGGGTTCTCGATCTGCGGGGCCGCGGCGGTCGCGGCGATGAGCCCCGTCGCGGAGGCCGAGGAGGACGAGGTCGCCACCGCCGTCGCGCTGGTGACCGTCTACGGCAGCCTCGCGATCCTGGTGGTGCCGCTCACGGCGGGCGCGCTCGGGCTCGCCGACCGGACCGCCGGGCTCTGGGCGGGGATGGCGGTGCACGAGGTCGCCCAGGTGGTGGCCGCGGCGGGGACCGTGTCGGCCGCGGCGCTGTCGGTCGCGGTCGTCGCGAAGCTCGCCCGGGTCGTGCTGCTCGCGCCGCTCGTGGCGGGGGTCGGTCTGGTGCGGCGGCGGTCGGCCGCCCGAGGCGGGGACGACGGCGGTGCGGCGGGGGGTGCTCGCGGGCGCCGGCGCGGCGCGGCGCCGCTCGTGCCGCTGTTCGTGGTCGGGTTCGTCGTCGCGGTGGCGGTGCGGTCGGCAGGCCTCGTCCCGGAGCTCGTCCTGCCGGCGGTGAAGCCGGTCACCACGCTGCTCCTCGGGGCGGCGATGACGGCCCTCGGGACGCAGATCCACCTGGGGCGGCTGGTGCGGACCGGAGGTCGGCCGCTGGCGCTCGGCGCGGCGGCGACGGTCGTGGCGATGGCGGTGAGCCTGGCGGGGCTGCTGGCGATCGGCTGACCGCCCGACCGCCCCTGACGAGGAAAGAGTTTCCGCACAGTTCACGCTTGCGTATCGGTCGGTGAGCGGCTCCAGAATGCGCGTTGACAGGCCTCTCGGCACGCCGATACGTTGCCGACAGCTCACAAGAGAGCGAAAGTTTTTCTCGACAGTCCGGCGCACGCAGGCGTGCGCCGCATGTCCGTCCTGGCATCCGTTTCACGGTCTCAGCCGTGCCCGGGCGGTGCGCCCGAGGGTCGCGTCCAGCGCGCCCCTGACGCCCCGTGCCCAGGAGGTCCTGCCGTCATGCCCGTCACCGCCCGGAGGTCCGGCCGAGGGGGTGCCGCCCCCGTGCGGCGGCTCCTGTACTCCCAGCGGCTCGCGCCGTACCTGTTCATCCTGCCGTTCGTGGCCACGCTGGCGCTGTTCTGGATCATCCCGGTCGCCCGGTCGGTCGTGATGTCGACGCAGGAGGTCCTCTACGGCCAGACCACCTCGGTCGGCCTCGACAACTACGCCCGCCTGTGGAACGACAGCGTCTTCTGGACCGCGATGTTCAACAGCGCGCGGTACATGGTCCTGACGCTGGCGCTCCTCATCCCGATCCCGATGCTCCTCGCGGCCGTGGTGAACTCCCGGATCGGCAGCCCGCGGGTCAAGGCGTTCTTCAAGGCGTCCCTTTTCGTCCCCGCGCTCACCTCGGTGGTGGTCGCCGGCCTGGTGTTCCGGCTCATGTTCTCCGAGTCGGAGAACGCGGTGATGAACCAGGTGCTGCAGCTGGTCGGGCTCGGGCCCGTCCGGTGGCTGCGCGAGGACCTCACCGGGCTGGCGGCGCTCCTGGCGCTCGCCGTCTGGCGCTGGACCGGCGTCAACACCATGTACTTCATCGCCGGGATGCAGTCGATCCCCGGCGAGTACTACGAGGCGGCGTCGATCGACGGCGCGAACAAGCGCCAGCAGTTCCTGCGGATCACGGTGCCGAACCTCCGGCCGACGATGGTCTACGTCACCACCATCAGCGTGTACGGCGGCCTCGCGATGTTCCTCGAGAGCTTCATGCTCTACGGCGGGAACGCGTCCCCCAACAACCAGGGCCTGACCGTCGTCGGCTACCTCTACCGCCGCGGCATCGAGCAGAACGACCTCGGCTTCGCGTCCGCCGTCGGGATCGTGCTGCTCGTCGTGGTCATGGCGATCAACATCACGCAGCTGACCCTCTCCGGCACGTTCAGGAAGGAGCACGTGCGATGACCGCGGCCCCCGCACGCCCCCGCCCCGCGTCCCCCGCCCCGCCCGTGTCCGGCGCGGGTCCCCGCCGGCCCGCCCCGCGCGGCGTCCGGGCGCTGTCGGCCCTGCAGTCGGCCGCCCTGATCGCGATCGCGCTCGTCGCCCTCGTCCCGCTCGCCGCGATCCTCGTGGCCACGTTCCAGTCGGGCGCCGACATCATGCGCGGCGGGATCACGCTCGCCGTCGACCCGGCGACGCTCAGCCTGGACAACTGGACGATGCTGTTCACCGACTCCGGTCCGTACTTCCGGTGGTTCGCCAACTCGCTCGTCGTGACGGTGGTCCAGGTCGTCGGGACCCTGCTGGTCAGCTCGTTCGTGGCCTACGGCTTCGCGATGTACGACTTCCGCGGCCGCACCCCGCTGTTCATCGCGGTGCTCGCCATCATGGCCGTCCCGTTCGAGATGGTCATGCTCCCGCTGTACGTCCAGGTGAACGAGATGGGGCTCGCCGACACCTACGCGGTCATCGTGATCCCGTTCCTCGCCGCGGCCGTGACGATCTTCTTCTTCCGGCAGTACTTCCTCGGGGTGCCCAAGGAGATCCTCGAGGCCGGGCGGGTGGACGGCGTCACGGAGTTCGGCATCTTCTTCCGGCTGGTCCTGCCGATCGCGCGCCCCGCGATCGCCGCCATGGCGATCCTCAACGGGATGATGTGCTGGAACAACCTGCTGTGGCCGCTCCTCGTGCTGCGCTCCTCCGAGAAGTTCACGCTGCCGATCGGGTTGAACACCCTGATCACGCCGTACGCGAACAACTACGGCCTCCTCATCGTCGGGTCGTTCTTCTCGCTCGTCCCGATCTTGGTCCTCTTCCTCGCCTTCCAGCGTTTTTTCGTGGAGGGAATGACCGCGGGCGCCGTCAAGGGCTGACCCGTGCGACGCACACAAAGGAGAAGCAGAATGTCACGAACAAGGACGACGGCGTCCGTGGTCGCCGGGGCGATGGTGCTGGCGGCGTGCCTCGCGTGCGGGACCGGGGGCGGGGCGGACAGCCCGCGGGACGCCCCGAGCGACGCGGACGGCTCGACGCCGGTGGAGATGTGGATCTTCGGCGAGCTGCACGGGGTGCTGTACGAGCAGATGGCGGACCGGTGGAACGAGCTGAACCCGGACCGCGCGATCGATCTCCGCCTCACCGTGTACCCGTACCAGGACATGCACAACAAGCTGCAGCTCGCGGCCAACTCCGGCACCGGCATGCCGGACCTGGTCGACATCGAGGTGACGAAGTTCGCCAACTTCGTCCGCGGCGACACCCCGCCGCTCATGGACCTGTCCGCCGTCGCCGAGCCCTACCGCGAGGACGTGGTCGAGGCGCGGCTCGACCTGTACAGCCGCGGCGACGCGGTCTACGGGCTCCCGACCCACGTCGGCGCGTTCGTCACGTTCTACAACACCGAGCTGCTCGACGAGGCAGGCGTCGACTACACGACGATCGCCACCTGGGACGACTTCGCCGCAGCGGGTGCGGAGTACAGCGCCGCCACGGGGCGGGCGTTCGGCACGGCGAACACCGACGTGTTCTTCGTGGAGCCGCTGGTGATCGCCCAGAACGGTGGCGAGCTGTTCGCCGAGGACGGCACGGTCCAGGTCGACGACCCGGTCGTGGTCGAGTCCTTCGAGATGATGCAGGCCATGGTCGACGCGGGCGCGATCTCGCCGATCCCGGGATCGAGCCCCGACGACGAGGAGGCGTACGGGGCCATCGCGCGCGGCGACTACGCCGCGATCGTCTACCCCGCCTGGTACACCTCGCGGTTCGTCGACTACATGCCCGACCTCGCGGGGAAGATCGCCATCGCGCCCGCGCCGGTCGTGCCCGGGTCGGACACGCGGACGATCGGCGGCGGGGGCACCGGCACCGCGGTCGCGGCGGACTCGCCCGTCCGTGACCTGGCGGCCGAGTGGCTCGCGTTCGCCAAGCTCTCCCCGGAGGCCAACGTCGCCGTGTGGGAGGTGCTCGGGTTCGACCCCGTGAACATGGCGGTGTGGGAGGACGAGGAGGTCACCCGGAACCCGGAGAACCAGTTCAACCAGTACTTCACGACCAACCTGTTCGACGTGCTGAACGAGGTCAAGGACGGCATCGGGCACTTCGAGTCGTTCGCCAGCCCCGACCTGCCGGCGGTGAACAGCCGGTTCGGCACGGTGACGCTCACCGAGATCTACGAATCCGGTGTGCCGGCGCGCGAGGCGCTCGAGCAGGCGCAGCGCGAGCTCAGGAACGAGCTGCGGCAGGGCTGAGCTCCGGCCGACGGATCCACTCGCACCGACGCGCGTGGGCGTGCCGGTGCGAGTGGATCCATCGCGCGGGCCACGGCCGCGTCACGCGCGCGACACGCGCGCCTGGGAGACTGGGCGGCATGACCCGCCCCGTCCTCGTCGTCGCCGCCGCGCTGGTCGACGACCTCGCCGCCCCGGGCGCCCTGCTGGCGGCCCGCCGCCGCGCGCCCGTGAGCCTCGCGGGCCGGTGGGAGTTCCCCGGCGGCAAGGTGGAGCCGGGCGAGTCCCCCGAGGACGCCGTGCACCGGGAGATCCGCGAGGAGCTGGGTGTCGCCGTCGAGCTCGGCGCGGAGCTCGTCGGACCCGACGACGGCGCCTGGTGGCTCAACGAGCGGTACGTGATGCGGCTCTGGCTGGCCCGCGTGACGGCCGGGGAACCCCGGCCCCTGGTCGAGCACGACGACCTGCGCTGGCTGCCGCGCGGGCGGTGGCTCACGGTGCCCTGGCTGGACGCGGACGTGCGGATCGTCGAGGCGCTGGCGGCGGCGACGGACCCGGCGGACACCGCTCGGCGCACTGCCTGACCTGCAGGTTCATCTGTCAGCGAACACGACCCCGCTTGATCTGGCACTCGCACCTGTCGAGTGCTAGAACATCTCTCGTAGCCCTCCTGGCGCGGCAGCGCCGGGGCAGCAGCGGTCCCGGACCGTCCGGACCGCCGTGACGCTTCGAGGAGGTGACGGGCTGTGGCTACGCGATTCGACCCGTTCCAGGAGATGGACCGGCTGATGAACCAGGTCCTCGGTCAGCAGCGCGCGTCGGCGACCATGCCGATGGACCTGTTCCGCTCGGGCGACCACTACGTCCTGAGCGTCGACCTGCCGGGCGCGGACCCCGGTTCGATCGACGTGAACGTCGACGACCGCACCCTCACGATCCGCGCGCAGCGCACCGCGCGCACGGAGGACGGGGTGCAGTGGCTCGCCAAGGAGCGCCCCGTCGGGACCTACGCGCGGCAGCTCACCGTCGGGCGCGGGCTCGACCTGGACGCCATCACCGCGTCGTACGCGGACGGCGTGCTGTCGCTGACGATCCCGGTGGCCGAGGAGGCCAAGCCGCGCCGCATCGAGGTCAGCACCGGTGGGACGCCGGCGACCATCGAGGCGGGCGCCGACGCCGCTCCGCAGGAGCGTGCGAGCGCCTGACCGGCGACGCGGCTGCACGACGACCGCCCCGGCCCCCCGCGTGGGGGACCGGGGCGGTCGTGCGTCCGGGTCGCACCGGGCCGGCGGCGCGTCAGGCCGTCGGCACCGCCAGCGACGCGCGCACCGTCCGGGTGGCGGCCAGGACGTGCTGGAGCGACGGGGTGACCTCGGCGTACCGGCGGGTCTTGAGGCCGCAGTCCGGGTTCACCCAGAGCTGCGCCGGGTCGACGACGCGCACCGCCTCGGTGAGCAGCTCGGTCACCTCGGCCTCGCTCGGCACGCGCGGCGAGTGGATGTCGTAGACACCCGGGCCGATGCCCCGCGGGTAGCCCTCGGACGCGATGTCGCCGAGGATCTCCATCTTCGACCGTGCCGCCTCGATGGACGTGACGTCGGCGTCCAGGCCGTCGATCGCGCCGAAGATCTCGCCGAACTCCGAGTAGCAGAGGTGCGTGTGGATCTGGGTGTCGGGGCGCACGCCCGAGGTCGCGAGCCGGAACGAGCGCACCGACCAGTCGAGGTAGGCGTCGTGGTCGGCGGCGCGCAGCGGCAGCAGCTCCCGCAGCGCGGGCTCGTCGACCTGGACGATCGCGGTGCCCGCGGCCTCGAGGTCGGCGATCTCGTCCCGCAGGGCGAGGGCCACCTGGTTCGCGGTGTCGGCCAGCGGCTGGTCGTCGCGGACGAACGACCACGCGAGGATCGTCACCGGACCGGTCAGCATGCCCTTCACCGGCTTGGCCGTGAGCGACTGCGTGTACGTCGTCCACGGCACCGTGATCGGCGCCGGCCGGGACACGTCGCCCCACAGGATCGACGGGCGGGTGCAGCGCGAGCCGTACGACTGGACCCAGCCGTTGGCGGTCACCGCGAACCCGTCCAGGTTCTCGGCGAAGTACTGCACCATGTCGTTGCGCTCGGGCTCGCCGTGCACGAGCACGTCGAGGCCGATCTCCTCCTGCAGCTCGACGACCCGGCGGATCTCCGCCTTCATCTCGTCCTCGTACTGCGCGGCGGTGAGCTCCCCCCGGCCGAAAGCGGCGCGGGCCACGCGGATCTCCGGCGTCTGCGGGAACGAGCCGATCGTCGTGGTCGGCAGCGCGGGGAGCTGCAGCCGCTCGGCCTGCGCGACCCGGCGCCCCTCGAAGTCGCCGCGGCGGAACGCGTCCGCCGGCAGGCCCGTGAGCCGGTCCCGGACCTCCGGCCGCACGACGCCCGGCGCCGCGGCGCGGGACCGGCGCGCGTCGGCCGCGGCGAGCAGCTCGGCGTGCACGGCCTCCCGGCCCTCGGTCAGCCCGGCGGCCAGGGTGACCACCTCGGCGACCTTCTGGTCGGCGAACGCGAGCCAGGAGCGCAGCGTGGGGTCCAGCTGCGGCTCGTCCTCGACGTCGTGCGGGACGTGGAACAGCGACGTCGACGTGGCGACGGCGACCTGCCGGGCGCCCAGGCCCTCGAGCGACTCGAGCGAGCCGAGCGCGGCGTCGAGGTCCGCGCGCCAGATGTTGTGGCCGTCGACCACGCCGCCGACCAGCACCTTCGACGCCAGGCCCTCCACAGGTCCCGCCGGGAGCGCGCCGCGCACCAGGTCGAGCGCGAGGCCCTCGACGTCCGTGCCGGCCAGCACCGGCAGCGCGTCCTGGAGGTCGCCGTACGGCGCGGCGACCAGGATCGCCGGGCGCTCGGCGGCGGGCAGCTCGGTCGCCAGGACGCGGTACGCCTCGGCGGCCGCTGCGAGCAGCCGGTCGGCCGGGACGCCGGTCGAGTCGGAGACCAGGGCGGGCTCGTCCAGCTGCACCCAGGTGGCGCCGGCGCGGGCGAGGTCGCGGAGCAGCGCGGCGTACACCGGCAGCACGTCGGCGAGCCGGTCGATCGGGAGGAAGTCCTCCGGCGATCCCTCGGCGGCCTTGGCGAGCGCGAGGAACGTCACCGGGCCGACCAGCACCGGGCGGGTGAGCACGCCGTCCGCGAGGCCCTCCGCGAGCTCGCGCACCGGGCGGTCGCTCGCGTACCGGAACGGCGTCGCGGGGCCGATCTCCGGGACCAGGTAGTGGTAGTTCGAGTCGAACCACTTCGTCATCTCGAGCGGCAGGTCGTCGCCGCGGCCGCGAGCGACGGTCGAGTACCCCGCGAGGTCGAGGCCGCCGTCGGCGGCGAGCAGGTCGGCGAACCGCTCGGGCACGGCGCCGAGCACGGCAGCCGCGTCGAGCACGTGGTCGTAGAACGAGAAGGCGCTCGGGATCGCGGGCAGCCGGGTGTCCAGGCCGAGCTCGGCCAGGCGGGTGCGGGTGCGGCGGCGCAGGTCGGCGGCGGTGGCCTCGACCTCCTCGGCGCTCGCGCGGCCGGCCCAGAACGCCTCGAGGGCCTTCTTCAGCTCGCGGCGCGGGCCGATCCGGGGGTAGCCCAGGACGGTGCCGGCGGGGAACGGGTGCGTCAGGTCGGTCATCTCTCGCCTCAGCTGGTGGGAACGGGGGTCGGGGTGGTCGTGGGGGCGGCCGCGACGGCCGCCGGCTCGGGGGCGACGCGCAGGTGCGCGCGGGGGGCGTCGCCGCCCAGTCCCGCGCCGTCCAGCAGGTCGAGCGCCGGGCCGTGGGCGTTGAACGTGTAGAGGTGCACGCCCGGCGCGCCGCCGTCGAGGACGGCGTTCACCAGGTCGACGCCCAGCCGCGTGCCCAGGCGGTGCCGCGCCGCGACCTCCGCCGGGTCGTCGGCGTCGAAGGCGTCGAGCCGCGCGAGCAGCTCCTCCGGGACGGGCACGCCGGTCAGCTGCGCCACGCGGCGGAGCCGGGCGGGGTCGGTGGTGGGGATGACGCCCGGGAGGATGGGGATCGTGACGCCGGCGTCGCGCGCCAGGGCGACGAGCTCGAGGTACGACCCGGCGTCGTAGAACACCTGGGTGATCGCGAAGTCCGCGCCGGCCTGCTGCTTGGCGAGCAGCGCCGCGACGTCCTGCTCCCGCGTGCTGCCGGCCCCCGCGTTGCCGCGCGGGAACGCCGCCACGGCGACGGACAGCGGCCGGGTGGCGGCGCGCACCGCCTGCGCGGGGCTGCTGGCGCACCGTCGCCGCTCGACGTCCCGCAGCAGCTCCACGAGGGCGCTCGCGGTCGGGAGGCCCTCGGGGTGCGGCTCCCAGGACCGGTCGGCGGGCGGGTCTCCGCGCAGGGCCAGGAACGACCGCACGCCCTCGTCGAGGAACTCCTCGATCGTCGCGGCGAGGTCCTCGCGCGAGCTGGCGACGCAGGTCAGGTGCGCGATCGGGGTCAGCGACGTCTCGCGCAGCAGCCGCCGGACGAGCTGCCGGGTGGTGGTCCGGGTGCTGCCCGAGGCGCCGTACGTGACCGAGACGAAGTCGGGCCGGGCCGCGGCGAGCTGCTGCACCGTCGACCACAGCCGGGGCGCGGCGTCCGGGTTCCGCGGCGGGAACAGCTCGAACGACACGGTCGGGCGGTCCACGGCCCCGAGGCCGTCCGGCACGGCGGTGCCCGCGAGGTGTGCAGGGACGTCGTGACTGCTCATCGTCAGCTCCATCGAACCTGGCGGAAGCACCCGCACCCTCGGTGAGGAGGGGGGTTGCTGCGACGTCGACGAGCCAGGTCTCTCGGTCGCTCTGGATGGGTGCCGCCACACTAGGCCCGGCGGCCGCCGCCGTCCACTGCCCCTGACGCGTCATCTTTCGGTGACCGGGCTCACACCCGGGCCGGGTGCCGCACCTGCGGCCGGGCGGGCGCGACGGCGCCGTGCCAGGCTGCGTGGGGTGACCGACCTGCGCACCGTCCCGCTGCCCGACCGCCGGACCGACGCCCGGGCGCTGGTGCCGCGGGACGCGCCCGAGGCCGTGGTCCTCGGCGAGGTCCGCGCCCGCCTGGGGGAGCGGCCGGTGCACGACGCGCGGGACGGCTCCGTCGTCTGGGTCGACATCGACGCGTGCAGCGTGCACCGCTGGGCCGAGGGCGACCACGCGCGCGATGCCGTGGTCAGCGTGCCGTCCCCGGTCTCGCTGGCCTGGCCGGCCGCCGCGGGCGGGCTGCTGCTCGCGACCGCGGACGGCCTCGGCGTGCACGACGGCACCACGCTCGGTCCGCTGACCCGGCCGGCGGACATGCCGCGCGACTACCGGTTCAACGACGGCGGTGTCGACGGCGCCGGCCGGCTGTGGGTCGCGACGATGCCGCGGGACGGGTCGCCGGGCGACGGGGCGGTGTACCGGGTGGTCGCCGGGGACGACGGTCTCGAGGTCGACGCGGTGCTCACCGGGGTGGGCGTCGGCAACGGCCTGCAGTGGAGCCCCGACGGCGCGACGCTCTACGTCACGGACACCAGTGCGGCGACCGTGTACCGGATGCCCTACGACGCGGCGACGGGCACGGCCGGCGCCCCCGAGCCGTTCCTGTCCTTCGACCCGGACGGGCCGCAGCCCGACGGCACGACGGTCGACGACCAGGGTGGCCTGTGGGTGGCGCTGTACGGCGGGGGCGCGGTGCTGCGGTTCGCACCGGACGGGACCCCGCTGGGCGCGGTCCGGGTGCCCACGGCGCAGGTGACCTGCCTGGGGTTCGGGGCGCCGGGGTCGGGGCGGGCGTACGTGACGACCGCGCACGCGGACGGGGACCCGCTGGCGGGGGCGGTGTTCGGCGTGGACGTGGCGGCGGAGGGGCTGCCGGCGCGGGCGTTCGGGGAGGGCTGAGCGGCCCTCGGCCTCACTCCGCGAGGTCGGCGCGTCGTTCCAGGGTGAGCCGGGCGTCGAGCGCGGCGGCGAGCCGGACGAGCGTGTCCCGCGTCGGGTTGCCGAGCCCTCGCTCGATCCGGCTGATGTCGGCCTGCTGCACCGAGGCGCGCGCGGCGAGCGCGGCCTGGCTCAGCCCGTGGGTGCGTCGCAGGTGCGCGATCTCCGCCCCGAGGAGCTCCTCGGCCGCGAGCTGCGCGCGGAGCCCCGCCGCGAGGTCCGCGGCGGCGTCGCGGACGTCCTCGTCCCAATGGGACCGCGCCTCGTCGGCGATCCTGCGGTAGGGGGTGGTCGCCACGGTGCTCCTCCGATCGGTGTCCTCTGATCATGTGCCGTGGCACATCATGCGTCAAACCCGACCGACGCCACGTCGCCAGATGGCGTCGCGCGCGGTCGATCTCGCGGCGCTGGCGGCGCTCGGACGGGTCCCGGCCCTTGTCGTACGCGTGCAGCAGCAGGACGACCCGCGCGCCGTGGAACGTGACGAACAGGCGGAGCAGCACGGTGCGGTGCCCCGCGGTCTCCGGCACGTCCGCGCGTGCCGCCGGTCCGGCCCGGCGCGATCGCACCGCGCGCAGGGACTGGCGGACGCGGATCTCGAACAGCCCCTCGCCCAGAGCGCGACACCACGGCGTGCCGAGGAGGTCGATGCCGTACGGCTCGACCACCTCCGTCAGCACCGCGTCGACGACGGCCTGGACGTACGGATCCGCCCGCCGGAACCATCGCTCGAACGGCGCGGTGCCCGTCCGGTCGTCCCTCCAGACCTCGACCTGCCACCGCCCGCCCTCTCCGGTTGGTGCCGGCCCGTGCCCGCGGTGGCCCACGACCTCACCCCCCGGCGCGCGCCAGGACGACGGGGCAGTCCGCCAGGTGGTCGTCGACGATCCCGCACGCCTGCATCGCCGCGTACGCCGTCGTGGGCCCGACGAACCGGAACCCCTGCCGCTTGAGCTCCTTCGCGAGCGCGGCCGACTCCGGGGTGGTCGCCGGGACCTCGGCGAACGTCCGCGGGCGGGGCCGGGTGCCGGGGGCGGACGCGGCGGACCAGAACAGCTCGCCCAGGCTGAGCCCGCGGCCGTGCAGGTCGAGCAGGGCGCGGGCGTTGGCGACGGCCGCCGTGATCTTGGCGCGGTTCCGGATGATCCCGGTGTCCGCCATGAGCCGTTCGACGTCGTGCTCGTCGAACGCCGCCACGACGGCCGGGTCGAACTCCGCGAACGCCGCACGGAAGCCCTCGCGGCGGCGGAGGATCGTGATCCACGCGAGGCCCGACTGGAACGCCTCGAGCGTCATGCGCTCGAACAGCTCCCGCTCGCCGTGCACGGGGACGCCCCACTCCTCGTCGTGGTAGCGCTCGTAGAGCGGGTCGCCGTCGCCGAAGCAGCGGCGGCCGGCGAGGGCGGGGAGGGTGTCCGGGGCGTCGCTGCTCGTCATGCCGCCACTCTGCCGCACCGGTGCGACACCCGGTCGCCGCCCTCCACAGGCCGCACCGCACCCGGAGCCTGGGGACGACAGGCCCGGGCGTCCACCATGCGGTCGCGACTCGTCTGCCACGTGAGACGGCGTAAGGTCGCCCGAGCGCTGGAGCACCGACCGTCCCGCGAGCCGACCTGGAGCCGACCCCGACGACCGCCGGTGGTCCGCGCCACCCGGATCGTCGAGGAGCCCCGCATGTCAGCCACCGCAGTGCCCACCACCACGCCGCCGGCCGAGTCCCGGCCGCTCAACTCGCCGTCCCGCGTCATCGCGGCGAGCCTCGTGGGCACCACCATCGAGTTCTACGACTTCTACGTGTACGCGACGGCCGCCGTCCTCGTGTTCCCGAAGCTGTTCTTCCCCACCGGGAACGACACCACGGCGCTGCTCGCGTCGTTCGCGGTGTTCGGCGCCGCGATGGTGGCGCGCCCGATCGGCGCGATCTTCTTCGGCCACCTCGGCGACCGCCGGGGCCGCAAGACGACGCTGGTCTACTCGCTGCTCACCATGGGCGTCGCGACGTTCCTCATCGGGCTGCTGCCGACGTTCGGGCACATCGGGGTCGGTGCCACGGTCGCCCTGCTGGTGCTGCGGCTCGCGCAGGGCTTCGCGCTCGGCGGCGAGTGGTCGGGCGCCGCGCTGGTCGCCACCGAGAACGCCCCGGCGGGGAAGCGCGCCTGGTACGGGACGTTCCCGCAGCTCGGCGCCCCGCTCGGCTTCATCATCGCCAACGGGATCTTCCTCGTCATCAACGGCGTCCTCGGCCAGGGCTCGGACGCGTTCATGTCCTGGGGCTGGCGCGTGCCGTTCCTGTTCTCCGCCGTGATGGTGATCATCGGCCTGTGGGTGCGGCTCAAGCTGGTCGAGTCCGAGGCGTTCACCCAGGCCGAGAAGAAGGGCACCATCACCAAGGTGCCGCTCGGCACGACGCTCAAGTTCCACTGGCGCGAGACCCTGCTCGGCACGTTCATCATGCTGGCGACCTACGTGCTGTTCTACCTGATGACGAACTTCACGCTGACCTACGGCACCCGCGCCGTCGCGCCGGAGGACGGCGAGCCCGGCGGGCTCGGGATCCCGTACGTGCACTTCGTGCTCATGCAGATCATCGGCGTGCTGTTCTTCGGCATCTTCACGATGCTGTCCGGCCCGCTGGCCGACCGGCTGGGGCGCCGGCGCCTGCTCATCGGCGTCACGTCGGCGATCATCGTGTTCGGGTTCTCGTTCCCGCTGTTCCTCACCGTCCGGGACGACCTCGTGTTCACCGGCGCCCTCACCCAGGCGTTCCTGGTGCTCGGTTTCCTGCTGATGGGCGCGACGTTCGGCCCCATGGGCGCGCTGCTGCCCGAGCTCTTCCCGACGAACGTCCGGTACACCGGTTCTGCGGTCGCCTACAACGTGTCGTCGATCCTCGGCGCGGCGCTGGCCCCGATCGTGGCGCTCGCGCTGTGGGCCGCGGCCGACGGCAGCACCTGGCTCGTCGGCGTGTACCTGTCGGCGATGGGCGTGCTGACCCTGCTCGCGCTGATCCTGTCCCGCGAGACGAAGGACCAGGACTACGCGAGGTCCTCGCACGCGGACTGACCCCGCCTGACCCCGCCTGACCCCGCACGACCCGCGAGTTCGGTGGCTCCCGCCGGGTTCGGTGCTCCGAGGCACCGAACCCGGCCGGGAGCACCGAACTCGCGTCGTCTCCGGGACGCCGGCCCTCCGGGGCGCCGGGCTCAGGCCAGCGCCGCCAGGGCCTTGCGGATGCGCTTCTCGCTCACCGGCACCGGCGTGCCGAGCTGCTGGGCGAACAGGCTCACGCGCAGCTCCTCCAGCAGCCACCGCGCGTCGTCGAGCGCCGCCAGGTCGGCGGGCACGAGGGTCCGGCTCGTCACCCGGGCACGGGTCTGCCCGAGCAGCTGCTCCAGGTCCCGGACCTGCCAGGCGAGCTGCTCGTCGCGCGCGGGGTTGCCCGCCGCCCTGTCGAGCCGGTACGCCGCGGCGCGCAGGTACCGCGCCAGGTGCGGCAGCCGGTCCGCGCCGGTCTCGGAGACGAACCCGTCGTGCACCAGGCGCTCGGCCTGCTCCTGCACGTCGCGCACGGTGCCGAGCAGCGCGAGCGACCGGGTGCCGCGGACGGCGCCGTCGAGGTCCCGCGCCGCGGCGAGCACGGCGACCAGGTCCTGCACCACGCGGTGCACGGCGTCCTCGAGCCGGTCCCGGACGAACCCGCGGGCGGCCGCGTAGGCGTCGGCGGACCGGACGACCGTCGCCGGGCGCCCGGCGAGGTGCTCGGTGAGCAGCCGGTCGACGGCGGCGAGCTGCACGTCGGCGACCAGCGCCTCGGTGCTCGGGTACGGGCTGGCCGCGAGCGTGAGCGCCTGGGTGCCCGACCACCGCGAGGTGATCCGGCCCGGCGCGAGCCCCACGTCGCGCACCAGCAGCCGGCGCAGCCCGCGGCGGTGCCGGACGGCCTGGTCGCCGGCGTCGGCCAGCACCTCGACCCGGACGGTCGCCGCCGGCCCGGAGCCGTGCTCGACGAGCGCCGGGTAGCCGCGCACCGTGAGCCCGCTCGCGTCCTGCGTCTCCACGCGCTCCGGCAGCGCGCCGCCGGGCAGGTCGGCGGGCCAGGTGCCGAGGTCGGTGCCGTCGAAGCCCGGCAGCGCGGGCGTCGCGGCCCGGGCCCCGGGACCGGGGACGGCAGCCGCCCCGTCGCGGGCGGCCGCAGCGACCGGGCCGCCGTCGCCGCCCGCCTCGCCCGAGCGCGCCCGCGCGTCCGCCATCGCGTCCCGCACCGCGCTCCGCACGGCCGTCGAGACCGCGTCCTGGGTCCGGGCCGCGAGCTTCCGCTGCAGCACCGCGAGGTCCTTGCCCTCGTCGAGCACGCGCCCGCGGTCGTCGGAGACCCGGAACGTCATCCGCAGGTGCGGGGGGAGCCGGTCGAGGTCGACGGCGCCGTCGGGCACGACGACGTCGCGGAGCGCCCGGACGGCCTGCCGGAACGCGGTCTCGTACGACGGCGCGGCGTCGGCCGCCCGCACGGTGTCCTCCCACGAGGCGGTGTGCGCGTCGAGCCAGCCCACCACGTCCCGGGCGACGTCCGGCGCGGGGACGAGCTGCACCCGGACCGGCTTCGGCAGCGCGCGGATCGTCGCGGTGACCAGCTCCTCGCGGAGGCCCGGCACCATCCAGTCGAAGCCCTCCGGCCGCACCCGGGCGAGCGCCACGAGCGGCACGTGCACGGTGACGCCGTCCGCGTCGGTGCCCGGCTGGAACTGGTAGGTCAGCGGCAGCGCGAGGTCGCCCTGCGGCCAGGTCGACGGGAACGACGACTCGTCCACGCCGCCCTCGTCCGTCACCAGGAGCTCGCGCGTGAACGTCAGGAGGTCGGGGTCGCTCCGGCGGGCGCCCTTCCACCACTGGTCGAAGTGCCGCGCGGACACGACGTCGTCGGGGATCCGCTCGTCGTAGAAGTCGAACAGCGCGTCGTCGTCGACGACGAGCCCGCGGCGCCGGGACCGGGCCTCCAGGTCCTCCGCCTCCTTGAGGAGCCGCCGGTTCTCGGCGAAGAACGCGTGGTGCGTGGTCCAGTCGCCCTCGACGAGCGCGTGCCGGATGAACAGCTCGCGCGCGTGCTCGGCGTCGACCTTCCCGAACAGCACCCGCCGCCCGGTGACGATGGGGACCCCGTAGAGCAGGACCCGCTCCAGGGCCATGGCCGCGCCCTGCTTGGACGACCAGGACGGCTCGGAGTACGACCGCTTCACCAGGTGCCCGGCCAGGTCCTCGGCCCACTCGGGCTGGATGCGCGCGGCGTCCCGGGCCCACAGCCGGGAGGTCTCGACGAGCTCGCCCGCCATCACCCAGGCCGGCGGCTTCTTGGCCAGCCCGGAGCCGGGGAAGATCGCGAACTTCGCGCCGCGCGCGCCCAGGTACTCGTTGCGGCCGCGCCGGTCCGGGGTGCGCCCGCCGTCACCACGGCCCTTGCCGCGGGCCTGCGCGCCGCCGCCGGACAGGTCCGACGCCTCCTGCATGCCGATCTGCGACAGCAGGCCGGACAGCAGCGCGACGTGCACCCGGTCGGCGTCCCACTCCAGCCGGTGCGCGCCGCGGCCCTCGGTCGCGGGGTCGCGCTCCTCGGACAGGTCGCGGTCCGTCGTCCGCGGCGGGTTCATCGTGATGCCGAGCGGCTTCGCGAGCTCCTTGAGCTGCGTCACGACGTCCTGCCACTCGCGCAGCCGCAGGTAGTTCAGGTACTCGGCCTTGCAGAGCCGGCGGAACGCCGAGCCCGACAGGTCCCGCTGCGCGTCGCGGACGTACTGCCAGAGGTTGAGGTACGCGAGGAAGTCGGACGTCGGGTCGGCGAACCGGGCGTGCAGCTGGTCGGCCTGGGCGCGGGTCTCGACCGGGCGCTCGCGGGGGTCCTGGATCGACAGCGCCGCGGCGACGATCATCACCTCGCGCGCCACGCCCCGCCGACCGCCCTCGACGATCATCCGGGCCAGCCGCGGGTCCATCGGCAGCTGGGCGAGCGCGCGGCCGGTGTCGGTCAGCCGGGTGCCGGACGGGCCGGTCTCGAGCGCGCCGAGCTCGGTCAGCAGCTGCACGCCGTCGCGCACGGCCCGGGTGTCCGGCGGGTCGACGAACGGGAACGACGCCACGTCGTCCGGCCCGGTCGCGACGCCGACCGCGACCATCTGCAGGATCACCGACGCGAGCGAGGTGCGCAGGATCTCGGGCTCGGTGAACCGCGGCCGGGACGCGAAGTCGTCCTCGGAGTACAGCCGGATCGCGATGCCGTCGGCGACGCGCCCGCACCGGCCCGACCGCTGGTTCGCCGACGCCTGCGAGATCGGCTCGATCGGCAGCCGCTGCACCTTGGTGGCCTTGGAGTACCGGGAGATGCGCGCGGTGCCGGGGTCGACGACGTACCGGATGCCCGGCACCGTCAGCGAGGTCTCCGCGACGTTGGTGGCGAGCACGACGCGGCGGGTGCCGTGCTGCTGGAACACCCGGTGCTGCTCCGCGGCAGACAGCCGGCCGTACAGCGGCAGCAGCTCGACGGCGTCGGGTCGGCGCTGGTCCTGGACCCGCGGGCCCAGGTGGCCGCGCAGCGCCTCCTCGGCGTCGCGGATCTCCCGCTCGCCGGAGAGGAACACCAGGACGTCGCCGGGCCCCTCGGCGGCGAGCTCGTCGACCGCCTCGCAGATCGCCGTCATCAGGTCGCGGTCCTCGGCGGGCGGCGGCGTCCGCGCGCCCTTCGCCGGGGCGCCGCGGGAGCCGGCGCGCGGGCGGGTGCCGTCGTCCGCGTCGAGGTCGTCCGGGTCGTCGGTGGGGCGGTCGGGGGACAGCGGGCGGTACCGGAGCTCGACGGGGTAGGTGCGCCCGGTGACCTCGACGACCGGCGCCGGGACGCCGTCGGGGTGCTCGGTGTCCGCCGGGCCGGCGAAGTGCGCCGCGAACCGTGCGGAGTCGATCGTCGCCGAGGTGATGACGACCTTGAGCTCCGGGCGGCGCGGCAGCAGCTGCGCCAGATAGCCCAGGATGAAGTCGATGTTGAGCGACCGCTCGTGCGCCTCGTCGATGATCAGCGTGTCGTAGGCGCGGAGCTCCGGGTCGCGCTGGATCTGCGCGAGCAGGATGCCGTCGGTCATGACCTTCACCAGCGTGCGGTCCGACGACTCGTCGGTGAACCGGACCTGGTAGCCGACGAGCTCGCCGATCGTGGTGCCCAGCTCCTCCGCGATCCGCTCCGCGACCGTGCGGGCGGCGATCCGGCGGGGCTGCGTGTGCCCGATCTGGCCGTCCCGGCCGCGGCCGAGCTCCAGGGCGATCTTGGGCAGCTGGGTGGTCTTCCCGGACCCGGTCTCGCCGGCGACGATGACGACCTGGTGGTCGCGGATCGCGGCGGCGATCTCGGCCCGGCGCGCCGACACCGGCAGCTGCTCCGGGTAGACGACCGGGGGGAGGAGCACGGCTCGGCGCGCGTCGGCGAGGGCCGTCAGGCGCCGGGCGCGGGACTCGCGGCCGCGGCGGGGGTCCTGGGCGCGGGGAGCGTCCGGGGTGCGGCGGCCGCCGCGGCGGGCGTCGGGGTCGTCGGCCGCCCGGTCACCCGGGGCCTGGTCGTGGTGGCGCTGCTCCGGCGCGCGGCCGTCGCCGGCGGGGCGCCGCCCGCGTCCGCCGCGTCGCCGCCGGGGACGCCCGGGTGCGGCGTCGTCGCCGCCGTCGCCGCTCGCGGGACGGGGGGCGGGGGCGGGGCTGGTGGGGTCGGCGGCTGTCATCGGCGGTCCATTGTCACCGCACCCGAGCCGCGGACGCGATCTCGATTCGCGCAGAGCGATCACCCGGACGCCGAGATCGGTGCCTCGCGCCGAGATCGGTGGCAGGAGACACCGATCTCGGGCGGGAGCACCGATCTCGACGACCGGCAGGCGGCTCAGCGCACGATCGCGTCCGAGATCGCCAGGGTGCCGCGGAGCCGGATGTCGTCCGACGCCGCCCCCACCAGCACGGGGATGGTGCCGGTCGGGGTGCGCCACGCGTCGAGGTCGACGTCCCAGTAGGACAGCGACTCCGGGCTGAGCGTCACGGTGACGGTCTGCGTCTGCCCCGGCGCGAGCGTCGCGGTGCCGAAACCGGCCAGGCTGATCGGGGCGCTGCTGACCCGGCGGGTCGGCAGGTTCCCGACGTAGACCTGGACGGTCTCGGTGCCGGCGACCGTGCCGGTGTTGGTCACGTCGACCGTGGCCTGCAGCTGCGAGCCGCCGTCGGCGCCGGGGACGACCGCGGTGCGCAGGTTCGCGTACTGGTAGGTCGTGTACGACAGGCCGTGACCGAACGCGTACTGCGGCGTGATCCCGTTCTCGGCGTACCCGCGGTACCCGACGAAGATCCCCTCGCTGAACTGCTGGTCCAGCCCGTCGCCCGGGTACTGCGACGGGTCGCTGACCGGCGTGGAGGCCTCGTCGACCGGGATCGTCACCGGCAGCCGGCCGGAGGGGTTGACGTCGCCGAACAGGATGCCGGCGACCGCCGCCCCCTGCTCCTGCCCGCCGAACCAGTTGTGCAGCACGGCGCCCACGCCGCCGTCCCAGTCGGACGTCTGCACGACGCTGCCCACCTCGAGCACGACGATCGTGCGCGGGTTGGCCGCTGCCACCTGGCGGATCAGCTCCGCCTGCCCGTTCGGCAGGTCGAGGCTCGGCCGGTCGCCGCCCTCGGAGGAGTAGTCCCGCACGACGACGACCGCCGCCTGCGCGGACCGTGCGGCCTGCGCGGCCGCCTGGACGCTCGGCGTCACGACCGGCTCCGGCGGGGTCCAGCCCAGCTTGAACGCGGCACCGGCGTCGGTGCCCCCTGGGGAGTCGTTGGTGTACTCGGCCCGCAGGGCGTAGGTCTGGCCGGCGACGAGGTCCACCGGCGCCGTGGTGACGGCGGCGGGGTCGCCGGACGGCCCGGTGGTCAGCACCGGCTGGTCGTCGAGGAAGACGGTGCTGGTGCCGTTGGTCGTGGCGGCGAGCTCGTACGTGCCGGTGACCGGGGCGGTGAGCGTGCCGGTCCAGCGGATCGACGCGTTGTGGTCGTTGTCCTGCAGCGGGAAGTGCGGCGACTGCGAGTTCAGCCCCTCGAACAGGTAGAACCCGCCGTTGATGCCGACGTACGGCTCGGTCCGGTCGACCGCCGGGGCGCCCGACAGGTCGTCGCTGTCGAAGTACTCGACGCGGACGCCGGCCCCGTCGCCGAGCGCGGAGGTGAGGAAGTCGGACGGGATCGGGTCCGGCCCCGCCAGCAGCGAGGTGGAGGTGACGGGGTCGTTGCCCGGCGTGTGCGTGACGGTCACGCCGGCGGCCACGCGGTCCTGGATGCCCTGCAGCGGGCTGATCGTCCGCGTCGGGTTCACCAGCGAGGAGCCGCCGCCCTGGACGACGACGTCCGCGTCGGCTCCGATCACCGCGATCGACCCGACGCCCGGGCCCAGCGGCAGCGCGCCGTCGTTCCTCAGCAGCACCGAGGCCCGCTCGGACACCTGCCGCGCGAAGGCCGAGTTGGCGTCCTCGGGCAGCGGGCTGATGGTCGGCGGGTTGTCGAACAGCCCGAGCGCGACCATCGGGCGCAGGATCCGCAGCACGGCGTCGTCGATCCGCGACGTCGGGACCTGACCCGCGCGCACCGCGTCGAGCAGCGGCCCGCAGAAGAAGCAGTCGCCGGGCCCCACCTCGGGGGTGAAGTTCCCGGGCATCTCCTGGTCCATCCCGGCGAGGACCGCCTGCACCGTGCTCGGCGTGGCGCCGTAGTCGCTCATCACCCAGCCCTGGAACCCGAGCTGCTGCTTGAGGATCTGGTTGAGGGTCTCGTCGTTCTCGCAGCCGCGGACGCCGTTGATGCCGTTGAACGAGCACATCGCCGACCCGGCGCGGCCCTCGTCCTGGGCGATCGCGAACGGCCGCGTGTAGATCTCCTGCAGCGTCCGCTCGTCGAGGACGGCGTTACCGCCGATCAGCCGGTTCTGCTCCTGCGTGTAGACGTTGTAGTGCTTGAGGTCGGCGATCACCGGGTTCGACTGGATGCCGCGCACCTCCGCGGCGGCCATGTCCCCGGACAGCAGCGGGTCCTCGCCGAAGCCCTCGAAGTTGCGGCCGCCCTGCGGGACGCGCCCGATGTCGAGCGCCGGGCCCAGCAGCACGTTGTGCCCCGTGCGGTGCGCCTCGTCGCCGGCCAGCCGGCCGTACTCCTGCGCGAGCGACGCGTCCCACGTCGCGGCCAGGGCCAGCGGCGAGGGCAGCTGCGTCGACAGCTTCCCGTTCACGTCGGGGTTGGCGATCCGCACGCCCGCCGTCCCGTCGGCCATGGTCAGGGCCGGGATGCCGACCCGCTCGATCGGGGCGTTGTAGAAGCCGAAGAAGTTGTTCAGCTCCCCGTGCATCATGTTGACCTTCTCGTCGAGGGTCATCCGCCGCAGGATCGCCCGCGCGCGGGCGGTGTCGTCCGGCGACTCGTCCCACCAGAAGTCCGACGGGAACGACTGCGCCTCCTGCAGGGCCTCGGTGACCGCGGTCTCCACCGCGGGGTCGTCGTCGGGAGAGGCCGCCGCGGCGGCTCCGACCGGGACTGTCAGCGCCAGTGCCGCGAGGATCGCGGGCACGCTGGCGCGCCGGGTACGTGGGTGCATCGTCGAACCCCCTGGATCACGGGTCGCCCGCACGTCCCGCGGGCGTCGTCGCCTGGTCGGGTCAGTAGGTCACCCGTTCGGGTGAGGGTCAAGGGGTGGGTGCCGGGGGCAACCGGGCGCGGCGAGGGCGTGCCGGGCGGCGGCGGGCGACTGACCACCGGGGTCACCGACGACCGGCGCCCCGGACCTCCCGGCGAGGCCGCGGTGGCGCGTGTCCGGGCGGTCCGGTCACCGGACGGATGCGGGTCACGTGGTGGACGCGCGGGTCGGAGCCGGTCGACCGGTGCGTGGTCTGCGCGCGCCCTGACCTGCGTCGGCACGCCGGCCGCGATCGGGGGCGGCGACGGACGCACCGCGCGACCGCCTCGCTGACCTGGTGAGCAGCGGTCGGGAGCGCCGTGCCGCGGCCCCTGTCGGACCCGGCTCGTAGGGTGGCGGGCATGACGAGCGAGCAGGACCACGGCGCGGCCACCGAGGGCGAGCGGCGCGCCGCGCAGGCGCTCGCGGACGCGGGCATCGCGCACGAGATCGTCCGGCACGGCCCGGTGCGCTCCCTCGCCGAGGCGGCCGCGGCTCGTGGCATCGACCCGTCGGGCATCGTCAAGACGCTGGTCGTGCGGCGCGGCGACGACGACTACCTGTTCGTGCTCGTCCCCGGCGACCGCACGATCTCGTGGCCCAAGCTGCGTGCGCTGCTCGGCGTGAGCCGGATGTCGATGCCGGACGCGGCGACCGCCAAGGAGGTCACCGGGTACGAGCGCGGCACCATCACGCCGTTCGGCTCGCTGCGCGCCTGGCCGGTGGTGGCCGACGCGCGGGTGCCCGGCCGCCCCGCGTCCATCGGCGGGGGCGGGCACGGGGTCGGTGCCCGGGTCGACGGGGACGACCTCGTCCGGGCGCTGGGGGCCACCGTGGCGGACGTCACCGAGCCGATGCCCGACGGCACGGCCTGACCGCCCGACGCCGCCATCCCGACCGGACGGTCAAGGTTCGGTCAAGATCGCGTCCCGGGAGCGGGAACGAAGCGGGCGACGGGTGCGTTGTCCCTGACGGAGCACGCGCTGGTCGCGCCTCCCGCGGACCTCGGGCCGGGCGCTCGGCATGCGCGCGCGACGCCGGGGGTCCATGATCGGGCGGCCCCACGCAGACTTGGAGAGAACGAGGACATGAACCTGACCGAGGATCCCACCCCCATCGGGGGGATCGACGTGACCGCCGCGCACGGGCGCACGGTGGTCCGGCTGTGGGGCGAGGTCGACGGTGCGCTGCGGGCCGAGGCCAGCACCTCGATGGCGCAGGCGCTCGCGAGCACCGCGCCGATCGTGGTCGACGCGACCGACGTGACGTTCATCGACTCGTCCGGGCTCGCGTTCGTGCTGCAGCTGAACCTGGCCGCCGGCGAGACCGCGCAGGGCCTGACGCTGCGGGACCCGCACCGGCAGGTGCTGGAGAAGCTCGACATGCTCGGCATGGCCGGGGAGTTCGCCCTCGAGCCCGACGCCGCGCCGGAGCGCGCGATCGCCTGACGGCCGCCACGCCCGTCGTCCACAGGCGACGCCCGCGGTGCGCGGGGATGTCGGTGCCGGCGGCTAGTTTCGAGGCATGCGGCTCCTGCACACCTCCGACTGGCACCTGGGCCGCACCCTGCACGGCGTCGACCTGACGGCGCACCAGCAGGCCTTCCTCGACCACCTCATCGAGGTGGTCCGCGCGGAGCGGGTGGACGCGGTGCTCGTCGCGGGCGACGTGTACGACCGCGCGATCCCGCCGGTCGAGTCGGTGGCCCAGCTGTCCGACGCGCTCCGCCGGCTGTCCGAGCACGCCGCGGTCGTCCTGACCCCGGGCAACCACGACTCGGCGATCCGGCTGGGCTTCGGCGCCGACCTCATGCAGGACCGGGTCCGGGTGCTCGCGCGCCTCGACGACCTGGCGCGGCCGGTCGCGCTGCCGGGCGACGGGCACGACGTCCTGGTCTACGGCCTGCCGTACCTCGACCCCGACGCGGCCCGGCACGCGCTCGCCGCGCCCGACGCCGACGGGCCGCTGCCGCGCTCGCACGCCGCCGTGCTCGGCGCCGCGATGGACCGGGTCCGTGCCGACCTCGCCGCGCGCGCGGCCGAGGCCGCCGGCGCCGGCCGGGGTGCGCCCCGCTCCGTGGTGCTCGCGCACGCGTTCGTCGTGGGCGGCGCCGCCAGCGAGTCGGAGCGGGACATCCGGGTGGGCGGGGTCGACCACGCGCCGGCCTCCGTGTTCGAGGGCGTGGACTACGTCGCGCTCGGCCACCTGCACGGCCCGCAGCGGGTCGGTGACGGCGCCGGCGCGACGGTGCTGCGGTACTCCGGCTCGCCGCTCGCGTACTCGTTCTCGGAGGCCCGGCACGCCAAGTCCACGGTGCTGGTCGACCTCGGCCCCTCGGGTGCGCCGGACGTCCGCCTGGTCCCGGCCCCCGTGCCGCGCCGCCTGACCGACCTGACCGGGCCGCTCGACGACCTGCTCGGCGCTGCCGGCGAGCAGCACCTCGACGACTGGGTCCGCGTGACCGTCACCGACGCGCACCGCCCCGCCGACCTGTACCGCCGCGTCCGGGCCCGGTTCCCGCACGCGCTGGTGGTGCAGCACCAGCCGCCGGCGCGCGACGCCGGCCCTCGGGCCGCCGAGGTGACGGCCGCGCGCGACCCGCTGGAGGTCGCCGCCGAGTTCGTGCAGCACGTGAGCGGGTCCCGGCCGACCGACGCCGAGGCCGCGGTGCTGCGCCGCGCCTACGAGCAGGTCGTCGCGGCGGAGCGGAGCGCCTGATGCGGCTGCACACCCTGACCCTCCAGGCGGTCGGCCCGTTCGCCGGGCGGCACACCGTCGACTTCGCCGCGCTCTCCGCCGGGGGGCTGTTCCTGCTCGAGGGACCGACCGGTGCCGGGAAGTCGACGGTCATCGACGCCGTCGTGTTCGCGCTGTACGGCAAGGTCGCGTCGGCGTCGGCGAGCGAGGACCGGCTGCGCTCGGCGTTCGCCGCGGACGACGTCGAGACGGTCGTCGACCTGGTGTTCGAGACCGGGTCGGGCGTGTACCGGGTGCGGCGGACGCCGGCCTACGAGCGCGCCAAGAAGCGCGGGACCGGCCGCGCCAAGCAGCAGGCCACCGTGAAGCTCTGGCGGCTCACCGCGGCGCCCGAGGGCCCCGCCCCGGACCGGGAGGACGTCGACGCCGGGGACCCGCCCGGCGAGCTGCTCTCGACCCGCCTCGACGAGGCCGGTGCCGAGCTCACCCGGGTCGTCGGCCTGGACCGCGCCCAGTTCGTGCAGACCATGGTGCTGCCCCAGGGCGAGTTCGCCGCGTTCCTGCGCGCCGACCCCGAGCAGCGCCGGGGGCTGCTGCAGCGCATCTTCGGCACCGAGGTCTACGAGCGGGTCCAGCAGCGCCTCGACGAGCTGCGCCGCGAGGCCCAGCGCGTCGTGACCGAGGCCCGGACCGAGGTGCAGGAGTGCACCGCGCGGTTCGCCGGCGCGTCCGCGGCCGACGAGGACGGGGTCCTGGCCCTGCGCACCGCCGCCGCGGAGGACGCCACCGGGCTCGAGTCCCTGGTCGCCGACCGGCTCGCCGCCCTCCGGGCGCACGAGGACGCGGTCCGCGCGGTCGCCGACGCGGCCAACCGGCGGGTCACCGAGGCGCGCGCGGCGTCCGACGGCGCCGGCGCGCGGCTGCGGCTGGTCCGGCGCCGGGCGGCGCTGGAGGAGGAGCGTGCCCGGCTGGCCGTCGGGGCCGAGCAGCACGCCGCCGACGTGGCCCGGGTGGACCGCGCCCGCCGCGCCGCCGTGGCCCGGCCGGTCCTGCGCGGGCTCGACGACGCCCGCGGCGCCCTCGCCGGCGCGGACAAGGAGCTGCGGGCCGCGCTCGACGCCGCCCCGGCCGGGCTCGCCCCCGCCGACCCCGAGGCCGCGCTCGCCGACGTCGGCCTGCCCACCGCGCTCGCCGGGGTGCGGGAGGCCGCCGCCGCGCAGGTCGCGACCCTGACACGCGTCGTCGGGCTGGAGCGCACGCTCCCCCAGCGCGCCCGCGACCGGGACCGGCTCCGCGAGGTGCAGGCCGTGCGGACCCGCACGATGGCGGAGGCAGACGACCTGCTCGCGGTGCGCCCCGAGGGCCGGGCCGCGCTCGTGGCCGACCTGGACGCGGCCGCCGCGCTCGCCGCCACGGCGCCGACCCGCGCCCGCGACCTCGCCGACGCCGAGGCCGTGGCCGGGGCCGTGCGGGACCTGGGTGCGGCCGAGGCCGAGCTCGCCGCCGCCACCGACGCGCGAGCGGTCGCCGCGCACGCCGCGGTCGCCGCGGTCGAGGAGGAGTCGCGCCTGCGCCGTGCCCGGCTCGCCGGGTTCGCCGGCGAGCTCGCCGCCGGCCTCGCGCCGGGGGAGCCGTGCCCGGTCTGCGGCGGCACCGAGCACCCGCACCCCGCGCCGGCCGGCGACGAGCCGGTGGCGGAGGAGGACGTCGCGGCCGCCGAGGACGCCCGCCGTGCCGCCGAGGACGCCGTGCGCGCCGCCGAGGCCCGCGTGGTCGGCCGGACCGAGCGCTGCGCCGCGCTCCGCGAGCGGACCGGCGGCCTGCGCGCCGACCAGGGCGCCGTCGCCGCCGCGGCGGTCGACGCCGCGCGCGCCGCGCTCACCGCGGCCCGGGACGCCGAGGCCGCCCGCGAGCGGCTCCGCGCGGACGTCGCGGAGCACGACCGCGTCACCGACGACCTGCGGCTGACCCGTGCCGCGCTCGGGGAGGAGCACGTCGCCGCGGGGCACGCCCTCGCCCGGGTGGAGGACGAGCTCGTGCGCGACGCCGCCGAGGTCGAGGTCGCGCGGGACGGGTACCCCACGGTCCTCGCCCGGCAGGGCGCCGAGCAGGCCCGGGTGGACGCGGCCGACGGCCTGCTCGCGGCGCTGGACCGGCGCGCGGCCGCCGCCCGTACCGTGGCCGACCGGGTCGCCGAGGTCGCCCGCGTGCTCACCGAGCAGGACCTCGGGGACGAGGACTCCGCCCGCGCCGCGATCGCGGAGGCCGCCGACGTGGCCGCCGCCGAGCGCGCGGTCGAGGCGTACCGCACCGCCGTGGCCCGGGTGGAGCAGGGTCTCCGGGACCCGGAGCTCGCCGACCTCGCCGCGGGGGACCCGCGCGCGCTCGCCGCCGAGGTGGCGGAGCTCGAGCAGGCGCTCGCCGACGCCGTCGGTGCCGCCGACGCCGCCGGCGCGCAGCTGGGCTCCGTCCGCGACCGGGCGGCGCGCGCCGCGGACGCGGCACGCCACGTCACGGAGTCCGCCGCCGCGCTCGCCACGGCCGAGCAGCACGCCGCCCCGGTCACCCGCATGGCCCGGCTCGCCGGCGGCGCCGACGCCGACAACGCCCGCGCGCTGTCGCTCGCGACCTACGTGCTCGTCCGCCGGTTCGAGGACGTCGTCGCCGCCGCGAACGACCGGCTGCGCGAGATGTCCGACGGCCGGTACGAGCTGGAGCGCAGCGACGAGCGCGAGGACGTGCGCACCCGGCGCACCGGTCTGGCGATGCGGGTGGTGGACCACACGACCGGCGCCGCGCGCGACCCCCGCACGCTGTCCGGGGGCGAGACGTTCTACGTGTCGCTGTGCCTCGCGCTCGGCATGGCCGACGTCGTCACCGCGGAGGCGGGCGGCGTCGAGCTGGGCACGCTGTTCATCGACGAGGGCTTCGGCACGCTCGACCCGCACACCCTCGACGCCGTGCTCGGCGAGCTCGGGAAGCTGCGCGCCGGCGGCAGGGTCGTCGGGGTGGTGTCGCACGTCGAGGCGCTCAAGCAGGCGGTCGCGGAGCGGATCGAGGTGCGCCGGCGGACCGACGGGTCGAGCACGCTCACGGTCGTCGCGGGCTGAGGCGCCCCGGGGTCGCCGGACGCCGGCCGCCGCGCTGGGACCGGCCGCGCCTCACCACGTCCACCCGCGCGACGCCAGCTCCACCTCCTCGCGCATCCGCTCCCACGGGTCGCCCTTCGCCCGCGGCAGCACCTCGACCCCCGCGAGCCGGCACGCCTCCGCGAGCAGCGCGTCGTAGGCGAGCTGGCTCGCGATGATCCGCTCCGCCCGGGCCCAGGCGTGCGCGTCCTCCTCGAGCCGCCGCAGGTGGTCGGCCACGATCCCGAGCCGGACCTGCACGTGCAGGGCGTCGAACGGGTCGGGCGGCGGGGGTGCGCCGTGCCGGCCGTGCCGCACCCGGGTGGCGACCCGGTCGAGCAGCCCGGCCACCCGGGCCCGACGGCGCTCGCGCGCAGCGCGCCGCCGCGGCGACGACTCCGCCCCCGGGATCAGCCTGAGCACGACGGCGAACGTCAGCGCCGGCAGCACGAGCCAGAGCACCAGCCACCACGCCATCGGAGCACCTCGGCACCAGCGTAGGCCGCGGGTGTGACCCGCGCCACAGTCCGGCTGCGTCGGGACCTCGGTCCCTCGGGGGCGGGATCAGGGGCGGACCAGGGTGCTCCCGGATGCCCGCGTGCGAGGGGAGGGCGGGACGATCCACAGGTTGGCAGGGGAGCGACCACGACCAGGGATGAGGATCATGGCCACGAACGACGGCACGCCGATCGCGAGCGCGCGCGGTCTGGTGAAGACGTACGGCACGGGCGAGGCGGCGGTGCGGGCACTCGACGGCGTCGACGTGGACTTCGCCCGCGGGGAGCTCACCGCGATCATGGGCCCGTCGGGGTCCGGCAAGTCGACCCTGATGCACTGCATGGCGGGCCTGGACCGCGGGGACGCCGGCACCGTGGTGGTGGACGGCCTCGAGGTCAGCGCGATGAACGAGCGGAAGCTGACCCGGCTGCGCCGCGACCACCTCGGCTTCGTGTTCCAGGCGTTCAACCTGGTCCCGACCCTGACGGCGCTGGAGAACATCACGCTGCCGCTGGACATCGCGCGCCGCCCGGTCGACCGGGCGCACCTGGACGCCGTCGTGCAGGCCGTGGGCCTGGCGGACCGGCTGGGGCACAAGCCGACGGAGCTGTCCGGCGGTCAGCAGCAGCGCGTGGCCTGCGCGCGCGCCCTGGTGTCGCGGCCCTCGGTGGTGTTCGCGGACGAGCCGACCGGCAACCTGGACTCGACGTCGTCCGGCGAGGTGCTGGGCTTCCTGCGCCGCTCGGTCGACGACCTGGGCCAGTCCGTCGTCATGGTGACCCACGACCCGACCGCGGCGTCCTACGCGCACCGGGTGCTGTTCCTCGCGGACGGGCGCCTGGTCGGCGAGCTCACCGACCCCACCCCGGACTCCGTCCTCGCCGCGCTCGCGGCCCTGCGCCCGGCCCCGGCCGGTGCCGTCGCGTCGGTCGCCGTCGCGGCCGCCGACGGGTCGCGCTGATGCTGCGGGTGGCGCTGCGCGGCATCCGCGCCCACCTCGTCCGGTTCCTGCTCTCCCTGCTGGCGGTCGCCCTGGGCGTCGCCTTCGTCGCGGGCACGTTCTCCCTCCGCACGATGATGTCGAGCACCTTCGACGGCATCGTCGACGCCGGCACCCCCGGCGACGCCTACGTCCGCGCGGAGCCCGCCGAGGGCTCGTCGGTGGTCGAGGGCACCACGGCCGGCCCGGCGGTGCCGATGACGCTCGCGGACGAGATCGCCGCCCTCGACGGGGTCGCCCACGCGATCCCCGAGGCGCAGGGCTCGATCGTCCTGGTCGGCGCGGACGGCACAGCCGTGCAGAGCACGCAGGCGCCCAGCCTGGTGTTCTCCTACCTGCCGGACGACCCGTCGCTCGACGTCGTCGAGGGCCGCGGCCCGGAGCGCCCGGGCGAGATCGCGCTCGAGACGGCCACGCTGGCGTCCTCAGGGCTGGAGGTCGGCGACACCACGCAGGTCGTCCTCGGCGGGCAGCTGTCGGACGCCGAGGTCGTAGGCCGGTTCGACATGGGCGCGCCCATGGCCGGCGCGACGCTCGTGGTCGTCGACCCGGGCACGGGCTACGCGTTGTTCGCGCCCGACGGCGACGTCGCGGACATCGCGGTCTACGCCGAGGACGGCACCACGCCGGCCGAGCTCGTCGACGCCATCGCCCCGCTCGTCCCCGGCGACCTGCAGGTCGTCACCGGGCAGGAGCTGCGCGACGAGAACAAGGACGCCATCGGCGAGATGCTCGGCTTCATCACCACGTTCCTGCTGGTGTTCGCCGCGATCGCGCTGTTCGTGGGCGCGTTCATCATCTCCAACACCTTCGCGATGTCGGTCCGGCAGCGGATGCGCGAGTTCGCGCTGCTCCGCGCGGTCGGGGCGTCGCCGGCGCAGGTGTTCACGTCGATCCTGGTCCAGGCGGCGGTCGTCGGGCTCATCGGGTCCGCGCTCGGCATCGCCGGCGGGCTCGGCCTGGTGCAGGGGCTCAAGTCCGTCTTCGAGGCGATGGGGATGGACCTGGCCGGGGACATCCCGGTCGACGGCGCGACGATCGGTGTCTCGCTGGTCGTCGGGACCGTGGTCAGCGTCCTCGCCGCCGCCGTGCCCGCGCGCCGCGCCGCCCTGGTGCCGCCGGTCGAGGCCATGCGCGACGACGTCGCGGTGCCCGAGCGCTCGATCCGGGTGCGCGCGGTCCTCGGCACGCTCCTCACGGGACTCGGCGTCGCGGCGGTGCTCGCCGCCGTGCTGAACACCGGCGAGGAGACGCTGGACGCCGCGCTCGGCGCCGGCGCCGGCGCGGTCCTGGTCGGCGTGCTCATGCTGGCGCCGAGCCTCGCGCGGACCGTCGTCGGGGCGCTCGCGTGGCCGTTCGTGCGGCTGCTGCGACCCGTCGGACGGCTGGCGCGCGGGAACGTGGTGCGCAACCCGCGCCGCACCGCCAACACCGCGGGCGCGCTGATGATCGGCATGGCGCTGGTCGGCGGCGTGTCCGTGATCGCGACCTCCGCGCAGGCCTCGGTCGCCGGGGTCGTCGAGTCGCAGCTGCACGCCGACGTGGTGCTGCAGTCCGCCACCCGGGACCTCCCCAAGGGCGCGATCGCCGACGTCGACGCGCTGCCCGAGGTCGGCGGCACGGCGGCGTTCGCGTTCGCGCCGCTCGAGGTGTCCTCGGACGGCGACGGGTCCGGGACGCAGATCGTCGCGGGCGTCCGCGACGACCTGTTCGACCGGACGATCGAGGCGACGACGATCGAGGGGGACCTCGCGTCGCTCGCGGACGGCGAGGCGGCCGTCCAGGAGGACCCGGCGAAGGAGCAGGGCTGGGCCGTCGGGGACACCCTGCGGATCACCGGCGCCACGGGGCCCCGGGACGTGACGGTCGGCGCGGTGTTCACGACCAACGTGATCGGCGCCCCGGTGGTCGTCGGCACCGAGGTGCTGGACGCCCTGGTGCCGCCCGAGCAGCAGATGGTCGACCTGCTGGCGGTCGACGCCGCCGCCGGGGTCGGGGTCGACGAGCTGAAGGACGCCGTCACCGCGGCGGTGGCGCCCTACGTCGTCGTCTCGGTGCTGACCCAGGACGAGTTCGTCTCGAACCTCGCCGACCAGGTCAACCAGGTCCTCGTGATCCTGTACGCCCTGCTCGGCCTGTCCGTGGTGATCGCGGTGCTGGGCATCGTGAACACGCTCGCGCTGTCCGTCATCGAGCGCACCCGGGAGATCGGGCTGCTCCGGGCCGTCGGCCTGGGCCGGCTCCAGCTCGCGGGCACCGTGACCGTCGAGTCCGTGCTCACGGCGGTGTTCGGCACCGTCGTCGGGCTCGTCGTCGGGGTGGCGCTCGCCTCCGCCCTGCCGTCGGTGTACGCCGACGACGGCCTGTCCGAGCTGGTGATCCCGTGGGGGAACCTGGTGGGCATGCTCGGGCTGGCCGTCGTCGTCGGGGTGCTGGCCGCGCTGTGGCCCGGCACCCGGGCGGCCCGGATGCGGGTGCTGGACGCCGTCAGCTACGAGTGAGGACCCACCCGTCCGGGCCGGCCAGGTCGTCGGCCCGGACGGGGCCCCACGAGCCGGGCTCGTACGGCTCAGGGTCGGGCCGGTCCGGTCCGAGCAGCGGCGCGAACGCCCGCCAGGCGGCCTCGAGCCCGTGCGGCGTCGTGAACAGCGTCCGGTCGCCGACCAGCACGTCGTGCAGCAGCGACGCGTACGGCGTGATCGGGTCGCCGGGCTCGACGTCGTCCAGCCCGAGCGAGGCCGTCCCGGTGGCGAGCCGGAGGTCCGGCCCCGGCTGCTTGACGGTCGTCGTGATGTCGATGGCGCCGTCGCCCGCCAGCGACAGGCTGATCCGGCCCGGCCCCGCCGGCTCGCCGAACAGCTCGTCCGGCGTCTTCAGCACCAGCGTGACCCGCTGCGCGGACACGGCCATGCGCTTGCCGGTGCGGAGCAGGAACGGCACGCCGCGCCAGCGGTCGTTGTCCACCCACAGCCGCGCGGCGACGAACGTGTCCGTCGTCGAGTCGTCGGCGATGCCGTCGATGTCCCGGTAGCCGTCGAACTGGCCCAGCACGACCTCGGCGGGGTCCAGCGGCCGGAAGCACCCGATCACGGCCTCGCGCGCCGTCGCCAGGTGGTCCGCGTCGAGCGCCGCCGGCGGCTCCATCGCGACCTCGGCCGCGATCTGGAACAGGTGCGTGACCAGCATGTCCAGGGCGGCGCCGGTCTCGTCGTAGAAGTCCGCGCGGTCGGCCACGTCCAGCGTCTCGGGGACGTCGACCTGCACCTGCGCCACGTGCCGCCGGTTCCACACCCCGCCGAACAGCTCGTTGCCGAACCGGAGCACGTGCAGGTTCTGGGTCGCCTCCTTGCCGAGGAAGTGGTCGATCCGGAACACCTGGTCCTCGCCGAGCACCTCGTGCACCAGGGCGTCGAGCTCCTCGAACGACTCCGGCGAGGTGCCGTACGGCTTCTCGTAGACCACGCGGACGCCCTCGGCCATGCCGTGGGCGCGCAGGGCCCGCGTCGTCGGGGCGAACGCCGACGGCGGGACCGCGAGGTAGTGGACGACGGTCACGTCCCCGTCGTCACCGGCGGCGAGGTCGCGCCGGGCGTCCCGGACCGCGTCGACGAGCTCGCCCGGCTCGTCTTCGGTGAAGGTCAGCGCGTAGGACACGTGGCCGTCGAGGGCGTCGGCGTGCCCCGGCTCGCCGTGCTCCTCGAGCGAGGACCGGACCAGGTCGGCGAGCTCGTCGTCGCCGATCGGCTTGCGGCCGGTGCCGATGAGCGCCCAGCGCTCCGGCAGCAGCCCGCGCGTCGCGAGCTGGGCGAGCCCCGGGTAGACCATGCGCTCGGCGAGGTCGCCGCGGGCGCCGTGCAGGACGAACAGGACCGGCGTCTCGACCGGCGTCGTGGGTGCCATGCCGCGGCTCAGAGGGCGGGCGGGTCGGTGCGCTCCGGGTGCCGCACCGGCGGTTCGTGGGTGCCCTCGCGCTTCTGCTTCTCGAGGAAGTCGCGCGCCTTCGCGGTGGCCTGGTCGACCTTGCGGTCGGTGGAGTCCGAGGTGCGCGACTTCACCGCGTCGGCGGCCTTGTCGATCGCCCCGGCGATCTTGTCCTCGTTGCCGGCGACGGCCTTCTTGGCCTTGTCGACGAAGTCCCCGATGCCCATGTCCGCTCCCGTCGTGGCGCAGGTGGATGCCTGCCACGAGTCAACGTCGGGCCCCGGACCCCCGCAACCGGGCGGGGGTCCGGGGCGACGTCCCCGGTCAGATCGCGTAGGCCGCCAGGAAGCCCGCGTTGATCGCCTCGCCGACCTTGGCCGGCTTGACGCAGTCGCCCACCGGGACCACGTTCGCGCGGCCGCCCAGGGCCTCGGGCAGCGCGGTGTCCGGGCGGACGCCGAACGCCGACAGGACGGTGTCCGCGTCGACGTGCACCTCCTCGCCGTCGGGGCCGGTGGCGGACAGGCCCTTCTCGTCGACCGCGGTGACGGTGTGGCCGGTGAGGATCCGCACGCCCGCCTCGGCCAGCTGCCGGAGCAGCGTGATCCGGTTGATGACGATCATGTCCTTCGCGATCTCGGACGCCATCTCGACGATCGTCACCTCGTGGCCGGCCTGGGCGAGCTCCAGAGCGGAGTCCGCGCCGGACAGCCCGCCGCCGGCGACGACGACCCGCTGCCCGACCGGGGTGCCGAGGTGGAAGTCGAGCACCTCGACCACGTTCGGGCCGTCGATCCCGGGGATCGACCGCGGCACGACCGGCAGCGAACCCGTCGCGACGATGATCTGGTCGGCGCCGTCGAGCTCCGGGGAGTCGGCGGTGATCTCGGTGCCGAGGTGCACGGTGACGGGGAGGTCGGCGAGCTGCCGCTCCCACCAGCCGACCATGCCGCGCAGCTCCTTCTTGAACTCCGGCGTCGCGGCGGGCCACAGCACGCCGCCGAGGTTCGTCCCCTTCTCGTACAGGTCGACGCGGTGGCCGCGCAGCCCGGCCACCCGGGCCGCCTCCAGCCCGCCGGGGCCGCCGCCCACGACGACGACGTGCTTCGGCCGCGGCGCGATGGTCAGCACCCGCTCGCGCTCGAAGCCGACCTGCGGGTTGACCGCGCAGCCCAGCGCCTCGGCGAAGAACGCGTGGCCGACGCACATCGCGTTGCACCGGATGCAGGGGCGCACGTCGCCCCGGCGGCCCTCCCGGAGCTTGTTCGCCCACTCGGGGTCGGCGATCAGGCCGCGGCCGATGCCCGCGAAGTCGGCCTCGCCCGCCGCGATGACGGCCTCGGCGTTCTCCGGGGTCAGGTTGCCCACCGCCATCACCGGGATGGACAGGACCTCCTTCATCGCCTTCGCGGCGGGCGCCATGCACGCGTCGCCGAGGTAGTACGGCGGGAACACGTAGTCCATCGCCTCGTACGAGCCGTCGTCGGCGATGAGCAGGTCCAGGCCCGCGGCCTCGAGCACCACGGCGATCTTCCGCGACTCCTCGACGGTGCGGCCGCCCGGGAACCGGTGGTCGACGGACAGCCGGAACGACACCGGCAGGCCCGGTGCGGCCTCCTTCACGGCCCGGATGATCTCGACGGCGAACCGGCACCGGTTCTCGGTCGAGCCGCCGTAGGAGTCCGTGCGCCGGTTCCACACAGGGCTCATGAACTGGTCGACCAGGTAGCCGGTGTGGCCGTGGATGTCGAGGGCGTCGATCCCGGCCTGCGCGGCGCGGGCGGCGGCCTCGGCGTGCCGGCGGACGATCACCCGGATCTCGTCGACCTCGAGCGGTCGGCACAGCACCTCGGGGTGCGCGTAGTGCGGGTTGTCGGACGCCGAGATCGGCAGCCGCTCCGGGTCGACGTTGTTGATGTTCCGGCCGAGGCCGGCCGTGAGCTGGAGCGAGATCCTCCCGCCGACGCGGTGGACCGACTCCGCCAGCGCGGTGAGCCCCGGCAGCGCGGCGTCGGTGTCGACGCGGCACAGGCCCGGGTTGATGACCTCGTAGTCCTGCGAGACGGCCGAGATGCCGGTCATCACCAGGCCGGTGCCGCCCTTGGCGCGCTCGGTGTAGTACGCGATCTCGCGCTCGGTGATGAGGCCCTCGTGCGTGCCCATCTCGGTGCCCATGGGGGCGAGGGCGACGCGGTTGGGCAGGTCGAGCGAGCCGATGCGGCCCGGTTGCAGGACGTGGTCGAAGGTGGCGGTCATGTCGGGTCCTCCTGGGGCGGGTGCGGCGCGGCTGGGGGTGGCGCCGGGGTTCCTGACGGATCAGCGAGACTTCTCGATCGTCGGATACCGACCGGGCGGTCGGCAGGGTCGTTCGTCCCGATCCGGACGGGTTCGCGCCCGTGGCTGCGCGCCACCACCCGGATGCGTCGGCGGGGTGAAGGTCCTGCGCCGGGCCACGTCCGGGACCCGCGCGGGCGTGGCCGGCCCGTACCCTCGGGGCGTGACCCGCACCCGCAGCCCCCGCCGTCGCGTCGGATGCGTGGTCGGCCTGACCGCCGCCGTGCTCGTCCTCGTCGGCGGGACCCTGCTCGCCGATCGCGTCACCCACTCGATCGCCGAGGACGTGGCCGCCGACGCGGTGCGGTCCCAGCTCGGCGCCACCGACCCGCAGGTCGACGTCACCGGCTTCCCGTTCCTCACCCAGCTCGCCCGCGGCACGCTCGACGACGTGCACCTGACCGCCACCGGCGCGACGCTGCGCGGGCTCGACGTCACGGACCTCGACGTCGTCGCGACCGGCGTCGCGGTCCGGGAGCCGCGCGGCGCCGAGCACGTGGTCGCGACCGCGACCGTGCCGACCGCCGCCCTGGAGTCCCTGCTCCGCGAGCGCACCGGCTGGGACCTGGCGCTCGCGGTCGACGGCGAGGCCCTGGTGGCCACCGGCGCCGTGGCCGGCGTCCCGGTCGGCGTGACCCTGACCCTCGCGCCCGCGGGCGCCGACGGTCTCGTCGCGACCATCACCAGCGCCTCGCTGGGCGGGTTCACGATCGACGCCGGGTTGCTCCCCGACGGCCTGGCCTCGCGGATCGCCGAGGTCGACGTGACCGACCAGCTGCCGGCCGGCGCCGAGGTGACGGGCGCCGCGGTCGAGGCCGACGGCCTGCACCTGACCGTCGAGCTCGCCGACGTGACCCTCGACAGCCTGTGAGCGGGTTCCTCGACGCCCTGCGCACGCTGCCCGGGGAGATCTGGGACCGCGCGACCACCGTTCAGCCCGCCCCGGGCCAGGTGGTGCTCCTCGGCACGCTGGCCGCCGCGCTGCTCTGCCTGGCCGTCCCGACGCTCTGGCACGTCTCCCGGCACCTGCTGACGATCGTGCACGAGGCGGCGCACGGGCTGGTCGCGGTGCTGTCCGGGCGGCGGCTGTCGGGCATCCGGGTGCACTCGGACACGTCGGGCCTGACGGTGTCCGTCGGCAAGCCGCGCGGCGCCGGGATGGTGGCGACGGCGTTCGCCGGCTACGTCGGGCCCGCGGTGCTCGGCCTCGCGGCGGCGTGGCTGCTCGGGCGGGGGTACGCGGTCGGGCTGCTGTGGGCGCTGCTCGTCGTGCTGGTGCTCGTCCTGGTGCAGATCCGGAACTGGTACGGCCTGTGGGCGGTGCTGGCGACGGGCGTCGTGCTGGTGGGGGTCTCGTGGTGGGGGAGCGCCGCCGTGCAGGTCGCGGTGGCGTACGCGGTGACCTGGTTCCTGCTGCTCGGGGCGCCGCGCGCGGTGCTGGAGATGCAGTCCCAGCGCCGGCGGGCGCGCGGCCGCGGGACCTCGGACGCGGACATCTTGGCGCGGCTGACCCGGGTGCCGGGCGGCGTGTGGGTGACGGTGTTCCTGCTGGTGTGCGGCGGGGCGCTGGTGCTGGGCGGCTCGTGGATCCTGGAGCGGCCGCTGCTCTGAGATCGGAAGCAGACGGGGGTTGCACCTACATCTGCAACCCGCGACACTCGTATCCGGAGACCCCGGAGGTGACCCATGGCGACGGCGACGGACGCGCGGCGGCTCGTGACGAGCGCCCGTCAGCGCGAGCAGGCCCGCGACGTGGCGGCGCTGGCTGCGCGGGGTGAGGGCTGGGCCGTGCTGGACGCCCGAGGCGTCGCGGGCGCCGCACCGGCAGAGCTCTCCCGGCTCATCACCGCCGTGGTCGACGCGGTCGCGGCGGGCGGGACCGTGACTGTCGGCGCGCAGCCGGACGAGCTGACGACGACGGCCGCGGCGGAGCTGCTCGGCGTCTCCCGGCCGACGCTCATGAAGCTGGTCGCGGGCGGCGAGATCGCGGCCCGCAAGGTGGGGACGCACACGAGACTCCGGACTGCGGACGTCGTGGCGTTCCGCCGGGCGCGGCTCGAGCGGCAGCGGCGCGCGTTCGAAGAGCTGCTCGCTGCCGAGGACGAGTAGGTGGCGGGGCCGCGGCTGAGTGCGCGGGCGGACGCCTAACGTGCGGGCGTGCGCACCCTGCGGGTCCTGGCGGACGCGAACGTCCTGTACTCGCGCACGCTCCGCGACTGGCTGATCCTCGTGCAGCTGCAGAGCGAGACACCGCCGTACCGGACCTACTGGACCGAGGACATCCTCGCGGAGGTCCTCTACCGCCAGCGCCGCGCGCACCCGGAGTGGGACGGGGCGCGCACTGCTCGAGTCCGGGACGGCATCTGCGGGTCCCTCGAGGGCGGGCGGATCGAGGACTTCACCGTCGACGGATCGTTTCCCGGGGACAGGGACGACCAGCACGTGCACGCGGCTGCGGTCGCAGGCGGCGTGGACATCGTTCTCACCGCCGACGGCGGATTCACCGCACCGGACGTGCGGGCGATGGCGCCGTACGAGGTGTATCCGCCTGACGCGTTCTTCCTCGCGATCGACGACCTGGCACCTCACCTGGTGCGCGCGGCCGCGCGAGCCCAGGAGGCCTACCACCGTGCGCACAGTGGAGGGGTGGGGCTCGCCGACGCGCTTCGGAGGGCCGGCTGTCCGGGTTTCGCCGGCCGGGTGGTGCACCACCTCGCGGCGATAGCCCTGGAGCCCGGAGCGAGCCGATGAGTCCCGCGCGCGGGATGTCGCGTCAGCCCGCCACCGTGCAGCCGTCGAGCTGCCGGCCCATCGCGTCGTGCTCGGCCTGCGTCACCCACAGCCCGTAGGCGGCCTTCACCCGGACCTGCCGGACGACGTACGCGCACCGGTACCCGGTGCTCGGCGGCAACCAGGTCGCGGCGTCGCCGTCGCCCTTCGCGCCGTTGGCGGGGCCGTCGACCGCGAGCAGGTTGGCGGGGTCGTTGGCGAACTGGCGGCGGGTCTCCGCGTCCCACTGCTGCGCGCCCTTCTGCCACGCGTCGGACAGCGCGACGACGTGGTCGATCTGCACCTCCGCGCTGCGGGGCCCGCGCTCGAAATCGATCACCTCGTCGGTGTACGGGTCCGCGAGCCTGCCGGTGAGGACGACGCAGTCGTGCGTCCCCTCCTCGAACGTCACGTCCGTGAGGTCACGCGCGAGCACGTCGTTGCGGGTGTCGCAGCCGTTGCGGTCGACGTCCGCCCACGCGGGGCCGAACTGCTCGCGGTCGTAGCCCGTCTTCGGGGCACGGCCCTTGACGTCGAGCCCGGCGAGCTCGGAGCGGGCGCGGTCGAGATCGGCGGCGGTGACCGGGAACCGCGCGGACTCGCGGGCGTCCGACCACACCGGGATCCCGGCGCCGAGCGCCACCGCGACCACCAGCACCAGCCACGCCCAGCCCAGCCGCCGGCCGGCGCGACCCCGCCGGCTCGTCGCCGGCGGGCGGCGTCGGGGCGAGGCGGGGAGGGTGGCGCGGGCGGAGCGGGCGGTGCGGGTCACCGCGGAACGGTCGCACACGGGACCGACACGACACCTCCTCCCGGTCCGGCTCGGCGCGCCGCCCCGGAACAACGGGGGCGGCCTAGCGTCGGTGCGGGAGGTGGCGCGGTGCGCACGAGGCGTGACCAGGGCGGACGCCCGTGGGCGGGAACCGCGGTGGCGGCCGCGCTCGTCGTGGCGGCGGGGCTCGCGACCGCGCGGTACGGCTCCGGGGCCGTCGCCGACGCGCTGGGGGACGCCCTGTACGCGGCGCTCGTGACGCTGCTCGTCGGGCTCGCCGTGCCCCGGTGGTCGACCCCGGCCCGGGCCGGCCTCGCGGTCGGGCTGTGCTGTGCGGTCGAGCTGGCGCAGCTCACCGGCGCCCCGGCCGCCGCCACGGACGCGTGGCCGCCGCTGCGGTACCTGCTCGGCACGACCTTCGTCGCCACCGACCTGCTCTGGTACGCGGTCGGGGTGCTGCTGGCCACGTGGGGCACGGTGCTCGCCTCCCGGGTCGGCGACGCCCGGCGCGCCGCGGTCTCCCGAGGCTGACGCGACCCATCGCTCGACGCCAGGGCGCGTACCCGTGGCCTGGGGACGACGACGGTTCTGCGGGCTGTGGTCGTCCCGGCGTCGCGGACTCGCGGCGGGTGGCGCGCACGACGCGGGGCCCGCGGTGTCGGAGCGGCGTCGGGGCGACCTGTTGACCCGGTGGTGTCGACGCTGTACCTTTCAGTACACGACGTACCGATCGGTACAGAGTTGATCTGAAGGAGCCCGCCATGTCCCGTCCTCCGGTCCCCCCGTTCACCGAGGCCACCGCCGTCCAGAAGGTGCGCGCCGCCGAGGACGCGTGGAACACCCGCGACCCCGAGCGCATCTCCCTCGCGTACAGCGAGGACAGCTGGTGGCGGAACCGCTCCACGTTCGTCCAGGGTCGTCCCGCGATCGTCGACTTCCTCGCCGGCAAGTGGGAACGCGAGCTCGACTACCGGCTCATCAAGGAGCTGTGGGCGTTCACCGGGGACGTCATCGCGGTGCGGTTCGCGTACGAGTACCGCGACGCCGACGGGCAGTGGTTCCGCGCCTACGGCAACGAGAACTGGCGCTTCGACGAGGATGGGCTCATGACCCACCGCCACGCGAGCATCAACGACGTCGCCATCGACGCGTCGGAGCGGAAGTTCTTCTGGGACGTCTCCGGCCCCCGCCCGGCGGACCACCCGGGGCTGAGCGAGCTCGGGCTCTGATGGCGAAGACCGTCCTCGACCGCGCGGACGCGGTGCTCGCCCTCGCCGGGGTCTTCCGCACGCGCGGCTTCGAGAGCGGCTCGCTGTCGGTCATCCAGCAGGAGACCGGCATCGGCCGCGGCAGCCTCTACCACTTCTTCCCCGAGGGGAAGACCGACATGGCCCGCGCCGTGCTCGACCAGGGTGCGCGAGTGGTTCGAGGACCGGGTCTTCGCGCCGCTCCGGTCGGCCGACGACGCGCAGCAGGCGGTCGAGGCCGTGTCGCGGGAGGTCGCCGACTACTTCGTCTCCCGCGAGCGCGTCTGCCTGTTCGCCGCGATGACGCTCGGGGAGGGCCAGGAGACCTTCACCGAGGAGGTGCGGGCGTACTTCACCGACTGGGTGGACGCGCTGGCCCAGGCGCTGCGCACCGGAGGCCTCGGGCGCGAGGAGGCGGCGGCGCAGGCGCTGGACGCGGTCGCCGCGATCCAGGGCGGGCTGATCCTCGCCCGCGCGTACGGAGACGACGCGACGCTGCTCGGCATCGTCGGCCGCACGGAGCAGCGGCTGCTGGCCGCGCTGGCCTGAGGCGCGCCCCGTTCACCCGCGCGCGGCGTGTGGGGCCGGCCCGCGCCCGGGCGAGGCAGCATGCCCCGGGGAGGCCGGCGCGGCGACCGTCCTGTGGTCGGCCCGGTGCGCCCGCGGCATCATGGCTGCGACGCCGTCAGCCCGCGCCGCAGCCCGCCGGGCGACACGAGGAGGGCCGATGCGCGAGGTCGTCGCGAGGACCGCGCGTCCTGGGCGCTGGCTGTGGGCCGGGTCAGCCGGGCAGGCTCTCCTCCTGGCGTCCTGGGTGCCACGCCTGGGCGGCGAGGACCATGGCCTCGCCGTGGTCTTCGTGTGCCTCTCCGGATTGCTCATCGTGATGGCGGTGGTCCTCGCCGTCACCGACCTCCGGGCGACGCTCGTGCTCACCGACGACGCCCTGCTCCTCGAGCGGCGGTGGCGCCCGTTGCGCGTCCCCCGGGAGGCGGTCCTGGCGGTGGACGGCAACATCCACGGCCGGCCCTCCTGGTCGGAGTCCGTGGTCGTCACCGTGGCGGGTCGGGACCGGCCTGTGCGGCTCGGGGGGTTCGAGGTGCACGCCCGGGTGCTGATCCCGCGGCTGCAGGAGTGGGCCGGGGTCGGGGACACGGCGCCGGCGTCCGAGGACTCCGCGTCCCCGACCTGACCCGAGATGCTCGTGCGCCGCGCCGCTCAGGGTCGCTCGCCGGCCCGGCTACCGTGCTGGCATGGCCACTCCTACGGTCCCATGCGCGATCTGCGACAAGCACCGCGGCGTCGGGGAGCTGGTGGGACCCATCCTGTGGACGGACGATCACGCGGTTGTCAGCCATCGGCCGCCCGCTCTGGGGACCGGTCTGGCGATCGCCGGCTACCTCTTCGTCGAGAGCCGAGAGCATGTCGCGCGCTGGCAGGATCTGAGCCGGACGCAGGCGTCTGCCGTCGCTCGCGCGAGCTGGGGGGCGGCCCGCGTGCTCGCCGACCACTTCGGTACCGACCAGGTGTTCAGCGCCATCGTCGGGTTGCGGGTGCCGCACTTCCACCAGCACGTGTTCGTCCGGCATCCAGGAACGCCCCCGACGGTGCCGTGGTACGACCCCGGGTCCTGGGACGAGTGCCCTCACCTCCGGGTCGAGGAGCTGGGTCGCCTGGCAGCCTCGCTCCGAGCTCGGTTCGACTCGATGGCCTAGGCGTGTGGGGCTCAGCGGTCCAGACGCGCCGTCGCTCCGCCGCGGGGACCCGCCCCGGGTGCGCCGAGCGGCCGGTGACCCCGCGAGAATCGCCTCGCGCCCGTCCGCCCGCCCGGCCACACTGACCGCGTGGTGCGCGAGCTCGTCGTCCTCGGGACGGCCTCCCAGGTCCCCACCCGCACGCGCAACCACAACGGCTACCTGCTCCGCTGGGACCGGGACGCGTACCTGTTCGACCCGGGGGAGGGCACGCAGCGGCAGCTCACGCTGGCGGGCGTCGCGCCGCCGTCGATCACCCGCATCTGCCTCACCCACGTCCACGGCGACCACAGCTACGGCCTGCCCGGCGTGCTGTCCCGGATGGTGCTGGACCGGGTGGAGCACCCGGTGCACCTGCACTACCCGGCGGAGGGCGAGGCGGTGGTGCGGGCGCTGGTCGGGCTCGCGACGCCGGGGCTCGACCTCCGGCTGCACCCGCACGGGGGCGGCGGGCGAGGTCGCCCCGGGACTGGCGGTCGAGCCGCTGCGGCACCGGGTGCAGACGTTCGGCTACCGGGTGGCGGAGCCCGACGGGCGCACGCTCCTGCCGGACCGGCTCGCTGCGGCAGGGATCACCGGGCCCGCGGTGGGCGAGCTGCAGCGCGAGGGGCGGCTCGGCGCGGTCCGGCTCGCGGACGTCAGCGTGCCGCGGCGGGGCCAGCGGGTGGCGGTCGTCATGGACACCGCCCCGTGCCCGGGCGCCGAGGCGCTCGCGGACGGCACCGACCTGCTGCTCGCGGAGTGCACGTTCGCCGACGAGGACGCGGAGCTCGCCGCGGAGTACCGGCACCTGACCGCGGGGCAGGCGGGGGCACTCGCGGCGCGGGCCGGCGCGCGCACGCTGGTGCTCAGCCACTTCTCCGGGCGCTACGAGGACCTCGGGCCGCTGGGGGAGCGGGCGCGGGCGACGGCGGGGTCCGCCGTCGTGCACGTCGCGCACGACCTGGACCGGTTCGGCCTGCCCCGGCGCCGCGCGACGGCGTGACGCGGGCTCAGTCCCGCCGCGGCGCCACCCCGCGCACGTCGTCCACGGGGAACCGCCGCCGCGCCTCGGCCTGCTTGTCGAGCGTCGCGGCAAGCACGTCGACCCCGATCACGTCCGCGAGCCGCAGCAGGTAGACGAGGACGTCGGCGATCTCCTCCCCGGCGCGCCGCCGGCGGTCGGGATCGGCGAAGTGCGCGACCGCGTCGCCGGCGGGCAGCCACTGCACGAGCTCCGCGAGCTCGCCGACCTCCCCGACCAGCGCGAGCACGAGCGACTTCGGGTCGTGGAACTGCTCCCAGTCCCGCTCCTCGCTGAACTCGCGGATGAGCGCGGTCAGCCGGGCGAGGTCGCCGGTCCCGCCCCCGGCGGTGGATGCGTCGGTCACCCCCTCAGCGTGGCACGACCGCGCGTCGGCTCACGCGAGGAGCCAGGTGGGCGAGCGCAGGTAGCGCTCGGCCACCAGGACCGAGCCCGCCGGCTGCTCGGCGCGGAGCGCGCCGGACGGTCCGCCGCGCGGGTCCGTCACCGTCCGACCCAGCAGCTGCAGCCGGCGCAGCATCGACAGCGCGCACGCGGTCCGGGCGTCCTGCCGGGTCAGCGGGCGCGCCTCCTGGTACCCGGACACCCAGGCCTGCGCGCGGTCGGGCGCGTCGGGCAGGTGCTCGACGTACGACAGCGCCGCGGCCAGGTCGAGGACGAACCAGGAGAACCCGCAGTCGTCGAAGTCGATCAGCGTGGCGTCGTCGTCGCCGTCGAGCAGCAGGTTCCCGGGCCGCAGGTCGGCGTGCACGAGTCCCCAGGAGTCGGGGGCACGCGACGCGTCGTGCAGGGCGTCCAGGGCGGAGTCGCGGGCCCGTCCCAGCAGCGCGAGGTCCGCCGGAGGCAGGCGGGCCTGCTCCCACGCGCCCCACCGGCTGCCCGGCCCGACCAGGTCCGCGGGCTCCCAGGTGGGCCGGACGAAGTCGCGGGGCCGGTGGAAGCCGAGGGCGTGCTCGTGCAGCAGGGCGGCGGTGGTGCCGACCCGGCGGTGCCACACCTCCGGGGCCGCGGCGCCGGGCCGAGCGCCCGCGAGCGCGTCCTCCAGCGAGGGCCCGGGCACGTACCGCCAGGTCAGGCAGACCCAGTGCCGCTCCTCGTCGTCGGGCACCACGGCGACGTCCCGGCCGTCCACCGGCGGGACCACGACGGGCACCCGGACGGCGCCCGCCTCCCCGAGGGCGGTCATCCACGCCACCTCCGACTCGACCGCCGCGGTGTCCTCCATGTAGGCGGGCGGCGCGACCCGGGTCACCGCGACCGGCTGCCAGTCGACCGACACCCGGAACGTCGCGTTGTGCGACAGCGCCAGGAGAGCGACCGTCGTCCGGGCCGGGTCCCAGCCCCACGCCGCGCACAGGGCGGCGTGCAGCCACCGCGGTGCCGGCGCCCCGACGGCCAGCCGCCCGAACGGCGGGTCCGGCTCCGCGAGCCCGGTGCTCCCGGGAGAGTCGTCGGTCGTCATGGTCTGCCCCCGGGGTGCTCGCGTCGTCGCCGGGCCGTGCGGCCCGAGCCGAGTGTCGAGGGACCGGGGAGCGCCGGGACAGGGGCCCGCCCGGGATTTCACGCAGGTGTCACCCGGGACCGGCGCCGGTGACGCCGCGGAAACACCGCCGTCCCCGGGCCGCCTCAGACGCCGACGAGGGCCGCGCTGGCGTCCCAGAGGCGGCGGGCGAGGTCGGCGTCCGCGGCCGCGGGCGGCGGCACCGCGGGACGGCCCTGCTCGAGGTACCCGCCGGGCTCCCAGTCGACCCCCGGGGTGCCGGCCGCGAGCGCCGCCAGGTAGCCGCCGCCCTGCTCGGGGGTGATCGTCAGCAGCCGGCGCAGGGGCGTGTGGTAGACGAACCGCATCAGGCTGCTCGTCTCCTTCGCGAAGCTGGTGGCGACGACGCCCGGGTGGAACGCGACCGCGGCGAGGCCCTCGGGTCCGTACCGGCGCTGGAGCTCGACCGTGTGCAGGACGTTGGCGAGCTTGGCGTCGCCGTAGGCCCGCTCGGGGCGGTAGCCGCGCGCGTTCCCGAGGTCGTCGAGGTCGATCCGGCCCCAGCGCGCGGCCGCGACGCTCGAGGTGGCGATGACGGACGCGCGGCTCGCGACGAGCGTCGGCAGCAGCAGGTGCGTGAGCAGGAACGGCGCGAGGTGGTTCACCTGGAGGGTGCGCTCGAACCCGTCGACGGTGACGGCGCGCGGACCCATGATGCCGCCGGCGTTGTTCGCCAGGACGTCGATGCGCGGGTGGGCCCCGCGCAGCTCGGCGCCCAGGCGGCGCACCTGGTCGAGCTCGGCGAAGTCGGCGAGGTGGTGCGGGGCGCCGAGCTCCGCGGCGACGGCGGCGGTGCGCGCCGGGTCGCGGCCGACCAGCACGACGCGCTCGCCCTGGGCCGCCAGCCGGCGCGCGGCGGCGGCGCCGATGCCGTCGCTGGCGCCGGTGATCACGATGGTCCGTCCGGGCACGGGGTCCTCCGCCGTCGGGGTGCCGAGCCGGGTCCGGACCGGTCCGCGACACCCTAGGGTGCTGCCGTGACCCCCGCCTCCCCGGCCGCCCGCCGTCGCGCCCGCACGTCCGCCGTCCGCACCTCCGAGCCGCGCCTGGTGCCGCCGGTGCTGGTCCGGGACCACCGCGTGCGGGTGCCCGTCGACCGCGAGGACCCGTCCCGGTACCCGACGATCGAGGTGTTCGCGCGCGAGCTGGTCGACCCGGCCCGCGACGGCGAGGACCTGCCGCTGCTGCTGTTCCTGCAGGGCGGCCCCGGCGGCATGGGCCCGCGCCCTCTGGGTGGCGGCTGGTGGTCGACGGCCCTGCGCACGCACCGGGTGGTGCTGCTCGACCAGCGCGGCACCGGGCGGTCGTCCCGGGTCGACGGCCGGTCGATCGCGCGGTTCGGCACGGGCGAGGAGGCGGCCGACTACCTGGCGTGCTTCCGGGCGGACGCGATCGTCGAGGACGCCGAGGCGGTGCGCCGCGCGGTGTACGGCGGGCGGCGGTGGGCGACGCTCGGCCAGTCCTACGGCGGGTTCCTCACGCTCACCTACCTGTCCCGGCACCCCGAGGCGCTGACCGCCTGCTACGTGACCGGCGGCCTGCCGGGCGTCGCGGCGAGCGCCGAGGACGTCTACGCGCGGACGTTCCCGCGGCAGGCCGCGCGGGTCGCCGCGTTCGCGCGCCGGTACCCGGAGGACGTCCAGCTGCTCGGGGCGCTCGCGGACCGGCTCGCCGCCGGCGACGTCGCCCTGCCCGACGGCGACCCGTTCACCGTGCACCGGCTGCAGACCCTCGGCATGCCGTTCGGCATGAGCACCGGGGTCGACGCGCTGCACTGGCTGCTCGACACCGTCGACCTCGACGCGGACGGCGCGCCCGACGACGCGTTCGCTCTCGCCGTGCAGACCCAGACCGGGTTCGACGCGAACCCGCTGTACGCGGTGCTCCAGGAGGTCATCTACCACCAGGGGGAGCGCGACGGCGGCTGGGCCGCGCAGGCCGAGCTCGACCGCCGGCCCGACCACGCGCCCGACGCCCGGCCGCTCGCGCTGACCGGGGAGGCGGTGTTCCCGTGGATGTTCGACGACATCCGGGCGCTGCGGCCGTTCCGGGCCGCGGCGGAGGCGCTCGCGGCCCGGACGTCCTGGCCCGCCCTGTACGACGCGGAGCGGCTCGCGGCCAACGAGGTGCCCGTCGCCGCGGTGCAGTACGTCGACGACCCGTACGTGGACCTCGACCTGGCGACGGCGACCGCGGACGCCGTCGGGAACGCGCAGGTCTGGGTGACCAACGAGTACCTGCACGACGGCCTCCGCGCCGCGGGCGACGTCATCCTGCCGCGCCTGGTGGACCTGGCCGCGGGCCGCTGGACGGTCACCCGCCCCTGACCCGCGGGGCGCGCCGGTGCGCCCGCCGAGCGCGGCAGGTCGCGCCGAGCGCGGCAGCCGGAGCCACCGCGCTCGGCGCGGACCCCCGCGCTCGGCGGACCTGCCTCAGAGCAGGCGGCGGGAGCCCGGGCGCACGACCCGGAGCCAGCGGTACCCGTACGCGGGCAGCTCGACCTCGACCCGGCCGTCCGGGTCGACCTCGCACGCCCCGTCCTCCAGCAGGTCGACCAGGCGGACCGGGTCGTCGTCGCCCGCCGCGCTGCGCTCGGTGGCCGTCCCGTCCGCCGGTCCCGCGTCGCCGGGCTCACGGACCAGGTCCCGCAGCCGCAGCGGCACGGTGACCGCCTCCGGGCCGAGGTTGTGCACCGCGATCATCGACGCGTCCTGCCAGGTCGACCGGTGGGCGAGCACCGCCGGGTGCGGCTGGTCGAGGATCTCCGCCCGCTCCGCCCAGCCGAGCTCCGGGCACTCCCGGTACCGGCGGACGAGGGTCTTCACGAACGACAGCAGCGAGTCCGGGTCCCGCCGCTGGTCCGCGACGTTGACGTGCGCGGGGGCGTACCCGCCGTCGGTGACCGGGCCGGCGAGCCGGCGCGGGGTCGCGGCCGAGAACCCGCCGTTGCGCCCGGACGTCCACTGCATCGGCGTGCGGACGGCGAGCCGGCCGTCGGCGGCGAGGTTCTCGCCCATGCCGATCTCCTCGCCGTAGAACAGCACGGGCGTGCCGGGCAGCGTGAACAGCAGGGAGTAGACCATCCGGATCCGGCGCGGGTCCCCGTCGAGCATCGGCGGCAGCCGGCGGCGCAGCCCGCGGCCGTAGAGCTGCATGTCCTCGTCGGGGCCGAACGCCGCGAACACCTCGGCGCGCTCGTCGTCGGACAGCTTGTCCAGGGTCAGCTCGTCGTGGTTCCGGACGAACGTCGCCCACTGCGCGTCGTGCGGGATGTGCGGGCGGTCGCGCAGCGCCTGCGCCAGCGGGCCGGCGTCCTGCCGGGCCAGCGACAGGTACATCTGCTGCATGGCCACGAAGTCGAACTGGAGGTTGAGCTCGTCGCCCTCGGCGGACCCGTCGCCGTCCTGGTCGCCGAAGAACATCCGCTGCTGCTCGTACGGCAGGTTGACCTCGCCCATGAGGATCGCGTCGCCGGTCCGCCGGCTCAGGAACGACCGCAGCGCCTTGAGGAACTCGTGCGGGTGCTCGATGTCGTCGTGCGGGGAGTTGGCGGCGTCGGCGAGCATGAACGGCACCGCGTCCACCCGGAACCCCGCGAGCCCGAGCTCCGCCCAGTAGCCGACGACCTTGGCGATCGCGTCACGGACCTGCGGGTTCGCCGTGTTGAGGTCGGGCTGGTGCCGGTAGAACCGGTGCCGGTACCAGGCGCCGGCCTGCTCGTCGTACGTCCAGATCCCCTGCTCCTGGTCGGGGAAGATCACCTCGTCCGCCGTGGGCGGCGGCTCCTCGGTGCGCCAGACGTAGAAGTCGCGGAACGGGTTGTCCGGGCTGCTCCGCGCGGCCCTGAACCACGGGTGGCGGTCGGAGGTGTGGTTGACGACCAGGTCGGCGATGACCCGGATGCCGCGGTCCTTCGCGGTCCGGATGAGCTCGACCAGGTCGCCGGCGTCGCCGAGCCGCGGGTCGACGCCGAAGAAGTCGGTGATGTCGTAGCCGTCGTCCCGGTCGGCGGTCGGGTAGAACGGCATCAGCCACAGGCAGGTGACGCCGAGGTCGGCCAGGTGGTCGAGCCGCTGCACCAGGCCCGGCAGGTCGCCGACGCCGTCGTCGTTCCAGTCCATGAACGTCTCGACGTCCAGGCAGTAGACGACGGCGTTCTTCCACCACAGGTCGCCGGTGTCGCGGATCCTCATGCGGCGTCCGTCCCCTCGGTGCCGGCGTCCACGGCCCGCAGCGCCGGGAGCAGGTGCTCGGCCGCGAGGTCGATGAACGCGTCCAGCGACGACGGCGGGTGCGTCACCGTCGGCGCGGCGTCGTCGTGCTTGCCGTGGTCCGGCCGGACGTCGGTGGCCACCTGGTGCAGGTAGACCTCGTCGAAGCCGACCTCGACCAGCTCGACCAGGCGGTCCCGGAGCCGCGCCGGGTCGTGCTCGATCACCACCCCCGTGCTCAGCGTGTCGTCGTCCACGGTGGCGGCCAGCTCGTCGAACGCCTCGGGCGTCGCGATGTCCCACGAGGCCGGCGGCCCGGCGGCGTTGCCCGCCCACTGCTCGCGCGCCAGCCGCCAGGCCTCGTCGGGGTCCGACGCGTAGGACACGTGCACCTGCAGCGCGATCGGCCCGCGGCCGCCCGCGTCCCGGTACTCCCCGACGACCCGGCGCATCGTCTCGAGGTCCTGGTTGACCGTGACCAGGCCGTCGGCCCAGTCGGCGTGCGACCGGGCGGTCTCCGGCGTCACGGCGGGGCCGATCAGCCGGGGCGGCACCTCGGGGAGCGTCCAGAGCTGGGCGCGGTCGACCGTGACGAGCCCGTGGTGCGTGACCTCCTCGCCGGCGAGCAGCGCGCGGATGATCTGCACGCACTCGCGCAGCCGGGCGTCCCGCTCCCGCTTCGGTGGCCACGGGTCGCCGGTGATGTGCTCGTTCATGTTCTCGCCCGAGCCGAGCGCGACCCAGAACCGCCCCGGGTACATCGCGGCGAGGGTGGCGGCCGCCTGGGCGATGATCGCCGGGTGGTAGCGCTGGCCGGGCGCGTTCACGGTGCCGAACGGCAGCCGGGTGGTGGCCAGGGCGGAGCCGAGCCAGGTCCAGGCGAAGCCGGAGTGGCCCTGGTTCGTGCCCCACGGTGCCCAGTGGTCGGAGCACATGGCGGCGTCGAAGCCGGCCTCCTCCGCGTGCTGGACCGCCGCGAGGAGGGCGGACGGATGGACCTGCTCGTGCGAGCTGTGGAAGCCGACGCGGGTGGTCATGCCTCCTGTTCCTACCGGCTGCGGGACCGGTCCGCGCGGCGAACCGGCACGCCGCCGCCGGGCGGGACCGCGGTCAGATCGGCTGCCCGACGCCCCAGGCCGAGGCCTCCGCCGCGCGGGTCGGCGTGTCCAGCCGGTCCAGCACCGCGTCGAGCAGCGCCGCCACCGCGGTGCCGGCGTTCACCTCCTGCCCGCCGTGCCGGCAGGTGACGCGCAGCCGGGCGCCCTCGACGACCCGGTCGGCGGCGGCATGCAGCTCGACGTGCAGGAACGGGCCCGACGGCGGCAGGTTCAGCAGGTCCGCGACCGCCCGCAGCCAGCCGCGGCCGAGCACGGCGCGCACCGTCGTCGGGGAGGGCGTCGTCACGCGGTAGCGGCTCGCGCGGGTCACGGCGACGAAGGTCGCGAGCGCCTCCTCCGGCGGGACGTCGGCCGTCAGGTCGATGGTCGGACGAGCGCTGTGCCGCAGCGGCCAGGGGCGGACGCGTCGGGTGCTCACCGGATCCCGCCCCCTCGCGATCGCGCCGTCATGGCCGTCCCCCTCCGACGGTCGCGACGGTAGCGGCCGGGGTCGCAGCGCGGGGGCGTCCTCGTCGGCACCGGGCGAGGTGCAAGGGACGTCACAGCGCCCCGGGCCCTTCGGCCGCGGATCGGTCCGAGGGGACGACGTAGGCTCTTGCGACGTGGCGACCTTCTCCGCCGTGACGCGCGCGCACATCCTCCAGGCCATCGCCGAGCACGACTCCCGCGGCGCCGAGGCCTTCCTCGGCGTCTACGGCTTCCCCGCCGGTGGCGGCTTCTTCCTCCACGAGGACCGTCCCTACCCGGCGACGGCGATCCTCGGGGTGGCGCACCGGTTCGCGACCGGGCGGCTCGCCGGCGCCGACGAGTTCCACGGCGGCGAGGACGCGGCGCAGGCGCTGCTGGCCCGGCGCGGGTTCGACGTGCCGCAGGCCGCTGCCGCCGCGCGTGCCGCCGCCCCGGCGCGGACGCGGTCGGCCGCCCCGAAGACGCCGCGGGCGCCCCGCGCCGCCGCGACCCCGCGGGCGAGGAAGCCGGAGCCGGTCGAGTTCACGAAGACCTGCCCGACGTGCTCGATGGTGCTGCCGGGCACGGGGATCTGCGACTACTGCGACTGAGCCGCTCGCGCGACTGAGCCGTCGCTGGGGCTGCGTCGCTACCGCGACACCGCCGACGCCCCGCCCGGCGCGGGCTGCCGGATCGCGTACCCGAGGTCGACGAGCGCCTCGGCCGCGCCCGCCGGGTCGTCCCGGACCGCGGCGCGGAGCTGGACCGCCCGCCACCGGGTCCGCCCCGCGCAGACCGCCGCGCGCCAGCCGGGCCGGGTGTCGAGGCCGAACTCCCGGACCAGCATCTCGAGCACGTCCTCGAACGAGGGCCGGAACCGGTGCCCGCCGAGCGGGAAGTGCAACGTCGACACCCGCGGCACCCGACCCCGGCGGACCGACGAGGTGCGGGCCCGGCCGCGCAGCCGGTGCCCGGCCGCCATCATCGCGAACACCAGCTCGTCGCGGTGGCCGTGCACGTTGAGGTGCGCCGCCGGGACGTTGTCGTCGGAGCTCGCGTCGTAGTCGTACCGGAACAGCGGCTCGTCGGTGCCCTCCGCGGCGACGGACACGGTCGACCGGCGGACGGCGAGGAAGCGGCCGGTGCGGTCCCAGCCGCAGTCGAAGGTGGCGCGCAGCCGGAGCACGACGAGGCCGTCGACCGTCAGCGGGATCCCCTTGGGCGGGACCTGCTGGACCATCTGGTGGGTCCGCGGGGTCGCCGTCCGACGGATCTCGAACGTGCTGGATTCGCCCGGCACGACGCCGTGCAGCGTGCTCCGGAGGTCTGCGGCGAACAGCTCCGTCAGGTCCGCCAGGGACACACCCTCCCGCGAGTCCGTGGTGTCGGGACTCGCGGGAGGGCCGGGAGCGTCGTCACTCACCGAGCATCCTGCCCAGCGTGAGGTACTCCTCGTACGCGATGCGCTGCTCCGGCGAGAGCTGCCAGGTCTCGTACCGCTCTTCGATCGTCTCCAGGTCGAGGCCGATGCTCGCGAGCTCCTGCTCCTGCTTCTCGCGCATCTCCTCCTCGGTCATGATGATCAGGCGGCCGTAGCTCTTCGGGATGACCTGCATGGTCGTCGTTCCTCGACGTCGACGAACGGTCCCTCGGGGCGGCTGCCGGACCGACGCCGATCACGCTAGCCGCACCGCGCTCTGCGCTGTCCAGCCCCATCTCCACGCGCGGCGGAGCGGCGCGCCGCCGCCCCGCCGACTGCGCTCACCCCCGCACGGGGACCACCGCGTCGACCGCCTCGAGGATCTTGTCCAGCACCACCGCGCGGTCGAACTGCAGCGCGAACTCCCGCGCCGCGTCGGCCCACTCCTCGCGCTCGGCACCCGCGACGCCGAGCGCCCGGTCCAGGGCCGCCGCGATCGCAGCGGGGTCCTCGACCGGCACGATGATCGCCGTGTCGCCCACGGCCTCCGGGATGCCGCCGGTGTCGGTGGTGATGACCGGGCCGCCGCCGGAGAGCATCTTCTCCACGAGCGCGATGCCGAACGTCTCGACGAACTCCGGTCGCGGCTTGCTCGGCAGCACGTACGCGGCAGCGCCGGCCATGAGGTGCGGCTTCTCGTCGTCGGACACGTCGTCGAGGAACAGCACGCGGTCCGCGACGGGCGACGCGGCGGCGTGCGCGCGCAGCTGCGCCGCCTCGGGCCCGTTGCCCGCGATCACCAGGCGGTGCGTCGTCGGGGCGCCGCTGGCGGCGTAGCCGTCGATCAGGTCGTCCACGCCCTTCGCCGCCGCGAGCCGGGACAGGTAGAGCACGTACCCGTCGCGGTCCAGGCCCCGCGCGCCGAGCACCGCGTCCGTCTCCGTGTCGTCCCGCGCGAGGTACTGCGCGACGTCGACGGCGGGGTAGGAGATCCGGACCCGCTCGCGGCACTGCGCGGCGAACGTCGTGCCGTGCTTCGCGTCCAGGGCCTCCGCCTCGGAGACGATCAGGTCGCGGGTGTACTCGGACACAGCCAGGCAGACGTCGTGCTCCAGGTAGGACGCGAGCACGTGCGCGGCGGCACCGAACTGGTCGGCCTCGACGCAGGCGCGCACGACGTTGGTGACGTCCGAGCCGACCGCCTCGGCGACCGTCGTGACGTTCACCGGCAGGCCGGTGCGCCGGGCGACGTGCACCGCGTCGGCGACGGCCGTGGCGTGCGGGCTGAGGTACAGCGACAGCGCGACGGTGGGCACCCCGTCCGTGAACAGCTCGACCAGCCGGCCGATCAGCCCGGCCACGTAGCGGCCGTCCGGCACCTTGTAGTCGCCCACCGGCCCGGGTCGCTCCACGACCACGCCGTCGCGGTAGGGCAGCACCCGGTCGAGCGGCTTGAGCGGCAGCCCGGCGGCCTGCAGCCGGTCGATCGGCCACGTGACGATCCGGACCTCGTCGAACCCGCGGTCCAGCGCCGCCTCGGCGAGGTTGCGCGCCTCCCCGGAGTGGCCGCAGATCACCGGGTCGGCGCGCACGACGATCACCAGGCGGCGGTCGACCCGGCGCGCGGGTGCCGCGTCGGCGGTGGGGCTGAGGGTCGCGTCGGTCACGGCAGGCCTCCGGGAGGGTCGTGCGGAAGGGGATGGGGAGCGCGGGGTGCGGGCCGTCAGGCGCCCGTGCTGAGGGACGGGGGCCGCCCGGAGGCGGTCCACGGCCCCGGTTCCCGGCCGAGGTCGACCTGGAGCCGCCCGCCGGCGTGCAGCTCGGTCCCGGTCAGCCAGGTGCGGTCGAGCTCGACCCCGTCGAGCCGCACCCGCTGCACGTACTGGGCCGGGCGGTCGGGCTCGGGTTCCACGAACCCGCTGGTCTCGATCGTGAACGGCTTGCCGCCGACGTCGATCCGGGCCTCGCGCCACGCGGGCGCGTTGACCAGGAACAGGTTCTGGCCGGCGACCGGGAACAGCCCGAGAGTCGCCCAGACGTACCAGGACGAGAGCCCGCCGGAGTCGTCGTTGCCGGGCATGCCGCCCCGGCCGGTGCCGAACTGCTGCTGCGTGACGGCGTGCACCACCTCGGCGGTGCGGTCGGGGCGCCCGGCGTACTGGTACGCCCAGGGGGCCTCCATGTCCGGCTCGTTGTTCAGGCCCTCGAACCGGTGCAGCGCGTAGCCGGCGAGCATCTCGTCCTCGGACGGCGCGAGGCCGGGCTGCTTCACGGGGTCGGCGCCGTAGCCGAAGAACCGGTCCAGCAGCGCCACGAACGCGTCGTCGCCGCCGGCCAGGTCGATCCGCGCCGCCATGTCGTGCAGCAGCCGGAACGAGTAGTTCCACCGGCCGCCCTCGTAGAACGTCGAGTCGCGGAGCAGCCCGGTCGCCGGGTCGAACGCGTTCCGCCACCGGCCGGCGAGCGGGGCGAACTGGTCGAGGAGCGTCCGGTCGCCGACCTGCCGGGCGATGACCGAGGTGCAGAAGTAGCCGAACGCGAGGTCCAGCGTGTGGCTGATCGGGTGCGTGCGGCCGTGCAGCAGGAACTCCTCGCCGTACGTCCGGCGCAGGTCGTTGTGCAGGTGCACGAGCGCCCAGTCCCAGTCGAACGGCAGGCCCAGCGCGCACAGGTCGGCCAGGAACGTGTGCGCGAGCGCGCTGCCCTGCCGGGAGAACCGGTCCGCGCCGCGCGCCATGCGGTAGCCGATGGGGAAGTTCCCCTCCTCCTCGGCGATGTGCAGGATCGCGGTCGCGAGCTCGACGGCCTTGTCCGGGACCAGCGCCGTGAGCAGCGGGAGCTGCGTGCGGTAGATGTCCCACATCGTCGCGATGTCGTAGGCGAACGGGGTGTCCGTCGGCCAGAACGGGCTCTCGTCCGGCGCCAGGCAGGGCTTGATCAGCGAGTGGTACAGCGCCGTCGACAGGACGGTCTGCTTGGCCGGGTCCGGGGTGTCGACCTGCACCTTGCCGAGCTGCCGGCGCCACTCGTGCGCCGTGCGGGCGCGGCGCTCCGCGAACGACGACGGCCCCGGTCCGCACTCGCGCACGAGGTTGGCGCGCGCCTGCTCGACGCCGCGCAGCGAGAAGCCGAACCGCAGCTCGACGACCTGGCCCGGCTCGGTCGGTCCCGCCCACATGAGGCCGAACGGCCGCAGCGTCGTCGGGCGGATCCGGTCGAAGTCGAGCCGGGTACCGCCCGGCATCAGGCGGCGGTCGTACCAGAGCAGCTGCCGCCACTGCGGGGTGTCGCACTCCACGTGCACCGCGAGCGGCGCGCCCTCGACGGTGATCTCGCCCTGCGCGACGCCCGGCTCGACCGACTCCAGGTGCGCCCGCAGCGGCACGGTCCGGCCGTACGGGATGTCGAGGCCGCCGAGGCTGAGGTCGATGACCAGCCGGGCGTCGCGGTGCGCGGGGAACGTGTACCGGTGCACCGCGGACTTCGGGCCGACGGTGATCTCGCACCGGATGCCGGAGTCGAGGGTCGCGGCGTAGTAGCCCGGCTCGGCGCGCTCGTCGGACACCTCCCAGAGCTGCCCGAGGTCGTCGAGCGGCTGCAGCATCGGCGTGACGCGGACGTAGTTGTAGTACTTGCGGATCGCGCCGGTGCCGGACTGCTGGAAGTGCGTGAAGCCGGAGGCCCGCTGGCTCGCGTGCAGGGCCGGCGGGAGCCCCTCGGTCGACAGGTCGTACCGGCCGTACCCCGTGGGGTAGGCGCCCGAGTACGCGCACGCGCTGACCATGCCGAGCGGGTACGTCGCGCCGGGGTGCGTGTTGCCCACCTGCGGCTTCGGCCACCACCAGGTGGCGGCGAGGCCGGACTGCGGGGGGAGCGACGTGGCCTCGGTGCCGATGAACGGGTCGACGTGCTCGAACACCTCGCGTCACCTCCCGTCGGGTCCGGCCGTCCGGGCGCGTCCGCGCGACCGGTGGAGGGGAACGTACGCGCCGAAGGTGTCCGGACGGTTACGGCGCGCCAGCGGGTCGGCCGCTGCTCCGAACGGGGGACCGGGGTCGTCCGGGGGTCATCACCCGGCCCCGAGCGGCCGAGAGGGAGAGCATGACCGAGGCGCAGCCGCTCCCGCCCGCCGGGTGGTACCCCGACGGGGTGACGCCCGCGGTGCTCCGCTGGTTCGACGGCGCGGCGTGGACCGAGCACACCGCGCCGGACCCGGCGGCGCGCGCCGCGGCGCCCCCGCCGGTCCCGACTCCCGCGCCCGTCCCCGCGCCGCTGCCGGGCGGACCGATCCCGGACGCCCCCACGCACCGGTCGCCCGGCGCGCACGCCGCCCGTGCGGCCGGGGCCCCGGCGCACGCCCGGCAGCGCGCGGCGTCCGCTCCGACCGCCGGTGCGAGCGCCGTCGTGCCCGCCCGCGCGCTCGCGGGCGCGACCACGGGGGCGTACGCCGTCGGCCCGGGCGCAGCCGCGCCGCACGCCGCCGGTCCCGCCTACGCCGCCGCCGGTCCCGCCTACGCCGCGGCCGCCCCCGCCGGCCCCTGGTACCCCGAGCCCGCCCGGCTCGGCGCCGGCCCTCGCGACGCCGTGCACTGGCTGCTCCCGACGGGCCGGTCCTGGCAGTCGATCGTCGCCGGTTACGTCGGCCTGTTCGCGCTGCTGATCTGGCCGCTCGGCCCGTTCGCGGTCTGGTTCGGGCTGTGGGGGCTCCGCAGGGCGCGGACCGGCGGCCACGGGCGCGGGCGCGCGGTGTTCGCCGTCGTCGTGGGCGCGGCCGCCACGGCGCTGCTCGCCTACCTGCTCGCCTCGGGTGCCCTGACGGCCTGAGCGCGGGCGCGACGACCTCACCGGTCGGAGGGCTCGCCCGCTCAGCCCCAGGAGCCCCGCGCGTACTGCACCGGCCAGCCCGTCGGCTGGCCCGGCAGCACCGTCGCCGCGGCGTCCCCGGCGTGCTCGAGCGTGGGCGTCTTGTCGTCCAGCGCGTGCGCGGCGCGCAGCGGCCAGTGCGGGTCGAACAGCGCCGGCCGGCCCAGCATGACGACGTCGGCGGAGCCCTCGGCGAGCACCTGCTCCGCCTGCTCCGGCGTCGTGATGAGGCCGACCGCGGAGGTGGCGATCCCGGCGGCCTCGCGGATCGTCCGGGCGGCCGGCACCTGGTACCCCGGGCCGACCGGGATGCGTGCGTGCACGTTGCCGCCGGTCGAGACGTCGACCAGGTCGACCCCGTGCTCGCGCAGCCAGACCGCCACCTGCGCGACGTCCTCGACGGTGAGCCCGCCCTCGGTCCAGTCGGTCGCGGAGACGCGCACGAGCAGCGGGCGGTCCTCCGGGAGCTCCGCGCGGACCGCGTCGACGGTGTCGAGCAGCAGCCGGGCGCGTCCGGCCAGGTCGCCGCCCCAGGCGTCGTCGCGGTGGTTCGACAGCGGGGACAGGAACTGGTGCAGCAGGTACCCGTGGGCCGCGTGCACCTCGACGAGGTCGAAGCCGGCGTCGAGCGCGCGGCGGGTGGCGGCGGCGAACTGCCCCGGCACCGCGGCGACCTGCTCCGGCGTCATCTCCTGCGGTGCGGCGTACCCGTCGAACGCGACGGCGGACGGCGCGACGGTGTCCCAGCCCCCGGCCGCGGCGGGGACGGTGCCGGAGCCCTCGCCGAACCCGCGGTAGGTCGACGCCTTGCGCCCGGCGTGCGCGAGCTGGACGCCGACGACGGCGCCGCGGCTCCGGACGAAGTCGGTGATCCGGCGCCACGCGACCACGTGCTCGTCGCCCCAGATGCCGACGTCCTCCGGGGAGATCCGGCCCTCGGGGACGACCGCGGTCGCCTCGGCGAGCACCAGGCCGAACCCGCCGACCGCGCGGGCGCCGAGGTGCGCGAGGTGCCAGTCGGTGGGGACGCCGTCGCCGTCCGCGGAGTACTGGCACATCGGCGCCAGCCAGACCCGGTTCCGGAACGTGGTGCCGCGCAGCGTCAGGGGGCTCATCAGGAGGCTCACGAGAGGATCGAACCCCGGGGCCGGGCCGCCTCATCCCGCTGGCGCGCGGTCGTGACGCAGGTCACAGCCCGCTGCCGCGACGGCGGGTGCGGCGCGCGGCGGTCAGCCGGCGACGTCGAGCCAGGCCAGCAGCACGTTGCCGACCGTGAGCAGTCCGAGCACCAGCAGCCCGACCCGGAGCACGCCGTCGCCGACGGCACCGCGCCCGGTGGCCGACCCGGCCCGGGCGGGCGCGTCCTCGTCCTGGCCCGCGTGCAGCCCGGCGACCTCCCGGTTGGCCGGCTGCGTGTACCGCGGCGTCGCGCCGGTCGCCGGGGTCGCCGGAGCGGCCGGGGCGGCGGCGCGCTCGCCGGCCGCCCACACCTCCGCGGGCCGGAACACGTCGTCGACCGTCAGCTGCTCGGGGCTCGCGGCGCCGCCGAGCTCGGCGGCCAGGTACTCGGCCACCAGGGTCACGTCCTCCGGGGAGAACACCGGCGGCAGCGCGGTCAGGTGGGCGGCGAGCTGCGGCTCGCCCACCGCCGTCGCCCCGCCCCGCACCGCCGCGGGCTCCAGGTCCCGTCCGGCGAGCGACACCACCGCGAGCACGGCTCGACGGTGCGCCGGGGCCAGCAGCGCCGTGACCGCACCGGCGGCGTCGGCGACCGCGACGACGTCCGCCGTCCGGCCGTAGCCGCGGTGCCGCAGCGTGCCGTCGTGCACGGTGACCTCGCCGGTCCAGCGCAGCGTCTCGACGAGGACGACCCCGCCCGGGCCCACGGCGACGTGCTCGACCGTGGCGTCGGTGCTGCCGGGGCGGTGCAGGTCGTGCAGCACGGTCCAGCCGGCGGCCTCGGCGGTCGCCAGCGCGCGGCGGGAGCCGACCGCGTCGACCGCGTCGGTCAGCCAGGTGTCGAACCAGTCGTCGGCCCGGTCGGCCTCGGGGCGCGCCGAGGGCACGCCCGACGCCCGGCGCGCCGTGCGCCACAGGCCGCGGCGGCGCACGCGCCGCGCGACGGGCTCGGTGCCGGTCCCCTGCTCCACACGGGACCTATCGACACGTGGGGGCCGGGTGCTGAGCGGAACGGGGCATCCCGGTGCGCAGGGGGGGACTCGCCCGACGTCGTGCGACTGCGCCGTCCGGATGAATCGACGCGGATCCCGCCACGGGCGCCCGTTGCCCGGTGCAACGATCCGGCGTGCTCCGCGCCGGGGCGCACCGGGCCCCGGCCCGAGCCAGCCACCCGAGGTGACCATGCGCTTCAACCCGCCGCCGTCCTGGCCGCAGCCGCCTGCCGGGTGGACGCCCCCGCCCGGCTGGCAGCCGGACCTCGCGAACCTGCCGCCGGTCCCCGAGGGGTGGCAGCTGTGGCTGCCCGACGACCCGGCCGCGACGTCCGCCACCGCGGGGACGTGGCCCGCCGCGCCGGCGGCCGGCGAGACCGTCCCTGGTCTGGCGGCCCCCGCGCCGGCGGCGTTCCCGCAGCCGACCGCGTTCGGGACGTTCCCGGGCCCCGCGTCCGAGGAGGGGCTGCACGCGCGCCGCGGCGCGACCCGGACCTTCTGGATCGCGATCGCCGTGCTGGTCGGCGCGACCGTCAGCACCATCCTCGCGTCCGGCGACTCCGGCGGGATCATCTGGACCGGCGGCTTCGTCTTCGGGCTCGTGCTGCTGGTCCGCGCCGCGGTCGCCTACCGGGCCGCGCGCCGCGCGGGCGCGCCGGCGTACTCGTCGCGCGGCTGGCTCGGCGCCGCCGGGGGCCTCGTCGCCTGCGTGGCGGTCGGCGTCGTGGCGGTGGTGTCCTACGCCGCGCCGGGCACGGTGCTCCCGCACGTCGCCACCGGCGTCGGGTCGTGCTGGGACGAGGCCGACGGCGAGTTCCTGGAGCCCGTCGACTGCGGCGACCCGCACGCCTTCCTCGCGGTCGAGCAGGTCGAGGTCCTCGACTCCTGCCCGCTCGAGGCCGCCTGGTACGTGGAGGCGGACGACAGCGGCTACCTCTGCCTGCGCGAGGACGCCTGACGGGTGCGCGCCGCCGGCTCTAGGCTCGGCGCATGGCCGCCCTGCGCGACGTCGTCGTCGACTGCCGGCACCCCGCCTCGCTCGCGCGCTGGTGGGCGGGGACGCTCGACGGCTACCGCGTCGCGCCGTACGACGAGGCCGAGCTCGCCCGGCTGCGCGCGGAGGGGGTCGAGGACCCGGAGGACGACCCCACGGTGCTCGTCGAGCCCGCTCCGCCCGGGCCCGGGCCGCGGATCTGGTTCCAGCGCGTCCCCGAGCCGAAGACCGGCAAGAACCGGGTGCACCTCGACCTGACGGTGCCGGACCTCGCTGCGGGCGTCGCGGACCTGGTGGCCCGCGGCGCGGCGGTGGTCGCCCACCACGACGGGTGGGTCGTGCTCGCGGACCCCGAGGGCGACGAGTTCTGCGTCTTCCCCGCCTGACCGCCGGCGCCAGGCCCCCGGAGGCGGGACGCCGCAGGGGCGCGCCCCCGGGGTGTCCCGGGTGCGCGCCCCTGCGGGTGCCGCGGCGGGGCTTGGGTCAGGCGAGCGCCCGCCACGCCTCGCGCCGCCGGGCCTGCTCGTCCGGGTCCGGGACGGGGAGGCTCGCCAGCAGCCGCTGGGTGTACTCCTCGCGGGGTGCGCCCAGCACCTCCTCGCCGGTGCCCTCCTCGACCAGCCGGCCACGGTGCAGCACCGCGATCCGGTCGGCGAGCAGGTCCACCACGGCCAGGTCGTGGCTGATGAACAGGCAGGCGAACCCGAGCTGCTCCTGCAGCTCGGAGAACAGCTCGAGCACCCGCGCCTGCACCGACACGTCGAGCGCCGAGGTGGGCTCGTCCGCGATCAGCAGCTCGGGGTCGAGCGCGAGCGCCCGGGCGAGCGACGCGCGCTGGCGCTGGCCGCCGGACAGCTCGTGCGGGAACCGGTCGCCGTAGGACCGCGGCAGCTGGACGGACTCCAGCAGCTCGTCGACCCGTGCGCGGGCGGCGCGGGCGTCGCGCGCCCGGCCGTGCACGACCAGCGGCTCGGCCACGCACTCGGCGATGGTGAGCAGCGGGTTGAACGACGTCGCGGGGTCCTGGAACACGAACCCGATGCGCGGCCGCACGGGCCGCAGGGCGCGCTCGCGCACCCCGTTCATCTCCAGCCCGAGCACCTGCAGCGACCCGCCGGTGACCCGGGTCAGGCCGGCGATCGCCCGCCCGATCGTGGTCTTGCCGGAGCCGGACTCGCCGACCAGGCCCACGACCTCGCCCGGCCGGATCGCGAGCGAGACCTTGTCGACCGCCCGGAAACCGGGCTGCCGGAGCCGGCCCGGGTAGACGATCTCCAGGTCGCGCGCCTCGACGACCGGCGCCTGCTCGGCCCAGCCCGCGGGCCGGGCCGCGGCCCGGGCGCGGGCGTGCGCGCCACCGCCGCCGATCCGCGGCACGGCGTCCAGCAGCGACCGGGTGTACGCGTGCTGCGGGGCGCCGAACAGGTCGCGCACCGGCGCCTGCTCGACGATCTTCCCCTGGTACATCACGGCGACCCGGTCGGCGAGGTCGGCGACCACGCCCATGTTGTGCGTGATGAGCACGATGGCCGCGCCGAACTCGTCGCGGCAGCGCCGGAGCAGGTCGAGGATCTCGGCCTGCACGGTCACGTCCAGGGCGGTGGTGGGCTCGTCGGCGATGATCACGCCGGGGTCGAGCACCAGCGCCTGGGCGATGACGATGCGCTGCTTCTGCCCGCCGGAGAACTGGTGCGGGTAGTGGTCGATCCGGCGCTCGGGGTCGGGGATGCCGACGCGGCGCAGGATGTCGACGGCCTTGGCCCGGGCCTCGGACCGGCTGATCTTCTGGTGGGCGCGCAGGCCCTCGACGATCTGCCAGCCGATCGGGTAGACCGGGTTGAGCGCGGTCGACGGCTCCTGGAACACCATGGCGGCGTCCCGGCCCCGCACCTGGCGGAGCGCCGAGCCGTCGAGCGCGACCACGTCGCTGCGGACCGCGCCGTCCCGGGAGGACAGCACGACGGCGCCCCGGGTGGTGGCGGTGGACGGCAGCAGGCCCAGGAGGGTCTTGGCCGTCACCGACTTGCCGGAGCCGGACTCGCCCACGACCGCCAGCACCTCGCCGGCCGCCACGCTGAGCGAGACGCCGTCGACGGCGCGGACGTCGCCCGCGTCGGTCGCGAAGGACACCGACAGGTCGGTGATCTCGACGACCGGCTCGGCCGGGGCGCCCTGGTGCGGCGCGGTGTCGATGCGTGCGGTCATCGGGCCGCCTCCGTCCCGGGCTCGAGGCCCTCCAGGCCACCGGGGGCGGTCAGCGCGCCGCCGGGGACGACCGAGGTCGCCGCGACGTCCCCGGTCACGTCGGCCGACGCGCGGCGCGTGCGCAGCCGCGGGTCCGCCAGGTCGTTCAGGGACTCGCCGACCAGGGTGATGCCCAGGACGGACAGCACGATGGCGACACCCGGGAACACCGAGGTCCACCAGATGCCCGACGTGACGTCGGCGATGGCGCGGTTGAGGTCGTAGCCCCACTCGGCGGCCTGGGTCGGCTCGATGCCGAACCCGAGGAAGCCGAGGCCCGCGAGGGTGAGCACGGCCTCGGACGCGTTCAGCGTGATGATCAGCGGCAGCGTGCGCGTCGCGTTGCGCAGCACGTGCTTGAGCATGATCCGGGTGTTGCTCGCGCCGATGACGCGGGCCGACTCGACGAAGGCCTCGGACTTGATCCGGATGGTCTCCGCCCGCACGACCCGCAGGTACTGCGGCGTGAACACGACGGTGATCGAGAGCGCCGCGGCGAGGACGCCGCCCCACATGTCGGACTGGCCGCCGCTGATGACGATGGCGAGCACGATCGCGAGCAGCAGGGACGGGAACGCGTACACGGCGTCCGCGATCACGACGAGCACCCGGTCGAGCCAGCCGCCGAAGTAGCCGGACACGAGGCCGAGCAGCACGCCGATGAACAGCGAGGCGGCGATCGCGATGATCATGACGAGCAGCGCGGTGCGCGACCCGTAGATCACCCGGGACAGCACGTCGAAGCCGCCGACGGTGGTGCCGAGCCAGTGCTCGGCCGAGGGCGGCTGCTGGGCGCCGAACGGGCCGTCGGCGTCGCGCAGCTGGTTGAACCCGTACGGGGCGAGCAGCGGCGCGAGCAGCGCGGTGAGGACCAGCAGGCCGGTGAGCACCAGGCCGGCGATCAGCATGCCGCGCTGGAGGCCGACGCTCTGCCGGAGCTGGTGCACGACGGGCAGCCGCCGCCAGCCGCGGCGGGCCGGGGCGGCGGGAGCGGCCGGAGCCGCCTCGGGGGCGGCGGGGGTGGTCGCCATGTCAGTACCTCACCCTCGGGTCGATGAGCGCGGCGATCACGTCGACGAGGAAGTTCGTCACGGCGACGATCACGGCGAGCAGCACGACGATGCCCTGCACGGCGACGAAGTCGCGCGCCTGCAGGTACTGCGACAGCTGGAAGCCGAGGCCGCGCCACTCGAAGGTCGTCTCGGTGAGCACCGCGCCGACGAGCAGCATCGCGACCTGCATGCCGACCACGGTGATGATCGGGATGAGCGCGGGCTTGTACGCGTGCTTGCGCAGCAGCCGGGACTCGCGGACGCCGCGCGACCGGGCCGCGTCGACGTAGCCCGAGCCGAGGGTGCCGATGACGTTGGTGCGCACGAGCCGCAGGAACACGCCCGCGGTGAGCAGGCCGAGCGCGATCGCGGGGAGCACGGCGTGCTGGAGCACGTCCGCGACGACCTCGCCGTTGCCGGTGCGGATCGCGTCGATCAGGTAGATGCCGGTCGGGTCGTCGAGCTGCCGCATCTCGATCTCGGAGCGGGTCGACGCGCGCCCCGAGACGGGGAGCCAGTCGAGCTGCACCGCGAACACGAGCTTGAGCAGCAGGCCGGCGAAGAACACCGGCGTGGCGTAGCAGGCGATGGCGAACACGCGGAGCACGGCGTCGTGGAACCGGTCGCGGAAGTACGCGGCGAGCAGGCCGAGGGGGATGCCGACCACGAACGCGACGAGCAGCGCGTAGAACGCGAGCTCCAGGGTGGCCGCCCCGAAGGTGGTGAGCACCTCGGTCACGGGCCGGCTGTCGCTGAGCGTGGTGCCGAAGTCGCCCCGCAGGATGTTGCCGAGGTACTCGCCGTACTGCACGAGGATCGGCCGGTCGTAGCCGGCCTGGTGGATCCGCTCGGCGAGCTGGTCGGCGGGCAGGCGCCCGCCCTGGGCGGCCGTGATCGGGTCGCCGGTCGCGCGCATCAGCACGAACACGACGGTGACCAGGATGAACACGGTCGGGATGATCAGGAGGAACCGCACGAGCAGGTAGCGGCCGAGCCCGCCGCCGGTGCCCCGGGTGCGGGGCTCCTTGCGGCCGGGCGTGGCGCCGCCCCCGGCGGCGGTCGCGTCCGCTGCGCCTGTGGGCTGCAGCGGACCGGTGGTGGAGGTGGAGGTCATCTCTTCTTCCCGGTGACGCCGCGGCGCGGGCCGCTCGGGTGAGCGGCCCGCGCCGGGCGTGGTGTCGGTCGGATCAGCCGAGGGAGAGCGCGCCGTAGCGGAACTTGAACGAGGCGTCGAGGGTGTCCTCGGCGCCGGTCACGTCCGCCCCGACGACGGCCACCTGGGCGCCCTGGAGGTACGGCACCGTGGACAGGTCCGCGGCGACCGCGTCCTGGATCTGCTCGATGAGCGCGGTGCGCTCGCCGGCGTCGGCGGTGACGGCCTGCTGGAGGATCAGGTCGTTCACCTCCTGGTTGTCGTAGTGGTTGCCCAGGAAGTTCTCCGTGAGGAAGAACGGCGTCAGGTAGTTGTCCGCGTCCGAGTAGTCCGGGAACCAGCCGAGCTGGTAGGCCGGGTACACGTCCGAGGTGCGGTCCTTGGCGTACTGCACCCACTCGGTGGTCTGCAGGTCGACCGTGAACAGGCCGGTGGACTCGAGCTGGTCCTTGATCAGCGCGTACTCCTCGCCGGAGGACGGGCCGTAGTGGTCGTTGCTGTACTGCAGCGACAGCTGGACCGGGGTCTCGACGCCCGCGGCCTCGAGGGTCGACGCGGCCTTGTCGGCGTCCGGGCCGCCCTCGCCGTCGCCGTACAGCGGCTTGAGCGACTCGGTGGCGCCGGTCAGGCCCTCCGGGACGTACGAGTACAGCGGCGTGTAGGTGCCCTTGTAGACCTGGTCCGCGATCTCCTCGCGGTCGATCAGGTCGGCCACGGCCTGGCGGACGGCGAGCGCCTTGGCCTCGTCGGCCTCCGGCGTCGTCGCGCCGTACGGCTGCGTGTTGAAGTTGAACGTGATGTAGCGGATCTCGCCGCCGGGGCCGTCGACGACCTTGACGTTGTCGTCGCCGCGCAGGTCCTCGATGTCGGTCGCGGACAGGCTGCGGAACGCCACGTCGACGTCGCCCTGCTGCACGGCCAGCTTCAGGTTGGACGCCTCGGCGTAGTACGTGACCGAGACCTCCTCGTTCTTCGGCGCGCCGAGCAGGCCCTGGTACTCCGGGTTCGCCTCGTACGACACGAGGTCGTTCTGGCTGTAGCCGGTGATCGTGTACGGGCCGGCGAACGCCTGGCCGTCGACGATCTCGTCGTCGGGGGTCAGCGCGTCGGCGGCGAAGACCTCCTCGTCGACGATCGGGCCCGCGGGGCTCGACAGGATCTGCGGGAACACCTGGTCGTCCGGGGACTTCAGGGTGAACACGACCGTGGTGTCGTCCGGGGCCGCGACGCTGTCCAGGTTGTAGAGCAGCGAGCCGGGGCCGTTGCCGTCGTCCGCGCCCGACTCGAAGATCGCGAGCTGGCGGTCGAACGTGAACTTCACGTCGGAGGACGTGAGGTCGTTCCCGTTGGCGAACGTGAGGCCCGGCTTCAGGGTCACCGTGTACTCGGTGGGCGAGGTGAACTCGGCCGACTCGGCGATGTCCGGCTCGACGTCCGGGCTGCCGAACGGCGTGTTCATGAGGAACGGGTACACCTGGTTCATCACGGCGAACGAGCCGTTGTCGTAGGAGCCCGCGGGGTCGATCGTCGTGATCTTGTCGGTCGTGCCGATCAGCAGCGAGCCGCCGCCGGAGCCGCCGCCGTCCGACGTGTCGTCGCCGCCGTCGGAGCCGCCGCCGCACGCGGCGAGGACGAGGGCGGTGGCGGCCAGGCCGGCCGCGGAGACGATGCCGCGCCGGCGGCCGAGGGGAACCGCAGTCATGCGTGTACCTCTTCCCTGAAGGAGGTCCAGCCGGGGCGCGGCCGCCCGGGGTGACCCGGCGGCGCGTCCCCGGCCGCGTGGGGGATGGTCGCGTGACCACGAGCGCGCTCGCGCGCCCGTGACGTGGGTCATAGGAGTAGCACAGGATCTGAGATTTTCGAACATTCCCGTGTTACGCGGACATTTCACACCTGAAAAGGTGCAGGTCAGCGGCCTGGGATCGGGGATGTTACCGAGGGGTAGGAACCATTCTCAGGGCAATTCCTACCCCTCGGTCGGCAATGGTGCGCCAGCGGTCACGCCGCGGGCGGCACCGCCTCGGCCGCCGCGCGGGCCGCCGCCGGGAGCGCCTCGACGACCCGGCCGAGCGCCGCGTCGTCGTGCGCGGCGGACACGAACCACGCCTCGAAGGCCGACGGCGGCGCGTACACCCCGTCGCGCAGCAGGCTGTGGAAGAACGCCGGGTAGCGCCACGACTCGGTCGCGAGCATCTGCGCGTAGTCGCGCGCGCCCGCGTCGGTGCCGAGCACGGTGCTGAAGAGGTTGGAGGCGTTCTGCACCGCGTGCGGCAGGCCGACGGCGGTCAGGGCCTCGTCCACGGCCGCGCGCAGCACCGCGGACGCCCGGTCGACGGCCGCGTACACCGCGTCGTCGGCGAGCCGCAGCGTCGCGAGGCCGGCCGCCACGGCGACCGGGTTCCCCGACAGCGTGCCCGCCTGGTACACCGGGCCGACCGGCGCCAGCGCGTCCATCACCTCGGCGCGGCCGCCGAGCGCGGCGACCGGCATGCCGCCGCCGACGACCTTGCCGAACGTCAGCAGGTCGGGCGACCAGCCCTCGCGCGCCGCCTCGAGGCCCCACCAGCCGGCGGGGCCGACGCGGAACCCGGTGAGCACCTCGTCCTGGATCAGCAGGGCGCCGTGCGCGCGGGTGATCCGGGACAGCGCGGCGTTGAAGCCGGGCTCCGGCGGGACGACGCCCATGTTCGCCGGCGCGGCCTCGGTGATGACGGCGGCGATCCGGGTGCCGTGCTCGGCGAACGCGGCCTCCACGGCGGCGACGTCGTTGTACGGCAGCACGATCGTCTCGGCCGCGATCGCGGCGGGGACGCCGGCCGACCCGGGCAGCGCGAACGTCGCGAGGCCGGAGCCCGCGGCCGCCAGCAGGCCGTCCGAGTGCCCGTGGTAGAGCCCGGCGAACTTCACGACCGTGTCCCGGCCGGTGACGCCGCGCGCCAGGCGGATCGCGGTCATGGTCGCCTCGGTGCCCGTGGACACCAGGCGCAGCCGCTCGACCGCCGGCACCCGGGCGCGGACCGCCTCGGCGAGCTCCACCTCGGCGAGCGTCGGCGCGCCGAAGCTCAGGCCCCGGCCGGCGGCCTCGCGGACGGCCTCGACGACCTCCGGGTGCGCGTGCCCCAGGAGCGCGGGCCCCCAGGACCCGACGAGGTCGACGTACTCGCGGCCCTCGACGTCCGTGACGTACGCGCCGCGGGCGCTCGCCAGGAACCGGGGCGCGCCGCCGACCGACCCGAACGCCCGCACCGGCGAGTTCACGCCGCCCGGCACGACACCCTGCGCCCGCTCGAACAGCCCCTCGTTCGTCGACGTGCCCCTGCTCGTCACCCCGGTCACCGCCACTCCTCCCGCAGCCAGTGGGCCAGCTCGACGGCCCAGTACGTCAGCACCTGGTCGGCGCCCGCTCGGCGGATGCCGAGCACGGACTCCGTGATCGCGCGGCGGCGGTCCAGCCAGCCCTGCGCGGCGGCGGCCTCGACCATCGCGTACTCGCCGGACACCTGGTACGCCGCGACCGGCACGGTGCTGACGGCGGCGACGTCGGCCAGCACGTCCAGGAACGCGCCGGCGGGCTTCACCATGACGAGGTCGGCGCCCTCCTCGATGTCGAGCGCGACCTCGCGCAGCGCCTCGCGGCGGTTCGCCGGGTCCATCTGGTACGTCCGGCGGTCGCCCTCGAGGGTCGACTCCACCGCGTCGCGGAACGGGCCGTACAGGACGCTCGCGAACTTCGCGGCGTAGGCGAGCACGGCCACGTCGTCCCGGCCGGCGGCGTCGAGGACGTCCCGGATCACGCCGACCTGGCCGTCCATCATGCCGCTCGGCGCGACCACGTGGGCGCCTGCCTCGGCCTGGACCAGCGCCATCTCGGCGTACCGCTCGAGCGTCGCGTCGTTGTCCACCCGGCCGTCCGCGGTGAGCACGCCGCAGTGGCCGTGGTCCGTGAACTCGTCGAGGCAGAGGTCGGCCTGGATCACCAGCGCGTCGCCGACCTCGGCGCGGACGTCGGCGATCGCGCGGTTGAGCACGCCGTCGGGGTCGGTCGCCCCGGAGCCGACCGCGTCCCGGGTGAGCGGGACGCCGAACAGGTTCACCGCGGCGACCCCGGCCGCGGCGGCCTCGGCGGCGGCCCGGCGCAGGGAGTCGCGGGTGTGCTGGGCGACACCGGGCATCGACGCGATCGGCGCCGGCTCGTCCAGGCCCTCCTTGACGAACATCGGCAGCACCAGGTCGGCGGGGTGGAGCCGCACCTCGCTGACGGAGCGGCGGAGGGCGGCGGTGCCGCGCATCCGGCGCGGGCGGACCCGGCCCGGTCGCGCGGCGGCGACGGCCGCGGCCGGCGACAGCGGGAGGGTCGGGGTGTCGGGTGCGGGTGCGGTCATGCGTGCTCTCCGTCCGGGTGGGCCGCCCGGGGTGCGGCGGCGGGGGTGTCGTCCGGCGCGGCGGGGTGGGCCGCGGCCGGGCTCTCGTCGGTGGGGGTGGGGGCGCCCGCGTCCTGGGCGTCGTCCCGCGCCGCGGCGGCGCGCGCGAGGGCGGCGACGAGGCCGCCCGGGGTCTGGTCGTCGGCGACCGCGTGCACCGGCAGCCCGGCGCGCCGGGCCTCGGCCGCGGTCGAGTCGCCGATGCAGCACACCAGCGTGCCCGCGGGCGGGGCGCCGAGCATGGCGAGCAGGTTGCGGGCGGTGCTGCCCGAGGTGAGCAGGACCGCGTCCACCTGCCCGGCGGCGTACGCGTCGCGCACCTCCGGCTCGGGGGCCGGGCCGGGGACGGTGCGGTAGGTGACGACGACGTCGACCGGCCAGCCGCGCGCGGTCAGGCCCTCGGCCATCGTCGGCGCGGCGAGGTCGCCGAGCGGCAGCAGCACCCGGGCCGGGTCCTCGCCGGGGGCCGGCCAGGCCGCCAGCAGCGCGACGGCCGACGACCGCCCGGTCGGCACCAGGTCGACGCGGACGCCCGCCTCGCGCAGCGCCCGGGCGGTGCTGCCGCCGACGGCGGCCACCCGGACGCCGTCGAGCAGCGCCGCGAGCGTGTGCCCGGTCTCCTCCGCACGGTCCTCGAGCACGGGCACCGCCGCGGCGCTCGTGACCGCGACCCAGCCGTAGTAGCCGACCTCGAGCGCGAGCAGAGCGTCGTCGAGCTCGGTGGGGTCGTACGGCGGGACGGTCTGGATCAGCGGGACGACCAGCGGCCGGGCGCCGGCCGCGTGCAGGGCGATGACCAGGGGGTCCGGCCCCTCGGTGGCCCTCGGGACGAGGACGGTCCGGCCGGACAGCGGTCCGGCCGGGCGGGCGTGCGCGGTCGCGGGGGTGCCGTCGGCGCCCGTCACGCGCCCAGCTCCGCGAGCTCGGCGGCGCCCGCGTCGAGCAGGTCCTCGGCGAGCCGGGTGCCGAGGGCGGCCGCGGCGAGCGCGACCCGGCCGGCGGCCGCGGCGGGGTCCGCGTCCGCCGGACCCGTCGCGCCGCCCGCCAGCGTCGTCGACGCGGTGCGGCGCAGCGCCTCGGTGCCGTCGGTGCGGAGCACGACCGCCTCCAGCGCCAGCACGTCGTCCGCGCCCAGCCGCGCGTGCGCGCCCACCGGGGCGGCGCAGCCCGCCTCGAGCCGGCTGAGCAGCGCGCGCTCGGCGAGCACGGCGAGGTGCGTGGGCCGGTGGTCCAGGGCGGCCAGCGCCCGGGCGAGGGGCGTGCCGGCGGCGGCGTCCTCGGCGCGGACCTCGACCGCCAGCGCGCCCTGGGCGGGCGCCGGGGTCATCACGTCGAACGGCAGCGCGTCGGTGACGGCGTCCAGCCGCCCGAGCCGCGCCAGGCCCGCGCGGGCGAGCACGACCGCGTCGAGGTCGTCCTCGATCCGGCGCAGCCGGGTGTCGACGTTGCCGCGGATGTCGACCACCCGCAGGTCGGGGCGCGCGGCCCGCAGCTGCGCGGCGCGCCGGGGGGAGCCGGTGCCGACCGCCGCGCCCTCGGGCAGCGTCGCCAGCGTGCGGCCGTCGCGCGCGCACAGCGCGTCCCGCGGGTCCTCACGGACGGGCACCGCCGCGACCACGAGCCCGGGGGCCACGGCGGTCGGCAGGTCCTTGAACGAGTGCACCGCGACGTCGCAGCGCCCGTCGAGCAGGGCGTCCCGCAGCGCGGTCACGAACACGCCGGTGCCGCCCAGGGTGGCCAGCGACCCGGTGAGCCGGTCGCCGTCCGTGCGGACGCGCACCAGCTCGTGCGGGCCGGCGCCGAGCGCGGTCAGCGCGTCGGCCACGTGCCCCGTCTGGGTGAGGGCGAGCGCGCTCGCACGGGTGCCGACCCGGACCGTCTGGGGCATGTCCCCAGTCTCGGCCACCCCGCGCGGATCTGTCGAAACCGCGGGTCGTGGGCTGCGGTGCACGGGTCAGGCCTCCGGGGGTGGGGTGCGGGTGGGGTCGGCGGGCAGGGCGGACGAGGCGAGCGCCGCCGCGGTCGCGCGGGCGTCGGGGACGACGGATGCGAGGCCGTTGCCGGACACCCACGCGCCCACCACGGCGAGGCCGGGCACGCCGGCGACGGCCTCCCGGACCCGCCGCACGGTCGCCCGGTGCGCGGCGCTGGGGACGGGCAGCCCCTGGCGCCAGCGGACGCGGGCGGCGGCGCGGACCTGCTCGCGGCGCAGGGGGACGCCGAGCACGGCCGCGGCGTCCCGCACCGCGAGGTCGGTGAGCGCGTCGAGGTCGCGCGGCAGCGCGTCCGCCCCGTCCTCGCCGGCCCGGCCGTAGGACAGGCGCACGACGTGCCGGCCGGGGCCCGCCGCCTGGGCGAGCCACGCCCACTTCGCCGTCGCGTGCGTCAGCGCCTTCGCCCGCACGCCGGCGACGCCCCGGGCGACCAGGACGCCGGTGCCGCGCGGGGCGGCGTCCAGCTCCGGGGCGTCCAGCACCAGGGTCACGAGCACGATGTCCGCGCCCGGGTCCGTCGTCAGGCCCGACACGCCCGGGGCGACGCCGGCCAGCAGGTCGACGGCGCGGGGGGTGGCGACGACGAGGCGGGGGGCCGCGAGCGTCGCGGACCCGTCCGGCCCGTCGACGGCGACGACGAACCCCTCGCCGTCGCGGGTCACCGACCGGACGGACGCCCCGGTGCGCACCGCGCCGCCGCGCGCCCGGACGTCCGCGACGAGCGCGTCGACCAGCACGTGCAGCCCGCCGCGGAACCCCGCGACCGCGGAGCCGGCGGGGGCGAGCGCGCGCTGCGCCGCCACCCCGCGGCCGAGCGACCGCTCGCGGCGCACGGCCGCGACCAGTCCGGGGGCCACGGCGTCGGCCGCGACGTCGTCGGGCTCCGCCGCGTGCACGCCGGCCACGACCGGCCGGACCAGCCGGTCCAGCACCCGCCGCCCGGCCCGGGCGCGCACGAGGGCGCCGAGGGTCGTGCCGTCCGCGGTCCCGACCCGCGCGGGCAGGACGCGGTCGAGCGAGGCGCGCAGCGCGCCCGCGAGCCCGATCGTGCGGCGGACGTCCGGCGCCCACGGGTCGGCCGGGATGCCCAGCAGCCCCGTGCGGGGGAGCGGGCCGGCGCCGCCGGGCAGCCGCACCCACGCGCCGTGCCTCTCGGGCGTCACCACCCGGTCGGCGAGCCCGAGCTCGTCGGCCAGCGCCGCGACCACGCCGCCGCGGGTGGCGAACGACTCGGCGCCGGCGTCGAGGGACAGGCCGTCCACCTCGTGCCGCCCGACGACGCCGCCGGGCGACCCCCACGCCTCGAGCACCAGCGGGCGCAGGCCGGCGAGGGCCAGCTCGCGCGCCGCGACCAGGCCCGCGACGCCGCCACCGACGACGAGCGCGTCCCAGGCCGCTCCCGGGGGTGCCGCCGGGTCGGCGGGGCGTGCGGTGCCGGGCGCCCGGTCGTCGTCGTTCGTGTCCGCGTCCTTCCTCATCCGTCCAGCCTGCCGCGTCCCGGTGACCGGGGGGTGGGACCGGACCCCTACCTCAGAGCTCGTGCACCAGCGCCACGACGCGGGTCAGCACGTCGGGGTCGGTCTCCGGCGGCACGCCGTGGCCCAGGTTCACCACGTGGCCCGGGGCCGAGGCGCCGCGCGCCACGACGTCCCGCACGTGCGCCTCCAGCACCGGCCACGGGGCGGCGAGCAGCGCCGGGTCGACGTTGCCCTGCACCGGCACGCGGCCGTCGAGCCGACGGACCGCCTCGTCGAGGCCGATCCGGTGGTCGACGCCGACGACGTCGGCGCCCACGTCCCGCATCGCGGCCAGCAGCTCGCCGGTCCCCGTGCCGAAGTGCACGCGCGGCACGCCGACGTCGGCGACGTGCGCACAGCGCCCGGGTCGAGGCGGGCGCCACGCGGGCGGTGTAGTCCGCGAGCGAGAGCGAGCCCGCCCAGGAGTCGAACAGCTGCGCCGCGCTGGTCCCGGCGAGCACCTGCGCCCGCAGGAACGCGCCGGTCACGTCGGCGGCCCACTCGGTGAGCGCGCGCCAGGTGCCCGGGTCCGCGTGCATGAGGGTGCGCGCGGCCAGGTGGTCCCGGGACGGCCGGCCCTCGACCAGGTAGGCGGCCAGCGTGAACGGCGCGCCCGCGAACCCGATCAGCGGGGTCGACCCGAGCGCGGCGGTCGTCAGCCGGACGGCCTCGACGACCGGGGCCAGCACCTCGGCGGTCAGCGACTCGGCGGGGTGCTCGGCGCGCAGCCGCGCGACGTCGTCCGCCGTGCGCACCGCGGAGCCCATCACCGGGCCGACGCCCGGCTGGATGTCGACGTCCACGCCCGCGAGGCGCAGCGGGATGACGATGTCGGAGAAGAAGATCGCCGCGTCCACGCCGTGCCGGCGGACCGGCTGCAGGGTGATCTCCGACGCCAGGTCCGGGGTCAGGCAGGCGTCGAGCATCGCGGTGCCCTTCCGGGCCTCCCGGTACTCCGGCAGCGACCGGCCGGCCTGGCGCATGAACCACACCGGGCGGCGGCCCGGCGTGCGGCCGCGGTACGCGTCCACCAGCGGCGCGTGCGCCGTGCGGCCGTCCACCAGCGGGTGGTCGGCGGGCAGGCCGGTGCCGTCGGGGAGCGACGGGAGGGCGGGGGCGGGGGTCGCCGGGGCGCTCGCGGGCGCGTCGGGGCGTGACGGAGTCGACATCGGGACGATTGTGCCCCGTCTTCCCTGGAGTGATTAAATTCTTGGCGTGGTGATGCTGTCGTTGGTGGCCAGCCATCACGACCTCGACCTGTCCGTGCTGGAGCGGTTGTCCGCCGACACCCACGCCGTCGGGCGGGAGATCGTGACGGCCTCGGAGTCGATCGCGGGGGCGGTCGTCCTGGCGACCTGCAACCGCTTCGAGCTGTACCTGGACGTCGCCGACGCGGCCGACGCCGGCGCCGCCCGCACCGCCGTGGCCGGCACGGTCGCCGCCCGCTCCGGATACACCGCGGAGCGCGTCGCGGACGCGCTCGCCCCCGCCACCGGACCCCGGGTCGTCGAGCACCTGTTCGCGGTCGCCTCCGGCCTGGAGTCGATGGTCGTCGGGGAGCGGGAGATCGCGGGCCAGGTCCGCCGCGCGCTCACCGCCGCCCGCCGCGACGGGACGACGACCTCCGACCTCGAGGGCCTGTTCCAGTCCGCCTCCCGCGCGTCCCGCGCCGTCGAGGGCCGCACGGGGCTGGGCGCCGCCGGCCGCTCGGTCGTGGGCGTCGCGCTCGACCTGGTCGAGGACGGCCTGCCCGACTGGTCGGACGTCCGCTGCCTGCTCATCGGCACCGGCTCCTACGCCGGCGCCAGCCTCGCCGCCCTCAAGGCCCGCGGCTGCCAGGACGTGCTCGTCTACTCGGCCAGCGGGCGCGCGGGCCAGTTCGCCGCGCAGCGCGGGGTCACCGCCGCCACCGACGACCTCGCGGCCAGCCTCGCCGGGGTCGACCTGGTCGTGGCGTGCAGCGGCGCCTCCGGCGCGGTCCTCGACGTCGACGCGCTGATCCGGGCCCGGTCGGCCGAGGCGGCCCTCGGCGCCCGCCCGCTGGCCGTCCTCGACCTCGCCCTGCAGCACGACGTCGACCCGGCCGTCGGCGAGCTGCCCGGCGTCCGGCTGGTCAGCCTCACCACCGTCGCCGAGCACGCCCCCGACGGGCACTCCGCCACCGTCGCCGAGGCGCGCGCGCTGGTCGAGGAGCAGGCCGCGACCTTCGAGCGCGACCTGCGCACCCGGCAGTGGAACCCGCCGGTCGTGGCCGAGCGCCGCCGGGTGCTGGAGGAGCTGGGGCTCGCCGCCGACGGCCTGCCCGAGCGCGAGGCCCGCGCGCTGCGTCGCCGGGTGCGGTCCGCGCTGCACGCCCCGACCGTCCGCGCCCGCGAGGCCGCCCGCGCGGGCGACGCCGCGGCGTACGCCGCCGCCCTGGCGGACCTGGCGGCGGTCGAGGTCCCGCGCCCGGCGCTCTCGACCCAGGCGCGCTGACGCGCGGGCCCGCCGCGGCCCGCGCATCGCGCGAGTTCGGTGCCTGCCGCCGAGTTCGGTACCTCCAGCCACCGAACCGGGCGGGAGCCACCGAACGCGGCGGTCCCGCGCCGAGCGGGGGTCAGGCGTCCAGGTACCGGAGGAGGTCGGCCGCCAGGCCCGTGTAGCCGGCCGGGGTCAGCGCCTGGAGGCGGGCCTCGACGTCCGCCGGCAGGCCCAGGCCCGCGATGAACTCCCGCATGTCGTCCGCCGTGAGCCGGCGGCCGCGGGTCAGCTCCTTGAGCCGCTCGTACGGGTTCTCCATGCCGGTGACCCCCGCGACCGCGGCCGCGCGCATCGCCGACTGGACGGGCTCGCCCAGGACCTCCCAGTTCTGGTCGAGCTCCCGCGCCAGCAGGTCGCGGTCCACCGACAGCGCGGCGAGGCCGCGGCGCACGTTGTCGACCGCGAGCAGCGAGTGCCCGAACGCGGGCCCGATGTTGCGCTGCGTGGTGGAGTCGGTGAGGTCGCGCTGCAGGCGGCTGGTGACCAGCGTCGCGCCGAGCGAGTCGAGCAGGGCGCAGGACAGCTCGAGGTTCGCCTCGGCGTTCTCGAACCGGATCGGGTTCACCTTGTGCGGCATCGTCGACGAGCCCGTCGCCCCGGCGACCGGGATCTGGGTGAACACGCCGCGGGAGATGTAGGACCACACGTCGGTCGCGAGGTTGTGCAGCACCCGGTTGAACCGCGCCACGTCGGCGTACAGCTCGGCCTGCCAGTCGTGCGACTCGATCTGCGTCGTCAGCGGGTTCCAGGTGAGGCCCAGGTGCTCGACGAACGTGCGGCTGACCTCGGGCCAGTCCGCGCCGGGGACCGCGACCACGTGCGCGCCGTAGGTGCCGGTCGCGCCGTTGAGCTTGCCCAGGTACTCCGCGCCCTCGACCCGACGCAGCTGGCGGCGCAGCCGGTGCGCGAGGACCGCGAGCTCCTTGCCGAGCGTGGTGGGCGTCGCGGGCTGGCCGTGGGTCAGCGCGAGCATCGGCACGTCGGCGAGGTCGCGCGCCGTGGCGGCGAGGTCGTCGACGAGGCCGGTCGCGGCGGGCAGCCACACGTCCCGCACGGCCCCGCGGACCATGAGCGAGTACGACAGGTTGTTGATGTCCTCGCTGGTGCAGCAGAAGTGCACGAGCTCGGAGACCGACGGCAGCACCGTGCCCTCGCCGAGCACCGACGGCGCCGCGGCGATCTTCTCCTTGAGGAAGTACTCGACCGCCTTCACGTCGTGCACGGTGGTGCGCTCGATCTCGGCCAGGCGGGCGACGTCGTCGGCGCCGAACCCCGTGACGACCGCCCGGAGGTACGCCTGCTCCGCGTCGGAGAGCGCCGGGGCGCCCGGGACCACGCCGTGGGTGGTCAGGTGGATCAGCCACTCGACCTCGACGTGCACCCGCTCGCGGTTCAGCGCCGCCTCGGACAGGTGGTCGACCAGGGCCGCGACGGTCCGGCGGTACCGGCCGTCCAGCGGGCCGAGCGCGATCGGCGGCTCGACGTCGGCGAGCGACGTGCGGGCGGCGGGCGCGGCGGACGGGCTGCTCTCGTGCGCGGGCATGGGCCGCATCCTCCCACGACGGGCGATCGGGTGATCCGCGGCCGACGCCCCGCGGACCGCCCTCCCCCGTCGGGGCAGGTCAGGCGGCCGGGAACGACCCCGGAGCCGCGCTCGGGCGGGTGACGCCGTGCGGCCGGACGGGGAGAGCGCTCGCCCGATCCCTCACGCGGCGACCGTGGCTGCCGATGCGGAGGCCACTCGGGGGAGCCGTGCGGAGCAGACGCACCAGGCGCACGGGCACAGCAGCGAGGGGTACGGACATGGCGGGTCTCAGGGGGCGGCGGGGATCCGCGGCCGAGCCGGCGCAGGGCGCCGACGTGGAGCGGGAGCTCCGGGCGCTGGACGACGTGGTCCGCGCGCTCGGCTCGTCGGGCGACGGCGACCTGGGGGACATCGTCGAGACGATCCGGGGCGCCCTCGGCTTCGCGTACGCGTCGGCCTGGCGGGTCGACCCGGCCGAGGGCGCGCTCGTGTTCGTCGCGCAGACGGGGCACCTGTCCCGCGAGCTCACCGAGATGACGCCGGGCTACCGGATGCCCAAGGGCGTCGGGCTGTGCGGGCTCGCGTGGCAGCGGGACGGCGTGCTGCCGGTCGCGGACCTGAACGAGCACGCGACCAACTGCACCCGCGGCGAGGCGTTCCTGCGGGCCGGTGCCCGCGGCGCGATGACCATGCCGCTGTGGCACCGCGGCGAGGTCGTGGCGGTGCTGGACTTCCTGTCCACCGAGCGCCGCTCGGAGGGGCCCGCGCAGGTGCTCGTCCTCGACGTGCTGGCCCGGACGGTCTCGCAGGCGCTGGAGGCGCGCCGCGCCGCGGACGAGATCGCCCAGGTCGCGCGCGACCAGCAGGCCGTGACCGCGTCGGTCTCGAAGGTCGGCCAGTGCACCGACGAGGAGCAGGCGCTGCGCGTCGCCCTCGACACGGTGCGCGAGGAGTTCGGCTGGGACTACGGCTCCTACTGGGCGGTCGATCCCGAGGCGCGCGTGCTGCGGTTCCAGGTGGAGTCCGGCACCGCGGGCGAGGAGTTCCGCCGCGTCACGCTCGCGGCGAGCTTCGCCGAGGGCGTGGGGCTGGCCGGGCGCGCCTGGCGGGCCCGGGACCTCGTGTTCGTCCGGGACCTCGGCGAGCTCACCGACTGCGTGCGGGCACCCGCCGCGCAGCGCGCCGGCGTGCGCTCGGGGGTGTGCATCCCGGTGATCGTCGGCGACGAGGTCCTCGGGACGATGGACTTCTTCACCACCGCGACCATCGAGCTCACCGACAGCCGGCGCGGCTCGCTCCGCAACGTGGCGCGCCTGGTGTCCCAGCGGGTCGACATCCTGCGCGCCGCCCAGCGGGACCGCGCCGCGTCCGAGGCGCTGCTCGGCAGCGTCGCCCGGCTGTCGGAGAGCGCGTCCGAGGCCGTCCGGGTCGCCGAGGAGGCCGTCGCGCAGACCGCCGCCATGGCCGAGGAGGTCCGCACGCTCGAGGCGTCGTCCTCCGCCGTCGGGGACGTCATCCGGGTCATCTCGTCGATCGCGGACCAGACCAACCTGCTCGCCCTGAACGCCACGATCGAGGCCGCCCGCGCCGGGCAGGCCGGTCGCGGGTTCGCGGTCGTCGCCACCGAGGTGAAGGACCTCGCCGGCGGCACGTCGACCGCGACGTCGCGCGTCGAGCAGCAGGTCGCGGACATCCAGGCGAACACCGCCGCGGTGTCCCGGGGGATCGAGTCGGTCAGCACGACGATCCGGCGCATGGACGAGGTCCAGGCCCGGATCGGTGAGGTGCTCGACGAGCAGCGCGAGATGGCGCGGTCCTTCCGCGCCTCCTGACGCCGCGGTCCCTCGCACGCCTCGTGGGCGTGCCGCGGGCCGGCGACGGGCCCGCACCCGTCGCCGGCCGCGGTGGCCGGTTCCACTCCCTTCCTTCGGTTCCGGGGTCGGCGTCAGCGAGAGCCGCCCCGAGCTGCGGGGTCCGGGGACCACGAGGTCCGTCGGCCGGCGGAGGACCCGCATCCGCCGCCGGCCGACGGGTTCAGTGGCGGGCGGTCAGGTGAGCGCCACCCGCGGGATGCGGCGGAGCAGCAGGCCGAGGCCCACCAGGCCGAGCGCGGCCAGCACCGTCAGGGCGGCGGGAGCGCCCGTCGGGGCCAGCGCGGCCGGCACGGTCGCCGCCGCCGTCGCCGCCGAGCGGTCCAGGGCGGCGGCCAGGTCGGCCGCGGCGAGGACCTCGGAGGTGAAGCCGACGTCGGCGACCGTGGTGGTGCCGTCGTCGGTGGTGGCGCCGGGGCCCGTGGTGCCGGGGTCGGTGCCGGTGCCCGGGTCGGTGCCGGTGCCGGTGCCCGGGTCGGTGCCGGTGCCGGTGCCGGGGTCGGTGCCGGTGCCCGGGGCGGTCCCGGTGCCCGGGTCGACCACCGCCGCGTCGCCGGCCACGCCGAGCGCGAGGTCGCCGATCGAGACCGGCACGGTGACCGGCAGCGCGATGCCGATGCCGGACAGCGGACCGTCGGTGTCGCCGTCGCCGGCCTCGGCGGTGGGGGTGCCGGTGCCGGCGGTGCCGGTCGACGTGGTGCTCGCGTCGCCGACCAGGCCGAGCGCGACGTCGCCGACGGTGATCGGGATGCTGATCGGCGCGGCCACGGCGATGCCGGAGCCGGTGCCGTCGGCGTCGCCGGTGCCGGCCTCGGCGGTCGGGCCACCGGTGCCGGTGGTGCCGGTGCCGGTCGACGTGGTGCTCGCGTCGCCGATCAGGCCGAGCGCGACGTCCCCGACGGTGATCGGGACGCTGATCGGAGCCGCGACGCTGGTGCCCGCGAGCGCGCCGTCGGCGTTCCCGGTGCCGGCCTCGGCCGTGGGGCCGCCGGCGGTGCTCCCGGTGCCGGTGCCGGTGGACGACACCGTTCCGTCGCCCAGCACGCCGAGCGCCACGTTCCCGACGGTGATCGGGACGCTGATCGGCGCGGCCACCGCGGTGCCGGAGCCGATGCCCTCGGCGTCCCCGCCGCCGGACGTGGCGGTCGGTGCCGCGGTGCCGCCGACGGCGGGCGTAGTGCCACCGGTGGTGCTGGCGTCGCCGAGGACGCCGAGGGCGACCCCGTCGACGTCGACCGGGATGCTCACCGGGGCGGCGACGCCGGTCCCGGAGGCGATCCCCCCGTCCCCGCCCCCGGCCGTGGCGGTCGGGGCGGTGGCGGGCGCGGCCGGAGCGGCCAGCGCCGTCGCGGACGCGTCGCCGAGGACGCCGACGGCGACCGTCGAGACGTCCACCGGGACGCTGACCGGGGCGGCCACGGCGGTGCCGGAGGCCACCCCCTCGGAGCTCCCCCCGCCGGCGTCGGCCGCCGGGGCGGGCGCCGCCGGGGCGGCGGGCGCGGCCGCGGGTGCCGCGGCGGTGGTCGTCGCATCCCCGAGGACGCCGGCGGCGAGGCCGGTCACGTCCACGGAGACGTCGACGGGTGCCTCGATCCCGAGGCCGGACAGCAGGCCGTCGTCGTCGGCGGCGTAGGCCGACACGGCCCCGGCGACGACGAGGCCGCCGGTCAGCAGAGCGGTGTGGACCGCTCGCCTCATGTTCGTGTGCATGATCGTCTTCCCCTGCTTCTGAGTCGGTGCGCCGGCGTGCGGCGCGAGGGCCCGTGGGGCGCGGCGGCACGGGTGCCGCGGGCGCCGGGGCCCGACTCAGGCGGGGAAGACGGGGACGTCGCGGAGACGGAGCGGGAGCTCGACGCGGTCGCGGGCGGCGGCGAGGAGCCGCGACCCGCCCAGGACCAGCGCGAGAGTCGTGAGGACCGCCAGGACGTCCTGGCCGGCGGGGGTGCGCAGCGGGCTGCCGGCGGAGCCGGTGCCGGACGGGGCCGGGGCGCTGGGCGCCGGCGGCACCGGGCGGTCGCCGCCGCCGACGGGAGCGGACGCCGACCGGGCGGCGTCGTCGGTGCCCGTGGCGGCCGGGAGGACCACGTCGGAGGGGGCCGCGGCGGAGGCCGCGGCCGCGCCGGTGCCGGTGGGGGCGTCCGCCAGGAGCCGGGCGCCCGCCCACGGCAGCGGCGCCCCGACGGGGGCGGGGTCGGTGGCGCCCGCGGCGCCGGGCGCGGCGGGGGCGGTCGGCGGCGTGCCGGTGGGCGGCACCGGGGTGCCGGTGACCGGGCGCAGCACGCCCACCACGGGCGCGAGCGCGTCGCCCACGGGCGTCCCGCCCACCCCGTCGAGGACGGGGTCGAGCACGCCGGTCACCACCGGCGCGACCACGGGCGTGAGGGCGGGGGCGAGCGGCGTGACCGCCGGGGCGATCGCGGTGAGCACCGGGGCGAGGACCGTCTCGGCGACCGGGGCCACCACGACGGAGGTCACCGCGCCGAGGACCGGCGCCAGCGGCTCGGTCGCCTGCGCGACCGGCGCCACGACGCCGTCCACCAGGCCGTCGACCAGCGGCGCGGCCGCGTCGACGACAGGTGCGACGACCTCGTCGCCCAGCGCGGAGGTCACGGCGCCGACCAGCCCGGGCGCCTCGGCCGCGGGGGTGGTCACCGCGGGCGTCGAGGCGACGACCTCGGCCGCGGGGGTGTCGGGGTGCTCGGCGTGGGCCGCCGGCGCGGCGGGTCCGGGGTCGGCGGGCGCCGGCGCGGCGGGTCCCGGGTGCGGGGGAGCGGCCGGCGCGGGGGTCGGTGCGGTCGCCGCGGCCGGCGGCAGCACCGCGTGCACCACGGGCGCCACGACGTGCTCCGTCACGGGCTGCGCGACCGAGCCGACCAGGTCCCCGACCCCGCCGAGCAGCGAGGAGACGGGTCCGGCGGAGGGCGGCGGTGCCTCGTCGGCGGAGGCGGCGGGGGCGAGCGCGACCACGGCGGCACCGGCGAGCGTCAGCCCGCCCGCCGCGTACAGGCCCCGGCGGGCCCATCGCGACGCGAGCGAGCGCGCACGCCGTGCGGCACCCGGTCGCGCTGTCATGGCGACTCCCCCTGAGTCTCCCCGGCGGGCCCACCGTCTCTGGCGGGCCCTGACCCCGTCGACGGTAGGAGCGCCCGGCGGGGCAGGCAACAGATGGGGGCGGGTGATATCGCCCGTCCGGGTGACCGCGCGGCGGTGACCTGCGGCGACGCCGAGGGCGACGCCCGCCCGGTTCAGCGGTCGCGGCTGCGGGGGATCGCGACGCTCAGCGCGAACGACACCACGGAGACGATGAGCGCGCCGATGAACGCGTCGCCGAAGTCGTCGATCCGCAGGCCCCAGTCGGTCTGCTCGGTGATCCACGCGGTGAGCATGAGCATCAGCGCGTTGACGACCAGCGTGAACAGGCCCAGCGTGAGGATGTACAGCGGGATCGAGATGATGTTCACGATCGGCTTCACGATCGCGTTGACGATCCCGAACACCAGCGCGACCGCGAGGATCACGCCGATCCGCCCCCACGTGCTGTCGGCGCCGACGATCGAGATGCCCGGCAGCAGCACCTCGGCCAGCCACAGGGCGACGCCGCTGATCAGGACCCGCAGCACGAAGCTCATGGGCCGATCCTGCCATCCGGTCCGCCACCGCGGCAGCCCCGTCGCGCGGCGGCCCGCCGACCACCCCGCGACCGCCCGTCCCGACGAGGTCTGCGCGGTGGCATCCTGGCGGCGTGAAGCACGTGCCCCTGCGCCCCGCCCTCGCGAGCCTGCCCCCGTACGTCCCGGGCGCCCGCGTCCCCGTCGGCGCGGCCGCGTTCAAGCTGTCGTCGAACGAGAACCCGTACCCGCCGCTGCCGTCGGTGGTGGCGGCGATCGCGGACGGCGCGGTGGACGTGAACCGGTACCCGGACATGTACGCCACCGACCTCGTCGAGGCGGTCGCGGACCACCTGGGCGTGCAGGCCGACCAGGTGGTCGCGGGCTGCGGCTCCGTGGCGGTGCTGGGCCACGTGCTCGCGGCGTTCTGCGACGCGGGCGACGAGGTGGTGCACCCCTGGCGGTCGTTCGAGGCGTACCCGATCGCGGTGACCCTCGCGGGCGCGACGGGCGTCCCGGTGCCGGTCGGGGCTGACGGCCGGCTGGACCTGCCGGCGCTCGCGGCCGCGGTGACGGAGCGGACCCGCGTGGTGCTGGTGTGCACGCCGAACAACCCGACCGGGCCCGCCGTGCACGCCGACGAGCTCGACGCGTTCCTGGCCGCCGTGCCGCGGGACGTGCTCGTGGTGCTCGACGAGGCGTACGTGGAGTTCGTGCGCGACCCGCAGGCCCCGGACGGGCTAGCCGTGCTGGCCGCGCACCCGAACGTCGTCCTGCTGCGGACGTTCTCGAAGGCCTACGGCCTGGCGGGGCTGCGGGTCGGCTACGCGGTCGCCGACGCCCGCCTCGCCGCGGGCATCCGCGCGGCGTCGACCCCGTTCGGGGTGTCCCACCTGGCCCAGCTCGCGGGCGTGGCGTCGCTGCGCGCGCGGGACGAGCTCCTCGAGCGCGTGGACGGGATCGTGCGGGAGCGGACCCGGCTGCTGGCCGGCCTGCGCGAGCACGGCTGGGACGTCCCGGACAGCCAGGCGAACTTCGTGTGGCTGGCGCTCGGCGACGGCACCGCGCGGTTCGCCGAGGCGGCGACGGCGGCGGGTGTGCTCGTGCGGCCGTTCGCCGGCGACGGCGTCCGGATCAGCGTCGGCGAGCCCGAGGCGACCGACGTCGTCCTGCGGGTCGCGCGCGACCTTCGTCACTGACCGGGGCGCCCGCCCGGGCGAGTCCGCAGGTCACGCGGCGTCGTCGCGGGTGGGTCCCACCGCGCGGCCGCCGCCCGCTCGCCTATGCTGCGACGAGCGCAGAGAGGTGGAGGGGTGACCGAGAGCACGACGCCGGGCGTGGTGACGCCGCCCGCGTGGCCCGGCCGCGCCGGTCGCCCCGCCGACCCCCTGGACGGCGGCCCCATCGCGGTGCTGCTGGTCGAGGACGACGACGGCGACGCGCTCCTCGTGGAGGAGCACCTGTCCGACGCGGGCCTGGACGCGCGCCTGGTGCGGGCGCGGACGCTCGACGAGGCCACCGCGCGCCTCGACGTCGACTGCGTCCTGCTCGACCTGGGCCTGCCCGACTCCGTGGGTCTCGGCGCGCTGCAGACCCTGCTGTCGGCCGGCGCCCCGGCGGTGGTCGTGCTCACCGGGCGGACCGACACCGAGACCGGGTTGCAGGCGGTCGCCGCCGGCGCGCAGGACTACCTGGTCAAGGGCGAGGTCGACGGCGAGCTGCTCGGCCGCTCGGTGCGGTACGCGGTGCAGCGACGCCGCCTGCAGGCCGTCGACCGCGAGCTGTACCGCAGCATGGTCCGGGCGGAGGAGACCGTGCGGCTGGAGAGCGCGCTGCTGCCGCGCCCGTCCGTCCAGGACGACCGCCTGGAGGTGCGCGTGGGTTACCGCGCGGGCCGGGACGGCGTGCTCGGCGGCGACTTCTACGACGTGATCGAGCGCCCCGACGGCACGGTGCTCGCGATCGTCGGGGACGTCTGCGGGCACGGCCCGGACGAGGCCGCGCTCGGCGCGGTGCTGCGCACGGCCTGGCGCACCCTGGTGCTCGCCGGCACGACGACCCCCGAGCTGCTGCCCCTGCTGGAGCGGGTGCTCGAGTCCGAGCGGGCCCGCGACGAGGTCTTCACCACGATGTCGATGGTCGAGATCGCGCCCGACCGCTCGACGGTCGACCTGTACCTGGCGGGCCACCCGGTGCCGTTCCTGCTCGGCGACCCCGGCGCGGGGCGGCCGTCGGAGCTGCTGCCGCGCGAGCTGCGCGGGCGCGCCCTCGGCATCCCGGTGGACGGCGCCTGGCGGCCCCGGCGGCTGGAGCTGGGCGACCGGTGGCGGCTCATGATGTACACGGACGGCGTGCTGGAGGCGACGATCAGCGGGACCCACGAGCGGATCGGCAAGGCCGGCCTGCTGGAGCTGGTGGACGGGGTGCTGGCCGGCGCGCCGGCGGACCCGGTGGACGAGGTGCTGCGCGAGGTGCGCCGCCGGCACGGCGGCGAGCTCGTCGACGACACCGCCGTCGTCGTGCTCGGCTGGGGCGGGGCCCCCGCGTGACGGCCGCCCCCCTCGCCGCCGGCCCGGCCGCGCGGGCCCCGCACGACGCTGCGCCGCCGCCTCGGCGCCGCCCTCGTGGTCGCGGGCGTCGTGCTGGCCCTGGTGTTCGTCGGCTCGGGCGTCGCCCTCTGGCGGATGCTCGACGCCCAGGACCTGGTGACCGAGCGGTACTTCACCGCCATCACGAACGGCGAGACGGCGTACACGCAGCTCGTCGACGGCGAGACCGCGGTGCGCGGCTACGCCCTCACCGGCTTCGACGGCACGCTCGAGCCGTACGAGAACGCGCAGGACGCGACCGAGGCGTTCGCCGCCGTGGCCGCGGGCGGGGCCTCGGAGCCCGTCCGCGAGGCGGCGGCGGCCGCGGTCGCGGCGGCGGAGCGCTGGGACGAGGAGTTCGCGCAGCCGACGATCGCCGCCGTCGCCGCGGGCGGCCCCGCCGCGGTGACCGCGGAGGAGATCGAAGGCGGCCGCACGCTGTTCGACGAGACGCGCACCGCGGTCCAGGACTACCTGGACGTGCTGCGCGAGCGGCGCCTCGAGGCGGCGTCGGACCTCGCCATGTGGACGCGGGTCGTCATCGGCTCGCTGGTCGCGCTCGTGATCGCGGGCGCCGTCGCGGGCGCCGTGCTGTGGCGGACGCTGCGCTCGTGGATCGCCGAGCCGCTGGACGCGCTCGCCACCGACGCGCGCGCGGTCAGCGAGGGCGACCTGCACCACGTCGTGCGGACCACCGGCCCGGGGGAGATCGCCGACCTCGCCGACGCGGTCGAGCGGATGCGGCTGGGCCTGGTCGCCCAGGTGCAGGCGGTCGAGGCCCAGCGTGCCGAGATCGCCGACGCGCACGACCGGCTCGCGGACCAGGCGGAGGAGCTGCGCCGGTCCAACCGCGACCTCGAGCAGTTCGCCTACGTCGCCTCGCACGACCTGCAGGAGCCGCTGCGCAAGGTCGCCTCGTTCACCCAGCTGCTGCAGAAGCGGTACGGCGGGCAGATGGACGAGCGAGCGGACCAGTACATCGCGTTCGCCGTCGACGGGGCGAAGCGGATGCAGCAGCTCATCCAGGACCTGCTCGGGTTCTCCCGGGTCGGCCGGCTGGGCGGCGAGCTCGCGGACGTGCCGCTGGCCGACGCGCTCGGTGCCGCGCTCGACAACCTGGACAACCTGGTCGAGGACACCGGGGCCGTCGTCACGTACGACGAGCTGCCGGTCGTGCGCGGCGAGCGCCCGCTGCTCGTCCAGCTGCTGCAGAACCTCGTCGGCAACGCGATCAAGTTCCGCGACCCCGAGCGGCCGCCGGTGGTCCGGATCAGCGCCCGGCGGGTGGGAGACTCGTGGGAGCTCGAGTGCCGGGACAACGGGATCGGCATCGACCCGCAGTACGCGGAGCGCGTGTTCGTGATCTTCCAGCGGCTGCACCCCAAGGACCTGTACGAGGGCACCGGCATCGGCCTCGCCCTGTGCAAGAAGATCGTGGAGTACCACGGCGGTCGGATCTGGCTCGGCGAGCCCGACGGCCCGGGCACCAGCATCCGCTGGACGCTCCCGGCGGTCGACGAGCCGGCGGACGACCGCCTGGACCAGGACGGCCGAGAGGCCGAGGGATCGGAGTGAGCGTGGCACGCAACGGCAAGGTGATCGACGTCCTCCTGGTCGAGGACGACCCGGGCGACGTCCTGATGACGCGCGAGGCGTTCGAGGACAACAAGGTCGCGAACCGGCTGGCGGTCGTCTCCGACGGCGTCAGCGCGCTGGCGTTCCTGCGCAAGGAGGGCGAGCACGCCGACGCCCCGACGCCGGACCTCGTGCTCCTCGACCTCAACCTGCCGCGCATGGACGGCCGCGAGGTGCTGGAGGCGATGAAGAACGACGACGCGCTCCGCAGCATCCCGGTCGTCGTGCTCACCACCTCGGAGGCCGAGGAGGACGTCGTGCGCTCCTACTCGCTGCACGCCAACGCCTACGTGACGAAGCCCGTCGACTTCGAGCGGTTCATCGAGGTCGTCCGCCAGATCGACGAGTTCTTCGTCGAGGTCGTGCGGCTGCCGCAGCGCTGACCTCGTCCGACGCCGCGCCGGCCCGTCGCCCCCACCCGGGGCGGCGGGCCGTCGTCGTGCGTGGGGGCGGCAGCGGGTCCACGGTGGGGTTGTCGGGACCCCACAACGGGGGTACGCCCGTCTTGACGGCGCCCGGGGCCCTGGACCTACGGTGGCGTAGCCTACGCTGGCGTAGGTTAGACACGGCCACGGGGAAGCCCGGGGCCACCCCCCAGCCCGAAGGAGAACCGCGTGAGCACCAGCGGTCCGCTCACCGACGACGGCCTGGTCCAGCTGCTCACGCCCGCGGGCGAGCGCGTCGACCACCCCGACTACAGCGCCCGGGTCGCCCACCTCGACGCCGACGCCCTGCGCGGTCTGTACCGCGACATGGTGCTCGTGCGGCGCTTCGACACCGAGGCGACCGCCCTGCAGCGGCAGGGCGAGCTGGGCCTCTGGGCGCAGTGCCTCGGCCAGGAGGCCGCGCAGGTCGGCTCCGGCCGCGCGCTGGCCCCCCAGGACTACGTGTTCCCCTCCTACCGGGAGCACGGCGTCGCGCACACCCGCGGCGGCCTGGACCTCACGCAGCTGCTCCAGCTGTTCCGCGGCGTCGACCACGGCGGCTGGGACCCGGAGGAGTTCAACTTCCACCTGTACACGCTGGTGATCGGGTCGCACACCCTGCACGCCACGGGGTACGCGATGGGCGTCCAGCGCGACGGCGCGGGTCGGCACCGGCGACCCGGAGCGCGACACCGCGGTCGTCACCTACTTCGGCGACGGCGCGACCGCCCAGGGCGACGTGAACGAGGCGCTGGTGTTCGCCGCGGTCAACAACGCCCCGCTGGTGCTGTTCCTTCAGAACAACCAGTGGGCCATCTCCGAGCCCACGACCCGCCAGGCGCGCGTCCCGCTCGCCGCGCGCGGCCCGGGCTTCGGCGTGCCGAGCGTCCGGGTCGACGGCAACGACGTGCTCGCGACCTACGCCGTGACGGCCGAGGCGCTGGAGCGCGCCCGGTCCGGCGGCGGCCCGACCCTGGTCGAGGCGTTCACCTACCGGATGGGCGCGCACACCACCTCCGACGACCCGTCCCGGTACCGGTCGGCGGCGGAGGAGGACTACTGGCGGCAGCGCGACCCGATCGACCGGCTGGAGAAGCACCTCGCCGCGACCGGCGAGCTGTCCGAGGAGTTCCGGGCGGGGCTGGCCGCGGAGGCCGACGCGCTCGGCGAGAAGATCCGGACGTACGTCCGGGCGCTCGGCCGTCCCGCCACCAGCACGATGTTCGACCACGTGTACGCGACCCCGCACTCCGTGGTGGACGCCGAGCGCGCCTGGTTCGAGCGGTACGAGGCCTCGTTCGCGGGAGGGGAGCACCGGTGAGCACGCAGCGGATGACGTTCGCCAAGGCGATCAACACGGGCCTGCGGGCCGCGCTGGAGCGGGACCCGAAGGTCCTGCTCATGGGTGAGGACATCGGCGCCCTCGGCGGCGTGTTCCGGGTGACCGACGGGCTGGCGAAGGACTTCGGCACCGACCGGGTCGTCGACACCCCGCTCGCGGAGTCCGGCATCGTCGGCACCGCGATCGGCCTCGCGCTGCGCGGCTACCGCCCGGTGTGCGAGATCCAGTTCGACGGGTTCATCTTCCCGGCGTTCGACCAGATCACGACCCAGCTGTCGAAGATGCACTACCGGTCCCGCGGCCGGCTGAACCTCCCGGTCGTCATCCGGGTGCCGTTCGGCGGCGGCATCGGCGCGGTCGAGCACCACAGCGAGTCGCCCGAGGTGCTGTTCGCGCACACCGCCGGCCTGCGCGTGGTCAGCCCGTCCGACCCGCAGGACGCGTACACGATGATCCAGCAGGCGGTCGCCTCGCCGGACCCGGTGATGTTCTTCGAGCCCAAGGGCCGGTACTGGGAGAAGGGCGACGTCGACACCGACGCCGACCCGCTCGCCGCCGCCTCCGTCCTGGACGGCGCGCGCGTGCTCCGCCCGGGCACCGACGTCACGCTCGTCGCGCACGGCCCGACCGTCGCCACGGCCCTGCGGGTCGCCGACGCGGCCGCCGCCGAGGGGCGCAGCGTGGAGGTCGTCGACCTGCGCACGATCTCGCCCCTCGACATCACCACGGTCGCCGAGTCGGTGCGGCGCACCGGCCGGTGCGTCGTCGTGCACGAGGCCCCGGTCCTGTACGGCACCGGCGCCGAGGTCGCGGCGCGGGTCACCGAGGAGTGCTTCTACCACCTCGAGGCGCCCGTGCTCCGGGTCGGCGGGTTCCACACCCCGTACCCCGTGGCCAAGCTGGAGCACGAGTACCTGCCCGGGCTCGACCGCGTCCTCGACGCCGTCGACCGCGTGCTCGCCTCCTGACCGCCGGGCGCGCCGCGCCGCCCGCGCGGCCCGCGCCCTCGCCGACAATCGCCCGCACCATCCCGAGGAGCACCGACCGTGCCGTCCTTCCAGCAGTTCCGCCTCCCCGACGCCGGCGAGGGCCTCACCGAGGCCGAGATCGCCGCCTGGCACGTCGCCGTCGGCGACACCGTGGCGATCAACCAGACGATCGTGGAGATCGAGACGGCGAAGTCGCTGGTCGACCTGCCGAGCCCGTACGCGGGCGTGGTGACGCGGCTGCTGGTCGAGGAGGGCACGACGGTCGAGGTCGGCACCCCGATCATCGAGATCGACACCGACCCGACCGGGGACGCCCCCGCGGACCTCGCGCCCGGCGCCGGACCCGAGGTGCCGGTGCACGGGCCGACCTCGGACGCCGACCCGGTGCAGGCGGGGGCCCCGGTGGCGCGGCACGCGTCGGCGCCGGCCGCCGAGGCCGAGGAGCCGGGCGGTGCGGTGCTGGTCGGCTACGGCACCGCGGCCGCGCCGACCGCGCGCCGGGCCCGGTTCACCTCCGCCGAGGGCGACGTCGACGCGGGCGCGGCCGGCCCGGACGCGACCGGCGCGGGTGCCGCCGAGGTCCGGCCCACGACCGCGGGCCCGGGTGCCTCGCGCGGCGCCGCGCCGGCGCCCGCCGCGCCCGCGGCCATGCCCACCGTCCGGCCGGGAGCCGTGCCGACGGGCGAGCCCGCCGCGGTCTCCGGCCGCCGCGCCCTGGCCAAGCCGCCGGTGCGCAAGCTCGCCCGCGACCTCGGCGTGGACCTCGACTCCGTCGTGCCGACCGGCCCGGGCGGGATCGTGACCCGCGAGGACGTGCTCGCCCACCAGGCCGCCGCCGAGGCGCGGGTCCTCGCCACCTACCCCGCCGACGACCAGCCCTGGCTCGCGTCCGGCACGGTGTCGCCCGACGGGCGGCAGACCCGGGTCCCGGTGAAGTCGGTCCGCAAGCGGACGGCGGAGGCGATGGTCACCTCCGCGTTCACCGCGCCGCACGTCACGGTGTTCCAGACCGTCGACGTCACCCGCACGATGAAGCTCGTGCAGCGGCTCCGGCAGGACAAGGAGTTCGCGGACGTCCGGGTCACCCCGCTGCTGATCGCCGCCAAGGCGCTGCTGCTCGCCGTGCGCCGGCACCCGGACGTCAACGCGTCCTGGGACGAGGCCGCGCAGGAGATCGTCTACAAGCACTACGTGAACCTGGGCATCGCCGCGGCGACCCCGCGCGGGCTCGTCGTGCCGAACATCAAGGACGCGCACCGGCTCGGGCTGCACGACCTGGCCGAGGGCCTCGCCGCGCTGACCTCCACGGCGCGCGCGGGCAAGGTCACGCCGCGCGACATGTCCGACGGCACCATCACCATCACCAACGTGGGCGTGTTCGGCATCGACACCGGCACCCCGATCCTCAACCCGGGCGAGGCCGCGATCCTCGCGTTCGGCGCGATCCGTGAGCAGCCCTGGGTGCACAAGGGGAAGATCAAGGTCCGGCACGTCACGCAGCTCGCGCTGAGCGTCGACCACCGCCTCGTGGACGGCGCGCTCGGCTCGATGGTGCTGGCGGACGTCGCGGCGGTCCTCGAGGACCCGGCGCAGGCGCTGGTCTGGGGCTGAGCGGCCGCGAAGCCCGCGCCGAGCGCGGTGGCTCGCGCCGAGCGCGGTAGTCCGAGCCGAGCGCGGTGGCTCCAGCTGCCGCGCTCGGCTCGACCTGCCGCACTCGGCGGGCGGGCGCCACACTCGCCGGGCGCGCCGCGCCCGCCGGCAGCTCAGCCGTCCAGGCGCTCGGCCACCTCGGCCGGGAACCCGCCCGTCGCGACCGGGCCCCAGCGGGTCGGCGTGACCCGGATCAGGCTCTTGCCCTGCACCCGCATGGCGGCGCGGTACTCGTCCCAGTCGGGGTGCTCGCCGGCGATGCACCGGTAGTAGTCGACCAGCGCGTCCTCGGCCTCGGGCATGTGCAGCACCTCGGCGTCGCCGTCGACCTGCACCCAGGCGTCGTCCCAGTCGTCCGAGAGCACGAGCACGGACACGCGCGGGTCGCGCTCGGCGTTCACCGTCTTGGCGCGGCCGGGGTAGGTCGAGATGACGATGCGGCCCTGGTCGTCGACGCCGCCGCTCACCGGGGAGATCTGCGGGCGGCCGTCGCGCCGCGACGTGGCGAGCAGCAGGTGGTGCCGGGTGCGGACGAAGTCCAGCAGCTCGGGCAGGTCGACGGTCGTGTTCGTCGCGACGGAGCGGGCCATGCCCCGACCCTAGGCCGCGACCGGGCGGGCCGCCGGTCCGGCGTCGTGGTTCCGGCGTCGTCGGTCCCGCGTCGTCAGTCCGACGTCGGCACGTACGCGCCGTCGTGCTCGGCGCGGCTGCCGCCGGTGGCCTGGTCCTGCCACGCGTCGCCGGGCTGCTCGTCGTCCGTGCCCTGCTCCGGCCGGTCACCGCCGAGCGCGACGAGGAGCGCGCGCAGCGCCGGCCCCTCGTCGCCGCCGCGCGCCCGCCACGGCCCCAGCTCGCCGAACACGACGGCCCACGGGAGCAGCGGCCCGAGGTCGGCGGGCTCGTCGAGGTCGGCGAACCGCAGCCAGTCCTTGAGGCCGCGCAGGTCGTCGCGGAGGGCCGCGCCGGCGGCGGTCAGCGGCCGGACCACCTCGCGCCGCCGCCCGAGCAGCGCCGGGAACGCCAGCGAGATCACCACGAACCAGGCGCGGGGGTCCTGCACCGCCATCGCGGCGGCGACGACGGCGAGCGCCACGAGCGCCAGCCGCAGCGGCACCCGCTCGGGGCGCCGCGCCGGGCGGTACCGCAGGCCGAGGTCGAGCACGAGCGCGTTGACCGCGGCCTGCACCTCCCGCACCCGGCCCGCGAGCTCGACGTCGTCGGCCCGCAGGTGCGCGCGACTGCCGATGCGGGGCTCGGTGCCGACGAGCGCGGCGACGAACGCGTGCTCGACCGGGTCCAGCGCGCGCGGGTCGACCACCTCGACGCGCGCGGGGTCGGCGGGGTCGAGCCGGAGAGCGCCCCGGCGCACGAGCTCGGCGACCTGCGCGGTGGCGCTGCGCCGACGCCACCGGAGCACGTGCGCGCCGACGAGCACGCTCACCCCGGCGGGCGGGACGGGCTGCCGGGGCGGCCAGGTCGGGCGGCTCGGGTCGACGGGCGGCTGCTCCCGGACGATGCGGACGACCTCGATCGCGAAGCCCACGGCGAGGACGACCAGCGCGGGGCCGAGCATGTCGGGCGACGGTTCCATCGGTCGCAGCCGATCACGTCCGGGTGAACGCGGGGTGTCGGCGTGACGGCGTCCTGGCCGGCTCGGCCGGCCGTGGTCGCTACGCCGCCGTTCCCGCCTCGCGCAGCAGGTCGACGGTGAGCGGCGCGAGCGGCAGCAGCGCGGCCTCGGCCGGCGTCACCCACACCGCCTCGGCGATCTCCGCGGCCGGGACCGCGCCGGTCACCCCGTCCACGGCGAACACGTGCGCCTCGAGGTGGTGGCCGGGCTCGTTCGCGGCGGGGGCGTCCCGGCGGCCGAGGTCCCGGACCCGTGCCGGGTCCACGACGACGGCGAGCTCCTCGCCGATCTCCCGGACCACCGCGGCGCGCGGGTCCTCGCCGGGCTCGATCTTGCCGCCCGCCTGCATGTAGGCGGCGGTGTCCCGCTTGCGGACGAGGAGCCACCGGCCCGCGTCGTCGACGATGACCGCCGCGGCGATCCGGAGGACGGGGTGGGCGTCGGTCACGGCACTCATCCTGCCCCCGGCGCGGGGGTGGCCGCCGCCGACGTCCACACGTCGCCGCGCAGGACGAGGCTGTCGAGCACCCGGACGCCGCAGTGCGCGGCGGCCTCGGCGAGCGCGGCGAATGCCCGGCCGTCGGCGGGGTGCGGGTCCGGGTCCTCCGGGTCGTGCCGGTGCGCGAGCGCGAGCGTGACCCCGCCGCGGCGCAGGGTCTCGGCCAGCACCTCGCGCACCGCGAACGGCTCGTCGTGCGCGGACGCCCCGGGCACGACGACGGCGCCGAGCAGCCGTGCGGCCCGGTCGCCGGCGACCGCCACCACCCGGCCGTCCGCCGGCCCGGCGAGCAGCGGGGCCGCGAGCCGGGCGACGTCGGCCGGGGTGCGGACCGTCGCCCGCCGGTCGGTCGACGTCCCGAACCGGCGGGCCAGCGCGAGGGCGGCGACCACGCGCGTGGCCTTGGCGGGGCCGACGCCGGGGGAACGCAGCAGCGCGGGCGGGTCCGCGTGCGCGAGACCGGCCAGCCCGCCGTGCGCGACCAGCAGGTCGCGGGCGGTGTCGAGGGCGCTGGCTCCGCGCCGCCCCGAGCCGAGCAGCAGCGCGACCAGCTCGACGTCCGACAGCGCGTCGGCGCCCAGGCGCAGCATCCGCTCCCGGGGGCGCTGGTCCGGGTCGAGGTCGGCGAGCATCGGGGTCCGCATCTCCTCGACCCTAGGGGCGGCGCCTCCGCGGCGGTCGGAGTTGTCCACAGGCCCGGCCCGTGCCCGGCCGCGCCCTCCGGTGCGCCGGCCGACCGGCCTCCGGATTCCGGTGCGCCCACCCCCGATCGGCGTGGGCGGCGCCGGGAACCGGAGGCGGGGTCGGCCGGGTGATCCGCGCCACCCGTGGCGCACCGGGCGGCCCGTGCGGGTGATGATGGAGCCGTGATCCCCTCCGAGCGCCCGACCCCCGCCCTCGCCCGCCCCGTCCGCGACGGCGCCCGCGCCCGCGTGGCCGCCGCGCCGGCCCCGGCGCCCCGCGCGCTCGCCGCCGTCGCCGCGCTGCTGCTGGCGCTCGCGGCCGTGCTGCTGACCGCGGGCCGCGCCGACGCGCACAACGCGCTGCTGGGCACCGACCCGGCCGACGGGTCGACCGTGGACGCCCCGCCCGCGCGCATCACGCTGACGTTCGACCAGCCGGCGCAGTCGCTCGGCACCGAGATCGTCGTGCTCGGGCCGGACGGCGGCACCGTGAGCGAGGGGACCGCCGAGCTCGTGGACAACACGGTCTCCCAGGCGCTCGCCGCCGACCTGCCCGCCGGCGCCTACTCCGTCGAGTGGCGGGTCACCTCGGCCGACGGCCACCCGCTGTCCGGCACGCTGGCGTTCACCGCGACGTCCGGGGCCGCGGCCGCGGCCCCGGCGGCGCCCGAGACGATCGAGCCGACCGCCGAGCCGACGACGTCGACCCCGGCCGAGGAGCCGGCGCCCGAGGCCACGGTCTCGGCGACGCTCGCGCCGCAGCAGGAGCTCGCCGAGGACGAGGACGCCGGGGTGGCGGCCGGCGTGGTCGCCGCGATCGTCGTGGCCGTGCTGGCCGCGGGCGCGGTCGCCGTGTTCGTGGTGCGCGAGCGCCGCCGGTCGCACGGCACCGGGTCGCCGGGCGACACCGACGGCACCGACGGCCCGACCGGCACCACCGGCGGGGACGGCCGGGCGGAGGGCTGATGGCCCCCGGCGTCGCCGCACCCGCCGGTCCGCGCCCGGCCCGCAGCCCCCGCACCGCGGACGGCGGTCAGCGGCGCCAGGCCGACTGGCTGCGCATCGCCGCGCTCGCCGTCGCCGCCGTGGCCGCGGTCGTCGCGGGCATCGCGTTCACGGGCGCGGCAGCGCCGACCGCCCTGCGCGACCCCGGTGCCCTCGTGCGCTGGGGCCTGCCGATCGCGTCGACCGGAGCCGAGCTCGCCGCGTCCGCGACCCTCGGCGGCCTCGTGCTGCTGGCGACCGTCCTGGTCCGGCGGGACGAGGCGATCGTGCGCGCGGCGTCCGGGATCACGGCCGTGGCGGCGGCGGTGTGGACGCTCACCGCCGTCGTCGAGCTCGTCCTCACCTACGCGAACGTCGCCGGCCTGTCGCCCACCGACCCCGCGTTCGGCGGCGAGCTCGGCCAGTTCGTGACTCAGTTCGAGCTCGGCCGCGTCCTGCTGACGGTCGCGGTGGTCGCGGCGGTCGTCACGGCGCTCGCCCTCATGACGACGTCCCCGCTCGGCGCCGCGTGGACGGCCCTGCTCGTCGTCGTCGCCCTGTGGCAGTCGGCCCAGACCGGGCACGCCGCGGGCGCCGCGAGCCACGACCTCGCCACGTCGTCGATGTTCCTGCACCTCGTCGGCGCCGCCCTGTGGATCGGGACGCTGCTCGCGCTGTCCCCGCTGGCGCACCGGCTCGGCGCCGACCTCGCGCCCGCCGTCGCCCGGTTCTCCGTCATCGCCGCGTGGTGCTTCGTCGCCGTCGCGGTGTCGGGGGCGGTCAACTCCGTCATCCGCCTCGGCTCGTGGTCGGACTGGACGACCCGGTACGGCGTGCTGCTGCTGGTCAAGATCGCGCTGTTCGGCGTCCTCGGCCTGCTCGGCCTGGCGCACCGGCGCCGCGTGGTCGGCCGGCTGGCCGGCGATGCGCGCGCCCCCGCCACGTGGCTGTTCTGGCGGCTGGTCCTGGTCGAGCTCACGGTCATGGGCGCCGTCTCGGGCGTCGCCGTCGCGCTGGGCTCGTCGCCGCCGCCCGTGCCGGACGACCCGATCACCGACCCGACCCCGGCCGAGATCGTCACCGGCCACCTGCTGCCGCCCGAGCCGACCACGCTGTCCTGGATCACGCAGTGGCGCTGGGACGTGCTGCTCGCGTCCGCGGCCGTCGCCGGGATCGTCGTCTACCTGCGCTGGGTGCTCCGGCTGCGCCGCCGCGGCGACGCCTGGCCGTGGGCCCGCACCGCGTCCTGGGTCGCCGGGATGGTGCTGTTCTTCTGGACCACCTCCGGCGGGCCGGCGATGTACGGGCACGTGCTGTTCAGCGCGCACATGGTCGAGCACATGATCCTGGCGATGGTGATCCCGGTGCTGCTCGCGCTGTCCGCGCCGGTGACCCTGGCGCTGCGCGCGCTGCCGTCCCGGGGCGGCCGCGCCGGCGCCGGGCGCGGTTCCCCGGACGCCTCGCGCGGGCCGCGGGAGTGGCTGCTGGGCCTGGTGCACAGCCGCTGGGGCCGGTTCCTCGCGAACCCGGTCGTCGCCGCGGTGAACTTCGCCGGGTCGATGATCGTCTTCTACTACACCGACGTGTTCCGCTGGGCGCTGACCTCCGAGGTCGGGCACTACGCGATGGTGGTGCACTTCTCGCTCGCCGGGTACCTGTTCGTCAACGCCCTGGTCGGCATCGACCCCGGCCCGAACCGCCCGCCGTACCCGCAGCGGCTGCTGCTGCTGTTCGCGACGATGGCGTTCCACGCGTTCTTCGGCGTCGCCCTCACCACCGGCGACGTGCTGCTGGTGCCGGACTGGTTCGGCCTGCTCGGCCGCGAGTGGGGGCCGTCGGCGATCGTCGACCAGCAGCGCGGCGGCGGCGTGGCCTGGGGCATCGGCGAGCTGCCGACCCTGGCCCTCGCGATCGCCGTGGCGTTCGCCTGGGCGCGGGACGACGAGCGCACCGCGAAGCGCCGGGACCGCAAGGTCGCGCGCGACGGCGACACGGAGATGGACGAGTACAACGCGATGCTCGCGCGGCTGGCGGAGCGGGACGAGGGCGGGGCGCCGAGTTCCCGTGAGGTGCCCCGGGAGCCGTGATAGGACGGCGGGGTGACCGACGCTGCTGACCCCACGCCCGAGACCACGCCCCCGACCCCGTTCCACGACCTCGACGCCTACGTCGCCCTGCCCCGGATGTCCGGGCTGGCGCTGTCCCCGGACGGCACCCGGCTCGTCACCGCGGTGTCGACGCTGGACGCCGAGCGCACCCGGTACGTCACCGCGCTGTGGGAGGTGGACCCCGAGGGCGTCCGCCCCGCCCGACGCCTGACGCGGTCCGCGAAGGGCGAGTCCGCCGCCCGGTTCGCCTCGACGGGCGACCTGCTGTTCACCTCCGCCCGCCCGGACGCCGACGCCGACGCGCCCGACGACGAGCCGCCCGCCGCGCTGTGGCTGCTGCCCGCCGACGGCGCCGAGGCGCGCGTGGTCGCGTCCCGGAGGGCCGGCATCGGCGGCGTCGTGGCCGCGGAGGACGCGCCCGTGGTCGTCGTCCCGTCAAACGTGCTGCCGAGCGCGGCGGACGACGCCGACGACGAGCGGCTGATCGGCGCCCGCAAGGACGCCAAGGTCGCCGCGATCCTGCACTCCTCCTACCCGGTGCGGTACTGGGACCACGACCTGGGCCCCGCGCGGCCGCGGCTGTTCGCGGGCGACCTCACGACCGTCGCCGCGTCCCCCGAGGCCGGGGCCGCCGCGCCGAGGCTCGCGCTGCGCGACCTCGCCCCCGACGCCGGCGCCGCGCTGGAGCACCAGGACGCGGTGCTGTCGCCCGACGGCCGCACGCTGGTGACCTCGTGGGCGAGGCCCGGCGCGCGCGGCACGCTCCGCCAGCAGCTCGTCGCCGTCGACGTCGCCACCGGCACCCGCCGCGTGCTCGTCGACGACCCGACGGCGGACCTCGCCGGTCCGGTCGTGTCGCCCGACTCCCGGCGGGTCGCCTACGTGCGCGAGACGATCACGACGCCGACCGCCGCGCCGCAGGTGCAGCTCTGGGTCGCCGACCTGGACGCCGCCGACCCCGCCCCGCGCCGGGTCGCCGCGGGCTGGGACCGCTGGCCGCACGAGATCGCCTGGACCCGCGACGGCGCGGGCCTGCTCGTCGGCGCCGACCACCTGGGCCGCGGCCCGGTGTTCCACGTCGCGCTCGGCTCGGACGTCGTCACGCAGGTGACCGCCGACGACGCGGTGTTCAGCGACCTCCGGGTCAGCCCGGACGGCGCGACGCTGTACGCCCTGCGCGTGTCCTACGGGGCCCCGTCGCACCCGGTCCGGATCGACCTCGCGGCGGCCCTCTCGACCGGGGAGCCGGTCGAGGCGGTGGCCCTGCCGGCGCCCGCGCCGCTGCCCGCGCTGCCCGGCACGCTCACCGAGGTGTCGACCACCGCCGAGGACGGCGCCGAGGTGCGCGCCTGGCTGGTGCTCCCCGAGGGTGCCTCCGCCGCGTCGCCGGCCCCGCTGCTGCTGTGGATCCACGGCGGCCCGCTGAACTCGTGGAACGCCTGGTCCTGGCGGTGGAACCCGTGGATCATGGCGGCCCGCGGCTACGCCGTCCTGCTGCCGGACCCGGCGCTGTCCACCGGCTACGGCCAGGACTTCGTGCAGCGCGGCTGGGGTGCCTGGGGCGCGGCTCCGTACACCGACCTCATGGCGATCACCGACGCCACCGTCGCGCGCGCGGACGTCGACGAGACCCGCACCGCCGCGATGGGCGGCTCGTTCGGCGGCTACATGGCCAACTGGGTCGCCGGGCACACCGACCGGTTCCGCGCGATCGTGACGCACGCGAGCCTGTGGGCGCTCGACCAGTTCGGCCCGACGACCGACCACTCCTTCTACTGGGAGCGGGAGATGACGCCGGAGATGGCGCTGGCGAACTCCCCGCACCTGTCCGTCGAGAAGATCGTCACCCCGATGCTGGTCGTGCACGGCGACAAGGACTACCGGGTGCCGATCGGCGAGGGCCTGCGGCTCTGGTACGAGCTGCTGTCGAGGTCGGCGCTCGCCGCGGACGAGAACGGCGAGACGCCCCACCGGTTCCTGTACTTCCCGGACGAGAACCACTGGGTGCTCAGCCCGCAGCACGCCAAGGTCTGGTACCAGGTGGTCGACGCGTTCCTCGCGGAGCACGTGCTCGGCCTCACCGGCGAGGAGCTCCCGCCGCTGCCCGAGGTCCTGGGCTGAGACGCGCCGCCCGCGGGCCGCGCCGTCGCCTCGGCGGTGCGGCCCCGGACGGCCCGACTCAGGGCAGCTCGAGCAGGAAGCGCACCGGGGCGAGCAGGGCGCGCCCGATCGTGCGGGCCACCGACGCGCCGCTGTCTCGCGCGGCGACGACGGCCGCGGCCCCTGCCGACGCGGCGCCTGCGACGACGAGCGCCGCCCACGCCCACACGGCGCCGGCCGGCAGCGTCCCGACCAGGTCCAGGACGCCGATCGCGGCGGCGGCCACCATCAGCGCGCCGGCGACCAGCAGCCAGCCGAGGGCGCGGCGGCTCGGCCGGTTGCCCGGGCCGCCGTCGGAGGGATGCGTCACGCAGGCATCGTGGCAGCCGCCGCCCCCGAGCGGGTCCGGTCGCGGCGGACGTCACCCGTCCGGGCCCGCCGCCCGGCGCGCGGAACTGCGGGTCCACCGCCAGACTCGGTCCCGGAGCCCCGGGCACCCCCGCCCGGGCCGGGAAGGAGTCCGACCATGGGCATCGGCGGCGGCATCGCCCTGATCGTCATCGGCGCGATCCTCGCGTTCGGCGTCAGCGACAACATCGCGAACGTGGACCTCACGGTCATCGGCTACATCTGCATGGGCGCGGGCGTGCTCGCGCTGATCCTCGCCCTGGTGCTCAACAGCCAGCGGGCGCACACCTCGCACCGCGAGGAGGTCGTCGAGCGCTACGAGGGCCGCACCCCGCCCCCGGCGGCCTGACCCCGGGAGCCCCCTCGAGTGGAGCGTTCTGCCCGACACGCGCTGGCGTGTCCGGCAGGACGCTCCACTCGTCTCCACTCGACCAGCACGCGGCCCGCGGGACGATCCGCGGGCCGCGTCGTGTTCACTACTCCTGTGACCACCAGCAGCACCCGTCTCCCGAAGGTCCGCGCGTCCGAGCTCGTCGGCCGCGGCTGGCTCAACACCGGCGGCCGGGACGTCGCCCTCGCGGACCTCCGCGGCAAGATCGTCCTCCTCGACTTCTGGACGTTCTGCTGCATCAACTGCCTGCACGTCCTCGACGAGCTCCGCGAGCTCGAGGAGCAGTACCGCGACGTGCTGGTGATCGTGGGGGTGCACTCGCCGAAGTTCGTGCACGAGGCCGACCCGCTCGCGCTGGCCGCCGCCGTCGAGCGGTACGAGGTGCACCACCCCGTGCTGGACGACCCGGAGCTGGTCACCTGGTCCGCGTACACCGCCCGCGCCTGGCCGACCCTCGTCGTCATCGACCCCGAGGGCTACATCGTCGCCCAGATGGCGGGCGAGGGGCACCAGAGCAACGTCGAGCGCCTGGTCCGCGACCTGGTCGCCGAGCACGACGCCAAGGGCACGCTGCACCGCGGCGGCGGCCCGTACGTCCCGCCGGAGCCCACCGCGGGCACCCTGCGGTTCCCCGCGAAGGCGGTCGCGCTGCCGGGCGGCACGCTGCTGGTCGCCGACGCCGGGCACCACTCGCTCGCGGAGCTCGCCGCGGACGGCGAGACCCTGGTCCGGCGGATCGGGTCGGGCGAGCGCGGCCTGGTCGACGGGGGCCCCGACGAGGCGCGGTTCAGCGAGCCCAACGGCCTGACCCTGCTGCCCGAGGACGTCGCGGCCGACGCCGGCTACGACGTGCTGGTCGCGGACACCGTGAACCACGCGCTGCGCGGCGTCCGGCTGTCCGACGGCGCCGTGACCACGGTCGCGGGGACCGGCGTGCAGTACCTGGTCGGCGAGCCGACCGTGCCGTCCCCGCTGCCCGGCCGCACCGACCTGTGGCGGGCCGGCGGTGCGCGCGCCGCCACGTCGGTGCCGCTGTCCTCGCCGTGGGACGTCGTCTGGTCGCCGCAGACCGGGACCGCGCTCGTCGCGATGGCCGGCAACCACCAGCTCTGGGCGTTCGACCCGCGGGACGGCGTGGTCGAGCCCGTCGCCGGCACGATGAACGAGGGCCTGACCGACGGCGACCCGCGCGAGGCGTGGTTCGCCCAGACCTCCGGCACGGCGCTCGCGGCCGACGGCCGGGTGTGGCTGGCGGACTCCGAGGTGTCGGCGCTGAGGTGGATCGACCCGGGCACGCCGGTGGCGGCCCCGGCCGAGGCCGCGCCGGCGACCGGCGGGTTCGCAGGGCTGGTGGGTGCGGGCGCCGCGCTCGCCGCCGCCCGGACCGCGCCGACCGGACCCGCGGACGCCTGGTCCGGTGCAGTGGTCGGCACCGCGGTCGGCGCGGGCCTGTTCGACTTCGGCCACCGGGACGGTGCGGCCGACCAGGCGCTGCTCCAGCACCCGCTCGGCGTGGCGGTGCTGCCCGACGGCTCGGTCGTCGTCGCGGACACCTACAACGGCGCGGTCCGCCGCTGGTCGCCCGCGGCCGGCGGCGACGGACCGGGCGAGGTCAGCACGCTCGCGACCGGGCTGGCCGAGCCGAGCGGCATCGTCGTGCAGGCGGACGCGGAGGCGGGCGGCGTGACGCTGCTCGTCGTCGAGTCGGCGGCGCACCGCCTGACCCGGATCGCGCTCCCGGCGACGCTGGCGGGCGAGGTGCTCGACGCAGGCGCCCACCGGACGCAGCGGCCGGTCACCGACATCGCCCCGGGCGAGCTGGCGCTGGACGTCGTGTTCACGCCGGCCGCCGGGCAGAAGTACGACGACCGGTTCGGGCCGTCGACGATGCTCCGGGTGTCGGCGACCCCGGCGGAGCTGCTGCTCGACGGCGCCGGCGACGACGTGCCGCTGACGCGCACCCTGCGGATCAACCCCGAGGTCGCCGAGGGCGTCCTGCACATCACCGCCCGCGCGGCGAGCTGCGACGCGGACCCGGCGATCGAGTTCCCGGCGTGCCACCTCAACTCGCAGGACTGGGGCGTCCCGGTCCGCGTGGCCGCGGGCGCGCCGGCGGACCTCTCCCTCCCGCTGCACGGCTGACGCGCCGCCCGCGGGCCCGCCCCCCGCGCGCCCGCCGAGTGCACATCCGACACGTCGAGCGACTGTCCGCCGGGTAGGCACTCGACGCGTCGCGTAGGCACTCGACGGGCGGGGTCGGCGCGCGGCGGCGTCAGGAGGCGCCCAGGACCGCCAGCGAGAGCAGGGTCTGGAGCGTGGTCGTGACCGTGCGGTCGTCCGGGAGGGTCGACTCCACCGTGACCGACCACGGCGCCCGGCGGAGCTCCACCTGGCGCACGCCCGACACGTGCAGCGACGCCGTGCCGCCGCGCGCGACGACCACCGGGTCGCCGCCGTCGTGCCGCTGCACGGACCAGCCCGAGCCGCCCATCGCCTCGGTCGCGGCGGAGGCCAGGGCGCACAGCCGGGACAGCGGGGCGGGGCCGGTGGCGGACAGCGCCGTCACCGAGGCGGCCACGGTGCGGCCGAGCACCGCCCCCGGGTCGTCGGCGCGGTACTGCCGGGCCCGGGCCGCGGCGTGGCTGCGCTTGGCGTGGTACTGCGCGGCGTCGGCCCGGCGGAACAGCGACCGCGGCGTCGGCGCCGCCCCGAGCGAGCCGCGCGCCGAGGACGCGATGCCGTAGGACAACGAGGCGCCGAACGGCAGCGCGCTGTCGCCCACCGTCGCGTCCATCACCTGCACGACCGTGGTCCGCGGGATGCCGGAGGTCACGACGCAGAACTCGTCGCCGCCGATCCGGGCGACCGTCGAGCCCGGCAGGCCCCCGCCCGCGCGGCGCAGCACCCCCGCCACGCTCCGGAGCAGCTCGTCGCCGGCGTCGTGGCCGAGCTCGTCGTTCACGCGCTTCAGGCCGTCGACGTCGCACATGACGATGCACGTCTCGTCGCCCGAGTCGATCGCCGCCTGCGCCGCCTCGTCGGCCACCCGGCGCGTGCTGAGGCCGGTCAGCGCGTCGTCGGACACCAGGTGCCGCACCTGCTCCGCGAGGTCGAGCCGCGCGACCTGCGCCCCGAGCAGCGCGCCCAGGACCTCGCCGCGGGCGGCGTCGTCCGGCGTGAAGACGGGCGCGCGCTCGTCGCGCACCGCGCACAGCACGCCCCAGAGGTCGCCGTTGACGACGACGGGCGCGACGAGCGCGGGCCGCGGCCGGGCGGGGTCGTCCCCGGGCGCGGACAGCCACGTCTCGCGCCGCCGCACGAGGGCGCGCACGGCGTCGCCGTCGCGGAGCGCCTCCTCGGCGGCGGGCAGCTCGTCGGTCGGCTCGGCGGCGAGGACGTGCCAGTCGTCCTGCTCGAGGCGGGCGACGGCGGCCACCTCGACGTCGAGCAGGTCGCGGGCGGCGACCACGGCGGCCTCGTGCACCTCGCCGAGCGAGGCCGCGGCCCCGAGGCGGTGCGCGAGCAGGGCGAAGTGCCGGGCGTCGTCCCCGTCACCGCGGGGCGCGCTCGTCCGGGCCGGCGGCGGGGCGTCGGTCACGAGGACATCATCGCGTGTCGGGCTCCCGCCCACACGCGGGCGCACCGCGGGTCCTCCGTGCGGGTGAACGCGCGGCTCAGGCGGGCACGGCCTCCGGCTCGAACGCACCGGTCGCGGCCCGCTCGCCGGCGCCGACGGCGCGGAGCACGAACAGGACGGTCGACTCGATCGCCCGCTCGCGGGCCGGCTGGTCGTCGGGCAGGCCGCGGCTGCTCAGGCAGGCGTTGACCAGGGAGACCGTCGTTCCCAGGTCCTGCTCGGGGAAGGCGCCCGACTCGATGCCGGCGGACAGCACGCGGCGCAGCATGGCCTCGACCAGCACGACGTGCTCGCGCACGCGCTGCTGCGTGCTGCGGGACAGCACCGACCGCAGGTCCGGCCCCGGGGCCAGGTGGTAGTCGCGCTTGAGCTCGCACTGCGCGCGGACGTAGGCGCGCAGCTGCTCGGTCGGGTCGTCGATGCCGGCGAGCTCGGCCTCCAGCGCGGCGACGTACTGCTCGGTCTCGTGCATGATGAAGCCGACGAGCATCGACTCCTTGTCGGCGAAGTGGTTGTACACCGCCGTGCGGCCGACGCCGGCCGCCTGGGCGATGTCGGCGAGGGTGATCGAGTCGAACCCGCGCTCGGCCATCAGCCGGGACAGCGCGCCGAACAGGCGCAGCCGCGTCTGCTCCCGGTGCTCGTGCAGCGAGCCGCCGATGATCTTGGGCATGCTGACATGATCGCACGACCTGTCATCATCGGAGCCGCCGCCGTGTGTCGGACGCGTGCAGGTGTGGCGCGGGGATCGCGGGTCAGGCGGTGCGGTGCGCCTCGGCCAGCGCGGCGAACAGGGCGCGGTTGTGCCGGAAGGCGGCGCGCGCCTCGTCGACCACCGCCGCCCGCTGGGCCTCCGTCAGGTCGAGCGCGTCGACCCGCGCGCGGTACAGGTCCTTGAACGGCTTGGGCTTCGGGATCGCGGGGAACGCGTAGAAGCCGACGCCCTCCTCCGCGACGGCGTAGTGCCGCTGCACCATCCGGCCGATGACCTGCCCGCCCGAGAGGTCGCCGAGGTACCGCGTGTACGCGTGCGCGACGTAGGGGCCGACGTCCGAGCCGCCCGCGCGGATGGCGGCGGCGTAGGCCGCGGTGGCGGGCAGCGGCACGGCGCGCTCGCGCCAGCCCGGGCCGGCGAGGTGCGCGAGGTCCGCCTCGATCGCCGGGACGCGGCTCAGCTCGTCGAACACGACCCCGGCGCCCGCGGGGGTGCGGCGGACCAGCTCGCCGACCTCCTCCAGGGCCACGTAGACGGCGTGCAGCTGGAGCGCGAGGTCGACGTACGCCGCCGTCGTGAGCCGGCCGCCCAGCAGGTCCTCGACGAACGACGAGCCCTCGGCGGCCTCGTGCTCCGGACGGGTGCCCTCGCGCAGCAGCAGCGACAGCGGTGCGGCGGCGGACCCGGCGGCCGGGTCGTCGGCGCGCGGCGCGGCGGCGGGCAGGTCGTGCGTGGTGGTCATGTCTGCTCCCGGGGGCGCGCGGCTGCCGTCGAGATGACGACGCGTCAGAACGTACCGCACCAGGTAAGGATTGCCTACCCTCGCCTGGCTCGTCGTCGTCCACCGGCCCGCCCCGGCCGCCCCATGCCGGGGGAGGGCGTCCCCGGCGGCGGTCCGGGCGGGTTACCGTGCGTGGCGTGACCGCCGCGACGCCCCCGGAGCCCGACCCCGACGACTACCGCCCCGCCGACCCGGACGCCAAGGACTGGACCTGGGTGATCGCCGGGCGCTGCCCCGAGTGCGGGTTCGCCGGCACCGACGTGGCCGGGCCCGACGTCGCCGGCACGGTGCACGACCTGGTGCCGCGGTGGCGCGCCGCGCTCAACCGCCTGGACGCCCGGGACCGCCCGGCGCCCGGCGTGTGGTCGACGCTCGAGTACGGCGCGCACGTGCGGGACGTGCACCGGGTGTTCGCCGAGCGGCTGCAGCTGATGCTCACCCAGGACGACCCGCTGTTCGCCAACTGGGACCAGGACGCCACCGCCGCCGAGGAGCGCTACGACCGGCAGGACCCGGGTCGCGTCGCGGACGAGCTGGCCGACGCCGCGGCCGCGCTCGCGGCGGGGTTCGCCGCGGTGCGCCCCGACCAGTGGGACCGCGCGGGCCGCCGGTCGAACGGGTCCTCGTTCACGGTCACGACGCTCGGGCAGTACTTCCTGCACGATGTGGTGCACCACCTGCACGACGTCCGGGCCTGACCGCGCGGCGGCACGGGAGACGCGGCGAGGCCCCTCGGACGCTTACTCCGAGGGGCCTCGATCCGGGGACGACGCTACGGGCCGGCGGGCTCGGCGGGACGCAGGCGCGCCGGACCCGTCCCTGACGGCCGCGAGACCGCACCGTCGTCCACAGATTCTGTGCACAACCCTGTGAACACCGCATGATCCTGCAGGTGACGCTGTGGACAACATGTGCACCCCGCGGTGGACGAGAATTCTCCGGCGCAGACCCTTGCGGGCGTCGTCGCGGGGGGTCTAGAACTCTTCCAACGACCTCGACGGACGCACCGACCACCGCAGGGAGACCCGCCTCGACGGGTGCCCGGCGGGGCGGAGCCGGCGGGGCCGGGACCGGAGGGAGAACGACGGACCACCTCGGCGGGGCGACCCGGCGAGCTGCGGATGACGACGCAGAGGCCCGCTAGGACCCCGAGGGTCGGATCGTCGCCGTCCCGCCCGCGGCTGGTGCCCCCCGAGGTCGCCGCCGGGTGCCGGGGCGGAGCCGCACCGTCAGAGCGGCCGCCGGTCCCCGATCCGTCGGGGGCACAGGGACGACGATCGGGGAGGGCCCCTCGGACGCTTACTCCGAGGGGCCCTTCTCCGTGCCCGGGCGCGGTTACCCACAGGGTGGTCGGGGTTGTCCACACGTCGTCGTCCCCCGAACGGCCCCTCCGACCACCCGAGAGGGCGATATGTCGGGCTCTGTCCACAGGAGTTGTCCCCACCTTGTGCACGAGTCCGTGGATCGAGCGGGTGACGGGCCCCGCGACCTGTGGACGCGGTGTGCACGCGTGGTGCGCGGCTGGGGATCGGCGCCCGTCAGCGCGGGTCCCCCCTGGGGACGGGCGCCGTCAGGGCAGCAGGCGCAGCTTCCCGACGAGCCGGTCGACACGGTTCCGGGGGCCGACGATGCTCACGGCGAGGTAGTCGTGGCCGTCCGCGGGGCGCTCCGCCATGGCGGCCAGGTACTCCGTGTACACGCGGATCTGCTGGGCGATGGCGGGCATGTCCGCCACGTGCACGCCGGGTGCCGCCGCGGCCTTCGCGCGCAGCTCCGCCAGCGTCGCCCGGGGAGCGCCCAGCACGGTGCAGCCGGTCCAGGGCAGTCCGGTGTGCGCGTCGCCCCGGGCGTCGGGCGCGGCGGGCCCCATCAGCCCGGGGACACCCGTGGCGGTGGCCGCGGTCACGCAGGCGACGGCGTTGGCGGCGCGGCCCGGCTCGAGTGCCTCGTCGACGACGACGACCCACTTCAGCCGTGCGGAGCGCGTCGGCTCGTCGAGGCGGATCTCGTCGGGCGCGAAGCCGGCGGCCGGCGCCGCGGCGGGATCCGTGGCGACGGTGGCGGACGGGGTGACGGGACTGGCGGCGGGTGCGGGGGACATGGTCACGACGACCTCCCGGGTGACGGCACCACGGACGGTCCGCGGCGGTCGTCGTCCGACGACGAACCGAGACGCTAGGCACCGGTACGAGGTCTGTCCACGCTCGCCGTACGACGTACGGATATCGTGGCCGCATGGCCGATCTCGACGCACTCGACACGGCGATCCTGCGCGAGCTGCAGGCGGACGCACGGCGGACCAACCGCGACGTCGCGGCCGCCGTGGGCGTCGCGCCCACCACCGCGCTCGACCGGACGCGGGCGCTGCGCGAGCGCGGGGTGATCCGCGGCGCGACGCTGGACGTCGACCTCGCCGCGATCGGGCGGCCGGTCCAGGCGCTCGTCGCCGTGCGGATCCGGCCGCCGACCCGCCGGAACATCGAGGGCTTCCGCGCCTGGGTGGTGGCGCTGCCCGAGACGCTCGGGGTGTTCGTCACGACCGGCACCGAGGACTTCCTCGTCCACGTGGCGGTGCCGGACAACGAGGCGCTCTACGGGTTCGTGATCGACCGGCTCACCGAGCGCCCCGAGGTCGTCGACGTGCGCACCTCCGTCGTGTTCGAGCACCTGCGCAAGCGCCGGGTCGACCCGGCCCCGGGCGCGGCGCGGTCAGCGCGCGGGGGTGGCGAGGGCGACCGCGGGCGGTGAGTCGTCCGTGCCGGCGGCACCCCCGCTGCCGGCAGCGCCCGCGGCCCTCGTCGGCGGGCCCGTGACCGCGGTCCGCGCCCGGGAGGTCCCCGGCGGCGCGGTCGCGGCCCTCGCCGCCGGCCGCGGTACCGGCGGCCGTCGCCCGGTCAGCCCGACCCGGAGCCGGTGCGCGATCGTCTCGGCGTGCGTGACGAGGTCCTGGTAGCGCTCCGAGGACCGGGTGTCGAAGCGCAGCTCGACGGCCTCGCTCGCCCCGGCCGGGAACACCGTCCAGATCACCTCGTGGCGCAGCACGCCGTGGCTCCGGAGCGCCACGACCGCCTGGCCCGCCGGCAGCTCCCGCAGGGACGCGGCGTGGTACGTGATGCGGGTGGCCGTGTGCCGGGACCGCGCGATCTTCCGCTGCACCCGGTGCAGGTAGGCGGCGGCCGCGTCGGCCCCGACGGGGACCTCGACCAGGATCTCGCACGCGAGCCCCGCGACCACGTCGCCGGTAGGTTCCGGCACCCACGCGCCGGCGCGGACGTGCCGCGCGTTCAGGCCGACGACGGCGCGGTCCACCGCCTCGAGGGCGGAGCGCAGCCGGGCCACCGCGACCGGGCCGCCGGCGAGGTCGTCCGCGAACCGCCGGGCGACCCGCGGGGCGTCGCCGGGTCGCCACCCGCACCACCGCGGAGGCAGCCGCAGGTCGATGCGGGAGATCTCGTGCTTCATGCGGTCCTTCCGTCGGGCTGGCCCTGGGAAGGTAGGCGGGGGTCCGTCGACCCCCCGACCGTTGAGTAGGGGAAATTACTTAATAGGGGGGGAGGCCCGAAAGGGCCGGACGACCGGGTCCGGCGGGGCGACGACGAAGGGCCAGGCGCGGCGGTGCCGGCCTGGCCCTCTCGGGAGAGCGGGTGACGGGAATCGAACCCGCGCTATCAGCTTGGGAAGCTGAAGTTCTACCATTGAACTACACCCGCGTGACCGTCCCCGGCTGCTCGAGCCGGGCGGTCGACGCGCCCCCACGAGGGGAGCGCGCGTCCAGCATAGCGGCTCCGGACGCCCGCACGCGCGGACGCCCGGAGCGCGCGTCACGCGTCGTCAGACGGTGACCTCCACCCGCACGGTGCTGCCCGCGGGCGCGTAGGGCACGGTCGACCCCTCGACCGGGACCCCGTCCACGACCAGCCGCCCGCGCGCGCCCGGCGCCCCGGCGTTGGTCACGGTGATCTCGTACCGGGCGCCGCGGGCGACCCGGGTGACGCCGAACGACGGCACGTCGGGCCCGATCTGGGGGTCGACCACCAGGCCGTCGTGCTCCGGCCGGACGCCCAGCAGGTACTGGGAGACGGCGACGAAGTTCCACGCCGCGGTGCCGGTGAGCCAGGAGTTCTTGGCCTCGCCGTGCCGCACCGCCTCCTTGCCCGCGATCATCTGCGCGTACACGTACGGCTCGAGCCGGTGCACGTCGGAGATGTCCTCGCGGTACGCGGGCGTGATCCGGCGGTAGTAGTCGAACGCCCGCTCGCCGCGGCCGAGGACGGTCTCGCCGATGATCACCCACGGGTTGTTGTGGCAGAAGATGCCGCCGTTCTCCTTGTAGCCCGGCGGGTAGGTGGAGACCTCGCCGAGCTCGATCTGGTAGCTCGTGTAGGCGGGCGACTGCAGCACCATGCCGTGCGGCGTGGCCAGGTGCTCGCGCACCGAGTCGAGCGCGCGCACCGCGGGGGAGGCGGGGTCGGCCGGGTTCTGGGCGTCGACGCCGATGCCGGCCATGACCGCGAAGCCCTGCGGCTCGATCCAGATCTTGCCCTCGGGCGACGCGTCCGTGCCGACCGGGTTGCCGTAGAAGTCGTAGGCGCGCAGGAACCACTCGCCGTCCCAGCCGTGCTCCAGCACCGCGGTCCGCATGGCCTCGATCTCGGTGCGCGCGCGGGCCGCGACGTCGGCCAGGCCGCGGCGCTCCGCGAGCTCGGCGTACTCCGGACCGATGTGCACGAACATCGCGGCGATGAACACCGACTCCGCCACCCCGCCGGCCTGGTTCTCGGTCGTCTGGAACGACTCGCCCGGCTCGGTGGAGAAGCAGTTGAGGTTGAGGCAGTCGTTCCAGTCGGCCCGGCCGATGAGCGGCAGGCCGTGCGGGCCGCGGTTCGCGACCGTGAACTCGAACGACCGGGTCAGGTGCTCGAACAGCGGCACCTCGGAGCCGGGCTCGTTGTCGAACGGCACCGGCTCGTCGAGGATCCCCCAGTCGCCGGTCTCCTTGACGTAGGCGGCGACGCCGAGGATCAGCCACAGCGGGTCGTCGTTGAAGCCCGACCCGATGTCGTTGTTCCCGCGCTTCGTCAGCGGCTGGTACTGGTGGTACGCGGAGCCGTCGGGGAACTGGGTCGACGCGATGTCGATGATCCGCTGCCGGGCGCGCTCCGGGACCAGGTGCACGAAGCCGAGCAGGTCCTGGTTCGAGTCACGGAAGCCCATGCCGCGGCCGATGCCGGTCTCGAAGTACGACGCCGACCGGGACATGTTGAACGTGACCATGCACTGGTACTGGTTCCAGATGTTGACCATCCGGTCGAGCTTGGGGTCCGTGCTGGTCACCGAGTAGGTGGACAGCAGGTCGGTCCACGACGTCCGCAGCGCCTCGAAGGCGGCGAGCGTCTGCTCGGTGGTGGCGAACCGGGACAGCAGGGCGTGCGCGCGCTCGCGGTTGACCCGCTGCATCGCCGGGACGCCGGCGGCCTCGTCGGCGGGCGCCCACTTCTCGTCGTGCGGGTTCTCGACGTAGCCCAGCACGTAGGTCAGCGACCGGCTCTCGCCCGGGGCGAGCGTGACGTCGACCTGGTGCGACCCGATCGGGTACCAGCCGGAGGCGACGGACCCGGTGGCCCGGCCGGCGTGCGGCTCGGCCGCCTCGCCGAGCCCGTTGTACGGGCCGGTGAAGGAGTCCCGGTCGGTGTCGAAGCCGTCGGCGCGGGTGTTCACGCCGTACACCGCGTAGTGGTCCCGGCGCTCGCGGTACTCGGTCTTGTGGAAGATCGCCGAGCCGTGCGGGCCGTCCAGCTCCACCTCGACCTCGGCGAGCGACAGGTTGCGCTGGTAGTTCGTCTGGTCGTCCTGGGCGTTCCACAGGCAGAACTCGACGAACGAGAACAGCGAGACCGTCTTCTCCGCGTCGGAGGTGTTGGTCAGCGTGACGTGCTGGACCTCGGCGGTCTCGCCGAGCGGCACGAAGAACAGCGTCTCGACCCGCAGGCCGCCGCGCTCGCCCGTGATGCGGGAGTAGCCCAGGCCGTGCCGCGCCTCGTAGTGGTCGAGCTCGGCCTTGACCGGCAGCCAGCCCGGCGTCCAGACGTCGCCGCCGTCGTGCACGTAGAAGTACCGGCCGCCCTCGTCGGCGGGGATGTTGTTGTACCGGTAGCGCGTGAGGCGGCGCATCTTCGCGTCCCGGTAGAACGAGTAGCCGCCGCCGGTGTGCGAGAGCAGCGAGAAGAACTCCTCCGAGCCGAGGTAGTTGATCCACGGGTACGGGGTCCGCGGCGTCGTGATGACGTACTCGCGTGCCTCGTCGTCGAAGTGGCCGTACCGCATCGTCGCGCCTTCCGGTCGTCAGTGTGGGCCGCTGCGGGAGCGCTCCCACGCGGCGTGCGTCGGTCAGCGTAGCGCACGGTCGAAACGCTTCCGGCGGGCCCTGGTCCCGGAGCTGGACAGGGCCGACCAGGTGGTGCTGGGGCAGGCGCCGGGAGCGCACCGGGCAGGCCGGTTACAGTGCCGTCCGTGCCGTCCGTGCCGTCCTACTTCGACGACCCGGACGCTGCCATCGAGCGGGTCCAGGCCGATATCGCCGCAGCGCAGGAGCGCGCCCTCAAGGCGGCCGAGGTCAAGCAGACGCTCGACCGGCTCCGCGGCAGGGCCCGGAGCCCGCGCGGCGAGGTGACCGCCGAGGTCGACCCGTCGGGCCAGCTCGTCGACCTGCACCTGGCGGACGACGCGACCAGCATCGCCGCGCGCGACCTGTCGGCGCTGATCGTCGAGACGGTCCGTGCCGCCGCACAGGACGCGGGCCGGCAGGCGCTGGCGGTCGCCGCCGACGCGTTCGGAGAGACCTCACCCGTCACCGCGCAGCTGCGCGACGAGCTCGCGTCCCGGTTGCGGTGACCGCGTGAGCGGGGGCTTCCAGATCGACACCGGGGTGCTGCGGCAGCACGCGGCCCGGGTGCAGCAGGTCGCAGGTGACCTCGGCACGGCCGAGTCGGCGGCCGGGTCGGCCGACCTGCACGGCGGTGCGTTCGGCGTCCTGTGCGGGTTCCTGCCCGGGATCATCGGCGGGACGGACGCCGCCGCCAGGGACGCGATCGCGGCGGTGCGCGAGGCGACCGACGGCGTGGTGGCCGAGCTGGGCGCGATGGCGCGCTCCGTCGACGAGACCGACCAGGCCGTCGAGTCGCGGATGCAGCAGATCACCCGGGTGCTCGGGTGACCGCGAACCCGCTCGTCGTCGGGCCGGTCGACACCTCGACGGCGTTCGGCGGCGCCATGCTGCTGGACTCCCTGTCGCAGCTCAGCTCGTCGCTGGAGTCGGGCGACTGGGTCGCCGCCGGCCTGTCCGGGGTCGGCGTCGCGCTCGACGCCGTCGCCACCGCCGTCGACCCGCTCGGCTCGCTGATCGCGGCAGGGCTGGGCTGGCTGATGGAGCACCTGGAGCCGCTGAAGGGCTGGCTGAACGACCTCACGGGCGACGCCGGCGCGGTGCTCGGGTTCGCCGGCACGTGGGACAACGTCGCCACCGCGATGAACGGTGCGGGCGACGAGCTGCACCGGATCGTCACCGCCGACCTCGAGGCGATGTCCGGCGCGTCGATCGTCGCCTACGGCGCGTACGCCAACGGGCTGGCCGACCGGGTACGGGCCGCGGGGACGTCGGCGTCCTCCATGGCGTCGGCGCTGCGCGCCTGCTCCACCGTGGTGCAGGTCGTCCACGACCTGGTCCGGGACACCCTCGCGCAGCTGGTGGGCTCGATCATCTCCTGGGTGTCGACGCTCGTGGTCACCGCGGGGCTGGCGACGCCCCACGTGGCGTCGCAGGTGGCGACGCGGGTGTCGTCGATCGCGACCCGGGTCGGGCGGTCCGTCATCGACGTGATCTCGACCGGGAAGTCCCTGAAGAACCTGCTGGAGGCGATGAAGGAGGCGCTGGCGCGGTTGGCCGGCGGCGTCCGCGGCGCGCTGCCGGGGGCTCGGGGCACGTCGGCTCCCGGTGGCGTGCCCGACGTCCCCGCGGTCAGGCCGCAGTCGTTGGACGACATCAGGTCATGGCTCGACAAGATCAACCCCGGCTTCACGGGAGATCCGTTCGACCCGAGGTCGGTCAACTGCGGCAACTGCACGGCGGCCGTTCACAGCTCGCTGCGTGGCGGGCCGCTCGGCGAGGCGGACACGGGCACCTTGAGCATTCCCCAGATGGAGAAGATCACGGGCTTGCCGCAGGTCACCATGACCCCGACGGAGATCGCCGATGCGCTCAGAGCGGGCGGACCCGGGTCCCACGCCGTGATCGGGATCGATCGGGCGCAGGGGGCCGGACACTGGTTCAACGCCTACTACGACGGCACGAAGGTCGTCGCGGTGGACGGCCAGTCGGGACGGATCATCGACTGGCCACCGGACTACGGAGCGGTGCACTGGGACGCGGCCATCAGGAGGGCGCAATGAACGACGCGGAGCGCGAGGCGTCGGTGGCGATCGCATCCAGGCTCCTGGCGATGGCGGAGCAGGACGCCAGGCAGTACTGCCGTGCCGTTCCCGAAGCCGAGGCGTACTTCTTCTGGCAGCCCGTCCGAGGCGGTGGTCAACTTCTCGTGCATCGCGACGGATCCGTCCTCTTCGGAGCGTCCGTGCTCACGTTCGAGCAGATGCTCGACGCCTTCCTGGCGGGTCGGCGGACCGATCCGCGCGCCTGGGACTGAGTCGCAGGAGCGGCACAGGGGACGGACCGGAGCCGCTGGACGGGGCGGGTGCGTCGGCGCCGGGTCCGCCGGCGCGCTCGGAGGGCCCTGCCGACCCCGGTACCGTGGTCCTGTGCTGCTCTCCGACCGCGACATCACCGCCGAGCTCGACGCCGGCCGGGTGGTCCTCGACCCCCACGACCCCGCGATGGTGCAGCCGTCGAGCGTCGACGTCCGCCTCGACCGGTTCTTCCGGCTGTTCGACAACCACAAGTACGCGGTCATCGACCCGTCCCAGGACCAGCCCGACCTCACGCGGCTGGTGGAGGTCGACGGCGACGAGCCGTTCGTCCTGCACCCGGGCGAGTTCGTCCTGGGGTCCACGTTCGAGCAGGTGACCCTGCCCGACGACATCGCCGCGCGCCTGGAGGGCAAGTCCTCGCTGGGGCGGCTCGGCCTGCTCACGCACTCGACCGCCGGGTTCATCGACCCGGGGTTCTCCGGCCACGTGACCCTGGAGCTGTCGAACGTCGCGACGCTGCCGATCACGCTGTGGCCCGGCATGAAGATCGGGCAGATGTGCTTCTTCCGGCTGTCGTCGCCGGCCCTCGCCCCGTACGGCTCGGGCGCCACCGGCTCCCGGTACCAGGGCCAGCGCGGCCCGACCGCCTCGCGCTCGTGGCAGCACTTCCACCGCACCCAGGTCTGACCCGGTCGTGACCGCGTCGCTGCCGCCGCTGCCCGAGGTGCCCGCCACCGCGGGCGTGACGCCGCCGCCCGGGCGGCACCTGCTGGTCCTGCCCGAGGGGGTCGCGCCGGACGAGGTCGACGTGCTGGCCAGCAGCCGGTTCCCCGCCGCGAGGTGGGAGCGCCCGCCGCGGGTGCCGTCCGGCCGGCGCGCGTCCGGCGCGAGCCGCGCACCTGCGCCCGCGGCCACGCCCGGCGTGCTGCGGCTCGGGCGGCTGTCGACCCTGACGGGGCCGTTCGCGCTGGAGCCCGCGCAGCTGGCTCGGTGGGGGCTGCCGTCCGACGCGCGGGTCGCCTGGGTCGTCGACTGCCCGCGCGAGCGCGCCGAGCAGCCCGCGTTCGGCGGGGACCGGGACGGCCTGCGCCGCGCGTTCGGGACCGCCGGACCGGTGCGGGAGGAGCAGCGCGTCGTGCTGTGGCTCGTCGCCGTGGCCCGCCGGCTGGGTGGCGCGCTCCGGGTCGACTCCGGCGTGGTGCTCGAGCCGGACATGGATGCGGCGCTCGACCTCGCCGTGCTCAGCGACCGCTGGGTGGAGCCCGAGACGGTGCTCGCCGCCGCGCACCGCGTGTCGTCCCGCGCCGCGCTGGACGTGCCGCGCGCCCCCGACCCCCGGAGGGCCTCGCCGCAGCAGGCCGGCGCCGCGCTCGCCGCCCGGGACCGGGTGGGCGCGGGCGTCGCCGACGCCGAGGAGCGCCGCCGGCTGCACGCCGAGGCGGACGCCTTCGACGCGCACATGCGCGAGAACCCGCCGGCCGCCGAGGCGTTCGGCCTGCAGGTCGACCTCGGGGTCGACGGCATCGTGGTCGTCGAGGTGGCCGCCGAGGCCGACGTGCCGCAGGTCCTCGCCGCGGTCGACTGGGCCCAGGGCGAGGTGGTCGCGTACCGGGTGCGCTGGGAGGCGCCGGACGTGGAGCAGCTGGAGTCCGAGCGGCCGTCGCTGCCGCACCGGGTCGCGCGCGGGCGCGCGGCGCGGGTGGTGCGCGGGATCGCGCGCGAGGTGCACGCCGAGGTGGGCGGGGAGATCGCCGACATGGCGGGCTTCCTGGTGGACCCCGCCGACCTCTGACGGGGGCCGACGGGACCGCGCGGGACGCGCTCCCTGTTGCGACCCTCCCGACCCCGGCTGACGATGGACGCGGGTCGACGCCCGCCGGTCTCCACGCCAGGCGGGCGTCGCCTTTCGCATTCACCGCCCAGGACGGAGGACGCCGCATGGCCGACCAGTACACGTTCCAGGACCCGATCGCGCAGTACCCGATGCCCGAGCCGCCGGAGCAGAGCCAGGACGGGCCCGGCCTCGACGCCGACCTGCAGCCGCTCGCCGACCACGGCCAGGACACCTACCGCGGGTCCGGCCGCCTCGAGGGCCGGAAGGCGATCGTCACCGGCGGCGACTCCGGCATCGGCCGCGCCGTCGCCATCGCGTTCGCCCGGGAGGGCGCCGACCTCGTGCTGTCGTACCTGCCCGAGGAGCAGGAGGACGCCGAGCACGTGGCGCAGCTGGTCCGCGACGCCGGCCGGAAGGTCGTGCTCGCCCCCGGTGACGTCGCCGACCAGGCCTACAGCCGGTCGCTGGTGCGCACGGCGCTCGACGAGCTCGGAGGCCTGGACACGCTCGCGATCATCGCCGGGCGCCAGCAGTACGTCGAGGACATCACCGAGCTGACCCCGGAGTCGTTCGACGAGACGTTCAAGACGAACGTCTACGCGCTGTACTGGCTGGTCCAGGAGGCGGTGCCGCACCTGCCGAAGGGCTCCAGCATCATCACGACGTCGTCGATCCAGGCGTACCAGCCGGCCCCGATCCTGGTCGACTACGCCACGACGAAGGCCGCCATCAACACGATCTCGAAGGCGCTCGCCGGCCAGCTCGCGCCGAAGGGCATCCGGGTCAACGTCGTGGCGCCGGGCCCGATCTGGACGCCGCTGCAGACCGCGGGCGGCCAGCCGCCGTCGGCGCTGCCGGAGTTCGGGCAGCAGACGCCCTACGGCCGCGCGGGACAGCCGGCCGAGCTCGCCCCGGCGTACGTCTACCTGGCCTCCCAGGAGTCGAGCTACGTCAGCGGCGAGACGCTGAACGTCAACGGGGGGATGCCGACCCCGTGACGGCGACCCGCGCATGACGGAGCAGCCGGGCCTCGAGAACCTGGACGGCGACGCCGGCACGCGCACGGAAGGGTCGGGTCACGCGGCGGCGGACGAGCCGCGCGACCCGACCCCCCGCACCGCGGGCTACGCCGACCTGCGCTCGTACGCGGTGCTGGGGGACGGGCGGACCGTCGCGCTGGTCGCGGACGACGGCCGGGTGGACTGGTTCCCGGTCCCCGACCTCGACACGCCGCCCGCGTTCGCCGCGCTGCTGGACGCGGACGCCGGCGGCTACGTCGAGCTCGCGCCCACCGTGCCGTACCGGCTCCGCCGGCAGTACGTCGTCGGCACGAACGTGCTGGTCACGACGTACGACACCGACGACGGCCGGGCGCGCGTCACGCAGGCGATGAACACCGGCGTGGCCGGGCGCCTGCCGTGGAGCGAGCTCGCCGCGCGGGTGGAGGGCCTGTCCGGCTCCGTGCCGATGGCCTGGCGCGTCGCGCCGGGGACCGTGCTCGGCACGGCGTCGCCGTGGGTGCAGCGGACGGTCCAGGGCCCGGTGCTGCGGGTCGACGGCGTGACGCTGACCGTGCGCACGCTCGGCGAGATGACGACGGTCGTCGACGACCAGGCCTGCACGGGTGCGTTCGAGGCGACCGCCGGGTCGCGGCACCTCGTCGCGGTGGTCGGCACCGAGCGCGAGCCGGTCATGCTGCCCGACCCCGAGGACGTCGACCGCGGCATCGACCGGACGGTCGACAACTGGCGCGCCTGGACCCGCGAGTTCCACTACGACGGGCCGTGGGGCAAGGCGGTGCAGCGCAGCGCCCTCGCGCTCAAGCTGCTGCTGCACGAGCCGACCGGCGCCATCGCCGCGGCGGGCACCACCTCGCTGCCCGAGAGCCTGGCGGGCGGCAAGAACTGGGACTACCGGTACGCGTGGGTCCGGGACGCCGCGTACACGCTGGACGCGTGGATCGGCTTCGGCCTGCGCGAGGAGGTGCACGCCGCCATCTCGTGGACGCTGCGCACCCTCCGCGAGCACGGGGTCCGGATCTTCTTCGGGCTCGACGGCGCGCTGCCGCCCGAGCCGGAGCGCCACGACGTGCCGGGCTGGCGGGGGATCGGCCCCGTCGTCACCGGGAACCGCGCGGACGGCCAGCTGCAGCTCGGCGTCTACGGCGACGTCCTCGCGGTGGTCCGCGGGTACGTCGACGCGGGGAACCTGCTCGACGCCGAGACCGGCCGGCTGCTCGCCGCCGTCGCCGACGAGGCCGCCGACGCCTGGCACCGCCCGGACGCCGGCATGTGGGAGCTGACCGAGGAGCGGCACTACACGTCGTCCAAGCTCGGCTGCTGGCAGGCGCTGCGGTGCGCCGTGCACCTGGCCGAGCTCGGGCAGATCCCCGGCGAGCCCGACCGCTGGCGCGCCGAGGCGGACCGGATCGCCCGCTGGGTCGGCGAGCACTGCTGGTCCGAGGAGCGCGGCGCCTACGTGATGCACCCCGGCTCCGACGCCCTCGACGCGTCCGTGCTGCTGCACGCGCGCAGCGGGTTCGACACCGGCGAGCGCATGAGCCGCACCGTCGACGCCCTGCGCGCCGAGCTCGGCTCCGGGCCGCTGCTGCACCGGTACACCGGCATGCCCCAGGAGGAGGGCGCGTTCGTCGCCTGCGCGTTCTGGGGCGTGGCCGCGCTGGCGCTCGTCGGGCGGACCGACGAGGCGGCGCAGTGGATGGGCGAGCTGCTCGACCTCGCGAGCGACGTCGGCGTGTGGCCGGAGATGATCGACCCGGCGACCGGCGACTTCCTCGGCAACCTGCCGCAGGCGCTGAGCCACCTCGCGCTGGTGCAGGCCGCGCTCACCCTGGCGCCCGCGCTGGGCGACGACCACGACGCGGCGGGCTGACCCGCTCCGCCGCACCGCACCACCGGCGCCCGCCGACCGGCCGGCGCCACCCCGCACCCCGAGGAGGACCCATGGACCTGGGCATCACCGACCGCGTCGCGCTCATCACCGGCGGCGACTCCGGCATCGGCCTCGCCACCGCCCGCCTGCTGCTCGCCGAGGGCGCCCGCGTCGTGCTCACCGACCAGGACGCGCCCGCGCTCGAGCGGGCGGTCGCCGACCTCGGCGCCGGGCCCGACCGGCTGGTGCCAGTGCTGGCCGACCTCACGGTCCCGGCCGCGGTCGAGGCGCTGGTCGCCCGGGCGCACGACGCGTTCGGCGCCCCGGAGATCCTGGTGCACGCCGCGGGCGTGACGGGCGCGCAGGGGCTGTTCCACGAGATCGACGACGAGGGCTGGGCCCGCACGATCGAGGTCGACCTGCTCGCGGCGGTCCGGGTCGTGCGCGCGGTGCTCGGCCCGATGCGGGAGACCGGCCGCGGCCGGATCGTGCTGCTCGCCTCGGAGGACGGCGTGCAGCCCTACGTCGACGAGCTGCCGTACTGCGCGTCGAAGGCCGGCGTGCTGTCGCTGGCCAAGGGGCTGTCGAAGGCGTACGGCGCCGAGGGCGTGCTGGTCAACGCGGTGTCCCCGGCGTTCATCGCCACCCCCATGACCGACGCGATGATGGCGAAGCGCGCCGAGGAGCGCGGCACGGACCGGGACGAGGCGATCGCGTCGTTCCTCGACGAGGAGCGCCCGGGCATGGTCCTGAAGCGGCGCGGCGAGGCCGAGGAGGTCGCCGCCGTGATCGCGTTCCTGGTGTCCGAGCGCGCGAGCTTCGTCACCGGCTCGAACTACCGGGTCGACTCGGGGTCGGTCGCGACGATCTGACGTCGCGCCGGGTCCGGGGTGCCGTCACCCCGCGGTGACGGCACCCCGGACGCCCGGAGGCGGTCAGTCCCGGTCGGCCTCCGGTGCCACCGTGCCCAGCGGCTCGGTCGCGGCAGCGGCGTCCCGGCGCGACCGGCGACGCGGCGGCGCGGGGGGCTCGGGGGCGTCGTCGCCGGCGGCGGGGACCGGGTCGAGGACGATCGTCGCGTCCGCCGCCCCGGGACCCGGTGCGTCCGCGCCGGCCCCGCCCTCGGCGGCCGGGCGCGTGCTGACCCGGGTCGGCGCCCCCTCCTCCGGCGCGGCGGGGGTGCCGACCGGGGACGCCGCGGGCGCGCCCGCCGGCTGCGCGGCCGGGTCCGCCGCCTCCGAGGCGCCGTGCTGCGCCCCGTCGGGCGGCGTCAGCTGGATCGCGGTCGTGCTCACGTTCGCGGCGACCGTCTCCCCGGCGGCGGCCCCGCGGCCGCTGGTGCGCCGCGCGGCGCCGGTCACCGCGACGATGCGTGCGACCGGGCGGCCGTCCCGGGTGAGCGTGACCTCGTCGCCGTGCTCGACGGCGTGCACCAGGGCGGGGAGCCGGGACGCGGCGTCGGCGAGCGTGACCGACCCGGCGGGGACGGGTGCGCCCGGCAGGGCGGCGGCCTCCGTCGCCTCGGCGGGCCGGGCGTCGGCCCGCGCGTCGATCGCGCGCGTCACGGCCTTCATCGCCTCGGCGAGCAGGAACACCAGGATCGCGAAGCCCAGGGTGAGCGCCCACTCCCGCAGGCCGATGGGCGCCGAGTCGAACCACGAGTTCATGAACGGCACGTAGGTGAAGAACACCTGCAGCGCGACCAGCGCGCCGGTCGCGATCCACACCACGCGGTTCCCGCGCAGCACCCGCAGGGTGAGGCTGGACTCGCCGAGGAACCGGCAGTTGAACAGGTAGGCCAGCTGCCCGAGGGCGAGCATCGTCACCGCGGTCGTCTGGGCGACCGCGTAGTCCGTGCCCCGGGCGTCCTCGATGAAGAACACCGCCAGGGTGGCGCCGCCGATGAGCAGCGACACGACGACGACGTGCCGGAGCGACCGGCCCGAGATCACCGACCCCCCGGGTGCGCGGGGCGGCCGGGACATCACGCCCGGCTCGGCCGGCTCGTAGGCCAGCGCGAGCGAGAGCGTCACGGCCGTGACGAGGTTGACCCACAGGATCTGCACCGGGGACAGCGGCAGGGTGAGGCCGAACAGCACGGCGACGAGGATGACCAGCGACTGCGCACCGTTCGTGGGCAGCAGGAAGACGACGGACTTCGCGATGTTGTCGTAGATCCGCCGCCCCTCCTCGACCGCCCGCTCGATGGTCGCGAAGTTGTCGTCGGCGAGGACGATGTCCGCGGCCTCCTTGGTGGCCTCGGTGCCCTTGATGCCCATGGCGATGCCGATGTCCGCCCGGGTGAGGGCGGGCGCGTCGTTCACGCCGTCCCCGGTCATCGCGACGACCTCGTCGTGCGACTGCAGGGCCCGCACGATCCGGATCTTGTGCTCGGGACTGGTGCGCGCGTACACGTCGACGTCCCGGACCCGCTGCCGCAGCTGCTCCTGGGTCATCGCCTCGAGCTCGGCGCCGGTCAGGGCGTGCACGTCGCCGTCCGCCGCGACGATGCCGAGCTCGCGGGCGATGGCCGTGGCCGTGCCGACGTGGTCGCCGGTGATCATCTTGACCCGGATCCCCGCGCGGTGGCAGTCGGCGATCGCCTGGACCGCCTCGGGCCGGGGCGGGTCGACGATGCCGAACAGGCCGAGGAACACCAGGCCGTCCTCGACGTCGTCCGGGCTCAGCGTGGTCGTCCCGTCCGCGACGGCCCGCTCGGCGGCGGAGAGGGTGCGCAGCCCCTGGGAGGCGAGCTCGTCGATGACGGCCTCCCAGCGGTCGCGGTCGAGCGGCTCGGTGCCGCCGTCGGCGGCGCGCTGGTGGCTGCACCGGTCGAGCAGCCGGTCCGGGGCGCCGACGACGCGGATCCGGGTGCCGGCCCCGGGGACGCGGTCGAGCGTGGCCATGTACTTCGTGGCCGACTCGAAGGGCAGCACGGCGACCCGCTCGACGCCCGTGAGATCCAGCCCGGCCTTGAGCGCCAGGGTCGCGACGGCGCCCTCCGTGGGCTGGCCGACGACCTTCCACAGGCCGCCGTCCTGGACGATCCTCGCGTCGTTGGCGGACGCCGCGGCGGCGATCAGGGCGGCGAGGTCCGGGTGCGCCCCGAGCGTGGCGTGGGCGCCGTCCCGGGTGATCCTGCCGTCGGGCGCGTAGCCGAGGCCCTCGACCTGGTAGGCCCCGGCCCCGGTGACGACGGTGCGCGTCGTCATCTCGTTCTTGGTCAGGGTGCCGGTCTTGTCCGAGCAGATCGTGGTCACCGAGCCCAGCGCCTCGACCGCGGTGAGCTTGCGGGTGATGGCGTTGCGCCGGGCCATCTGCTGCACGCCGAGCGCCAGGGTCACGGTGACCAGCGCGGGCAGGCCCTCCGGGACGGCGGCGACCGCGAAGCCGATGGCCGCCGAGATGAGCTCCGGCACGTCCCAGTCGTGGATGACCCGCCCGACGACCAGCATGAACGCGGCCATGCCGAGGATGCCCAGGGACAGCGTCTTGCCGAACTGGGCGAGCTTGCGCGACAGCGGGGTGTCGAGGTCGTCGGAGGCGTCGGCGATGAGCGACTGGATCCGGCCGATCTCGGTGCCGGCGCCGGTCGCGGTGACGACACCGGTGCCGGTGCCGACCGTGACGATCGTGCTCGAGTACAGCATCGAGGCGCGGTCGCCCAGGCCGGCGTCGGCGCCCACGGGGTCGACGTGCTTGCTCGCGGGGACGGACTCGCCGGTGAGGGCGGCCTCCTCGACCTGCAGGTTGGTCGACTCGATGAGCCGCACGTCGGCGGGCACCCGGTCGCCGGACCGTACGCGCACGACGTCGCCCGGGACGAGGGAGTCGGCGTCGACGACCTGCCACTCGCCGTCCCGGCGGACCTGGGCGTCGAGCGAGAGCATGGTCCGGATGCCCTTGAGCGCCCGCTCGGCCTGGCCCTCCTGCAGGAAGCCCAGCGCCGCGCTGATCACCGCGACGGCCAGGATCACCGCGAAGTCGATCCAGTCGCCCAGGAGCGCCTTGAGCACCGCCGAGGCCAGCAGGATGTAGATGAGCACGTCGTCGAAGTGCCCGAGCAGCCGGCGCAGCCAGCTCCTGCCCTGCGGGTCCGGGAGCCGGTTCGGCCCGTGCTCCGCGAGGCGGCGTCCCGCTTCCGCCTCGCGCAGGCCCGTGGGCGTGCTGCGGAGCTCGGCGAGCACGGAATCCGCGGGCTCGGCGTAGGGCCGGGGACCCGGGGGAGGGCTCACGTCCGCGGGGTCCGCGGGCGAGGGCGTCGTGAGGGCTGAGGTCGTCATGTCACCACCTGACCGTTCGGCGTCCGAGACATGGTGGCACGCGAGGTCGCCGCCGATCGAGCGCAGACGGGGTGTCTCGGTGCGAGGCGGCGCTGATCACGCGCGTGATGCCATGAGCGTCAGACGGTCCCGGCGGGACGTCGGTCCTACCGGGCCGGGGGTGAGGTGGCCGCGCGAGGTTTTACGCGGAGTTCACCCGGAGGGGGTGCGCCGTGCGGCCCGAGACCGCAGGATGGCACTCCGGAACGGATCGAGGGGGTAGTCATGGAGATGACGACGAACGACCAGCAGGCGTCCGAGGCCGAGTTCGACGACGTGCGCTGGACGAGCGTGAGCAACCCCCGGCGCGTGCGGATCTGACGCGCCGGACCCGTCCCGCCCCGTGTCCTCCGCACGGGGCGGCACACCGCTTCCGACGGCCCCGCGGCTCCCGCCGCGGGGCCGTCGTCGTGCTCGGGGCGTGAGCCGGGGCGCCGGCCGGGTCAGGCGCCGGCGCGCAGCCGGCCGAGCACGGCCCGCGCGTCGGCGAGCGCGGTGTCGTCCCGCACGCCGGTGACCGCGTTGTAGTACATGCCGTCGCCGACCAGCTGGACCACGTGGGCGAGCGCCGGGTCGCCGAGCTCGTCCGCCAGCGCCTCGAACCAGTGCCGCCGCAGGTCGTCGAGCACCGCGGTGGCGTCGTCGCCCGCCTCCTCGGCGAGCCGGGCGAACGCGATCAGCGCGCGGTCGAGCGGACCGCCGGACTGCTGCGACTCGCGCAGGTAGTACTCCGCCGCGCCCTCCGGTGCGGTGCGCATCGCGGCGACGTCCGCCTGCCCGAGCTCCGCCAGCCGCTCGCGCTGGCCCTGGACCAGCGCGGCCTTGCTGGGGAAGTGGTAGAGCAGCCCGCCCTTCGACACCTCGGCCGCGGCGGCGACGGCGTCCAGGGTCGCGGCGCGGGGCCCGTGCGCGATCAGCAGGCCCTCGAACGCGTCGAGGAGGCGGTCGCGGGTCGCGGACATGGGAATGACCGTACCGGCCGTGACGCTTTACCGTCCAGACGGTACAGTTGCGCCGGTTTCCCCGAACGAACGAGGTCGCGTCATGTCCGCCCCGGTCACCACCGGTCCCACCGCCGCCGTCCCGGCGGCGCTCCTGCACCGCGGCCGCCCGGTCCGCCCCTGGGCCGTGCTGGTCGTGCTCATGCTCCCCGTGCTGCTCATCTCCGTGGACAACACGGTGCTGAGCTTCGCGCTGCCCTCGATCACGGCCGCGCTCGGCGCCTCGGGGTCGGAGCTGCTGTGGATCGTCGACGCGTACCCCCTCGTGCTCGCGGGCCTGCTGGTCCCGATGGGCAGCCTCGGGGACCGCGTCGGGCGCAAGCGGCTGCTGATGATCGGCGCGACCGGGTTCGCGGTCGTGTCGCTGCTGGCGGCGTGGTCGACGAGCCCGGTGATGCTGGTCGCGGCGCGCGCGGCCCTCGGCCTGTTCGGCGCGACGCTGATGCCGTCGACGCTGTCGCTCATCCGGAACGTGTTCCTGGACCGCGCGCAGCGCCGGCTCGCCATCGCCATCTGGGCGTCCGGGTTCGCCGGCGGCGCCGCGCTCGGCCCGATCGTCGGCGGCGCGCTGCTCACCCACTTCTGGTGGGGCTCGGTGTTCCTGCTGAACGTGCCGGTGCTGCTCGTGCTGCTGCCGCTCGCCGCGGCGCTCGTGCCCGAGTCGAAGGACCCCGCGCCGGGGCCGCTCGACCCGTGGAGCAGCGTGCTCGCCCTCGCCACGATGCTGCCGCTGGTCTACGCGATCATCGCGTCCGGCGAGCACGGCCTGACGCCGACGACGACCGGCGCGGTCCTCGTGGGCCTCGTGGCCGGGTGGGCGTTCGTCCGCCGCCAGCGCCGGCTGCCGTCGCCGATGCTCGACGTCCGGCTGTTCACCAACCCGGTGTTCTCCGGGGCGGTGTCGGCCAACCTGCTCTCGGTGCTCGGGTTCTCCGGCCTGCTGGTCATCGTGTCGCAGTTCCTGCAGCTCGCGGCCGGGCTCAGCCCGATGGACGCGGGCCTCGTGCTGCTGCCGGGGCTGGTCGCGTCCGTCGCCGCGGGCCTGCTCGCCGTGCGCCTGGTGCGATACGTGCGGCCGGGCGTGCTCATCGGGTCGAGCTTCCTGCTGGCCGCGGTCGGCTACGGCGTGCTCACCCTGGTCGGCGACGTGCCGACGCCGGTGACGGTGGCCGTGACGTTCGTGGTGATGGGCCTCGGCGTCGGCCTCGCGGAGACGCTGACCAACGACCAGATCACCACGGCCGTCCCGCCGGAGAAGGCCGGCGCCGCGTCCGCCATCTCCGAGACGGCGTACGAGCTCGGCACCACCCTGGGCGTCGCGATCCTCGGCTCGGTGCTCAACGCGACCTACCGGGCGCGCGTGGTGCTCCCCGGGACGCTGACGACCGACCAGGCGCACGCCGCGGCCGAGACCCTCGGCGGCGCGACCCGGGTGGCGGGCGAGGTCGGCGCGGGCAGGGGCGAGGCGCTGCTGGAGTCGGCGCGCCTGGCGTTCGACGCGGGCACGCAGCACGCCGCGGCGGTCGGCGCGGTCGTGGCCGTGGGCGCGGCGGTCGTCTCGTTCGTCACCCTCCGCCGCGCGACGGCGCTCTGACGCGGCGCGGCGCGCGGCGCCGCCCGTCCGCCCGCACCCGCGCACCCTCGCACCCGCGCCGAGTCTCCGAACTGGGCCTCTGCCGCCGCGCTCGTAGACAGACACGCTCCGGAGACTCGCCGAGATGGCAACTCTCGGCTGTGCGCAAGGGGCTCGACGCAGCCGAGAGTTGCCATCTCGGCGGGGTCGCGCGCGGGTGGGTCGGGCGGGCGCGGGGCGTCAGCGGGCGGCGCGGACGCGGTCCAGGAGGAGCAGGGCGATGTCGGTGACCTCCGGGACGCCGACCGCCGCGCGGTCGACGTCGCCCGTCCCCGACGCAGCCGCCACCCCGTCCGTCAGCATCACCGTGCAGTAGGGGCACGCCGTCGCCACGACGTCGGCGCCGGTCGCGATCGCCTCCTCGGCCCGGGCGGTCCCGATCCGGGTGCCGATCGACTCCTCCAGCCACATCCGCGCCCCGCCGGCGCCGCAGCAGAACGACCGCTCCCGCGTGCGGGGCATCTCGACGGCCTCGACCCCGGGCAGGGCGCCGAGCAGCTCACGCGGCGGCTCGTAGACCTCGTTGTGCCGACCGAGGTAGCAGGGGTCGTGGTAGGTCACGCGCCGCTGCTCCGCGTCCGGCGCCGCCACCGGCGTCAGCCGGCCCTCGCCGACCAGCCGGTCCAGCAGCTCGGTGTGGTGCACGACGTCGTACCGCCCGCCGAGCTGCGGGTACTCCCGGGACAGCGTGTTGAAGCAGTGCGCGCAGGTGACGACCACGGCGCGCGCCTCGGCGGCGGCCAGCGTCTCCACGTTCGCGGCGGCGAGCATCTGGTAGAGCACCTCGTTGCCGGCGCGCCGGGCCGGGTCGCCGGTGCAGCCCTCGCCGTCGCCGAGCACCGCGAACGTCACGCCCGCGGTGTGCAGCAGCTCGGCCACGGCCCGCGTCGTGCGCTTCGCCTTCTCCTCGTACGCCCCGGCGCAGCCGACCCAGAACAGGTAGTCGACCTCGGCGGCCGTGGCGACGTCGGCCCCGACCACCGGCACGTCGAACGGCAGCCCCTTGGCCCAGTCCAGCCGCTGCCGCGCGGGCAGCCCCCAGGGGTTGCCGCGCCGCTCGAGCTTGGTGAACGTCCCGCCGAGCTCCGCGGGGAACGCCGACTCCATGAGGGTCTGGTACCGCCGGATGTCGACGATCGTGTCGACGTGCTCGATGTCGACGGGGCACTGCTGCACGCATGCGCCGCAGGTGGTGCACGCCCAGAGCGCGTCCGCGTCGATCACGCCCGAGGCGACCAGGTCGACGTCGACGTGCCCCGGCTCGACCTCGGCCCCGGCGCGCGCGGCCCGCAGGTACGGCGCGGTCGCGGCCGCGTGGTCCCGCAGCGCCAGCGTCAGGAGCTTGGGGGACAGCGGCTTGCCCGTGGCCCACGCCGGGCACTGGTCCTGGCACCGCCCGCACTCGGTGCAGGTCGTGACGTCGAGCAGCTGCTTCCAGGTCAGGTCCTCGACCGCGCGGGCGCCGAGCCGGGCGTCGTCCGGCAGGTCCTCCAGCGCCGCCACGTCCAGCGCGACGTCGCCGACCCGCACCGGCTCCAGCGGTCCCAGCGCCGGCGCGCCCGTCACCGAGCGGCGCGCGTACACGTTGAGCACCGCCAGGAACCGGTGCCAGGCGACGCCCATCGTGGGCTGCAGGCCGACGACGACGAACCACGCCATCGACACCAGGATCTTCACGGTCGCGCACACCACCACGGCCGCCTCGACCGCGCCGGTCGACGCCCCCGACCACAGCCCGCCGATCCAGGCGGTCGTGGGGAAGTGCCAGGCGCTCGCGAGCGCGGAGCCGTCGCGCACCGCGAGCTCGTGCTCCAGGCCGCGCAGCAGCAGCACCGCGAGCACGACGAGCAGCACGGTCGCCTCGACGACGACGGCCTGCGCCGTGCTCGACCCGAAGAACCGGGACCGCCGCTGCGGGAGCGCGCCCGGCTCGGTGACCGGCCCGGACCCGTCGCCGGTCCCCGCGCCCACGGCGGCCACGGCCCGCGCGGGCGTCGCCGGCAGCCCCCGGGGCGTCCGGCGCACCCGCACCGCGATCAGCGCGAGGATCCCGGCGAGGGACAGCCAGGCGATCCCCTCGGTCAGCCACTCCCACGGCGCCAGGTGCCCCAGCAGGGGCAGCGCCCACCGCGGATCGACCACCTGCGCGTACCCGGCGACCAGCGTGAAGAACAGGACGGGGAACGACACCATGACGACCCAGTGCGCGGCGCGGACCACCGGCGTGTGCTGGAACCGGCCGTGCCCGACCATCTCCCGCACGACGAGCCACGCCCGCGGGCCCGCCGGCCGGAGCCGGCCGGGCGCCGGGCGGCCGATCCGGATCGTGCGGGTGAGCCGCCGTGCGCCGAGAGCGAACGTCGCGACCCCGACGACGGTGGCGACGAGCACCACGACGAGGCAGGTCATCCGCAGCAGGTCCACGCGATCACGCTAATCGCCCCGGCCGCCGGGGCCCGCGACCGGAGGTCCCGGGTGAGGTCCCAGCCCCTGTGCGCCCCGTCGTGCTGGGCCATCACTTGATAGAGTCCAGGTAATCCCTCGACCACGGTCGGCCTCCGCACGCTTGCGTGCGCCGTGTCGCCGTGCGTCCCTGTACCTGCCCGCTGACAACACCACAGTCGTCGAACCGCCGCGGGCGAGCCTCAGGGCCACCGTGGGCCCGGGTCGGCGCGACCGACCGACCGACCACCCGCCCACGACAGGACGGAGCGGACGTGCTGCAGCTCCTCGCGGTGCACCTCGTCGCTGCCCTGGTCGCGCCCGCGCTCGTCGCGTGGATCGGCCGCAGGGCGTTCTGGGTGCTCGCGCTCGCCCCCGCCGCGGTGGCGGTGTGGGCGCTCTCCCTCACCGGCCGCGTGCTCGACGGCGACGGGCCCACGCAGGTCGTGCAGTGGATCCCCGGCCTCGGCATGGAGCTCTCGTTCCGGCTGGACACGCTGTCCTGGCTGATGACGCTCCTGGTCGGCGGGGTCGGCGCGATCGTCCTGGTCTACTGCTCCGCCTACTTCAAGGCGGGCGCGAGCGGGCTCGGGCGGTTCAGCGGGGTGCTGGTCGCGTTCGCCGGCGCGATGCTCGGCCTCGTCACCGCCGACGACACGCTGCTGCTGTTCGTCTTCTGGGAGCTGACCACGGTCTTCTCCTACCTGCTGATCGGGCACTACCACGAGCGCAAGGCCAGCCGCCGGGCGGCGATGCAGGCCATCGTCGTGACCACCGCGGGCGGCCTGACGATGCTCGTCGGCGTGATCCTGCTGGGCGAGGCCGCGGGCACGTACCGGATCTCCGAGACGCTCGCGAACCCGCCGCACGGCGCGATGGTGACCGCCGCGGTCGTCTGCCTGCTGGTCGGCGCGATCAGCAAGGCCGCGCTCGTCCCGACGCACTTCTGGCTGCCGGCCGCCATGGCCGCGCCGACGCCGGTGTCCGCGTACCTGCACGCCGCCGCGATGGTGAAGGCCGGCGTGTACCTGGTCGCGCGGTTCGCCCCGGCGTACTCTCCGAGCTGCCGGCCTGGCGCTGGATGGTCGTGGTCCTCGGCGGCGGCACGCTGCTGCTCGGCGGCTACCGCGCCCTGCGCCAGCACGACCTCAAGCTGATCCTCGCGTTCGGCACGGTCAGCCAGCTCGGCCTCATCGTGCTGCTGGTCGGCTACGGCACGAAGGCGACCGCGCTCGCGGGCCTCGCCCTGGTCGGCGCCCACGCGATGTTCAAGGCCGCCCTGTTCCTCGTGGTCGGCGTCGTCGACGCCGCGACGGGCACCCGCGACCTGCGCCGGCTGTCCGGCGTCGGGCGCGCGCTGCCGATCACCGCGGTCGCCGGCGGCCTCGCCACGCTGTCGATGATCGGCGCGCCGCCGTTCGCCGGGTACGTCGCCAAGGAGGCCGCGCTCGAGGCGCTGGGCCACGGCGGCCACCCGCTCGACCTCGTGGTGCTCGTGCTGGTCGCGGTGGGCTCCGCCCTGACGGTCGCCTACGGCCTGCGGCTCTGGTGGGGCGCGTTCGCCACCAAGCCCGTGCTGTCGCCCGCGGCGGTCAAGGCGCTGACGATCGCCCGCGAGGCGAAGGCCGCGAAGGACGAGCCCGGCGCGCGCGACGAGCGCAGCGTCCCCGAGCTCGACGCCCCCGCGGAGGACGACCGCGCGGAGCCCGCCGCGGTCGGCCGGCCGTCGCTGCTGCTGGTCTGGCCCGCCCTGCTGCTCGCGGTGCTCGGGCTCGCCGTCGCGCTGGTGCCGTCGTTCGGCGAGGAGCTGCTCGCCCCGCAGGCCGACCTCTACCCCGAGGGCGAGCCCGGCCACCTGCTGCTCTGGGGCGGGTTCACGCCGACGCTGGCGATCACGGTCGCGGTGCTCGCGGTCGGCGTGCTGCTGTTCCTCTTCCGCGGGCCCGTCGAGGCCGCGCAGGCCGCGGTGCCGCACGTCCCCGAGGCCGACCGGATGTACCGCCGGTTCATGCGCCGGCTGGACGACGTGGCCGCCGACGTCACCGCGATCACCCAGCGCGGTTCGCTGCCGTTCTACCTGGGCGGCATCCTCGTGGTGTTCGTCGTGACGGTGGGCGTCCCGCTGATCCGGTTCACCTCGCTGCCGACGGAGACCCGCGCCTGGGACCGCCCGGCGCAGCTCGTCATCGGCGCGTTCGTCGCGGTGGCCGCCGTGCTGGTCGCCCGCGCGCGCCGCCGGCTGAAGGCCGTGATCCTGCTCGGCGTCTCCGGCTACGGCATCGCCGCGCTGTTCCTGCTCCAGGGCGCCCCGGACCTCGCGCTGACCCAGGTGCTGGTCGAGACCGTCACCCTCGTGGTGTTCGTGCTCGTCATGCGCCGGCTGCCCCCGTACTTCTCCGACCGGCCGCTGGTGGCGTCCCGCTGGGTCCGGCTCGTCGTGGCGCTGTCCGTGGGCCTGACGGTCGGCGCGCTCGCGCTGATCGTGCCGAGCGCGCGCATCCACATCCCGGTGTCGGTCGACTTCGCCGAGGAGGCCTACTCCTTCGGCGGCGGCAAGAACATCGTCAACGTGACGCTGGTCGACATCCGCGCCTGGGACACGATGGGCGAGATCTCGGTGCTGCTGGTCGCGGCCACCGGCGTCGCGTCGCTCGTGTTCCTCCGCAAGCGGTCCGGCGCGATCTTCCGCGCCGGCGACGCCCCCGAGCACCGCGCGGTGTGGGGCAGCGAGGACGACCCGCAGGCCGCGCTGCGCAGGCCCGTCGAGGCGCGCGCCGGCTACCAGCCGCGCGAGTGGCTGCGCGCGGGCCGGACCCTGGCCCCGCGCCGCCGGTCCGTGGTGTTCGAGGTCGTGGTCAGGCTGCTGTTCCACACGATGATCGTGTACTCGCTGTTCCTGCTGTTCTCCGGGCACAACGCCCCGGGCGGCGGGTTCGCGGCCGGCCTCGTCACGGGCATCGCGCTGATCGTGCGCTACCTGGCGGGCGGCCGGTACGAGCTCGGCGAGGCGGCCCCGGTGCAGCCGGGTCTGCTGCTGGGCAGCGGCCTGTTCCTGTCGGCCGGCGTCGGCCTGGGCGCGCTGATCTTCGGCGGCACCGTCCTGCAGTCCTGGATCATCGACGTCTCGCTGCCGCTGATCGGCGACCTCCACCTGGTGACCTCGCTGTTCTTCGACGTCGGCGTCTACCTCGTGGTCGTTGGCCTCGTGCTCGACATCCTGCGCAGCCTCGGCGCCGAGATCGACCGCCAGGCCGAGCAGGACGGTGACCCCGAGGCGGTCGGCGGCGACGCCGAGCCCGCCGAGGAGGTCCGGGTGGACGCGGTGGCCGCCGGCCGCGTCGCCCCGCAGCACCACGACGACCGGGAGGGCCCGCGATGATCGACATGAGCCCGAACCTGGTCCTGGTCGGCCTGATCGTCGTCCTGGTGACCGCCGGCGTGTACCTGCTCCTGGAGCGCAGCCTGTCCCGGGTGCTGATCGGGGTCGTCCTGATCGGCAACGGCGCGAACCTGCTGTTCCTCGTCGCGGGCGGCGCCGCCGGCCGGCCGCCGATCGTCGGGCTGGAGCTCGAGCGCGACATGGCCGACCCGCTGCCGCAGGCGATGGTGCTCACCGCCATCGTCATCACGCTCGGCATGACGGCGTTCCTGCTCGCGATGGCCTACCGGTCCTGGCAGCTGCACCGGCACGACGAGGTGCAGGACGACGTCGAGGACCGCCGCATCGCCCGGCTCGCCGCCCGTGACGAGCGCGCCTTCGAGGACGACGACACCGAGGAGTCGACGACCACCCTCGACGAGGAGGCCGCCGAGACCCGCGACGAGACGGACGAGGGCGAACCCTCGCCGGCCGGCGTCGGGGGCGCCGCCGGGGAGCACGACCGACCGACCGACGACCGCGGGGAGGGCAGCCGATGACCGAGTACACCTGGCTCGTGCCGCTGCCCGTGGTCGTGCCGCTGTTCGGCGCCGGCCTCGCGCTGGCCCTGTACCGGCGGCCGCGGCTGCAGCGGATCATCAGCGTCATCGCGCTGAGCATCGTGCTGGTCGTCGCCGCGACGCTCCTGGTCCTCGCCGACGACGGCCCGCTGGTGGTCGACATCGGCGGCTGGGCCGCACCGGTGGGCATCGACCTCGTCGCGGACCGGCTGTCGGCCCTCATGCTCACGGTGTCGGCGGCGGTGACGCTCTGCGTCCAGCTGTACTCGCTGGCCCAGGGCGAGGCCGACGGCGACGAGGCCGCCCCCGTGTCGATCTACCACCCGACGTACCTGATCCTCGCCGCGGGCGTCGCCAACGCGTTCCTCAGCGGCGACCTGTTCAACATCTACGTCGGCTTCGAGATCCTGCTGGCCGCCTCGTACGTGCTGCTGACGCTCGGCGGCACCGGCGAGCGCATCCGCGCCGGCAGCATCTACGTGGTCGTGGCGCTGCTGTCGTCGCTGCTGTTCCTCATCGCGATCGCCCTCACCTACGCGGCCGCGGGCACGGTCAACCTGGCGCAGCTCGCCGAGCGGCTGCCGGAGATCGACCCCGGGGTGCGGCTGCTGCTCCAGGTGCTGCTGCTGCTCGCGTTCGGCATCAAGGCCGCGATCTTCCCGCTGTCCGCCTGGCTGCCCGACTCCTACCCGACGGCGCCCGCGCCGGTGACCGCGGTGTTCGCCGGCCTGCTCACCAAGGTCGGCGTCTACGCGATCATCCGCACCCAGACCCTCCTGTTCCCCGAGGGCCGGATGGACGACGTCCTCATGTGGGCGGCGCTCGCGACCATGGTGGTCGGCATCCTCGGCGCGGTGGCGCAGGACGACCTCAAGCGACTGCTGTCGTTCACCCTGGTCAGCCACATCGGCTACATGCTCTTCGGCATCGCGCTCGCCTCGGAGGCCGGCTGGTCCGCGTCGATCTACTACGTCGCGCACCACATCATCGTGCAGACCGGGCTGTTCCTGGTCGCGGGGCTGATCGAACGGCGGGGCGGGTCCACGTCGCTCGACTCGCTGGGCGGCCTGGCCAAGCTCGCGCCGGTGCTGGCCATCCTGTTCTTCATCCCGGCGATGAACCTCGGCGGCATCCCGCCGCTGTCCGGGTTCCTCGGCAAGGTCGGGCTGCTGCAGGCCGGCGTCGCCGACGGCTCGTGGCTCGCGCTGACCCTGGTGGTCGGCGGTGTCGCCACCTCGCTGCTCACGCTCTACGCCCTGATCAAGGCGTGGAACAAGGCGTTCTGGCAGACCCCGCCCGAGCCGCTGCCCGACGCGACGCTGCCGAAGGGCATGGTCGGCTCCGCCGCCGCGCTCGTCGTGCTCGGCCTGGCGCTGACCGTCGGGGCCGGCCCGCTGTACGGCTACGCCGAGCGCGCCGCCGGGGCGCTGGCCGACCGGTCCGTGTACATCCAGTCGGTGCTGCCCGAGGGCGGCCGCGGCTCCGGGGAGTCCGTCGACGTGGCGCACGGGGGTGACGACGCGTGAGCCTGCACCCGCGCCGCAAGAAGCTCGCGGCCCAGTGGCCGACGATGGTCTGGCTGGTCGTCGTCTGGGTCCTGCTCTGGGGCGACCTGTCCGTGGGCAACGTCCTGGCCGGTGCCGTGATCGCCGTCGCGGTGACGGGGCTGCTGCGGATGACGCCGATCGACTTCCACGGCACCGTGCGGCCCTGGCCGCTGCTCGTGCTGATCGGGCGGTTCGCCTGGGACCTGCTGCACGCGTCGGTCGAGGTGTCCTGGGTCGCGCTGCGGCCCCGGCACACCCCGCGCGGCGCCGTGATCGGCGTCCAGCTGCGGAACCACTCCGACCTGTACCTGACCATGACCGCCGAGCTGTGCTCGCTCGTGCCCGGCTCGCTCGTCGTCGAGGCGCACCGGCTGACGGGCATGCTCTACCTGCACGTCCTCGACGTCGAGCAGTCGGGCGGCGTCGAGCGCGCCCGGCAGAACGTGCTCGACCAGGAGGAGCGGGTGCTGCGCGCGTTCGCCTCCGACGACGAGCTCCGCGAGGCGGGCCTGCTGCCCGGCGGCCGGTCGTCCCGACGCCAGGAGGTGCGCGCGTGACCGCGGTCCTGCTGATCTGCGCCGTGCTGCTGACCGCCGCCGGCGTGCTCGCCCTCATCCGCGCCGAGCGCGGTCCGTCGATGCTCGACCGGACGGTCGCCCTGGACATCATCGTGACCGTCGTGGTCGCGGCCGTGGCGCTCTACGCCGCGGCCGAGCGCCGCACCGACGTGGTGCCGATCCTCGTGGTGCTGTCCCTGGTCGGCTTCGTCGGCTCGACCACCATCGCGCGGTTCGCGTCCGTCGAGCCCGCGGGCGAGGGCCGGGTGCGCACCCGGGAGGAGATCGCCGCCGAGGAGGCCGAGCGGATCCGCGCCGAGGAGGAGGCCGAGGAGGCCCGCCGCGCGCGCCGGGCCCGCGAGGCCGAGGGGGCCGCGACCGACGCGCCGCGCCCCGCGTCGGACCCCGAGGAGGTCCGCGCCGAGCACGCCGCGCACGGCGACGAGGCCCACCGTGCCGAGGTGGTGGCCGACGAGGACCGGCGCGACCACGGCGACGAGCCGCACGTGGACGAGCACGGACCCGGTGAGCACCGGGGGGACGACCTCGAGGCCGACGACGCGGCCGCCGACCAGGACGCCGCCGCCCGCGGCGCGCGCGACGAGGGGAGCGACCGATGAGCTGGGACTGGGACGTGGTCGCCGACGTCGTGGCCTCGATCTGCCTGATCGGCGGGGCGCTGCTCGCCCTCGCCGCCGGCGTGGGCGTCCTGCGGTTCCCCGACCTGCTGTCGAGGATGCACGCGGGGACGAAGCCGCAGGTGCTCGGACTGATCCTGGTGCTGATCGGGCTGTCGCTCCGGCTGCGCTCCGGCGGGGCGGTGTGGGCGCTGGTGCTGGTGGCCCTGTTCCAGATGCTGACCGCGCCGGTGGCGGCGCACCTGGTCGGCCGCGCGGGCTACCGCACGGGCAAGGTGCGCCGGGACCTGCTGGTCGTCGACGAGCTCACCGAGGCGCAGGACCAGGCCACGCTGCGCGGCACGCCTCCCGAGGACGCGCCGGGCTCGGGCGACCGGGGCTGACGGGGCGTCAGCGGCGGAACAGCCCTGCCCAGAGGAAGTCCTCGCCGAAGGCGTCGCCCCCGTCGACGGCCGGGCGCATCCGGCGCAGCTCCACCTCGTCGAGCCAGCCGAACGCCCGGCGCAGGTCGTCGGCGGCGTAGGCCAGCCCGCCGCCCAGGCCGCCCTCGCGGTACAGGTCGACGTCGTCGGCCCCGGTGCCGCCGCGGTCGTCGTGGCCGTCGTCGGCCGCCGCGAAGCACGCGATCCCGAACCGGCCGCCGGGCCGGACCGTGCGCTCGAGCAGCGCGCGGTACGACACCCGGCGGTGCGGCGGCAGGTGGTGGAAGCAGCCGGAGTCGTAGACCAGGTCGTAGGGCTCGGCGGGCGGCTGCCACCGGAAGATGTCGGCGCGGGCGAACCGCACGTCCACCCCGGCCTCGGCGGCCCGCTCCCGGCCCCACGCGACGGCCGTCGCGGACAGGTCCAGCGCGTCGACGGCGCACCCCTGCTGCGCGAGCCAGACGGCGTTCCGGCCGGGGCCGCAGCCGAGCTCGAGCACGCGGGTGCCGGGGCCGAGCGGCAGGCGGCCGTCGGCGGCCCAGGCGACCAGGCTCTCGTCCGGCGCCCACCGGAAGAACGGCACGGGGCGGTCGCGGTCGGCGTAGAACCCGTCCCAGAAGTCGGCGCCGCCCCGGTCCGTCCAGCGGTCGGCGCGCTCGGCGAACAGCAGGTCCATCAGGGCCAGGACGTCGTCGACGGTGTGCACGGAGCGGCCGGCGCCGACGGCGGGTCGGGGGGGAGGGCTGCGCGGGAGTCTGAGGCACGGCTGACCTGCACCTTCGTCGGTGGACGGGGTGCTCAGGCTAGGCCGCGCCGGGGCCCCGCGGGCGGGACCTCCGGCCGTCGACGTGCGGGCGGTCAGGCCTTCGGCAGGCGGCGGTTCTTGTCCACCCGCTCGACGAACTTCTTCGTGCCGCGGGTCGCGAACACCCGAGCGACCGTGACGGCGGCGGCGGTGATCGCGGCGGCCGCGACGACCTCGGCGATGCGCGGGTCGTCGTCGTCCTCGGGCTTCGGCGGCTTGTGCCCGGACGCCGCCTTCCACGCCGCGTCCACCGCCTTGCCGGCAGCCCAGGCGACGGCGCCCGCGACCACCAGGCCGGTGATCTTCGCGAACGTGGACTGGGTCTCTTCGTCGGCCACGGGACCTCCTGCGTCGGGACGGCTGTGCTCCGCCCCACGCTAGCGCCGCCGGTGCCGCACCGCAGGTCAGCCGGTGCCGGGCCGGGGGCGCGCCGCGCCGGTGTAGGGTCGGCCCCGAACGACAGGGGAGCGTCCCGGGCCGTGCGTGACACCGCGGCCCGACCGACGCTGAGAGTGCGGACGGAATCCGCAGACCCTCGCACCTGATCCGGTTAGCACCGGCGTAGGGAGTCGGGATCTCAGTCGCCCCGTGCCGTCGTGCTCCCCGGGGCGCGCCGACGCGGTGCGGCCCCCTCGGTGCACATCGAGGAGGAACCACCATGGCGCGCACGCGCGCACGCCGCCGGGCACCCCGGCGGACCACCACGGCCGGCCTGGCCGCGGTCGCCGGCGTCCTGGCGCTGACGGCCTGCTCCGTCACGGGGTCGGGCTCGGGCTCGGACGCGGCGTCCGGCTCCGGCACGGGCGACACGTCCGGGACCGTCACGCTGGTCACGCACGACTCGTTCCACGTGAGCGACGGCCTGCTGGAGCAGTTCGAGGCCGAGACCGGGCTGACGGTGAAGCAGGTCGCGCCCGGCGACGGCGGGGCGCTGGTCAACCAGCTGATCCTGACCAAGGACGCCCCCCTCGGCGACGTGGTCTACGGCATCGACAACACCTTCGCGTCGCGGGCGATCGACGAGGGCGTGCTGGAGCCGTACCAGTCGCAGGCCCCCGCCGCGGCCGACGCCGAGCAGTACGCGCCCGACGCGTCGCACTCGCTCACCGCCGTCGACACGGGCGACGTCTGCCTGAACGTCGACCACGCCTGGTTCGCCGAGCGGGGGATCGCGGAGCCGACGTCGCTCGAGGACCTCACCGACCCGCAGTACAAGGACCTGACGGTCGTCACCAACGCGGCGACCAGCAGCCCGGGCCTCGCGTTCCTGCTGGCGACCGTCGGCGCGTTCGGCGAGGACGGCTGGCAGCAGTACTGGACGGACCTGACGGCCAACGGGCTGAAGGTCGCCGAGGGCTGGTCCGACGCCTACTACACGGACTTCTCCGGCGGCGGGGGCGGCGGCCCGCGGCCGATCGCGCTCTCCTACGCGTCGAGCCCGCCCGAGACGATCCCGGAGGGCGGCGGCGAGCCGACGACCGGCGCGCTGCTCGGCACCTGCTTCCGGCAGGTCGAGTACGCGGGCGTGCTGGCCGGGGCGCAGAACCCCGAGGGCGCGCAGCAGCTGGTCGACTGGCTGCTGTCCGACGCGGTCCAGGCCGACATCCCCGGGTCCATGTACATGTACCCGGTGAGCACGGCCGTCGACCTGCCGGAGGCGTGGGCGCAGTGGGCGCCGCTGTCGGACGCGCCGTACGAGGTGCCGCTCGACGACATCGCGGCGAACCGCGACACCTGGGTCCGCGAGTGGACCGACCTGGTCGTCGGCTGAGGCGCGGCTGACCCGATGAGCACCGCGACGCGGACGCCCCCGACCGGCACCGGCCGGCCGGGGGTGCCCGCGCGCCCGGGCGCCGCCGGCGGTGCGCCGGGTCGGCCGCCGCTGCGTGCGCCCTCCCGCGCCTGGGCGCTCGGCCGGGCCGGGTCGTGGGCGCTCGCCGCCGCCGTGCCCCTGGTGTTCCTCGGCACGTTCTTCGCGTGGCCCGTGCTGTCGCTGGTCGGGCGGGGCTTCCTGCCGGACGGCGCGCTGGACCTGTCCGGGTTCGCGGACGTGTTCTCCCGGCCGCGGACCTGGCGGATCGTCGGGCTGACCCTGGCCCAGGGCGCGATCGGCACGGTGCTGTCCGTGCTGCTCGGCGTGCCCGGCGCGTACGTGCTGTACCGGTGCCGGTTCCGCGGGGTGGGCGCGCTCCGGGCGTTCGTGACCGTGCCGTTCGTGCTGCCGACCGTGGTGGTCGGCGTGGCGTTCCGCGCGCTGCTCCGGGAGAACGGACCGCTCGGCTTCCTGCACCTGGACGGCACGTTCGCGGCGATCGTCGCGGCGCTGGTGTTCTTCAACTACGCCGTCGTGGTGCGGACGGTCGGCGGGCTCTGGCAGCGGCTCGACCCGCGCCCCGAGCAGGCCGCGCGTTCGCTCGGCGCGTCGCCGGCCCGGGCGTTCTGGACGGTGACGCTGCCGGCGCTGACGCCCGCGATCGTGTCGGCGGCGTCGCTGGTCTTCCTGTTCTGCGCGACCGCGTTCGGCACGGTGCTGGTGCTCGGCGGGATGCGGTACGGCACCGTCGAGACCGAGATCTGGATCCAGACCACGCAGTTCCTCGACCTGCGGGCCGCCGCGGTGCTGTCGGTGGTGCAGGTGGTCGTGGTGGTCGCGGCGCTGGCGGTCGCCGGGCGGGCGCGGGCGCGGCGCGAGCGGGCGCTGTCCCTGGTGGCGCCGGGGTCGGCCGGCGCGGGGCCGACCCGGCCGCACGGGGTGCCCGCGGCCGTGACCGGGGTCGTCCTGGTGCTGCTGGCGCTGCCGCTCGGCGCGCTGCTGCTCGGATCGCTGCGCACGGGCGACGGGTGGGGGCTGGACCACTACCGGGCGCTCGGCACCACCGGCGGCCGGAACGCGCTGACGGTGACCGTGTGGGAGGCGCTGGGCAACTCGCTGCGGATCGCCGTCGACGCGACGCTGCTGGCCCTGCTGGTCGGCTGCCTGGTCGCGCTCGTGGTGTCGCGGCGACCCCGGGCCCGGGCGGCGCGCCGCGCGGTCGGCGTGCTGGACGGGGCGTTCATGCTGCCGCTCGGGGTGTCCGCGGTGACCGTCGGGTTCGGTGCGCTGCTCACGCTCGGGCACCCGTTCGGCATCCAGACCGACCTGCGCAGCAGCGGCATCCTGGTGCCGATCGTGCAGGCCGTGGTGGCCGTGCCCCTGGTGGTGCGGACCGTGCTTCCCGTGCTCCGGGCGATCGACCCCCGGCTGCGCGAGGCCGCGGGCACGCTCGGCGCGGGGCCGGGCCGCGTCCTGCTGGGGGTCGACGGCGCGCTCGCGGCGCGGTCGATCGGGCTGGCCGTCGGGTTCGCGTTCGCGGTGTCGCTGGGGGAGTTCGGCGCGACGTCGTTCCTCGCCCGGCCCGACCTGCCGACGCTGCCGGTGGTGATCTTCCGGCTCATCGGGCAGCCGGGTGCGGACAACTACGGGATGGCCCTCGCGGCGAGCGTGGTGCTCGCCGTGCTGACGGCCGGGGTGATGGCGCTCGCGGAGCGGTTCCGCGGGCCGGCGGGAGGAGAGCTGTGACGGGGACGGGGTCCGGGGGCGGGACCGGCGCGCGGGGGACGGCCGCACCGGCGGGGGCGGGTCTCGCGGTGCGCGACCTCGTCGTGCGCTACCCCGGGGCTGGCCGCGGCGCGCCCGAGGTGACCGCGGTCGCCGGGGTCACGCTCGACGTGCCGGTCGGCGAGGTCCTGGCGCTGCTCGGCCCGTCGGGCTGCGGGAAGTCGTCGTTGCTGCGGGCCGTCGCCGGGCTCGAGCCCCCCACCTCCGGTGCCCTGACCTGGGACGGAATCGACCTGGCCGCGGTGCCGGTGCACCGGCGCGGGTTCGGGCTGGTGTTCCAGGACGGACAGCTGTTCCCGCACCGGGACGTCGCGGGCAACGTGGCCTACGGGCTGCGCGGGCTGTCCCGGGACGCCCGGGCGGCCCGGGTCGCGGAGCTGCTGGACCTCGTCGGCCTGCCCGGCTACGACCGGCGTCCCGTCGCCACGCTGTCCGGCGGCGAGCGGCAGCGGGTGGCGCTCGCCCGGTCGCTCGCGCCCCGGCCGCGGCTGCTCCTGCTCGACGAGCCGCTGTCCGCGCTCGACCGGTCGTTGCGCGAGCGGCTGGCCGACGACCTGCGCCGGGCGCTCGTCGCCACCGGCACGACCGCGCTGTTCGTCACGCACGACCAGGACGAGGCGGCCACCGTCGCCGACCGGGTCGCGGTGATGTCGGCGGGGCGGCTGCTGCAGGTCGACGCGCCCGAGGCGCTGTGGCGGCGGCCGGCCTCCCGGGAGGTGGCGGAGTTCCTGGGGTACCGGACGTTCCTGGGCGCGGCGGGCGACGCGGCGGGCGACGGCGCGGCGCTCGCGGTGGCCGCCGGCGGCTGGCGGGTGCTCGGCCCCGCGGACCCGGACCCCGGCTCGGCGACCCCGGTGCGCGCGGCTGTCGTCGCGGAGCGCCGGACCCGGCGCGGTCGGGCGGAGCTCGTCGCGGTGCTCGAGCCCGAGGACGCCCGGGTCACCGCGGCGCTGCCCGCGGGCGGTGCCGGGGCGCCGGAGCCGGGGGACCGGGTGCGGGTCGCGGCCGAGGAGGGCGCGGTCGCGGTCGTCGGCGCCTGACCCGGGCCGGGCGCGGGTCGGCCCGGCTCGAGTGGAAGGTTCTGCCGGACACGCCGTCGGCGTGTCCGGCACGAAGTTCCACTGTCGAGCGGGGTGGGCCCTCCTGCCCACCGCCGCGCGGGTCAGGGCTCGAGGTGCGCGGCGAGCTGCGCGAGCGACGAGAGGATCCCCTCGGCGTGGTCCCGGGCGCGGACGCCGGGCGGCACGTCCCGCGCGACCACCTCGACCTCGGTCCCGTCCTCGGCAGGGCGCAGCCGCCACTCCATCCGCATCGTCCCGCGGAACGCCGGGTCGTCGGAGGCGAACTCGACCTCCTGGACGACCCGCTCGCCCGGGACGACCTCGACGACGCGGACCTCGGACACGTCGGAGCCCGCCGTGGTCTTCCCCGGGGACCCGGACGCGTCGGCGTAGGTGAGCACCAGCCGGTACGACCCGCCCGTGCGCATGTCGAACCGGTCGAACCGGCCCCGCATCCCCGCCGGCGGCAGCCAGGCGAGCAGCGCGTCCCGGTCGGTCAGGGCCGCGAAGGCCTCGGCGGTGCTCACGTGCACGAGGAGGCTCGCGCGATCGGTCCGGCCCACGCCCGCACGCTAGCCGACGAGCGCCGGCCCGGGGCGGTCACCCCAGCCGGAGCTGCCACTCGCCGGCGCCGCCGGCCGGCCGGAAGCCCAGCGCGACGTTGATCGCCAGCATGTGCGCGTTCTCCTCGGCGTTCCAGGTGCCGACCCGGCGCGCGCCCGGCTGCACCTCGGCCAGCCGGGCGAGGTTCGCCGTCTTGACCAGCATCCCGAGCCGGTGCCCGCGGTGGTCGCGGAGCACCAGGGTGTCGTCCTGGAACACGTACGTGTCCGTGTCGGGGCGGCTGACCAGCGCCGTGAAGGCGGCGAGCACACCGGTCGGCTCGTGCAGCGCCGCCGCGACCCGGTACGTCATCCCGCGCTCCACGAACGCGCGCTCCGCGTCCCGCACGCGCGCGCCGTCCCACACGTCCTCGCGCAGGTCGAGGCCGCCCGCGGGGGCGTCGGTGCTCATCCGGGTCTGCAGCAGGGCGAACCGGTCGAGCAGCTCGTCGGGGCACCGGCCCTCCCAGAGGACGACCCGGTAACGGGGACCGGCCGCCGCTGCCGCCTCCGCCGCGTGCGCCGCCAGGCGGTCCGCCGGGAGCGGGACGTCGAGCACGGACCGGCGGGTGACCTGCTCGAGGTCCCAGCCCCGGTGCACCAGGAACGCCACCCCCGGGTCCGTGGCGGGGACGCGGCCGGTGCCGGTGCTGGGGACGAGCGCGTCCGCCTCGGGGTCGGGCTCCGCCGCCTGGTCGGTCGACGTCGTCAGCATGCTCCGCCCGCGGTCGCGGGCGGTGGCCACCGCGAGGTCGTGCAGCGCGGAGCCGACCCCGCGCCCGCGGTGCTCCGGCCGGACGTCGAGCTGCAGCCAGCCGGTGTGGGTGTTGTCCTGCCGGGGCAGGTTGAGCGCCAGGTAGCCGAGCACCCGCGCCGGGTCCGCCGGCCCGTCGTCGACCGGGGCGTCGAGCGCGACGAACCGCAGCTTCTCGTCGTACTCCTGGTGCCGCAGGCCCGCCAGGACCTCGCCGGGCGTGCGCGCGTGGTCGAGGTCGCCCCAGGCGTCGAGCACTGCGGCGTTCGCGGCCTCCACCAGGCCGTGCAGCAGCCAGGCGTCCGGGGAGTCGAGGTCGGCGGGCACCGGGAGCGGGACCAGGTGCGGCCGGGTGGCGGCGGAGGCGGTCATGCCGCCCATGGTCGTCGGGGCGGTCGCGGCGGGCCACGGATTTCCGGGTCGCCCCGCGGTTCCCGGAGCGCCGCTACGAGAACCGGGTCCGGGGCCGGGCGCCCCGCCGACCGGTACGGTTCGCGCCATGCCAGTCCTGGAGATCATCGGGTGGGTCGGGTCCGTCCTCGTCGTCGTGTCGCTGATGCAGGCCCGCGTCCTGCGGTTCCGGTGGCTCAACTTCGCCGGCTCCGTCATCGCGACCGCGTACAACACGATCGTCGGCATCTGGCCGTTCGCCGCCATGAACGCCGTGATCGCCGTGATCGACGCGTACTGGCTGTGGCGGCTGACGCGCGAGCGGCACGACGCCGACGTGTACGAGGTGGTGCCGGTCGGCGCGGGCGACCACTACCTGCGGCACGTGCTCGGCGTGCACGCGGACGACATCGCGCGGTACTACCCGTCGTTCGGCCTTCCGGGTGATGCCGCGGGTGAGGATGCGGGTGGCTCCCGCTGGGCGTACCTCGTCCTGCGTGGCGACGAGACCGTCGGCGTCGTGGTCGTCCGGGACGCCGGCGACGGGGTCGGCGAGGTCGAGCTCGACTGGGTCACGCCGCGGTTCCGCGACTTCGCGCCGGGCGAGTTCGTCTACCGGCGGTCGGGGGCGTTCGCCGGGACGGGGCTGCGGTCGCTCGTCGTGGCCGAGGACGCGCGGGACACGGGGCCGTACCTCGAGCGCGTCGGGTTCGCGCGGGTCGACGGCCGGTGGCGCCGGGAGGTCGAGGCCGCCGCGGCCTGAGCGGCCGGCGTGCGCGCCGCCGTCGAGCGGCGCAGAGTTCGGGCATCCGAACTCGCGTGCCTAAACTGAGTTCGGACGTCCGAACTTGGAGGTGCGGTGACCACCACGACCGATCGGCAGGCCGTGCGGCGCGGCCGCGTGCTGCCCCTGCTCGGCCCGGCCTTCGTGGCGGCGATCGCCTACGTGGACCCGGGCAACGTCGCGGCGAACCTCACCGCCGGCGCGCGGTACGGCTACCTGCTGCTCTGGGTCCTGGTCGGCGCGAACGTCATGGCCGTCCTGGTCCAGTACCAGTCGGCCAAGCTCGGCATCGTCACCGGCGACTCGCTCCCGGGCGTGCTGGGACAGCGGCTGCGGCGGCGCTCGCGGCTGGCGTACTGGGCGCAGGCCGAGGTGGTCGCGGCGGCCACCGACATCGCCGAGGTGGTCGGCGGTGCGATCGCGCTGAACCTGCTCTTCGGGCTGCCTCTGGTGCTCGGCGGCGTGATCGTCGGCGCCGTCTCGATGCTGCTCCTGGCCACGCAGAACCGGTACGGGCAGCGGCGGTTCGAGACGGTGATCGTCGGCCTGCTGCTCGTGATCGTGGTCGGGTTCCTCGCCGGGGCTGGTGGTCGGCCCGCCGGACCCGGGCGAGATGCTGGGCGGCCTGGTCCCGCGGTTCGCCGGCACCGACTCCGTCCTGCTCGCGGCGTCGATGCTGGGCGCCACGGTCATGCCGCACGCCATCTACGTGCACTCCGCGCTGAGCCGGGACCGGTTCGGCCGGGTCCCGGACGAGTCGGCGCGGTCCGGGCTGCTGCGGGCGACCCGGTGGGACGTCGGCGCGGCGCTGACGCTCGCCGGCACCGTGAACATCGGTCTTCTGCTGCTGGCGGCCGCCAACCTGCGCGGCGTCGAGGGCACCGACACCATCGAGGGTGCGCACGCGGCGATCAGCGGGGCCCTGGGCCCGGTCGTCGGCGTGGTGTTCGCGATCGGGCTGCTCGCGTCCGGCCTCGCGTCCACGTCGGTCGGCTGCTACGCCGGGGCCGCCGTGATGGAGGGCCTGATCCACAAGCGCATCCCGCTGCTGGTCCGCCGGGCGATCACGCTGGTCCCGGCGCTGGTGCTGCTCGGCGTCGGCGCGGACCCGACCTGGACGCTGGTGGTGAGCCAGGTCGTGCTGAGCTTCGGCATCCCGTTCGCGGTGATCCCGCTCGTGCGGCTGAACCGGGACCGGTCGCTCATGGGTCGGCACGCGAACGGCCCCCGGCTGCAGGCGGCCCTGGTGGTCGTGGTCGTCCTGGTGGTGGCCCTGAACCTGGCCCTGCTCCTGCTCCTGGCAACGGGCCACTGACCTGTTTCCGTAGCGCAACTCCGACTTCCCGCGCATCCACGCCTGCCGAGATGGCAACTCTCGGCTGTCGCGAAGGCCCTGATCACAGCCGAGAACTGCCATCTCGGCGTGGTTCCGGGGCAGAGGGCGAGACGAGGGCGTGCGGTTGTGGGAGTGGCGCTACCGAAAGGAATGCGTAGCGCTGCTACGGTTACCCACGTGACCAGCAGCGACACCGCACCACCACGGGACGGGCGTGCCGCCCGGGCCGCTGCGTCCCGGGCCCGGATCGCCGAGGCCGCCACCCGGCTGTTCCTCGCCGACGGGTACGGCCCGACGACGATCACGGCCGTCGGTCGTGCCGCAGGCCTCGGGGTGCAGACCGTCTACTACTCCTACCCGTCCAAGTCCGACATCCTCGTCGGCTGCCTCGACCACGCCGCCGACGGCGCCGACCGCCGGGACGCGGCGCCCGACCTCGCCGACCAGCCGTGGGTGCGCGCCGTCGTCGCCGAGCCGGACCCCGCCCGCCGGGTCTTCCTGCACGCGCGCGGGGCCGCCGAGCTGCTCGGCCGCGCGGCCGGGGTGCAGGACCTGGTGCGCGTGCACGCGGTCGGCGACCCGGTGCTGCACGCGGCGTGGGAGCGGGACGAGGCGCGCCGGCGGGCGGTGCACCGGCTGCTCGTCGAGGCGTGCGACCGGGACGGGGTCCTGCGGCCGGGGCTCGACGTCGAGCGCGCCACCGACGTGGTGGCGCTCGTGCTGGGCCCGGAGACCTGGAACGCGCTCGTGCGGCGGGGCGGGTGGAGCGCGCTCGCCTGGGCTCGGTGGGCGCACCGCACCCTCCTGGCGGACCTCGTGCCGTCGCGCTGGGACCCCGAGGCGTAGGCCGGGCGCGCCGCCGCTCCGCCGCGGGACGGACCCCGCGGGGTGCGCCTCGCCCGCGCGGCCGAGCGCGAAGATCCGCCGCCGGCCCGAGGCGCGCGCCGCGGGCCGGAACCTAGGCTGACCAGCATGAACACCGACAAGAACACCACGACCGACCCGGCCACCACCCTGCTCGGCCTCGGCGGCCTCCTGCTCCTCCTCGGCGTCGTCGCGATGCAGCGGGAGGCGGGCACCTGGCTCGTGCTGGCCGCGATGGGCGCCGCCGCCGCGGTCTCGCTCGGCTCCGTCCTGATGCGTCGCCGGCGGCCCGCGCCGGCCGTCGAGCAGGCGCCCACCGAGGACTGACCCCGGGCGCACCGGGGTCCACCTGCGAGGCCCCGGTGCACAGTGGCCCCGAGGGGCCGGCGACGGCGCGGGCCCACCCCACACGGGAGGCCGCCATGTGCCGATGGCTCGCGTACACGGGTTCGCCGGTGACGCTCGACGAGCTGCTCTACAAGCCGGAGAACTCGCTCGTGATGCAGAGCCGGCACAGCCGGCTGGGCGTCGAGCCGATGAACGGCGACGGGTTCGGCGTCGGCTGGTACGACGACCACTCGCCGATCCCCGGGCTGTTCCGCAGCATCGAGCCGGCGTGGAGCGACCGGAACTTGCGCGAGCTGTCGCAGCACATCCGGTCCGGCATGGTCATCGCCCACATCCGCGCGACGACCGGGACCGCCGTGCAGCAGACCAACTGCCACCCGTTCCGGCACGGGCAGTGGCTGTTCGCGCACAACGGCGTGATCAACGGGTTCAGCACCCTCAAGCGGGACCTGCGGATGGCCGTCGACCCGACGCTCTACCCGCTGATCGAGGGCTCGACCGACTCGGAGACGCTGTTCTACCTGGCGCTGACCTTCGGGCTGACCGACGACCCGCCGTCCGCCGTCGCCCAGGCCGTCGGCCTGATCGAGGACGTCGCCCTGCGGCACGGCGTGGCGTTCCCGGTGCAGGGGACGTTCGCGACGACGGACGGGCAGCGGCTGTGGACGTTCCGGTACTCCTCCGAGGGCCGGTCGCGGTCGCTGTTCCGGAACCGGGACGTCGCCGTGCTGCGGGCGCAGTACCCGGACAACCCGGTGCTGCACGGCCTGTCGGACGACACCCGGATCGTGGTCTCGGAGCCGCTCGGCGACCTCAAAGGCGCCTGGCTGGAGGTCCCGGAGAGCACCTGCCTGATCGTCGAGGACGGGCGTGAGGAGCTGGTGCCCTTCGCGCCCGTCCTGGCGACGGCCTGACCCTCTGCCCGGCGTCAGCCCACCTTGCGCCGGTACGCCCGCACCGACAGCGCGTACGCGAGCACCAGGATCCCGACCAGCCACGCCAGCGCCACCCACAGGTCGCCGCCGACCGGCTCCTGGGCGAACAGCGCCCGGATCGAGTCGACCACGGCGGTGACCGGCTGGTGCTCGGCGAACCACGCGACCGCGGTCGGCATCGAGTCCGTCGGCACGAACGCCGAGCTGATGAACGGCAGGAAGATCAGCGGGTAGGAGAACGCGCTCGCCCCGTCGACGGTCTTCGCGGACAGCCCGGCGAGGACGGCGATCCAGGTCAGCGTGAGCGTGAACAGGACCAGGATGCCGGCCACGGCGAGCCACGCGAGGACGGTCGTCCCCGTGCGGAACCCCATGAGCAGGGCGATCCCGACGACCAGGACGACCGACGTCAGGTTGGCCGCCATCGACGTCAGCACGTGCGCCCACAGGACGCTCGGCCGGGCGATCGGCATGGACTGGAACCGCTCGACGATGCCGCCCTGCAGGTCGAGGAACAGCCGGTACGCGGTGTACGCGACGCCGGACGCGACCGTGATGAGCAGGATGCCGGGCAGCAGGTAGTCGACGTACGACGCGGTGGACCCGCCGTGGATCGCCCCGCCGAACACGTAGACGAACAGCAGCATGAGGGCGACCGGGGTGACCGCGGTCGTGATGATCGTGTCCGGGCTGCGCAGGATGTGCCGCAGCGACCGGTCGGTGAGGGCGACGGTGTCGCCGACGACGTGGGTGGTGGCGGTGGCGCTCATCGCGGGTCCTTCCCGGCCGGCGTGCTGCCGGCGCCGACGAGGGCGAGGAAGACGTCCTCGAGCGTGGGCTGCTTCTCGACGTACTCCACCCGGGCGGGCGGGAGCAGCCGCTTGAGCTCGGCGAGCGTGCCGTCCTGGATGATCGTCCCCTCGTGCAGGATCGCGATCCGGTCGGCGAGGCGCTCCGCCTCGTCCAGGTACTGCGTGGTGAGCAGGACGGTGGTGCCGCCGCCGGCGAGCTCCTCGACGGTCCGCCACACCTCGTTGCGGGCCTGCGGGTCGAGCCCGGTGGTCGGCTCGTCGAGGAAGATCACCGGCGGGTCGCCGATCAGGCTCATCGCGATGTCCAGCCGGCGCCGCATGCCGCCCGAGTAGGTCGACGCCCGGCGCCCGCCCGCCTCGGTGAGCGCGAACCGGTCGAGCAGCCGGTCCGCCACCGCGCCCGGGTCGGCCAGGTGCCGGAGCCGGGCGACGAGCCGGAGGTTCTCCCGCCCGGTGAGCATCCCGTCGACGGCCGCGAACTGGCCGGTGAGGCTGATGGACTCCCGGACGTCGGGGGCCTGCGCGACGACGTCGAACCCGTGCACCGTGGCGGTGCCCGCGTCGGGCTTCAGCAGCGTCGACAGGATGCGGACCAGGGTGGTCTTGCCGGCCCCGTTCGACCCGAGCAGGGCGACGATCGTCCCGGGCGCGACCTCGAGGTCGACACCCCGCAGGACCCGCAGGTCGCCGAACGACTTCTCGACGCCGCGGGCGGCGACGGCCGGGCCGGGTGCGCCCGCGGCCCCGGCGGTCATCGGGCGTCCCCTTCGGCCTCGTCGATCGCCTTCGTCAGGCGGGCGCGCTCCTTGTCGATCCACCGGTCGCCGACGTACGCCTGGGCGAACGTCTCCGCGAACTCGACCGGGTCGTCGCCCACGACGTCGCGGACCGGGGTCCCGTCGGTCGCCGCGCGCTCCCAGAGGTCCGCGAGGTCGGTGAACATCGTGACCATGGTGTCGCCGTCCGTGACGCCGCCGGAGTACATGAGGTACCGGTGCGTGGCCTTCGCGGCGGCGCGGTACGGCTCGGGCAGCGCCTTGATCCGCGCCATGTCCTGCCGGTACTGCTTCTTCTGCTCGAGCGAGCCGGTGAGGGCCTCGATCCACTTCGCGACCATGTCAGTCGTCCCCTTCGGTGCGGTCGGTGGTGCGGTGTGTGGTGCCGGAGTCGGTGCGGGTGGAGCCGGTGCCGGTGCGGTCGGCGTGCGCGGCGCGGAGGTGCTCGATCCGCCCGGCGAGGAAGGCCCAGGTGGTCCAGAACTCGTCGAGCTGGACGCGGCCCGCGGCGTTGAGCGAGTAGACCTTGCGCGGCGGACCCTTCTCGGACGGGACCTTCTCGACGTCGACGAACCCGCGCTGCTCGATCCGGACCAGGAGCGCGTACACGGTGCCCTCGGCCAGGTCGGCGAACCCCTCGTCGCGCAGCTGCGCGGTGATCTCGTAGCCGTACGCCGGCCGCGCCTCGAGGATCGCGAGGACGATGCCCTCGAGCGTGCCCTTGAGCATCTCGGTCATCTGGTTGGCCATCGTGGGCTCCTGTATTCGGTGTCGCTGACTACCGGTACAACGTAACGCTAGGTACCGGTACTTGGCAACACTGAATACCGATTTAGCCGGCGAGCCGCCCCAGCAGCGTCAGCAGGTCGAGCGCCGTGCCCCGCATCCGGTGGCCCACATCGCAGGCCGGGTCCCAGGACGCGACGGTCGCGGACGCGACCGGCAGCCGGGCCGCCGCGGCCGCGATCACGTCGCGGACCTCCTCCGGCAGGAGCCCGCCGGGTGCCGCGTACCCGTTGGCAGGGGCCACGGAGGGGTCGTGGACGTCGAGGTCCACGTGCACGTGGACGGCGTCGGAGCGCGCAGCGAGCGCGTCGAGGGCGGCGGCCGTCCGACCGGCCCGGACGTCCGGCACGCCGAGCCGTCCGATCCGCGACGTGGCGAGCAGGTCGCGCTCCGCGTCGTCCAGGTCGTGCCCGCCGACGTGCAGCACCCGCTCGTCCGGCACCGGCGCGTGGCCGGGGACGCTCGCGGCGAGGGCCTGCCAGGCCCGCCCGGTCGCCATGGCCAGGGCCATGCCGTCGAAGAACCCGCTGGTCGACGTGCCCGGGAGCTGCAGGTCGCCGTGCGCGTCGCACCACAGCACGGCCACGCGCCGGCCCGGGTCCTGGGCGCGCAGGCCGGCGAGCGCGCCGAGCGTCACCCCGCAGTTCCCCGCGAGCACGACGGGCAGCTCCGCCGGGTGCGCGGCGACCTCGCGCGCCACGGCCCCCATCACGGCCGTCCCGTGCGCCGCCTCCACCGCGAACGCGTCCGGCACCGTCACGACCGCGTGCGCGACGTCGGCGCCGTGCGCGCCCAGCCGCGCGGCCGCCCCGGCGGCGACCAGCGCCTCCGGCCCCGCGCCGTGCCGCACGCCGCGGCGGCCGGAGTCGTACGGGACCTCGATCAGGCGGATCCGCTGCGGCATGCCGCCAGCATGGCCCAGCGGGCCGCCGTCACCACTGGGAGCGCGCGTAGTCCTTGAGGAAGCAGCCGTACAGTTCCTCGCCCGCCTCGCCGCGGACGATCGGGTCGTACACCCGCGCGGCCCCGTCGACCAGGTCGAGCGGCGCGTGGAACCCCTCCTCGGCGAGCCGCACCTTGGTCGGGTGCGGGCGCTCGTCGGTGATCCACCCGGTGTCGACCGCCGTCATGAGGATGCCGTCGGCGAACATCTCGGCCGCGCTGGTCCGGGTGAGCATGTTGAGCGCGGCCTTGCTCATGTTGGTGTGCGGGTGGCCCGGGCCCTTGTAGCCGCGGGCGAACACGCCCTCCATCGCCGACACGTTCACGACGTAGGTGCGCCGCGCCGGCGACGCGGCCATGGCGCCGCGCAGGCGGCTGACCAGGATGAACGGGGCCGTCTGGTTGCAGAGCTGGACCTCGAGCAGCTCCATCGGGTCCACGCCGTCGACGGTCGCGACCCACGAGTTGGTCTCGGCGACGTCGGGGATGAGCCCGCCGGCGTCGATCGAGGTCCCGGCGACCAGCCGCTCCAGGCTCGCGGCCTCGGCGGTCAGCGACAGCGCGGTCAGCTCCTCCGCGGCGGCGCGCCCGGCCCGCTCGATCGCCAGCGCGGGGCTGCTCAGCTCGCTGACCGACCCGGCGAGCGCGCGGGGGTGCGCGTCGCTCGTGCGACCGAAGGTGGTGATCATCCGCGCGGCGTCCGCGTCCAGCGGGGCGTCCTCGGCGTCGGCGATCCGCGCGTACGCGCCCGGCGACCGCCGCACCGTCTGCGCGGCGTTGTTGATCAGGATGTCCAGCGGGCCCTGCGCGGCGACGTGGTCGGCGAGGGACACGACCTGCGCCGGGTCGCGGAGGTCGATGCCGACGACGTGCAGCCGGTCGATCCAGTCGGCGGAGTCGTCCATCGCGCTGAACCGGCGGACCGCGTCCTTGGGGAACCGGGTGGTGATCGTGAGGTCGGCACCGTCACGGAGCAGCCGCAGCGCGATGTACATGCCGATCTTGGCGCGGCCGCCGGTCAGCAGCGCGCGCCGGCCGGTGAGGTCGGTGCGGGCGTCGCGCTTGGCGTGGTGCAGCGCCGCGCAGTCCGGGCACAGCTGGTGGTAGAACGCGTCGACGACCGTGTAGTCCTGCTTGCAGACGTAGCAGGCGCGCGGCCGGATGAGCGTCCCGGCGATGGCGCCGGTCGCCGACGACGTGATCTGGATGCCGGCGGTCTCGTCGTCGATGCGGCCCGGGCTGCCGGTCGCGGTGGCGGCGACGACGGCGGCGTCGGCCTCGGCGACCAGCCGGCGCTTCTCCCCGCGGCGGTGCTTCTTGGCGGCCTTGAACATCGCGGACGCGGCGCGGCGGGCGGCGGCGTGCTGCGGGTGCGTCTGCGGCAGGGCGGCGACCTGGTCGGCGACGCGCAGGAAGGTGGCGAACTCGGCGGGGTCGACGCCGGGCGCGTCGGCCGCCGCGACGAGGTCGGCGGACGCGAGGTCGAGGTCCTCGTCGGGCCCGTCCGGGTGCTGCGCGGGCGTGGTCGTCTGCGCGCTCATGCGCCGTCCGTCCTGGGGTGGGGAGAAGGCGCCGCGGTCGCGCGGGGCCCGGAGGATCCTACGGCGCGGACCGCCGCGAGCCCACGGTGCGTCTGGTCACACCGCGGCCGGCTCAACCCTGGCGCTCGCGACCCCGCCGCCCGCGCCGCCCACGCCGCCCGCCCGCGAGCCGCGCCCGGCGCTCCTCCTCGCGCTTCGAGTACGTGGCCGCGCGGATCGCGTCGTCCGACTCCAGCCCCGACCCGAGGCCGCCGCCCACGGTCGCGGCCGAGGCCACGAACCAGGACAGCAGGAACAGGTCGCCGTACCCCAGCGTGCTGCCGAGGTAGCCGCCCATGACGGCGGGGTCGAGGACGAACAGCGCCCAGGCCAGGTTGACCACGTAGAGCATGAGGTAGCAGACGACCACCCCGATGACGAGGGTCACCAGCGTCGAGGTGTTGTAGAGGCGGGACCGCTCGCGGGCCTCCGGGGAGGAGTCGTCCGGCCGGTCCCACAGCTGCCCGTCGACCACGAGCCACCCGACGACCAGGGCCACGGAGGCGACCGTCGCCACCGCGAGGCGCCACGTCGACAGGGACCCGGCGAGGAGCCACACCGTGGAGTTGATCGTGGCGACGGCGCCGGTCGCGAGCGCCGCGACGAGCGCGGACTTCAGGCCGGGGACGAGGAGCCACGGCCGGTTGGCGAGCACCATGCCCACGAGGAGCCGCCCGCGGCCCCGGACGCGGGGCAGCGGCACCCGCTCGTCGTCGGACGAGGTGGCGTCCGCCATGCCGCCGACGAGCTCCCGGACCGCGTGCCGGGCACGCGCATGCATCCGGAGGCCGCCGAGGGCGGGCAGCGACAGGACCGCCGCCCGGCCGCCCGGGTCCACCTTGGTCAGCAGGTACCGGCCGTCGTCGTCGCGCAGCGGCAGCTCGGTGAGGCCGACCACGAGGTCCCAGCCGTGCCGGCTCGCGTGCTCGGCCAGCCGGTCGATCGCGGTGCCGACCTCCTCCGAGCCCACGGTGAACGGCTCGCTCACCACGTCGACGTCCCAGGTCGCGCGGTCCGGTCCGCGCGGCGGGTCGAGGTCGCCCATCTGCTGGGCGATCTCGGTGGGTGACGCGGGATCGGCCACCAGGCCGACGCGGATCGGGTCCACCCGCGTCAACGTATCCGCGGGCCGCCCCGGCGGCGACCGCTCAGGCCGGGTCGGACGACCCCGCGAGGGTGCGCAGGACGGTCGCGTGCCGGACCAGGAACGCCCGCTCGTCGAGCTTCTTGCGCCGCAACCAGCCGGTGACCTCGTCGTTGTGCTTGCTCGCGTTGCAGGACGCGCACGCCGGCACGACGTTCTCGAGCGTGTAGCGGCCCCCTCGGGAGATCGGCAGGACGCAGTCGCGCTGCAGAGCCGGGCCGGGGGCCCCGCAGTACGCGCACGCGCCGCCCCACGCGGCGACGAGGTCCGCCCAGTCGGTCGCGGTCAGGTCGTTGTCGGCGAGCGCGACCCGGCGCCGGCGGCGCTTCGCGTAGCGCGCGCGGGTCGACGGCGACGCCCCGGACGAGACCTTGCGACGGCGGACCACGCCGCGACGCTACCGCCCCGCCACCCCGGGGCAGTTCGTCCCGCGCGGGCGTCGGGGGGACACTGGGGGCAGCAACCGCCATCACCACGAGGAGTACCACCGTGCCGCAGGGAACCGTCCGCTGGTTCGACACCGAGCGAGGGTTCGGCTTCATCGCGCTCGGCGACGACGCCGAGGACCTGTTCGTCCACGCGTCCGAGATCGTCGGCCAGGAGGGCCCGACGTCGCTGCGCGAGGGGCAGTCCGTCGAGTTCGAGGTCGGCGAGGGCGACCGCGGCCCCCAGGCGCGCCAGGTCCGCGTCACGGGCGACGTGCCGGCGGACGCCGCGCTCGGCGTGCTCGGCACCGTCAACTGGTACGAGCCGGCGAAGGGCTACGGCTTCCTCACCCGCGAGGACGGCCAGGAGATCTTCGTGCACAGCTCGGCGATCGTCGGTGGCGGCGTGCTCACCGACGGCCAGCCCGTCGCGTTCCTGGTCGTCGAGGGCGAGAAGGGCCCGCAGGCCGACCACGTGCTGCCGCTCGCGGCCGGCGCCGGCGTGGGCGCGCCCCGGGGCGCCGCGCTGAACGACGGCGCCGACGGCACCGTGACCTGGTACGACGCGGGCAAGGGCTTCGGCTTCATCACCCCTGACTCCGGCGACCAGGACATCTTCGTCCACGCCCGCACGCTCACCGGCGGGCTGACCGAGCTCGCCGAGGGCGACCGGGTGAGCTACCGCGCCTCGGAGGGCGAGAAGGGCCTGCAGGCCCAGGGCGTGCGCCTGGTCGGCGGCTCCGGTCGCGGCGGGCGCGGCGCGCCGTCCCGCGGCGACCGCCCGTCGCACGGCGGCCAGGACCGCTCGTCCCGCACGCCGCAGCGCGGCGGCCAGGGCGTCGTCGCGCGCTACGACGCGGAGCGCGGCTTCGGGTTCATCGCGCCCGACGACGGCGGGCCGGACCTGTTCGTCCACGTGTCGGTCCTGCAGCGCGAGGAGGCGCTCTACGAGGGCGACCGCGTCCGGTACCAGGTGCGGCAGAGCGACCGCGGCCCGCAGGCCGACCGGGTCGAGCTGATCTGACCTCGCGCCCGGCCCGTCACCGCGACAGGTGCGCCGTGAGGAACCGGCCCGCCCGGTCCAGCGCGTCGTCGGCCTCCTGGAGCTGCCCGGCGAAGTGCTGGAAGACGTGCGGCGCGCGGGCGACGACCTCGAGCGTGACGTCCAGGTGCGCTGCCGCCGCGCGCGCGGCGAGCCGGGTGGCGTCGTCGAGCAGCACCTCGTTGGTCCCGACCTGGACGAGGAGCGGGGGCAGCCCGGCCAGGTCGGCCAGCAGGGGGCTCGCGAGCGGGTGCGCGGGGTCCTGCCCGCCGAGGTAGCGGGTCGCGTGGGCGGCGACGTCCGCGGCGTCGAAGATCGCGTCGTCCGCCTCCTTGCCGCGCAGGCTGTCGCCGCTCAGCGTGAGGTCCACCCACGGCGACATGAGGACCGCCGCGGCCGGCTGCGGCAGACCCGCGTCGCGCGCCGCCACCAGCAGCGCGAGGGCGAGGCCGCCGCCCGCGGAGTCGCCCGCGACCGCCACCCGGCTCGCGTCCCCGCCCCCGTCCAGGAGCGCCCGGTAGGCGCCGAGCGCGTCGTCGACCGCGGCCGGGAACGGGTGCTCGGGCGCGAGCCGGTAGTCGACCGAGTACGCCACCGCGCGCGTCCGGCGTGCGAGCGCGGTCGCGATCCCGGAGCCCGAGCGGGCGGAGCCGATGACGTAGCCCCCGCCGTGCAGGTAGAGGACGGCGGCGCCCACCGCGTCCGGCGCGGCGAGGCGCAGCACCGGCACCCCGCCGAGGCGGGTCTCGGTCGCGGTGACGTCGTCCGCGACAGGCCGGGCGGCGAAGCTCTCGAAGCCGGCGCGCTGCTCCGCGAGGTCGTGGGGGCCGGGCGGCGCGCTGCGCAGCGCGGCGTCGACGGCGGCGAGCTGATCCCGGGACATGGCGACCTCCTGGCGGGCGTGACGGAGTAGATTCCTGGGCAACTACCCGGGATGGAGATGTATTCCTGGGAATCCATCTCGATAGAGGAGAGCGCGTGGCGGTCGACGCGGGCGCGGTGCTGATCGACCTGGTGCGCGTGGAGACGCGCCTCTACAACGCCGTGGACGTCCGGCTCAAGGAGGCGGGCGGCCTGGCGCTGCCCCAGCTCGAGCTGCTCGGCGTCGTCCGCGACGTCCCGGGCTGCCGGGTGCTCGACGTCTCGCGCGCCATCGGCATCACCGTCGGCGCGGCGAGCAAGGCCGTCGACCGCCTCGAGGCGAGCGGCTGGTGCCGGCGCACGCTCGACCCGGACGACCGGCGCTCGTCCACGCTGTCGCTCACGCCGCTCGGCGTCGCCGCGGTCGAGCGCGCGACTCCCGTGTTCGAGGAGGCGTCGCGCGCGGCGCTCGCGGCACTGCTGCCCGCGGACGACCTCGTGCAGCTCGGGCGGCTGCTGCGGACGCTCCGGGGCGCCCTGGCGCCCTGAGCGCTCCCGGAGGGGCGTGCGGGCATGGCGGGAACAATCCGCCCCGCAGCGGAGTTGAGCCCCAGCAGACTCAAGTTCGCAGCCGTGGAGTTGCACCGCGACCGACCGCGGCGCAGACTTGAGCGCAGCAGGCTCAAGGCGCCACCGCCCCGGCTCGGGACGGCCGCAGCGCCGGACCACGCAGCACGAACGAAGGAGCACAGACATGGCACGAGCAGTCGGCATCGACCTGGGCACCACGAACTCCGTGGTCGCCGTCCTCGAGGGCGGGGAGCCCACCGTCATCGCCAACGCGGAGGGCTCGCGGACGACCCCGTCGGTCGTCGCGTTCTCCAAGACCGGCGAGGTGCTCGTCGGCGAGGTGGCCAAGCGCCAGGCCGTCACCAACGTCGACCGCACGATCTCGTCCGTCAAGCGCCACATGGGCACGGACTGGTCCGTCGAGATCGACGACAAGAAGTACACCGCGCAGGAGATCTCGGCCCGCGTGCTCGGCAAGCTGAAGCGCGACGCCCGAGGAGTACCTGGGCGAGCCCGTCACCGACGCGGTCATCACCGTCCCGGCGTACTTCAACGACGCCGAGCGCCAGGCGACCAAGGACGCCGGCCAGGTGGCCGGGCTCAACGTCCTGCGCATCGTGAACGAGCCGACCGCGGCCGCCCTCGCCTACGGGCTGGAGCGCGGCAAGGAGGACGAGCTCATCCTCGTCTTCGACCTCGGCGGCGGCACGTTCGACGTCTCCCTGCTCGAGGTGGGCAAGGACGACGACTTCTCGACGATCGAGGTCCGCGCGACCTCCGGCGACAACCGCCTCGGCGGCGACGACTGGGACAACCGGATCGTCGAGTGGCTGGTCGGCCAGGTGAAGAACTCGACCGGCGTCGACCTGTCGAAGGACAAGATCGCCCTGCAGCGGCTGCGCGAGGCGGCGGAGCAGGCCAAGAAGGAGCTGTCGTCCGCGACCAGCACCAACATCAGCCTGCAGTACCTCTCGATGTCCGAGAACGGCCCGATCCACCTGGACGAGAAGCTCACCCGGGCGCAGTTCCAGCAGATGACGGCCGACCTGCTCGAGCGGACCAAGGCGCCGTTCAACGCGGTCATCCGCGACGCGGGCATCAAGCTGGCCGACATCGACCACGTGGTGCTCGTCGGCGGCTCGACCCGCATGCCGGCCGTGGCCGACGTCGTGCGCGAGCTGACCGGTGGCAAGGAGCCGAACAAGGGCGTCAACCCGGACGAGGTCGTGGCCGTGGGTGCCGCGCTCCAGGCCGGCGTCATCAAGGGCGACCGCAAGGACGTCCTGCTGATCGACGTGACCCCGCTGTCCCTGGGCATCGAGACCAAGGGCGGCGTGATGACCAAGCTCATCGAGCGCAACACGGCCATCCCGACCAAGCGCAGCGAGATCTTCTCGACGGCCGAGGACAACCAGCCGTCGGTGCTGATCCAGGTGTTCCAGGGCGAGCGCGAGTTCGCGCGGGACAACAAGCCGCTGGGCACGTTCGAGCTGACCGGCATCGCGCCGGCCCCGCGCGGCGTCCCCCAGATCGAGGTCACCTTCGACATCGACGCGAACGGCATCGTGCACGTGTCCGCCAAGGACCGCGGCACGGGCAAGGAGCAGTCGATGACGATCTCCGGCGGCTCCGGCCTGCCGAAGGACGAGATCGACCGCATGGTCAAGGAGGCCGAGGCGCACGCCGCCGAGGACAAGAAGCGTCGCGAGGAGGCGGAGACCCGCAACTCCGCCGAGCAGCTGGTCTACTCCACGGAGAAGCTGCTCACCGACAACGACGACAAGCTGTCCGAGGACGTGAAGACCGAGGTCCGCTCGGCCGTCGACGACCTGAAGAAGGCGCTCGAGGGCGACGACCTGGCCGAGGTCACCGCGAAGCAGACCGCCCTGGTCACCGCGTCGCAGAAGATCGGCGAGGCGCTGTACTCGGCGAACCAGCAGCCCGAGGGCGCCCCGGCCGGCGAGCAGCCGGCCGACGGCCCGACGGCGTCGTCCGCGCAGGACGACGACGTGGTGGACGCCGAGATCGTCGACGACGAGGGCGACAAGAAGTGACCGACCAGCCGAACCCGCAGGGGCGCGATCCCGAGGAGGAGGCCCCGCGCGTGACCGACAAGCGGCGCATCGACCCGGAGACGGGGCAGCTGCGCGAGCCGACCGCCGAGGAGCAGGTCCTGGCCGAGGCCGAGGCGGCGGCGACCGCCGCCGAGGAGGCCGTGGTGCTGGAGGGCCTGGTCGAGGCGCAGAAGCTCGCCGCCGAGCGGCTCGACGAGCTGCAGCGGCGGAACGCCGACTACTTCAACCTCGAGCAGCAGTACTCCGCGTACGTGAAGCGGTCCAAGTCCGAGGCGGTCACCGCCCGGGACCAGGGCGTCGCGTCCGTCGCCGAGGCGCTCATCAGCGTCCTCGACGACATCGAGCTGGCCCGCCAGCACGGCGACCTGGTCGGCCCGTTCGCGTCGATCGCGGAGAAGCTCGAGGGCACCCTCGGGCGGTTCGGCATCGAGCGCTACGGCGCCGCCGGCGAGCCGTTCGACCCGCAGGTGCACGAGGCGCTCATGCACGGGCACTCGGCCGACGTCACGGAGCCGACGGTGCAGCAGGTGCTGCAGCCCGGCTACCGCATGGGCGAGCGCGTGATCCGCGCCGCCCGGGTGGCGGTCGTCGACCCGGAGGCGTGACGGGCATCATCAGGACCCACCGGCAGGGGCCGCGTCGTCACGGCGCGGCCCCGGCCGTGGGGTCCACCCCGGTCCGGGGCCGGACGCAGGCCCCGGGGGACCGGACGAGAGAGCGGAAGGAGGCGTCGTGAGCGGTCAGGACTGGCTGGAGAAGGACTTCTACGCCGTGCTCGGCGTCGCCAAGGACGCGGACGCGGCCACGATCAAGAAGGCGTACCGCAAGCTCGCCCGCACCATGCACCCCGACCACAACCCGGGGGACGCGGCGGCGGAGGCGAAGTTCAAGGAGGTCGGCGAGGCCTACGCGGTGCTCTCCGACCCCGAGCAGCGGCAGCAGTACGACCAGCTCCGGGCGATGGCCGGCGGCGCGCGGTTCCGCGCGGGCGCGGGCGGCCCGGGTGGTGCCGGCGGCGCGAACGGCGGCTTCGAGGACCTGTTCGGCGGGGTGTTCGGCGGCGGCGCCGGCGGCACCCGCGTGCGGTTCCCGCAGGGCGCGGGCGGCGGCACCGCGGGCGGCAACGGCGGGTTCGAGGACCTGCTGGGCGGCCTGTTCGGCGGGGGCGGCGGCTTCGGCCAGGGCCGCACCGCCCGGCGCGGCGCCGACCTGGCGGCCGTGACCACGCTGCCGTTCCGGCAGGCGGTCGAGGGCTCGACCGTCGCGCTCGGCGTCGAGGGGCGGACCGTCAAGGCCCGCATCCCCGCCGGCGTCCGGGACGGCCAGAAGATCCGGCTGCGCGGCAAGGGCCGCCCCGGGGAGAACGGCGCGCCCGCGGGTGACCTCGAGGTCACCGTGCGCGTGACGCCGCACCCGGTGTTCGCGCTGGACGGCAACAACCTCCGGGTGACCCTGCCGGTCGCCTTCGACGAGGCCGCGCTGGGCGCCGAGGTGCCCGTGCCGACCCTCGACGGCGGGCAGGTGCGCCTGAAGATCCCGGCGGGCACCCCGTCGGGCCGGACGCTGCGGGTCAAGGGCCGCGGCGTCACCACGGCGAGCGGCACCGGGGACCTGCTGGTCACGGTGCAGGTCGTCGTCCCGCAGCGGCTCAGCGCCGCCGCGAAGGAGGCCGTGCAGGCGTTCGGCATCGCGACGTCCGGCGAGGACCCGCGGGCCGACCTGCTGGCGCGGGCCAAGGACTGACGGGCCGGCGCCCGGGGCACAGGCCCCGGGCGCGCCGGCCGACCGACCGGAGGAGGTGGCGGAGATGGTCTCGGAGGACGCGCAGGTCTACGTGATCTCGGTCGCCGCCGAGCTCGCGGGCATGCACCCGCAGACCCTGCGGCAGTACGACCGGCTCGGGCTGGTGCAGCCCGGCCGCACCCGCGGGCGCGGCCGCCGGTACTCGCTGCGCGACATCGCGACGCTGCGCGAGGTGCAGCGGCTCTCCCCAGGAGGAGGGCGTGAACCTCGCCGGCATCAAGCGGATCCTCGAGCTCGAGTCCGAGGTCGACCGGCTGCGGCGCCAGGTGGAGTACCTGCGCGCGTTCGCGGAGCCCGGCAGGCGGGTGTTCACCGCCCACCCGTCCGGCGACGTCGTGGCGATGGGCCGCGGGCAGCGCCGGCGCGGGTCCGCGGACGGCGCCGCGCCCGCCGAGGACCCGAGGGCCGTGGGCGCGCGCGGGGCGATCGTGCTCTGGCGGCCGGGTGCGCGCTGAGCGCCGGGTGGACGTCGCGCGCAAACCCGTGGCGGCGCTGGCCCGTGCGGTGCTCGCGGGGACCCTCGCGCTGACCGTCGCGGCGTGCACGCCCGACGGGCGCGACGGGCGGGCGACCGAGGTCCACGCACCGTCGCCGACCGCGGCGCCCACCGGCCCCGCGCCCGCCGCCGCGCCCGCCGACCTCACCTCCGTGGTCGAGGTCGACCTCACGACGCTCGAGCGGTCGACCGGCTACCGCGTCGGCGTCTACGCCCGCGACACCGGCAGCGGCGACACCGTGACGTACCGGGCCGACGAGCGGTTCGGCTACGCGTCGACGCTCAAGGCGCTCGCGGCCGGCGAGGTGCTGGCGGGGCAGCCCGCGTCGGTGCTCGACCGGCCGCTCACCGTGACCGCCGAGGACGTCGCGGACGTGGGCCACGCCCCGGTCACCGCCGACGCGGCGGGCACGGACCTCACGATCGGCGCGCTCGGCGGGGCGGCGGTCTCCGACAGCGACAACGGCGCGCTCAACGTGCTGCTCCGGCACCTGGGCGGGCCGGCCGCGCTGCAGGCGGCGCTGGCGGCGCGCGGCGACGCCACGACCCGGGTCGACGCCGCCGAGCCGGAGCTCAACCGGTTCACGCCGGGCGCCCCGGCCCGGACCTCCACCCCGCGCGCCCTGGCGGAGGGGTTGGCGACCTACGCCCTCGGCGACGCGCTCGGCCCCGCGGTGCGCGAGGCGTACGTCGGCTGGCTCACGGCCAGCACGACCGGGCTCGACGCCGTCCGCGCGGGCACGCCGGACGGGTGGGTGGTCGGCGACAAGACCGGCACCGCCGGTCGGTTCGGCTCCCGCAACGACGTCGCGGTCCTCTGGCCGCCCGGGCGCGCCCCGATCGTGCTGGCGGTGCTCACCGACCACCCGGACGAGGCCGCCGAGCCGGACGACGCCGTCCTCGCCGCGGCGGCCCGGTCCGTGCTCGCGGCCTACTCGGGCTGATCCGGCCCGGCCCCCAGCAGCGACCGGGTGACGCGCTGCGTGTCGTCCGTGAGCTCGGCGACCGCCGCGCGGAGGGCCGCGTCGTCCACGGTGCGGTCCTCCTCCGCGGCCAGCAGCACGGCGCGCCGGATCACCTCCTTCACGAACGACGCGGTCACGCCGGCCGTGGCCCCGGCCGCGTCGTCCAGCGCCCCGGGCGTGAGCGGCAGGCCGTCGGCGTAGAGGCGGAACAGCCGCAGCCGGGCGTCGTCGTCGGGCAGCGGGATCTCCACCGCGAGGTCCACCCGTCCGGGGCGCTGCGCCAGCGCCCGCTCCAGCAGGTCGGCGCGGTTGGTGGTGAGCAGGAACGCCACGTCGGCGTCCCCGCCCAGGCCGTCCATCGCGTCGAGCACCTCGAACAGCAGCGGCTGCGGACCGGCGTGCAGCGACCGGTCCTCGGAGATGAGGTCGACGTCCTCCAGCACGACGACGGCCGGTTGCAGCGCGTGCGCGGTCTCCGTGGCGAGCCGGACCAGGCCCAGCGACTGGCCCGCCAGCACGATGGCCGTGGTCCCCGCGTCGGCCCCGAGGAGGTGCCGGACCGTGTGGGTCTTGCCCGTGCCGGGCGGCCCGTAGAGCAGCACGCCGCGCTTGAGGTGCTGGCCGGCAGCCCGCAGCCGGTCGCGGTGCCGGGCGACCCCGAGCACCTGCCGCTCGACCCGCTCCAGGGTGCCCTCGGGCAGCACGACGTCCTCGGCCGGGACCCGCACCCGCGGCAGGAACGTCACCCCGCCCGCCGACTGGCCGTAGGGGCTGGGCGTGAAGCTCACCACCTGGCCGCGCAGCACCGAGTGGCTCAGCATCGCCTCCCGGACCGCGGCCAGCGCGGCCGCCGCCGCGTCCTCGTTCGGCGACATCGCCTCGAGCTTCGCCTCCTGCCCCTGCTGGGGCGCGGCCGCCCGCTGCAGCAGGGCGACCGGCGCGCCCCCGAACCGGAACAGGTGCACGCCGAACGCGACGACCCGGCGGTCGGCGTCGGGTCCGACGGGCACGCGGACGTAGTCGACGGCGCCGACGGGGAACTGCGCCCACGCGCCGGAGTGCTCGACGATCTCGGAGAACGACGAGTGCCGGCGCTGCTCGCCGCCGCCGACCCCGACGAGCCGCCCGCCGCCGGCCGCACCGACCACGACCTCGAGCGCGACGTCGGCGTCGACCGCGCGGAGCGCCCCGACCTCTTCCGTCAGCACGGCCAGGCCGCGCGGGTCGGTGCCGAGGTGCTCGCGCAGCACCTCGGCGATCGGCGTGGCGTCGCCGGACCGCCGCCGCTGCGCGCGGTCGTTGACCCGCTCGATCAGCGTGCCGACGGCGTCGAGGAACGCGTCGGTGCGGGCAGGGTCCAGGTCGGGGGCCACGACCCCCGGGGTTCCGTCGGTCATGGCCCGACGCTAGCCACCCGACCGGCTCGCGCGCGGGCGCTTTCCCGGACCGCGTTCGGGTGCGGCGGGGGACCGGGTCACGCCGCCTGGGCCGCGACCTCCTCGTGGACCAGGGCGGAGATCCGGCGCTTCAGGGCGTTGAACTCCGCGGAGGTCACGTCCCGCTCGCCCGCGAGGTCGATCGGGACGATCTGCTTCACGTGGCCCGGGACCCCGTGCGACGCGCCGCCCGCCATCACCACGACGCGGTCGGCGAGGAACACGGCCTCCTCGATGGAGTGCGTGACGAACAGGACGGTCGTGCCGGTCTCCCGGTGGATCCGGGAGAGCTCGCCCTGCAGCGTCGACCGGGTGAGGGCGTCGAGCGCGCCGAACGGCTCGTCCATCAGCAGCAGGGACGGGTCGTTGGCGAGCACCCGGGCGATGGCGACGCGCTGCTGCATGCCGCCGGACAGCTCGCTCGGGTACGTGTCCGCGAACCGGGTCAGGCCGACGGCGGCGAGGAACCGGTCGGTGCGCTCGGCCACGACGGAGCGCTGCAGCCGGGCCTGCTTCGGGCCGTACGCGATGTTCTCCCGGACGGACAGCCACGGGAAGAGCCCGTAGTCCTGGAACACGACGCCGCGCTCCGGGTCGGGCCCGGTGACCGGGGCGCCGGCGACCGCGACGGTGCCGGACGTCGCGTCCTCGAAGCCGGCGAGGATCCGCAGCAGCGTGCTCTTGCCGCAGCCGGACGCGCCGACCACGCAGACGAACTCGCCGGCCGGGACCTCGAGGTCGACGTCGGCCATCGCGGCCACGGAGCCGCCGGACCGGGTGGGGTACTGCTTGCCGAGACCGGCGACGCGCACGTCGGCGGGCTGGCGGGGGCGGACGGTGCCGATGCGGGGCATGGTCGTCTCCTGTCGGGTCGGGCGGGGCGCGTCAGGTCAGGGTGGGGCGGCCGCGGGTCGCGAGCGCGAGGAGGCCGGTGAGCAGGCGGTCGGCCACGAAGCCGCACAGGCCGATGACGACCATCCCGGCGACGATCAGGTCGGTCTTCGACTGGTCGCGGGCCTGCGTGATCATGGCGCCGAGCCCGGTGTTGATGCCGACGGTCTCGCCGACCACGAGGATCACCCACGCCAGGCCGAGGGCCACGCGCAGCCCGCTCGCGATCGACCGCATCGAGGCGGGCAGCACCACCTTGTAGAGGACCTGGGCCTTCTTGGTGCCGAGCATCGCGGCCGCCTCCAGGAGCCGCACCGGCACCTGGCGCACGCCGGCGATCGTGTTGAGCAGCACCGGGAAGAACGCCGCGAGGAACACCAGGAAGATCGCGGAGCCGTCGCCGTAGCCGATGATCAGCAGCGTCAGCGGCGCCCACGCGGTGACGGGGATCGGCCGGGCCAGGTTGACGGTCGGCTCCAGCATCCGGAACGCGAGCGAGAACCGGCCCATGACGACGCCGAGCGGCACCGCCAGGGCGACCGCCAGGGCGAAGCCGGCGAGCACGCGCTGCGTCGACGCCCACAGGTGGGCGAGCAGGGTGCCGCTGAACGCGTCGTCCACGATGCCGCCCACCGCCAGGTCGACCAGCCGGCGGCCGACCTCCAACGGGGTGGGCAGGAAGCCCATCTTGATGCCGAACGGCAGCTCCCACGCCTGCTGCACGCCGACGGTCCACAGGACGAGGACGAGCGCGGGCACGGGCAGCGCGAGCAGGAGCGGGCCGACGCGGGGGCGGCGACGGGCGGGGCGCTCCGGGCGCGCCGTCGCCGGGGCGGCGGACGCGGCGGTCCGCGCGGCGCCGGCGGGCGGCGCGGTGGCGGTCGCCGGGGCGGCCGGGGTGGCCTCGGTGCTGGTCATGGGGTCTCCCTCGCGGGCGGGGTGCGCCGGCCCGGACGGGCGGGGCCGGCGCACCGGGTGGTCAGGAGTCGCCGCCGGCCTCGGTGGCCTCGACGAACGTGGTGTCGAGCAGCGCGTCCACGTCGACCTCGCCGTCGATCTGCTTCAGCAGGGCCATCTGCTCGACGAGTGCGCCGACCTGGGCCGCGTACTCGTCGTCGATCTCCCAGCGCGGCCAGATGTTCTGCACCGCGGTGTCGACGACGGCCTGGTCGATGCCGAACTCGGCGACCACGCCGTCGGCCCAGGCCTGCGGGTCGGCGGCCATCTGCTCGGTGGCCCGCACGTGCGTGTCGACGACCTGCTGCACCAGCTCGGGGTCGCTCTCGACGAGCTCGCCGGTCGTGTACAGGCCGATGTTCACGCGGCCCACCGGGGTGTCGTACGGCGAGGCCACCTCGACGGCGCCGGCCTGCAGCGCGGTCGACGGGCCCAGCTCGGCGGAGGCGAACGCGTCGATCCGCCCGGCCGCCAGCGCGCCGGCCATGTCGGAGAACGGCAGGTTGACGAGCTCGAGGTCGGAGTCGGCGTCCATCCCGGTTGCCTCGAGGGTGAGGCGGAGCAGGATCTCCTGCGACGAGCCCTGCGGGTACCCGACCGTCAGGCCGGCCAGCGACTCGACGCCGTCCAGGCCCTCGCGGCCGATGATGCCGGAGCCGCCGTCGGCCGCCGCGGCGACCACGACGACGTCCTGGCCCGCGGCCGCGCCGGACACCGCGGACGGCACGCCGGCGACGCCGAAGTCGATGTTGCCGCTGCTGACCACGGCGTTCTTGATGTCGGGCGAGGTGTCGAACTGCACGACCTCGAACTCGACTCCCTCCGGCGCCAGGTCCGCGTAGAGGAACGGGGCGTAGAGGTGCGGCTGGCCCTTGAGGGTGCCGACGGTGACCACGGTGGGGCCGTCGCCGTCGGCCGGGGCGGCGCCCGCGGAGTCGGGGGAGCAGGCGGCGAGGCCGGCGACGAGCAGGACGGCGGAGGCGGTCACGAGGGGGCGGCTGAGGCGCACGGGGATCTCTTCTCTCTCGGCGTGCAGGGGGCGGGAGGGGTCGGGTCGGGGGTCGTGAGGGGGGTGGCGCGGCCTACGGCTTCCGGTCCGGCCCACTCCGGTCGGCGGTGGCCGCGCCGGGAGCCGTGGGCAGGGCGGCGGCGCTCGCGGCGCGAGCCGCGCGCCACCCGCCGAGGTGCGTCACGTCCGTGGCGTCCGGCGCCGCACCCGGCTGGCCGACGAAGCCGACGAGCTCACGGCCGTCGTCGGTCCGGACGCGGCCGAGGCCGAGCGGCGCCGGGATCGACAGCAGGAGCCGGCCGAGGGCGTCGGGCGTGAGCAGCCACTCCTCGCCCTCCAGCGACCCGCCGGTCCCGGGGGGCGACGGCGTGCACCAGCGGCTTGGCCGGGGTCGTGGCGAGCGCGAGCATCCGGTAGTCGGGCGCGGTGCGGACCGGCCCGACCCAGCGGGCGCCGAGCGCCAGCAGCTCCGGGTGCAGCGGCTGCCCGCGGAGGTGCGCGCCGAACACGACGACCGGGACGCCCGCCGTCGGCAGGGGAGCGGGCGCGGGCGCGTCGGCGGCGGGCAGCGGGCGCCACCCGGCGTCGTCGGCCCGGCCGTCCTTCTCCAGCAGCGCGGCGAGGTCGAGCGCGACCTGGTCGTCGAACGCCCGGGTGAGGACGGTGGCCCCCGCCTCGCCGGCACCGGCCGGGCCGAGCGGCATCGCGACGCCCGCCATGTCGAACAGGTTGACGAAGTTGGTGAACACCCCGAGCCGCGCGTTCGTGGTCAGCGGAGCGGCGGCCACCTCCGCGAGCGTCGGGTGCTCCGGCGCGGTCGGCACCACGAGGGCGTCGCACCCGTCGAGCGCGGCGAGCGCCGTGGCCCGCAGGGCGGCGACCTCGTCCCGCGCCGCCTGGTACTCGGCCGCGGACACCCGGCCGGCGTCGGCGGCGATCCTGGCGACCGACGGGTCCGCGCCGTCCGGGTGCTCCGCGAGGTACGCGCCGAACGCGGCGTACCGCTCCGCGACCAGCCCGCCGCCGTACAGCAGCCGGGCGGCGGCGAGGAACGGCGTGAGGTCGACGACCCGGGTGGTGGCGCCCGCCTCGACGAGCCGCGCGACCGCGGCGTCGAACTGCGCCCGCACGCCCGGGGCGACCTCGGCGAGGTCGGAGTCGCGCGGCACCGCGACCACCGGCGCCGCGGGGGCCGCCAGCCGGACGTCCGCGGGCCAGGTGCGCGACGAGGGGTCGAGCGCGCTCGGCGCGGCCATCACGGCCATCGCCCGCCGGGCCAGGTCGAGGTCCTGCGCCAGCACCGTCACGCAGTCGTACGACGCGCACGCCGGCACCACGCCGTCCTTCGGCACCAGACCGAGCGTCGGCTTGATCCCGACGACCCGGTTGAACGCGGCGGGGACGCGGCCGGAGCCGGCGGTGTCCGTCCCCAGGGCCAGGTCGGCGATCCCGAGCGCGACCGCGACGGCCGAGCCGGAGGACGAGCCACCCGACACCCGGTCCGGCGCCACGGCGCTCGCCACCGCGCCGTACGGGCTGCGGCTGCCGGTGAGCCCGGTCGCGAACTGGTCGAGGTTGGTCTTGCCCAGGACGACGGCGCCGGCGGCGCGCAGCAGGTCCACGACGGTGGCGGACCGCGCGGCCACGACCTGGTGCGCGGGGTGCGCGGCGGTGGTCGGCAGGCCGGCGACGTCGATGTTGTCCTTGACGGCGAGCACCAGCCCGGCCAGCGGCAGCGCCTCTCCGGCGGCGAGCCGGGCGTCGACGGCGCGGGCCTCGTCCTCGACGTCGGCGCGGTCGCGGACCAGCGTCCACACGTCGGGGCGGCCGGCCGCGTCCAGGGCGGCGAAGGCGCGGTCGACGCGGTCGAGGGCGGTGCCGCCGGTGGTCGGGGTGGTGGTCGTGGCGGTCATCGCTGCTCCTCGCGGGCCATCAGGCGGGTCATCTCCAGCGCGGCGGCGGCGCGCTCCATCACGACCTCCCGCGAGGCGCCGACGTGGGCGCGCAGCGCCTCCAGCGCCTGCGGCAGCCGGTCGCGCACCACGAGCTCGGCGATGCCGATGTGCTCGGCGATGGTGGCCGCCATCCGGTCCTCGGTGAGGTAGTCGTACATCCGCACCGACCGGATCCGGCGGTTCGTCTGCGCCAGCGCCTGGGTCAGCGCCGGGTTGCCGGAGGCGTCGAGGAGCGTGAAGTGGAACCGCTCGTCCTGGCTGACGAACCCGGCGTCCGGCGCCGGCCGGTCGTCGCGGAAGCCGTACCAGTGCGCGAGCTCGCCCTCGAGCCGGGTGCGGTCGTGGTGCACCGTCGGGTCCTCGAGCGCCCGGGTCAGGCCGCGCAGCTCGAGCGTGATCCGCAGCTCGTACAGGTCGGTCAGCTCGCGGAAGCTCGGCACGTACAGGTGCAGGCCGCTCTCCCGCTTCACGACGATCCCGTCGGCCAGCAGCCGGGCCAGGGCCTCGCGCACCGGGGTCCGGGACACGCCGTGCCGCTCGGCCAGCCGCTCCTCCGTGAGCCGCTCGTACGGGGACACCCGGCCGCTCATCAGCTCGTCGCGGATGGTCAGGTAGACGCGCTCGCGGCGGGAGGTGGCGGACCCCTCGGGGCCGGCCGCGGCTGCCTGTCCCGCGCCGGGGACCACGTCTGTACTCATGTCTGTATACAGAACCGGGTACATGTTTCCGCACGTGGCGATGGATGTTGCGGGCAGGTGACGATCAGCGCGGGGGCCGACAGCTGCTCACCGCGCCCGCGCGCGCGAGGGGCGGAGGCGCGCGCGAGAGGCGGAGGCGCGCGCGAGGGCCCCGGGGGGGCTTGCGCGGGGGGCCCGGGTTGAGTGGAAGGTTCTGACGGACACGCCGACGGCGTGTCCGTCAGAACCTTCCACTCCAGAGGTGCGAGCCAGCCGGGTCGACCGGCTGACGCGACCGTCGGGCCGGCGTGCCGCGACACGCCGGTGGGCGCACGACACGCCGTCCCGCGACGAGGTCCCGCCCGGCTCCGCGGGCGACGTGCGTCACCCCGCCGTGCGGGTGAAACGCGCCCGTCCACATGTGCGTCGCCCTGTGCGTGACCTGGGGACACCTGTGGACGAGCAGGCCTTCCAGCAGGCCTCGCCACGCGGGGGAGTGTCAGTGGTCGCCCGTAGCCTGTGGATGAAGTCGGACACCGGGACGGCGGTGCACAGCCTGTGGAAACGACATGTGTGTAACACCAGCCCTAGTGGTCTCTTGCCGGACGCACCACTAGGTGTAGTGTCGTGACTCGCCGCTGGACGAGGGGCCCGGGGACGTCGAGAGACGCCCGACCGGCCCGGCCGCAGCGGCCCGAGAGCGGCACCACAGCACCACCAGCAGCATGCGGGGCGGGCGCGGGGGCGCACGTACCAGCCAGGCCTTTTCACACCGGGGAGACAGCGATGACCATCACCGTCTACAGCAAGCCGTCCTGCGTCCAGTGCAACGCGACCTACCGCGCCATGGACAAGGCCGGCCTGCAGTACGAGGTCGTGGACATCACGGAGGACGCCGACGCGCGTGACTACGTCATGTCCCTCGGCCACCTGCAGGCCCCGGTCGTCGTGGCCGACGGCAACCACTGGTCGGGCTACCGCCCGGACCAGATCAAGGCGCTCGCCGACCGCGCCGCGGTCTCCGTCGCCTGACGCGGCCGTGCGCCGCCCGGTGACCCGGGCGGCACGGCCGCACGGGTCCACGATCCACCCGGGGCGAGGAGGGGTGGGGCGATGAGCTCCCTGGTCTACTTCTCCTCCGTCTCGGAGAACACCCGCCGGTTCGTCGACAAGCTGGACATCGACGCCACGCGGATCCCGCTCCGTCCGTCGGAGCCGTTCCTGCACGTGCGGGACCCCTATGTCCTGGTGGTCCCCACGTACGGCGGCGGCAACGAGGGCGGCGCGGTCCCGCGGCAGGTCGTCAAGTTCCTCAACGACGCGACCAACCGCTCCCTGATCCGCGGCGTCATCGCGGCGGGGAACACCAACTTCGGCGCGCACTACTGCATGGCCGGAGACATCATCGCGGCGAAGTGTCAGGTCCCGTACCTGTACGCCTTCGAGCTCATGGGAACGACCGAGGACGTGCGACGCGTCCGAGAGGGATGGGGACGATTTTGGCAGCGACACTCACCGACGCCGGCATGACCGACGCGACCGAGGTCATCACCATCACGCCCGAGATGGACTACCACTCGCTCAACGCGATGCTGAACCTCTACGGCGCGAACGGGGAGATCCAGTTCGACAAGGACCGGGAGGCGGCGCGGCAGTACTTCCTGCAGCACGTCAACCAGAACACGGTCTTCTTCCACGACCTGGAGGAGAAGCTCGAGTACCTGGTCGAGCACAAGTACTACGAGGCGGACGTCCTCGCGCAGTACAGCCCGGAGTTCGTCAAGGCGCTGTTCAAGCACGCCTACTCGAAGAAGTTCCGCTTCCAGACCTTCCTGGGCGCCTTCAAGTACTACACCTCGTACACGCTGAAGACGTTCGACGGCAAGCGGTACCTGGAGCGCTTCGAGGACCGCGTCGCGATGGTGTCGCTCGCGCTCGCCGAGGGTGACGAGACCTTCGCGCTGCAGCTCGTCGACGAGATCGTGTCCGGCCGCTTCCAGCCGGCGACCCCGACGTTCCTCAACCTCGGCAAGGCGCAGCGCGGCGAGCCCGTGTCCTGCTTCCTGCTGCGCATCGAGGACAACATGGAGTCGATCGCCCGCGGCATCAACTCCGCCCTGCAGCTGTCCAAGCGCGGCGGCGGCGTGGCCCTGCTGCTCTCGAACATCCGCGAGCACGGCGCGCCGATCAAGCACATCGAGAACCAGTCGTCCGGCGTCATCCCCGTGATGAAGCTGCTCGAGGACTCCTTCTCCTACGCGAACCAGCTGGGTGCCCGCCAGGGCGCCGGTGCCGTCTACCTGCACGCGCACCACCCGGACATCATGCGGTTCCTCGACACCAAGCGGGAGAACGCGGACGAGAAGATCCGCATCAAGACCCTGTCGCTCGGCGTCGTCATCCCGGACATCACGTTCGAGCTGGCCAAGAACAACGAGGACATGTACCTGTTCTCGCCGTACGACGTCGAGCGCGTCTACGGCAAGCCGTTCGCGGACGTGAACGTCTCCGAGAACTACCGCGCGATGGTCGACAACGGCCAGATCCGCAAGCAGAAGATCAAGGCCCGCGACTTCTTCCAGACGCTGGCCGAGCTGCAGTTCGAGTCGGGCTACCCGTACATCCTGTTCGAGGACACGGCCAACAAGGCCAACCCGATCAAGGGCAAGATCACGCACTCGAACCTGTGCTCGGAGATCCTGCAGGTCTCGACGCCCTCGACCTTCAACGAGGACCTGTCGTACGACCACGTCGGCCGCGACATCTCCTGCAACCTCGGCTCGATGAACATCGCGCTCGCGATGGACTCGCCGGACTTCGGCCGCTCGGTCGAGACCGCGATCCGCGCGCTCACCGCGGTGTCCGACCAGACCGACATCGAGTCGGTGCCGTCCGTGAAGCGGGCGAACCGCGGCGGCCACGCCATCGGCCTCGGGCAGATGAACCTGCACGGGTTCCTGGCGCGCGAGCGGATCTTCTACGGGTCCGAGGAGGGCCTGGACTTCACGAACATCTACTTCTACACGGTGGCGTACCACGCCATCCGCGCCTCGAACCTGCTCGCCAAGGAGCGGGGCCAGGCGTTCGCCGGCTTCGAGGACTCGAAGTACGCGACCGGCGAGTACTTCCAGAAGTACATCGAGGGCACCTGGGTGCCGAAGACCGCCCGCGTCGCCGAGCTGTTCGCCACCTCCGGCGTGCACATCCCGACGCAGGACGACTGGCGGGAGCTGGCGGAGTCGGTGCGCGAGCACGGCATCTACAACCAGAACCTCCAGGCGGTCCCGCCGACGGGCTCGATCTCGTACATCAACAACTCGACGTCGTCGATCCACCCGATCGCGTCGAAGATCGAGATCCGCAAGGAGGGCAAGCTCGGCCGCGTGTACTACCCGGCGCCGTTCATGACGAACGACAACCTGGAGTACTACGACGACGCGTACGAGATCGGCTACGAGAAGATCATCGACACGTACGCCGAGGCCACGCAGCACGTGGACCAGGGCCTGTCGCTGACGCTGTTCTTCAAGGACACCGCCACCACCCGCGACATCAACAAGGCGCAGATCTACGCCTGGCGCAAGGGCATCAAGACGATCTACTACATCCGCCTGCGGCAGATGGCGCTCGAGGGCACCGAGGTCGAGGGCTGCGTCTCCTGCATGCTCTGACGCGACGTGCGCCGGCCGGGTCCTGACCCGGCCGGCGCGCTCGCGCGAGGGTGCACCATAGGGGGCAGACCGAGGCGGGCACCGACCCGCACGAGCCGCGGAGGGCGCGGCACCGGACACGACATGGAGCAGTGATGGCCGAGAAGCTGAAGTTGGTCGACCGGGTCCAGGCGATCAACTGGAACCGCGTCGAGGACGAGAAGGACGTCGAGGTCTGGGACCGGCTCGTCGGCAACTTCTGGCTCCCCGAGAAGGTGCCGGTGTCGAACGACATCCAGTCCTGGGCGACGCTGTCGGACGTCGAGAAGCAGATGACGACCCGCGTGTTCACGGGCTTGACCCTGCTCGACACGATCCAGGGCACCGTCGGCGCCGTCTCGCTCATCCCGGACGCGCTGACCCCCCACGAGGAGGCGGTGTACACCAACATCGCGTTCATGGAGTCGGTGCACGCCAAGTCCTACTCGTCGATCTTCTCGACGCTGATCTCGACGCGCGAGATCGACGAGGCCTTCCGCTGGTCGGAGGAGAACCCGAACCTGCAGCGCAAGGCCGAGATCGTCCTCGACTACTACCGGGGCGACGAGCCGCTCAAGCGCAAGGTCGCCTCGACCATGCTCGAGTCGTTCCTGTTCTACTCCGGCTTCTACGCGCCGATGTACTGGTCCTCGCGGGCCAAGCTCACCAACACGGCCGACCTGATCCGCCTCATCATCCGCGACGAGGCCGTGCACGGGTACTACATCGGCTACAAGTTCCAGAAGGGCCTCGAGAAGCTCACCGAGCCCGAGCGCCAGGAGCTGAAGGACTACACCTTCGAGCTGCTCTTCGAGCTCTACGACAACGAGGTGGAGTACACCCAGGACCTGTACGACCCCCTGGGCCTCACCGAGGACGTCAAGGCGTTCCTGCGGTACAACGCCAACAAGGCCCTGATGAACCTGGGCTACGAGGCGCTGTTCCCGAAGGACGAGACGAACGTCAACCCGGCGATCCTCTCGGCCCTGTCCCCGAACGCCGACGAGAACCACGACTTCTTCTCCGGCTCGGGCTCCTCGTACGTCATCGGCAAGGCCGTGAACACCGAGGACGAGGACTGGGACTTCTGATCCCGGCCTGACCCCCGCAGCACCGACCGCCCCGTCGAGCCCCGCGCTCGGCGGGGCGTCGTCGTCAGCGGGGTCGACCGGCGGACGGCTCGGGTTGTGGATGGACACGCGTTCGGATGCCGGGCGCGACCCGCGGGAAGCGCAGGCGCGCGGGTCATGCGCTGTGGACGGGTGCTCGTGTGCTTGTGGATAGAACTACCACGGCGTAACACAACTGGTTGTGGCCGCTTGTCGTGTCAGACCCCAGGTGTAGCGTCCTGACCGCTAACGCACGACGACCCCGGTCAACCGTTGACCGATACGGGTCACGGCCGGCGCGGGGTCGTCCTGGTTCTTGGCGGAACGGGTTGACACTACGCCGGGGGAGGGGCGCGCCGTCAACCGGCGGTGCGTCACACCCCGGCCAGCTGGTTGGGTGCGGGAACCGGAGTTCACGCCCATGGCCACGAGGATCAACACTGCACAGCTGCAGGCGCAAATGCGCGCCGCTCAGCAGCGCGCGCGAATGGCTCAGCAGCGCGCCGTCAGGCAGCTGCAAGCCGAGGTCGACCGCGTCAACCGCCAGAACCAGCGCGCCATCGACGAGCACAATCGGCGGGTGCGGCAGCACAACGCCGCGGTCCAGCGGCAGGTCGACGCGCAGAACCGTGAGATCGCTCGTGTCAACGCGCACAACAGCCGCGTCAACGCGCAGAACCGCCAGGCCGACGCCCGTAACCGGGCGACGGTGAGCGAGCTGAACCGCCGGCTCCGGTCTGCGGCTTCCGCCGGGCCCGTTTACACCCCCTCTGAGCGCTCTCTTGCGGACCGCGTCCAGGAGCACGCCGCCCAGCTGCCGGACCGCGAGCACGACGCGTTCCTCAGCTACGCGCAGATCGACGGACAGGAGGTCGGTGCCGCGCTGTACCGTGCCCTCACGGACATCTTCGGTGTCGACGTGTGGTTCGACGAGGTCGGGATCAAGCCCGGTGTCAGCCAGTCCCGTCAGATGGACAGGGGCCTCGCCTCCGCGCGGTCCGGCATCGCCTTGCTCACCCCCGCTTACCTCGCCGGCCGGTTCTGGACCGAGCGGGAACTCGGCGCTCTCCTGCACAAGCCGATGCTGATCCCCGTCCTGCACAACGTGACCTTCGAGCAGGTCGCCGAGTACAGCGGCTTCCTGCCCGACCTCGCCGGCTTCGAGACCGCCCGTGACAGCATCGAGGTCATCGCTGAGAAGATCGCCGCGGCCGTCCTGCCCCCGGACCCGATCAGCGGCACCTGAAGCCGAACCCCACCCGCGCAAGAGCCGCGCGCAGCTTGTACGCCGTGCTTGATCGGCTGGCTGCCCTCGGTCTGTCCAGACATATCTGCCACTCCGGACGCGTAACCGGTGGCAGCACGCGTTGGACGCCAGGCGTATCGCCTGGACCCGGAGCCAGAGCGCGCTGTCACCCGGTAACCCCCCCCGTCGCGCCCCGCACTCGGCGGCGGCTCGACGGGGCGGTCAGCCGGCCGCGCGCGTCGCGTCGACGAGCACCGTCACCTGGTCGTCGTCGACCACCACGAACCCGCCGGTGATGTGCACCTCGACCTCGGGCCCGTCCGCCGGCACGACCCGCACCGCGCCCGCCTCGAGCAGTGCCGCCACCGGCTCGTGCCGCGCGAGGATGCCGAGCGAGCCCGCGACGGACGGCACCGTGACGCGCACCGCCGGTCCCGCCAGCAGCACCCGGTCGGGCGCGACCACGGTGACGGACATGGTGCGGGCAGCGGTCGGGTCCGACGCGGTGTCGGGCTGGGGGGCGGTCACGCGAGCGGTCCTGACGTCCGGGGGTGGGTCCGTCGAGTCTCCCGGCCCCGGAGGCGCGATCGGGTCCCGAAGGTCGTGATCCCCGGGCGGTCGGCTGTGCTACCGCCCGCCCGCGACGTCGTCCGTCGCGACGCCCGCGCGGCGGCGCGTCCGCAGCCACTGCACCAGGCTCGTCACCGCGGTGAGCCCGACCGCGACGACCACCAGCCCGGTGACGTAGCGCTCGAGCCCGGGCACCCGGGTACCGAGCGCCCAGCCGGCCAGCGGGATCGCGCACGCCCACACGGCGCCGCCCACGACCTGCCACACCGTGAAGGTGCGCGCCGGGACCTGCGTCATGCCGGCGAGCGGGTTGATCACCGTCCGGACGACCGGGATGAACCGCGCCAGCACGATCGTGCGCGCCGTCCCGTACCGCTCGACCATCGCGCCGGCGCGGTCGAGCGCCGCGTGCAGCCGCCCGTCGGGGGAGGTCCGGGTGACCCACCGCCCGCCCGCGCGGCCGAGCAGGTAGCCGCCCTGGGCGCCGAGCAGCGCGCCGGCGGTCGCGGCGAGCAGCACGCCCGCCAGCGGGAGGCGCGGATCGGGACCGGCGGCGAACACGCCCGCGGCCAGGAGCAGCGTGTCGCCCGGCAGCAGGAACCCGACGAGCAGGCCGGTCTCGAGGAGCAGGATCACGAAGATCCCGCCGACCCCGAACGCCGTGAGGAGGCTGCCGGGGTCGAGGAGGTTCACCCGTCCAGTATCCGCCCGCCCGCGAGACATGGGATGACGCGGACGGGTGAGCCCGGGGTGACGCGCGCCTCCCTCGCGGGTCAGCTCCCCGTCGTCGCCCCGACGACGCCCACGACGACGCAGCCGATCGCGGTCCACGCGAGCACCGTGAACGGCAGGAGAGTGCCGATGCGGCGCGGCGTCGGCTCCTGACCCGGGCCGACGACGGGGTCGGCCGTCCGGCCGCGGCGGGCGAGGGTCACGTCGGCCGTGATTCCCGCGGCCAGCAGCAGCAGCCCTCCGGCCAGGGCGACCGGGGCGGGCAGGACGGCGACCCGCGCGTCGATCTGCAGCAGCAGGGCGGCGGGCACGAGGACGGCGGTCGCCGCGGCGCCGAGGCCGACCGCGGCGACGACGGGGCGCCGGACGACCAGCTCCAGGAGGCGGCCGCCGAGCAGCGCCACCACCCCGCACCCCGCGACCAGCACGGCGAGCATGGCGAGCAGCCCCCAGGTGACGGTCACGTCGCGGCCCCGGGCGAGCTCGCCCACCGCGGTGATCACGACGACCATCCCGGCGATCTCGACCACGAGCGGCGCGAGGTGCGGCAGCCACGACGGGCGCGGGGCGGGGAACGTCTCGGCGACGGCGCGGGCGTAGGCGGTCGGGTCGCCGAAGCCGACGTCCGCGGGCTCGCCGCTGTCCCGGCAGTGGGCGCCGACCTCGGCCAGCGCGTCGCCGATGCGGTCACCGGGGACGTCGCGCAGCCGCGCCTCGAGGACGAACGCGTCCACCCAGCGTGGGTCGACGTCGGGGGCGATCCGCTGCGCGTCGCTCGGGCGGTGGGTCTCAGGCACGGGTGTCCTCTCGTCCGGGAGGCGGTGCGGTCAGGTGGGTGTCCACGACCGCGGCGAACCGCCGCCAACGCCCCACGAGGTCGTGCAGGTGGCGCCGCCCCTCCGGGGTGATCTCGTAGTACTTGCGGCCCGGGCCGCCGTCGCCGGCGCGCCACTCGACGGTCAGGTGGCCGGCGGCCTCCAGGCGTCCGAGCAGCGGGTAGAGCGTGCCGCCCTTGATGTCGCCGATGCCGGCCTCCGCCAGGCGCGCCGCGAGGGCGTACCCGTAGGTGGGCCCGTCGTCGAGCACGCGCAGCACCGCCTGGGGGAGCACTCCGCGGAGCCACTCGCCCGGCCACTCCCGGTCCTCGGTCACGACTAGATCGTACGGCTGACTAGATCGGCGCGCAACCTAGCGGCGGACCGCTGCGCCCCGCGCCGCACCGCGTACCGTCGCCCCCGTGCCTTCCCTGCTGCTGCTCTCCCTCGGCCACGGCGCCGTGCCCGCCTTCCTCGCCGACCGCGCGCCCGCGGACCACCCGCTGACCCTCGGCTACGTCCCCGACGCGGCCCGCGCCGACGCGGCCGCGCCGTGGGCCGTCGCCGAGCGGGACCGGGTCGTCGGCCTCGGGCACGCGGTGGTCGACGTCCGCCTCACCGGTGCGACGGCGCAGCAGGTGGCCGACGCCCTCGACGGCGTCGACGCGCTCTACGTCGCCGGCGGCAACACGTTCGCCCTGCTCGACGCGCTGCGTGCCTCCGGGGCCGACGCGGTGGTCGCCGAGCGCGTCCGCGGCGGGCTGCCCTACATCGGCTCCAGCGCGGGGTCGATCGTCGCCGGGCCGAGCACCGAGCCGGCGACGCTCATGGACGACCCGGCCGAGGCTTCGGGCCTGACCGACCGGCGCGGCCTCGGGCTGACGGACGCGGTCGTGGTGCCGCACGCCGACGGGAAGCTGCCGCCGTACCCGCTGGAGCTGATCGGCCGGACGCTCGACCGGTACGGCTCGGACCACGAGCTGGTCCCGCTGTGCGACGACGAGGCGCTGCTGATCACCGGGCCCGGGTGGAAGGTCGTCGCCTCGGCCTGACCCGTCGAGAGGGGTACTGACAGGGCCCCGCTCCCGGCGTGAGACCGCGCCGCGGAGCGGGCAGGGTGGAGGGGCATCCCGATCCACTCCTGAAGGAGATCCCCCACCCGATGCGTGCCACCTTCCTGTACGGCGCGGGCGACGTCCGCGTCGAGCAGACCCCCGAGCCCGTCATCCAGCAGCCCACCGACGCGATCGTCCGCACGGTCCGCGCGTGCGTCTGCGGCTCGGACCTGCACCCGTACCACTCGATGCCCGCCTCCGAGCGCGGCCAGTCGATGGGCCACGAGCTGATCGGCGTCGTCGAGGAGACCGGCTCGGCCGTCACCTCGGTGAAGAAGGGCGACTTCGTCATCGCCCCGTTCGCGTTCAGCGACAACACCTGCCCGATCTGCCGCGACGGCTTCCAGACCGCGTGCCCGCACGGCGGGTTCTACGCCACCCCGCAGACGAACGGCCTGCAGGCCGAGCTGTCCCGCATCCCGCTGGCCGACGGCAGCCTCGTCGTGGTCCCGGACGTGGACCCCGCGGCCGCGGACGAGTCGCTGCTCGCCTCGCTGCTCACCCTGTCGGACGTGTACCTGACCGGCTACCACGCCGCGCACATGGGCCGGGTCGAGCCCGGGAAGTCGGTCACCGTGATCGGTGACGGCGCGGTCGGCCTCTCCGCCGTGCTCGCCGCGAAGCAGCTCGGCGCGGAGCGGATCGTCCTGATGGGCCGGCACGCCGCGCGCACCGACCTGGGCCGCGAGCTCGGCGCCACCGACGTGGTCGCCGAGCGCGGCGAGGAGGGCGTCGCGCGCGTCCTCGACCTGACCGGCGGCGAGGGCACGCACGTCGTGCTGGAGGCCGTCGGGCACATGCCCGCGTACGAGCAGGCCTACGGCGTCGCGCGGTCCGGCGGCGTGATCTCCCGCGTCGGCGTCCCGCAGTACGAGGACGCGCCGGTCGGGTTCGGGTCGCTGTTCGGCCGGAACATCACGCTCAACGGCGGTCCCGCTCCCGTCCGCGCGTACCTGGAGGACGCGATCCGGCAGGTCCTGGACGGGACGATCGAGCCCGGCCGGGTGTTCGACCGGACCCTGTCGCTCGACGACGCCGCCGAGGGCTACCGGGCCATGGACGCGCGCGAGGCGCTCAAGGTCATGCTCCGCCCCTGATCAGTGCCGCCGACCCCGGGGTGACGTCGAGCGCCGACGCCGCCCCGGGGGCGGGTGTCCCGGACCGGCGCGACAGGTGACGTGTACGATCGTACGCATGACGACCGACCACTTCGCCGGCGACCCGCGCACGAACCACGAGCGGATGCTCGCAGGCGACCTGTACATCGCCGACGACCCCACCATCGCCGCCGCCCAGAAGAAGGCGGTGCAGACCGCCGCCCGGTTCGCCGCCGCGTACGCCGACGACCCCGACGCCGGCCAGGCCGTCCTCGCGGAGCTGTTCGGCGGCGTCGGCGAGGGCACCCACGTGCGCGCGCCCGTCCACGTGGACTACGGCGACCGGATCACCGTCGGGGCGCGGACGTTCGTCAACATGGGCCTGACCGCCCTCGACGTCGCACCGATCACGATCGGCGACGACTGCCAGATCGGCCCGCACGTGCAGCTGCTCACCCCGACCCACCCGGTCGAGCCGCAGCCGCGCCGGGACAAGCTCGAGGCGGCGAAGCCGATCGTCATCGGCGACAACGTCTGGCTCGGCGGCGGCGTCATCGTGTGCCCCGGCGTGACGATCGGGGAGAACTCCGTCGTCGGCGCCGGCTCCGTCGTCACCAAGGACGTCCCGCCGAACGTGGTGGCCGTCGGGAACCCGGCCCGGGTGATCCGCGAGATCATCTGAGGCATGACGTCGACCGAGCCCGCGCCCGCCCGCACCCGTCGCGTCGACCCCGGCCGGCGCGACCGGATCATCGACGCCTGCATCGAGGTGATCGCGACGGACGGCGTGGACGGCACCTCGCACCGCCGCGTCGCCGAGGCCGCGGGCGTGCCGCTGGGCTCGATGACGTACCACTTCACCGGGCGCGAGGAGCTGCTCCGGGAGGCGTTCACCCGGTTCGCGCAGACGGTCGCGGACCGGGTGACCGCCCGGATGCAGGCGGTCCCGGCGGGGGACGTCGAGGCCGGGATCCGCGCGGTCGTGGACTCGATCCTGCAGGACGTGTTCCCGACGTCGCGCGAGCTGGTCCTGACCCACGAGCTGTACACGCTGGCCGCCCGGGACGCGTCCTACCGCACCCTCACGCACACCTGGATGCGCGGCAGCCGGGCGGCGCTCGAGCGGTGCTTCGACCCGGTGACGGCGCGCGTCCTGGACGCCCTGGTGGAGGGCATGACGATCCACCGGGCGCTCGACAACGAGCCGCACGACGACGCCGACGTCGAGCTGGCCGTCCGCCGCATCGTGCGCGCCTGACGACTGCGCGCCGCGGGCGGGACGACCGCGACGTAGGGTCGCCGCATGACGACTCCGCCCTCCGCGCCGGCCGCCGGGGCCTGAGCCGCCGCCGTGCTCCTCGTCCTCGTGCTCGCCGGCCTCGCCGTCGCCGTGATGTCGCGGCGCTCCGCGTGGGTGCGGGACCGGCTGCCCGTGCCGGCGACGACGATCCTGGCGTGGTGCGCGGCGGGGGCCGTCGGCCTCGGGCTGGCGGACGTCGGCGGGGGGACGGGGCGCACCGTGCTCTCCGGCGCCGTCGCGGTCGTGGTCGGGGTGCTGGCCGTCGCCGCGGCGGGGTGGCTCGTCGGCCTCGCGCGCCCGCGCCTGGCCCGCCGCCGGGCGCGGCGCGCCGGTGGCCCGCCGGTGGCGCAGCGGGCGGTCGCGCTGGCCGACCGGCACCCGCTGACGGTGCGCGGGTGGGGCGTCGCCTCCCTCGCGGTGCGCTCGGTCGTGCGGTCGGGCGAGGTGCGGATCACCGGTCTGGCCGCCGAGATGACCTACTACGCCCTGATCTCGCTGGTGCCGATCGCCACGGCGCTCGGCGCGAGCCTCGGGTACCTGCGGCCGCTGCTCGGCGACGAGCAGGTGGACGAGATCCGCACGAGCGTCGTGGACGGCCTCGCGACGGTGTTCGCGCAGCAGGTGGCGAGCGACGTGCTGGCGCCGCTCGTCGACGGCCTCCTGGACGAGCGGCGCGGCGGGTTCGCCCTCGGGGCGCTCGCCGTGACGCTGTACCTGGCGAGCCGGGTGTTCCGCGCCGCGGTGCGGGCGCTCGACGACGCCTACCGCGTGGAGTCCCGGCAGAACGTCGTGACGCAGTACCTGCTCGGTTTCGCGTTCACGGTCGGCGCGCTGGTCACGCTCGTGACGGTGCTCCTGCTGGTCGTCGTCGGGCCGCTGCTGGGCGGGGGCGACGCGCTCGCGGCGCGTCTGGGCCTCGGGGACGCGTTCCGCGCGGCCTGGTCGGTGCTCCGCTGGCCGGCGGTGCTCGTGCTGGGCGGGGCGTTCCTCACCCTGCTGTACCGGTACGCGCCGAATGTCGTCAGCACCTGGCGGCGCTGCCTGCCCGGCGCGGTGGCCGGGACGCTCGGCGTGCTGCTGGTCTCGACCGGGTTCGTGGCCTACGTCGCCGTGGCGGTGCCGGACACGCCCGGTGCCGACGCCGGGAGCGCGGCCGTCGTCCAGGCCGCCGCGCAGATGCTGGGCCTCGTCCTGGCGGCCGCGCTGTGGATCTGGCTGTCGAGCATCGCGGTGCTGCTGGGCGGCGTGCTGAACGCCGAGGTGGACGCCGCGCGGCCTCGGGCGCGCCGCGCGGAGGCCGGCGCGCCGGTCGCCGGCGCACCCGGCGCCTGAGGGGCCCGGGATCCCGGCTACCGTCGACGCATGGTGCACCAGGAGGCCGAGGTCGTCGGCGGGCTGACGGCGGACGAGGTCCGCGAGCGGGTCGCCCGCGGCGACGTGAACCGGGTCGAGACCGGCACCAGCCGCAGCCTGGCCGAGATCGTGCGCAGCAACACCCTCACCCGGGTCAACGCGATCTACCTGGTGCTGTTCCTCGTGGTGCTGAGCACGGGCCACCTGCTCGACGGCCTGTTCGGGCTGCTCATCGTCGTCAACAGCGCCGCCGGCATGATCCAGGAGGTGCGCGCCAAGCGGACGCTGGACCGGTTGGCGCTGCTCAACCGGTCGCCGGTGACGGTGCAGAGGGCCGCGGGTGTCGTGGAGCTCGACCCCGCCGAGCTCGTCGTCGACGACCTCGTCCGGCTGGCCGCGGGCGACCAGGTGCCGGTCGACGGCGAGCTGGTCGGCACGGTGGGACTCGAGGTCGACGAGTCCCTGCTCACCGGCGAGTCGGAGCCGGTGCTCCCCGCGCCCGGCGACCGGCTGCTGTCGGGCAGCGTCGTGGTGGCCGGCGCGGGGGTGCTGCGCGCGAGCCGCGTCGGGGAGGACGCGTACGCCGCCCGGCTGTCCCGCGAGGCGTCCGCGTTCAAGAAGCCGTCGTCGGACCTGCGCGCGGGCATCGACCGGATCCTGCGCTACATCACCTGGGCGCTGGTGCCGGTCGCGGCGCTCACGGTGGTCAACCAGCTGTGGATCAACGACCAGGCCCCGAGCGACGCCCTGCGCGGCATGGTCGCGGCCGTCGTGCCGATGGTGCCCGAGGGCCTCGTGCTGATGACGAGCGTCGCGATGGCGGTCGGCGTCATCCGGCTCGGCCGCCGGCAGTGCCTGGTGCAGGACCTGCCCGCGATGGAGTCGCTCGCCCGGGTCGACGTGGTGTGCTTCGACAAGACCGGCACGCTCACCGAGGACGGGATGCGGGTCCGGTCGGTCGAGGTGCTGGACCCGGCGCTCGCCCCGGAGCAGGTCGCGACCGCGCTCGCCACGCTGGGCGCCGCCGAGGAGCGGCCGAACGCCAGCCTGCGGGCGGTCGTCGAGCACGTCGGCGACCGGGCGCCCGCGGCCACCGCCGCCGTCGTGCCGTTCTCCTCCGCCCGCCGCTGGGCCGCGGTGCAGACCGCGGACGGCCGGTCCTGGGCGCTCGGCGCGCCGGACGTGCTGCTGCCGCCCGGGCACCCGGCGCTCGGGCGGGTCGCAGAGGAGGCCGGGCAGGGCCGCCGGGTGCTGGCCCTGGCCGGCCTGGACGGTGCGCCGGACGCGGCGGCGCTCCCCGCCGGTCGCCGCGCCGCCGCGCTCGTGGTCCTCGACCAGCGCATCCGCCCCGAGGCCGCGGGCACGCTCGCGTACTTCGCGCGGCAGCAGGTGGCCGTGAAGGTCGTCTCCGGCGACGCGCCGAACGCCGTCGCCGCCGTGGCCGGTCAGGTGGGGCTGCCCGCCGGCGCGGTGCTGGACGCCCGCGAGCTGCCGGAGGAGCAGGAGGCGCTCGCCGACGCCGCGGAGCGGGCCGTCGTGCTGGGCCGGGTCGCGCCGGAGCAGAAGCGCGGGCTGGTGCGGGCGCTGACCGCGCGCGGGCACACGGTGGCGATGACCGGCGACGGCGTGAACGACGTGCTCGCGCTCAAGGACGCCGACGTCGGCGTGGCGATGGGCAACGGCAGCCCGGCCGCGCGGGCGGTGGCGCGGATCGTGCTGCTCGACAGCGACTTCGCGACGCTGCCGCACGTGGTGGCCGAGGGCCGGCGGGTCATCGCGAACATCGAGCGGGTCGCGACGCTCTTCCTGTCCAAGACGGTGTACTCGATCCTGCTGGCGCTGGTCGTCGCGGTCAGCGCGGTGCCGTTCCCGCTGCTGCCCCGGCACGTCACGCTCATCGCCTGGTTCACGATCGGCATCCCGGCGACCGTCCTCGGGCTCGCGCCCAACCAGGAGGCCGCCCGGCCCGGTTTCGTGCGGCGCGTGCTGACCGCCGCTGTCCCCGGGGGCGTAGCGGTGGCCGCGGCGACCTACGGGGCGTACGTCGCGGCGCGCGCGGTCATCGGCGACGGCCAGACCACGCACGTCCTGACGGCCACGGCCGCGTTCCTCGCTCTCGTGCTCACGGCGTTCGACGTGCTCGTCGAGGTGGCCCGGCCGCTGCGCCCCTGGAAGGTCGGGCTGGTCGCGGCGATGGTGCTGGGCATGGCGCTCGCGGTCGGCACGCCGCTCGGGCAGCGGCTGTTCGTCCTGGACCCCACCGACGCGCGGGTGTGGGCGGTGGCGGTGCCGGCGGCCGTCGTCGGGGTGCTGCTGCGCCGGGTGACCGCGGCGCTGCTGCGGCGGACCGGGCCTGGCGGAAATAGGTGACGACGGTGTTGAGAAATGCAGCCGACCCTCACGTCGGGCACTTTTCTCGACGTATGTCGTCGCCCTGACGTGCGGTTTCGCCGGTAAGCCAGGCCTTCCTTTCTAGACGCGCGGAAATCCGCGGCCTACCGTCGGCCGGGTCAGGACAGGCACGCCCCCACCGACCCCGGAGGTCCCGCGATGAGCACCCTCATGGACCAGCCCCCCGTCTCCGAGTGCTCCGTCGACGGGTGCTCGTACAACCACGAGCACGCGTGCAGCGCCGCCGCCATCACGATCGCCGGCTCGGCCGGGGACGCGAAGTGCGCGACGTTCATCCCGCTCAACGTCAAGGGCGGGCTCGACCGCGTCGTCTCGCACGTCGGCGCCTGCCAGCGCACGGACTGCACGCACAACGAGCACCTGACCTGCGCGGCGGACGCCGTGCGCGTGGGCGCCGGCCACGACCTGGCCGACTGCCTCACCTACGCCCCGGCCTGATCCGACCGGGCGGCGCCCGTCCCCGGGCCGCGATGCGCGCCGCGACAGTGGAACGTCGTGCCCGACACGCCGACGGCGTGTCCGTCACGACCTTCCACCGGGGGAGCGGGGGAGGTCGCGGGAACCGGGTCAGTCCTCGCGCTCGGTCGCGGCGGCGACCGCCGCCGCGAGCGGGGTCGCGCCCTCGGACAGCTCGAGCACCAGGCCCGCCGTGCGGGGCTCGTCCAGCAGCCCGACCAGCACGGCGGCCACGTCGTCGCGCGGCACCTGCCCGCGCGGGACCTCCGCGCCCAGGCGCACGTGCCCGGTCCCGGCGTCGTCGGTGAGGCCGCCGGGGCGGAGGATCGTCCAGTCGAGGTCCCGGCCGCGGAGGTCGTCCTCGGCGGCGGTCTTGGCGCGCAGGTACGCGGCGAACACCTCGTCGGTGCCGGCCGGGGGCTCCGCGCCCGCGCCGACCGACGACACGAGCAGGTAGCGCCGCACCCCGGCCTGCTGGGCCGCGTCGGCGAGCAGCGCCGCGGCGCCCCGGTCGACGGAGTCCTTGCGCTCGGCCCCGCTGCCCGGGCCCGCGCCCGCCGCGAACACGACGGCGTCCGCGTCGGCGAGCTGCGCGGCGAGCGCGTCGACGCCCGCGGACTCGAGGTCGAGCAGCACCGCGGTCGCGCCGTCCGCCTCGACGTCGGCGACGTGGTCCGGGTTCCGGACGATCGCGAGCGGCGTGTCACCCCGCTCCGCGAGCAGCCTGCTCAGTCGGCGGGCGATCTGACCGTGGCCTCCGGCGATGGCGATGCGCATGCCCCCACGGTAGGAGCGCGGCCCGGGCGCCGCACCCGCTGCCCGGGCCGCGCGTGCGGCGCCGGTGGCACCGCACGTCGAGGTGGCCGGTCCCCGGCCCGTGGCAGGGGGCCATGTCGTGCTCGGACCGGGGGCCGGCCAGTGCCGTCCGACGCCAGGGGGGCGAACGCCGGACGGCTGCGGGACCTTGCGGTGGTCGGTCCCGGGGGACCGGTCCGCGGTGGTCGTCGCACTGCTCACGCTAGGCCCGATCGACACCCGTTCGACGACCGATGAGTAGCATCTCGGGCCTCGTTGGGTGGTGAACCGGCGCGGACTGAGGGGTAGGACGCGCGACCGGGTGGGCACCCAGGTGCTGCCCCGGGGCCCGGCGGTGCGGGCGGCTGGGTGCTCGGGCGCGGGGCGTGCGCCGGGTCAGGCGGTCCCGGCGGCGGCCTCGAGCGGCTGCAGCCCGGCGAGCCGCCGCCGGATGCTCTGCACGTCGTCCTCACGCCCGGAGGGCACCAGGGACAGCGCCGTGAAGGTCTCGGCGGTCGGCAGCAGGTCGCGCGCGAGGTCGCGCAGCGCCTCGGCGACCTCGGCCAGGTCGGCGGCGTGCGCGGCGTCCAGCGCCGGGGAGTCGGCCTGCAGGCCGACGTACAGCACGAAGCCGGCCCGGTCGGCGGCGCCGTCGCCGCGGGGCGGCGCGGGGGCGGGCGGGGGTGCGGGGGTGCGGTGACGTGCCACGGGGATCTCCGGGGGTGCGCGGGGGCCGCAGCGAGCGGCGGCCGGGGTGGTGGTCGGGGGACGGCGGGGCGTCAGGACCAACAGCGCGTGCGGGGCGCTCCCGGGCGTACGCCGACGGACGCCGGGGAGGCGTCGGTCGGGCGTCGGTGGAGGCTCACGCCCCCGATGGTGGCAGCGGCCGCGCCCGGGGCCAAGGGCTTTCCGCGCGCGGTCTCAGCGGCCGAGACCCGATGACCTCGGCGCGGGGGACGGGGCGTCCGCCCCGTCCGGGGCGTCAGACGACGCCGTACAGCCGGTCGCCCGCGTCGCCGAGGCCCGGGATGATGTACGCGTTCTCGTCCAGGCGCTCGTCCACGGCCGCGACCACGACGGTCACGTCGCCCCGGTCGCCCACGGCGTCCTCGACGACCTTGAGGCCCTCGGGCGCCGCGAGGAGGCAGACCGCCGTCACGTCGCGGGCCCCGCGGGCGAACAGGTAGTCGATCGCCGCGACCAGCGTGCCGCCCGTGGCGAGCATCGGGTCGACCAGGAAGCACTGCCGGCCGGTGAGGTCCTCCGGCAGCCGGTTGGCGTAGGTGATGGCCTCGAGCGTCGTCTCGTCGCGCTGCATGCCCAGGAACCCGACCTCCGCGGTCGGCATGAGGCGGGTCATGCCGTCGAGCATGCCGAGGCCTGCGCGCAGGATCGGGACCACGAGGGGCAGCGGCTCGGCGATCTTCACGCCGGTGGTGGTGGCCACAGGGGTCACGACCTCGACGGGCTCGGTGCGGACCTCGCGGGTCGCCTCGTACGCCAGCAGGGTCACCAGCTCGTCGACGAGCTTGCGGAACGTGGGGGACGACGTGTCCTTGTTCCGGAGCACCGACAGCTTGTGGGCGACGAGCGGGTGGTCGGCGACGTGCAGGCGCATGGGCTCAACCTACCGTGCGCGCCCCGGGACCGACGTCCCGGTCGGCGCGGGGTGACGGGGACCACGATGGCGGGCAGCGCGCGGCGACGGCGCAGCCCCCTGCCTGCACCGTCGCCGCTGCGCACCCAACGCCGCGGGCGCCGGGACCGACGAGGGTCCCGAGCAGGGCCCGGGCGGCCGCATGCGCTGAGGGCACAAAGTGCCTCTGACCTGCGCATTCATCCGGCCGAACCCCTCAGGACGGGCCCTCGCCGGTCGAACCTTCCTGCTGTACCCCCTGAAGGAGGAAGGCCTCGACATGGACCGTCACGCCACCCCGCTCCGCCGCTCGCTCGCGACCACGATGGTCGGGGCGGTGGCCGTCGCCGTCGTCGCGGGAGGTGCGGCCGGCGTCGTCGGCCTGCAGGCCCTCGCGGAGCAGCGCGGCACGCTCGCCGACCTGCGCGACACGCAGGTGGAGCTGGTGCAGGCGGCCGGGGAGCTGCAGTCGGGCATCAAGGGGGCCGTCGCCTACAACACCGCGCTGACCCTGGCCCCGGAGGTGAACCCCACCGCCGAGCAGGACCGCGACGCCGAGGTGGCCGCGGCCGACGCCGCGCTCGCGACGCTGCAGGGCCTGGCGATCCCGGCCGACCAGCAGCCCGCGCTCGACGAGGTGGGCACCCAGTGGGGCGTGGTGCGCCAGATCGTGCTGGACGACCTGTCCGCGCTGCCGCCCGCCGAGATCGCCCCCGTGACCGAGCGGTACCAGGCGGCGAACGCCGACCTGACCGACGCCCTGGGCGTGCTGCTGGGCGACGCGTACGGCGCGATCGACGCCTCCATCGAGGCCGCGTCCTCGACGAGCACCCGCACCACCGTCGAGGTCGGCGCGCTGATCGGGGTGGGCGCGGTGCTGTCGCTGGGCCTGGGGCTCGGGCTCGGGCGCCGGGTGCGCAGCCGGCTCGCCGCGCTCGAGGACGTCGTCGACGGGATCGCCGCGCGCGACCTGACCCGGTCCTGCGACCTGGGCGGGTCCGACGAGCTCGCCCGGCTCGCGGCGTCGCTCGACGTGGCGCAGGCCGCGGTGCGGGACACCCTCGCGGGCGTGGTCCGGACCACCGACGAGGTGGGGAGCGCGGTCGCCGCGCTGTCCTCGGCCTCGACCCGGGTGGGCGCGGGCTCCGACGCGACCAGCGCGCAGGTCGGCGTCACGGCGGCGGCGGCCGAGCAGGTCTCGCGGAACGTGCAGGCGGTCGCCGCCGGCGCGGAGCAGATGGGCGCGAGCATCCGGGAGATCGCGCAGAACGCGAACGAGGCGGCCCGGGTCGCGGCGCACGCCACGGAGGTCGCGGAGACGGCGAACGGCACGGTCGCGCAGCTCGGCACCAGCTCGACCGAGATCGGCAACGTGGTCAAGGTGATCACCACGATCGCGGAGCAGACCAACCTGCTCGCGCTGAACGCGACGATCGAGGCGGCCCGGGCGGGCGACGCGGGCAAGGGGTTCGCGGTCGTCGCGGGCGAGGTCAAGGAGCTGGCGCAGGAGACGGCGAAGGCCACCGAGAACATCGCGCGCCGCGTCGAGGCGATCCAGGCCGACTCGGACCAGGCCGTGACGGCGATCGGGGAGATCGCCCGGATCATCGGCGACATCAACGACTTCCAGGTCGCGATCGCGTCCGCCGTCGAGGAGCAGACCGCGACGACGGCGGAGATGAGCCGCGGTGTGGCGGAGGCCGCGGCCGGCTCGGGGGAGATCGCGGCCAACCTCACCGGCCTCACCGACGCCACCGCCGACGTCGCGTCCGTGGTCGGCCAGGTCGACACCCAGGTGCGCGGGCTCGCGGGCACCTCGGAGGACCTGCGCACCCGGGTGGCCGCCTTCACCTTCTGAGTGGCGGCGCGCGACCTAGACTGCCGCGGTGCCTGGTCCTGCGCCCGAGCCCGCGGCCGAGCCGCTGCGGCTGGCCGTCCTCGGCCAGGTCCGCGCGGCCGGCCCCGACGGCGCGCTGCTGCCCGTGGCCGGCCTGGGCGCGAACCTGCTGCTGGCGCTCGCGCTCGAGCCGCGCGGGCTGTCGAGCGCCCGCGCGGTGGACGAGACCTGGCCGGACGGGGCGCCGGCGTCGGGCCGCGCGGCGCTCCAGACGCTGGTGTCCCGGCTCCGCGGCGCGCACCCGGGCCTGCTCGCGTCCACCGCCGCGGGCTACGTGCTCGGCGTCGCCCGCGGGGCGGTGGACCTGCTCCGGGCCGCGGACGCGCTCGACGCGGGGCGCGCGGCGCTGGCGGCGGGGGACGCGCTCGCGGCCGCCGCCGGCACGGGGGCCGCGCTCGACCTCTGGGACGGCGAGCCCGGGGCCGGCGCGACGGCCCCCGACCTGGTGGCCGCCCTGGCCACGCGCGCGGACGGCCTGCGCCGCGACCTGCTGCGCGTCCGGGCGGCCGCACTCCTCGACCTCGGCGACGGCGGGGCGCTGGCGGCCGCCCAGGACCTGCTCGCGCTCGCGCCGCTCGACGACGGGGCGCACCTGCTGCGGATGCGCGCGCTGCACGCCGCGGGCCGGAGCACCGAGGCGGTCGCGGCGTTCGGCGCCTACCGGGAGCGGCTGCGCGAGGCGCTCGGGACCGACCCGGCGCCGGAGGTGGCGGCGTTCCACCTGGAGCTGCTGGACGGGGCCGCGCCGCCGCCCTCGCTCGCCGACCGGCCGGTCGCCCGCCCCGCCCCCGCCGCCCACGGGCTCCGCGTCGCGCCCAACGCGCTCATCGGCCGGGACGCCGACGTCGCCGCGGTCGAGGCGCTGCTCGGCGCCGCGCCGGTCGTGACCGTGCTCGGCACCGGCGGCCTCGGGAAGACCCGCCTGGTGCAGGAGGTCGCCCGGCGCGCGGCGGGCGGCGCCCGCGCGGTCTACGTCGCCGAGCTGGCGTCGGTCCGGGACGACCCGGACGTGCTGCCGGCGCTCGCGGGCGCGCTCCAGGTGCCCGAGGGCCCGGCACGGCGCGCCGGCGTGGCGGACCAGCGGATGCGGCCGCTGGCCGAGCGTGTGCTGGACCGGCTCGGCGAGCAGCCGACCCTCCTGGTGCTGGACAACTGCGAGCAGGTGCTCGAGGGCGTCGCGACCTGGGTCGCCGACGTCGTCGGCACGCTGCCCGGGGTCCAGGTGCTGGCGACCAGCCGCGCGCCCCTGGGGGTGCCGGGGGAGCGGGTGCACCCGCTCGACCCGCTGCCGACCCGCGACGACGACGGCGGCCCGGGCGCGGCGGTCCGGCTGTTCACCGAGCGCGCGACCGCGGTCCGCCCGGGCGTGACGCTGCCCCCGGACGTGGTCGAGCGGCTGTGCGCCCGCCTGGACGGCTTGCCGCTCGCGATCGAGCTCGCCGCCGCGCGGACCCGCTCGCTCACGGTCGTCGAGGTCGAGCGCCGGCTGTCCGACCGGTTCGCGCTGCTGGTGTCCGGGGGTGCGGGCACCCCGGAGCGGCACCGGACGCTGCGGGCGGTCATCGCGTGGTCCTGGGACCTGCTCACCGAGCGGGAGCGGGCCCTGTGCCGCCGCGCCGCGGTGCTGCCGGACGGCTTCGGGCTGCCCGCGGCGCTCGCGGTGGTCGCCGGCGAGTCCGACGAGCCGGCGGTGCTGGACGACCTGGACGCGCTGGTCGCGCAGTCGTTGCTCCGGGTCGAGGAGGAGCCGCGGACCGGCGAGGTCCGCTACCGGATGCTCGAGACGGTCCGCGAGTTCGGGCAGCGCGAGGTCGAGGCGCTCGGCGAGGGGGACCGGCTGCGGGACGCCGTCCTGGGCTGGGCCCGGGACGTCGCGTCGGGGATCGTCCACCGCGCCGGGAGCCCGGAGCGGGTGCTGCTCGACCCGGTCGGCGACGTCGAGCACGACAACCTGGTGGCGCTGCTGCGGCGGGAGCTCGCGGAGGGCACCAGCCGCCCGGACGCGGTGCTGGCGCTGTTCGCGGTGGTGGGGCTCCGGTGGATGCTGCAGGGCGCGCACGACGAGCTGCAGGACGTGCAGCGCGGTGTCCTGGCGGCGACCGACGGCTGGGTGCCCGACGGCGACCCGGAGCCCGCCGTCCTCGCGCTCGCGCTGCTCGCGGGGACCGAGCTGATGTTCGGCGACCTGCGGGCCGGGGCCCGCGCGCGGCTGGCGGTGCGCCGCGCCGCCGCGGCCGGCGGCCTGCGCCCCGTGGCGCGGATGCTGGCCGACGCCGTCGAGCGGTTCGCCGACCCCGCCGCGCTGGTCCGGCTGCTGGAGGACGCGCGGGGGTCGACGGACCTGCCGAGCCGGCGGCTCGGCCTGCTGGCGTCCTGGTCGCTCGCCGAGAACGACTCGGACGTCGAGGCCTCGATCGGGTACGCGGGCGAGGCCTACCACCTCGCGGTCGACACCGACGACCCGTGGACCGCCGTCATGGCCGCGGTGTCGCTGGCGGGCGCGTACAGCCAGAGCCTGCGCCCGCGGGAGGCGATGGACTGGCTGACCGCCGCCCGGACGGCGCTGGCCGCCCCGCAGATCACGCACCGCGACCTGATGGTGCAGGCGTTCGAGGACAGCCTGGAGCAGGTGTACGGCGTGACGCTGCTCGGCCTGGGGGAGTGGGACGAGGCGGAGCGGGTGTTCGAGGACGTCGCCCGCGCGACGACCGACGTGCGGGATGCCGAGGTGATGTCCGGCCTCGGCCTCGCGGAGGCCGAGCGCGGCCGGGGCGAGGTGGCGCGCGGGCTCGCCCGGTACCGGGCGCTGCTGGCGCGCACCTCGGGCCGGGACGGCTCCGGACCCTGGCTGCTCGTGGCCGTCGGGGCGAGCCTCGCCGCGCACGTGCTGGAGGGCCGGGCCGACGAGCCGGCGCTCGCCGACGCCGTGCGGTCGATCCGCGAGGACGACCTCACCGGCCGGGCCGGGTTCACCGACCGGCCGGTGCTCGGCACGCTGCTCACGGGGGTCGGGACCTGGCGGGTGGCCGTGGCGCCCGAGGACCCGGGCGGGCTGGAGCTGCTCGCGCTCGCCGAGCGGGTCGGCGCCCGGCAGGACTTCCCGTGCGGGGTGCTGGCGCCGCACCTCGCGCTCGCGGCGGGGCGGTACGGCGCGGACGCGGTCGAGCGCGCGCGGGCGGCGGCCGCGGCGCTCGGCCACGGGGACGACGTCCTGCGCGCGCTCGCGCTGCTGCGCGCGGCGGGGGTGGGCGCGGCCTGATCGCGGGCCCGCCCCCGTCCTCCCGCCGCGCGCCGGCGGTCAGGCCCGGCGCATGTACGCCCGGACCGTCAGCGGCGCGAACACCGCCACCACCACCGCCGCCCCGAGCAGCGCCCAGCCCGCGTCCGCGGTGATCCCGTTGCCGACCGTCAGGTCGCGCGCGGCCGTCACCAGGTGCGACACCGGGTTCACGTCGACGAACGACTTCAGCCAGCCGGGCAGCGTGTCCGCGGGGACGAACGCGTTCGACGCGAAGGTCAGCGGGAACAGCACGATCATCGAGATGCCCTGCACCGACGACGCGGACCGGGCGATGACGCCGAAGAACGCGAAGATCCAGGACAGCGCCCACGCGCTGACGATCACGAGCAGCCCCGCGGTCACCACGCCGACGGCGCCGCCGTCCGGCCGCCAGCCCATGATCAGGCCCATGACCATCGTCAGGGTCGTGGCGATGAGGTAGCGGATGGTGTCGGCGAGCAGCGCGCCGGCGAGCGGGGCGATCCGGGCGATCGGCAGCGACCGGAACCGGTCGAACACGCCCTTGTCCATGTCCTCGCGGAGCTGGACGCCGGTGACGACGGACGTGGTGATGACCGTCTGCACGAGGATGCCGGGGATGAAGAACGGCAGGTAGGACTGCACGTCCCCGGCGATCGCGCCGCCGAAGATGTACGTGAACATCAGCGTGAACAGGATCGGCTGCAGCGTCACGTCGAACAGCTGCTCGGGCGTGCGGCGGACCTTGAGCAGCCCGCGCCAGCCCATGGAGAACGACTGCCGCACGGTGGCGCCGAGCGTGACGCGGTTGCTGGCGGCGCGGGCCAGGGCCTGCGGGTCGACCGCCGGGCGCGCCGGCCGGGTCGGGGTGAGCGTGGTCATGCGCGGGCCTCCTCGAGGTCGCGGGCCTGGGTGTCGTCGGCGGGCGCGGGCGCCGCGGAGGCGTGCCCGGTCAGCGTCAGGAACACCTCGTCGAGCGTGGGCTCCTGCACGGCGATGTCGTGCAGCGGGATGCCGGCGGAGCGCAGGGCGACCAGCAGGTCCCCGGCGGAGTCGGCGGTGGGGACGGGCGCGGAGAGCCGGCCGTCGGGCGCGCGGGTCGGCTCGACGCCGAGCACCGAGCGGGCGATCCGCAGCGCCTCGGGCTCGTCGGCGGCCTCGGCCAGCCCGATCTGCAGCCGCGAGGTGCCGACGGAGGCCTTGAGCTCCGTGCCGGTGCCCTCGGCCACGAGCTGCCCGCGGTCGATCACGGCGATCCGGTCGGCCAGCTGGTCGGCCTCGTCGAGGTACTGGGTGGTGAGCAGGACGGTGGACCCGCCGGCGACGAGGCGCCGCACGGTGTCCCACATCTGCAGGCGGGTGCGCGGGTCGAGGCCGGTGGTCGGCTCGTCCAGGAAGATCAGCGGCGGCTGCGCGATGAGCGAGGCCGCGAGGTCCAGGCGCCGGCGCATGCCGCCGGAGAAGTTCTTCAGCGGGCGGGCGGCGGCCTCGGCCAGGCCGAACTCGTCGAGCAGGGCCGCGGAGGTGCGCCGGGCGTCGGCGCGGGACAGGCCGAGGAGCCGCGCGAACAGCACGAGGTTCTCGGTGGCGGACAGGCTCTCGTCGACCGAGGCGTACTGGCCGGTGACGCCGATGAGCGACCGCACGGCCTGCGCCTCGCGGGCGACGTCCCGGCCGAACACGGTGGCCGTGCCGGCGTCCGGGCGCAGCAGCGTCGCGAGCATGCGGATGGTGGTGGTCTTGCCGGCGCCGTTCGGGCCGAGGAAGCCGTAGACGGCCCCGGTCCGGATCTGCAGGTCGATGCCGTCGACCGCGCGGTTGTCGCCGAACGTCTTGACGAGCCCGCGGGCCTCGACGGCCCACGTGCTGCCGCCGGTGGATGTGGTCATGGTGGTGGTCCTCCCTGGTTGACGCCGACCACTCTCCGGCGCCCCGCTCACACGGCGCTCACGTCCCGCTGACACCGCTCGCGGGAGGGCGTGAGCGCGGGTGAGGTCCGCCCGGGCGTCCGCGCGGCGCCGTGACGTGCGCCGACGGGTGCGCCAGACTCCCGGGCAGGTCAAGGGGGTGGCTGGTATGCCGCGCATGGCGGTGGCGGAACGACGGCGCGAGCTCGTGGACGCGGCGGTCCGGGTGATCGCGCGGGACGGCGTGGCCGCGGCGACCACGCGCGCCGTCGTCGCCGAGGCCGGGATGTCGCTCGCGAGCCTGCACTACGCCTTCCCCTCGCGGGAGCACCTGATCGAGGCGGTGATCGCCGAGGTGACCGCGCAGGAGCGCCGGGCCGCCGAGTGCGGGCTGCTCCCCGTGGCGACGGCCGCCCAGGACGGGTCCGCGGGGCCGCCCGCGCTCGAGGAGGTCATCGCGACCGGCCTGGAGCGCTACGTCGAGCTGCTCGCCGAGCGCCCGGAGCGCGAGCAGGCGCTGCTGGAGCTCGCGCTGCACGCGATGCGGACCGGTCAGCGCGGGGCGCTCGTCGCCCAGTACGCGGTGTACCAGGAGTCGGCGCGCGCCTCGCTGTCGACCGCGGCGCTCGCGGCCCGCAGCCGGTGGACGGTGCCGCTCGACGAGGTGGCACGGGCGCTCGTGATGACGACGGAGGGGCTGACCACCGTCTGGCTCGCGGACCGGGACACCGAGGCGGCCCGCCGGACCGCCCGGTTCGCCGCGCGGGCGCTGGCGGCGCTGGCCGAGCCGGCGTAGCCCCGACCCGGCGCGCGACGAGGCGCCGGGGCACACTGGGCGGGACACCCGAGTCGAGGAGGCCTCCCGTGCTGACCAGCGTGCACCCGTTCCTGTGGTTCGACACCCAGGCCGAGCAGGCCGCCGCGCTCTACACCTCGCTGATCCCGAACTCCGGCGTGACCGCGACCCGCCGGTACCCCGAGGGCGCCCCGGGCGGGATGGCGGGGCAGGTCATGTCGGTGTCGTTCGAGCTCGACGGCCTGCCGGTCGAGGCGCTGAACGCCGGCCCGCAGTTCCGGTTCACCGAGGCGTTCTCGTTCTTCGTCTCGGTCGACACCCAGGACGAGGTCGACCGGCTGTGGGACGGGCTCATCGCGGGCGGCGGCGAGCCGTCGCAGTGCGGCTGGCTCAAGGACCCGTACGGCCTGTCCTGGCAGATCGTGCCGCGCGTGCTCGACGAGCTGCTCGGCGACCCGGACCCGGCGCGCGCCCAGCGGGCCATGCAGGCGATGCTCGCGATGCAGAAGCTCGACGTGGCGGCGCTCCGCGCGGCGGCCGACGGCTGACCGGGCCGCGGCGACCTACCCTGGGGCGGTGACCGAGACCGCCCCCACCCCCGGCCGGCGCGGACGCGTGACGATGCAGGTGCGGTGGTCGGACGTCGACCTCTTCGCGCACGTCAACAACGCCGCCTACCTCCGGTTCCTCGACGACGCCCGGTTCGCCCTGTTCCCGTCGATGGGCGTCGACCCCGCGGGCCGGCCCACCGACTCGCTGCTCGTCGTCGTGAAGCACGAGATCGAGTACCTGGCCCCGCTGCCGTTCCGGCCCGAGCCCATCGCCGTCGACGTGTGGGTGCCGCGCACCGGCCGGTCGTCGGTCGACTTCGGGTACGAGGTGCTGGACGTGACGGGTCAGGGCGGCGCCGAGCCGGTCGTCTACCTGCGCGCCCGGTCCCGGATGGTGCAGCTCGACCGCGGCACCCACCAGTCGCGGCCGTTCACGCCGGACGAGCGCGCGGTGTTCGAGACCTACCCGGGCGAGGCGCCGGTCCTGCACGGCTGGTGACCGGGCGGGCCGCGGCCCGCCCCCGAGCGGGACGTCAGCCCGCGAGCGTCATCCCGAGCGCCGCGGCCAGCGTCCGGGTCACCCCGTTGCGGCTGTTCGCGGGCACCACGTACCGGGCCCGCGCCCGGACGTCCGGGTGCGCGTTGTCCATGGCGCACGACCAGCGCGCGGCGTCGAGCAGGCCGGCGTCGTTGAGGTAGTCGCCGAACGCCATCGTCTGCTCCGGTGTCACGCCGAGCCGGTCCTGCACCCGGCGCAGGGCGTGGCCCTTGTCCGCCGCGGGGCTCATCACGTCGATCCAGTGCTGCCCCGACACCACGACACGCAGCCGGTCGGCGAGGTCGTCGAACGCCGGCGCGGTGGCCTCCTCGACGGACCCGAAGTCGAAGACGGCGACCTTCAGCACCACGTCGTCCACCGCCGTGACGTCGGGGACCTCCACCAGCCGCGCGTAGTGCCGCCCCGCGTGCTCGGCGAACGCGTCCCCCACCCGCTCGATGTACGCGGCCCGCTGCCCGCACAGCACCAGGCCGACGTCGGCGCCCCGCCCGGCGAGCGCGCGGACGCGCGCGACGACCTCGGGCACGGCCTCGGCGGGCAGCGGGTCGGTGGACAGCGTCTGCTCGTGCTGCGCCACGTACGAGCCGTTCTCGGCGATGAACACGAGGTCGTCGCCGCGCGCGCCGAACAGCTCCCGGAGGTTCGCGTACTGCCGCCCGCTCGCCGGCGCGAACGCGATCCCGCGTCGCTCGAGCTCGTCCAGCACCGGCCAGAACGTGTCCGGCACCCGGCCGTGCTCGTCGAGGAGCGAGCCGTCCATGTCGGACACCACGAGGCGCACCTGGTCGACGTCGGGCAGGGCGGGCGGGTCGAGGACGGGCTCGGTGGTCGTCGCGGCGGGCATGTCCCCAGTCTCGCAGCCGCGCCGCGGTCGTCCGTCCGGGTGACGCGGCACCCAGCGCGCGCACAGCCGGGTCACGGGGACCGCCCGCACCCGATACGGTCGTCGGGCACCGAGCCGCGCCGCGCGGCCGGCGCGCAGGGGGCGCGGCGACGTCGCGCACCCGTGCCGCGCCGGCGCCGGACGGCTCCCCACGACCGAGGAGTCTCCCCATGCGCGTCTCGCGCGGCATCGCCGCCCTGTCCCTGACGGCCGTCGCCGTCCTGGGCCTGTCCGCCTGTTCCTCCGACTCCGAGAAGGCCGACAAGCCCGCCGCCGGGGCCGAGGCGTCCGCCCCCGCCGAGGAGGTCGCCGAGGTCGGCTCCGACTTCGACCTCACGAAGGACGACTTCGTCGAGCGCGTGACCGCCGCGGCCCAGGCCGCCGGCACCGTCACGATGGACATGACCACCACGGGCTCCGGCGTCACGCAGACCGCCTCGGGCGTCATCCGCTACACCGACGGCGCGCAGGACCTGGCCATGACGATGGAGGTCCCGGGAGCCGGCACCGTCGACTTCAAGATGGTCGGCGGCGTCGTCTACATGCAGATGCCCGAGCTCACGGGCGACAAGTACCTCCAGATCGACCCGGACGACACCAGCAACCCGCTGTCGCAGTCGTTCGCCGGCATGGAGGGCCAGTTCGACCCGACCGGCACGCTCGCCGGCCTCGGCGACGCGGTGAAGTCGTTCGAGAAGGTCGGCGAGCCGCAGGAGGTGGGCGGCGCCCTCGCCCAGGAGTACGCCGTCGTCATCGACTCGGCCGTGCTGTCCGACCCGGCCGTCGCCGAGGAGCTCGCCGCCGCGGGCACGTCCCTGCCGCCGGAGCTGACCTACAGCTACTGGATCGACGCCGACGACCAGATGCGCCGCGTGACCACCGAGGTCGCGGGCGTCAGCACGGACGTCACCTTCTCGGGCTGGGGCGAGCCGGTGGAGATCACCGCGCCGTCCGCCGACCAGCTCACCGACATGAGCAGCCTCGGGTTCTGAGCACCCCGCTCCGGCGACGGGCCGGGCACGCCTCCGCGGCGTGCCCGGCCCGTCGTCTGTGAGGCACGCATCGCGCGTTCGCCCGGCCGATCCGCTCAGGGCGCTGCCGCCCGGGCCGATCCGGACGTCGGCAGGGCGGGCGAGCGGAGGTCGGCGGATGGGTGCGGTGGCGGACGGGCGGAACCGGTGGAGCGGGCTCCGGGCGAAGGTCCTGGGGGTCGCGGCGATCGGCGTGGCGACGGCCGTGGTGGCCGGGGTCGGGTCCCAGGTGTTCCTGGGTCGGGTCTCGGCGGCGAACGAGCGGCTGGCCGGGCTCCAGGAGGTGTCGACCGAGGTCGGCGAGGTCCGGACGATGAACGCCGACGTGTCGGGCTGGCAGGTGGCGTACGCGTGGGACACCCGCCGGATCGGCGGCCCGGAGGCGGTCGCGGCGGACAGCCCGAACCGCGCGGGCTACCTCGACTCGGCGCAGCGGCTCCGGGCGGCGCTCGACGCCGTCGACTCCGACGGGCTGACGGCCGACGAGGCCGCGACGTTCGAGCGGGTCGCCGCCCTCTGGGAGGACTTCTTCGCGGTCGACGACCAGGTGGTCGCCGCGTACCAGGAGGGCACGCCCCAGGCGCTGGACGCCGGGGACGCGCTCGTGACCGGCGACGGCTACGACGTGTACTACGCGATCGGCGACGCGACCACGGAGCTCCTCGGCTCGCTGGGCGACCGCACCGTGCGGGCGACCGAGGACGCCGCGTCCGCCGCGGCGACCGGCCGCGTCGTCACCGCGGTGCTGCTCGTCGCGGGCGTGGTGGCCGCGCTGCTCGCCGGCCTGCGGGTGTCGGGGAGCATGGCCCGCGCGGCGTCCCGGGTGCGGGCGTCCGTCGAGGCGATGGCGACCGGCGACCTGACCCGGGAGCCCGGCGTGCGGTCGCGCGACGAGCTGGGCGAGATGGCGACCGCGCTGGCGTCGGCGCAGACCAGCCTCCGGGCCACGATGGCCGGGGTCGTGGAGACCTCGCAGGCGGTCGCGGCCGCGGCGGAGGAGCTGTCGGTGGCCTCGTCGCAGGTGGCTGCCGGCTCGGACGAGACGAGCGCGCAGGCGGGTGTGGTCGCGGCGGCGGCGGAGCAGGTGTCGCGGAACGTGCAGACGGTGGCGGCCGGTGCGGAGGAGATGGGCGCCAGCATCCGCGAGATCGCGCAGAACGCCTCGCAGGCGGCCAAGGTGGCCGGGCAGGCCACGGACGCCGCGGCGGTGACGAACGAGCAGGTCGCGCGGCTCGGGGCCTCGTCGCAGGAGATCGGCAACGTGGTGAAGGTGATCACCTCCATCGCCGAGCAGACGAACCTGCTGGCGCTCAACGCCACGATCGAGGCGGCTCGGGCCGGGGAGGCCGGCAAGGGCTTCGCCGTCGTGGCGGGTGAGGTCAAGGAGCTCGCGCAGGAGACCGCCAAGGCCACCGAGGACATCGTGCGGCGGGTCGAGGCCATCCAGGGCGACACCGCCGGTGCGGTCGCGGCGATCGGCGAGATCGCGGGGATCGTGGCGAGCATCAACGACTACCAGCTGACGATCGCCTCGGCCGTGGAGGAGCAGACCGCCACGACGACCGAGATGTCCCGCTCGGTCGCCGAGGCCGCCACAGGATCGGGCGAGATCGCGGTCAACATCACCGGCGTGGCATCGGCGACGGCGACCTCCTCGCAGACCCTCGGGCAGATGGGCGACGCCATCGGCGAGCTCGCACGCATGTCCGAGGACCTCCGCGGCAGGGTCGCGCGCTTCACGTACTGAGCGCGGCGGGCGTCGAGGGCCCCGTGAGGGGCTCAGCGGATGCGGTCGGCCAGCAGGCGGGCGAGCACCGGCACGTGGCTCAGCGCCACCTCGCGCGTCGCGGTCACGAGGGTCACCGGGCCGGCGGCCGCCGCGTCCACCAGGTGGGCCAGCGCCTCGGCGCCCTCGCCGTCGGCCAGCTCCGCGGCGTACCGCCGGGCGAACTCGTCGTGGACCTCCGCCCGGTGCCCGTACCACCGGCGCAGCTCCGTGCTCGGCGCGACCCGCGGCAGCCACTCGTCCACCCGCGGGTCGTCCCGCCGCACGCCGCGCGGCCACAGCCGGTCCACCAGCACCCGCCGCCGCGTGCCGTCCCCGGCCTCGTAGACCCGCCCGACCCCGACCTCGTCCACGGTCCCCATCCTGCCGCGGACCCGGCGCCGTCACGCCAGGGGCGAACACGGGACGCCCGACGCACCCCCCGCCGTTAGCATCGAACAACGCCGCCTCGCCGTGCGTGGGAGACCGGGCCGCAGAGCCCGACCGCGCCGGCGAGCACGCCGCTCGTGAGGAGTGCACATGTTCGAGAGATTCACGGACCGAGCCCGTCGCGTGGTCGTCCTCGCCCAGGAAGAGGCGCGGATGCTCAACCACAACTACATCGGCACCGAGCACATCCTCCTGGGTCTCATCCACGAGGGGGAGGGTGTCGCGGCCAAGGCGCTCGAGTCGCTCAACATCTCGCTCGACGCGGTGCGCGCCCAGGTGCAGGAGATCATCGGCGAGGGCCAGCAGGCCCCGAGCGGGCACATCCCGTTCACGCCGCGTGCCAAGAAGGTGCTGGAGCTGTCGCTGCGCGAGGCGCTGCAGCTCGGCCACAACTACATCGGGACCGAGCACATCCTGCTCGGCCTCATCCGCGAGGGCGAGGGCGTCGCGGCCCAGGTGCTCGGCAAGCTCGGCGCCGACCTGAACCGCGTCCGCCAGCAGGTCATCCAGCTGCTGTCCGGCTACCAGGGCAAGGAGCCCGTGGCCGCCGGCGGCCCGCAGGAGGGCCAGCCCTCGGGCTCCGCCGTCCTCGACCAGTTCGGCCGCAACCTGACGCAGGCCGCGCGCGAGGGCAAGCTCGACCCGGTCATCGGGCGCGAGAAGGAGATCGAGCGGGTCATGCAGGTGCTGTCCCGCCGCACCAAGAACAACCCGGTGCTGATCGGCGAGCCCGGCGTCGGCAAGACCGCCGTCGTCGAGGGCCTGGCCCAGGACATCGTCCGGGGCGACGTGCCGGAGACGCTGAAGGACAAGCAGCTCTACACGCTGGACCTCGGCGCCCTGGTCGCCGGCTCCCGCTACCGCGGTGACTTCGAGGAGCGCCTGAAGAAGGTCCTCAAGGAGATCCGCACCCGCGGCGACATCATCCTGTTCATCGACGAGATCCACACCCTCGTGGGTGCGGGTGCCGCCGAGGGCGCGATCGACGCCGCGAGCATCCTCAAGCCGATGCTGGCCCGCGGCGAGCTGCAGACCGTCGGCGCGACGACCCTGGACGAGTACCGCAAGTACGTGGAGAAGGACCCGGCCCTCGAGCGCCGGTTCCAGCCCATCCAGGTCTCCGAGCCGAACCTGCAGCACGCCATCGAGATCCTCAAGGGCCTGCGCGACCGCTACGAGGCGCACCACCGCGTGTCGATCACCGACGGCGCGCTCGTGGCCGCCGCGACCCTGGCCGACCGGTACGTCAACGACCGGTTCCTGCCGGACAAGGCGATCGACCTGGTCGACGAGGCCGGCGCCCGCCTGCGCATCCGCCGCATGACGGCCCCGCCGGAGCTGCGCGAGCTCGACGAGCAGATCTCGGACACGCGCCGCGACAAGGAGTCGGCGATCGACGAGCAGGACTTCGAGAAGGCCGCGCGCCTGCGCGACCAGGAGAAGCAGCTCGGCCTCAAGCGCCAGGAGAAGGAAAAGGCCTGGAAGTCGGGCGACCTGGACGCGGTCGCCGAGGTCGACGAGGAGCTCATCGCCGAGGTGCTGGCGCTGGCCACCGGGATCCCGGTGTTCAAGCTCACCGAGGAGGAGTCGAGCCGGCTGCTCAAGATGGAGGACGAGCTGCACAAGCGGGTCGTCGGCCAGGAGGCGGCCATCAAGGCGCTCTCCCAGGCCATCCGCCGCACGCGTGCGGGTCTGAAGGACCCGAAGCGCCCCGGTGGGTCGTTCATCTTCGCCGGCCCCACCGGCGTCGGGAAGACCGAGCTGGCCAAGGCGCTCGCCGAGTTCCTGTTCGGGGACGAGGACGCGCTGATCCAGCTCGACATGTCCGAGTTCTCGGAGAAGCACACCGTGTCGCGGCTGTTCGGCTCGCCCCCCGGCTACGTCGGGTACGACGAGGGCGGCCAGCTCACGGAGAAGGTGCGCCGTCGTCCGTTCTCGGTCGTGCTGTTCGACGAGGTCGAGAAGGCGCACGCGGACATCTTCAACTCGCTGCTGCAGATCCTCGAGGACGGTCGCCTGACCGACTCGCAGGGCCGGGTGGTCGACTTCAAGAACACCGTGATCATCATGACCACCAACCTCGGCACCCGGGACATCGCCAAGGGCGTCCAGACCGGCTTCCAGGCCGGCGGCGACCTGTCGACGTCGTACGAGCGCATGAAGGCCAAGGTCAACGACGAGCTCAAGACGCACTTCCGTCCGGAGTTCCTCAACCGCGTCGACGACGTGGTCGTGTTCCCGCAGCTCTCGCAGCCGGAGATCTTCGCGATCGTCGACCTGATGATCGCCAAGCTCGACGCCCGCCTGCGGGACAAGGACATGGGCATCGAGCTCACCGAGGCGGCCAAGAAGCTGCTCTCGGAGAAGGGCTACGACCCGGTCCTGGGCGCCCGGCCGCTGCGCCGCGCGATCCAGCGGGAGATCGAGGACGCGCTGTCCGAGAAGATCCTGTTCGGCGAGCTGCACGCGGGTCAGCAGGTGATCGTGGACGCGCACGGCGAGGGCATCCTCGGCGAGTTCGTGTTCCGCGGCGAGGCGCGCGGTCCCCGCTCGAAGGAGCCGGTGGGCGCGGGCGCCCGCACGGCCGGGACGCCGGGCTCCGGCACGGACGTCCCGCCGGCGCCGCCGATCGCGTCGTCCGGTGACGGCGGCACGGGCCTCATGCCCGCCTGACGCACCGACCCACGCCAGGGCCGGGTCGCACCCCACGGGGTGCGGCCCGGCCCTCCGTGCGTCCGGGACCCGGCCGACCCGCGCACGGGCGGGTGACCAGGGCGAACGGGCCCCGGGAGCGGTTCACCCGGTCGTGCGACCGGGACCTGGGTGCCTGCACCCACCGGTCCCAGGAGGGCCTGGAGGAATACGCCTACCGTGGCGATCATGCCGGGACAGGTGACGCTGAGCGACGTGGCCCGCGAGGCGGGCGTCTCCCTCGCGACGGCCTCGCGCGCCCTGAACGGCTCCGCGAACCGCACCGTGGGCGAGGACCTGCGCAAGCGGGTGCACGCCGCCGCCGCGCGGCTGCGCTACTCCCCGGACGGCATCGCGCAGGCGATGGCCCGCGGGCGCACGACGTCGCTCGGGCTGGTCGTGCCCGACATCGCCGACCCCTACTACGCCGCGATCACCGCGGGCGTCGCCGAGGCCGCCGACCTGGCGGGCCTCACGCTGACCCTCGCGTCGACCGGCGGGGACGCCGCGCGCGAGGTGGAGATCGTCCGTCAGCTCGAGCGGCAGCGGGCGCGCGGTGTCGTCCTGGCGGGCGGTCGCGCGGGCGACGCGGCGCAGGACGAGCCCGTGCGCGCCGCGCTGGAGTCGTTCCGGGGCATCGGCGGCGCCGTCTCCGCCGTCGGCGGCGACGCCCTCGGCGTGAACAGCGTCGTGCTCGCCAACCGTGACGACGCCGCGGACCTCGCCCGCGCGCTGCACGCGCGCGGCTACCGGCGGTTCGCGGTGCTGGGCGGGCCCGAGGGGCACGCCGCGACGGACGACCGGCGGGACGGGTTCCTCGCGGCTCTGGCCGCGCTCGGCGCGCCGGTGCCGTCGTCGCGGGTGCTGTCGGCCGCCGCCACCACGCGCGACGGCGGCCACGAGGCGATGTCGCGGCTGATCGCCGCGGGCGCCGACGACGTCGACGCGGTGTTCGCGGTGACGGACGTGATGGCCGCCGGCGCGCTCGCCGCGGCGCACGTGGCCGGGTTGCGGGTGCCGGACGACCTCGCGCTCGCCGGGTTCGACGGCGTCGAGGTGCTGCAGGACGTGCTGCCCGGGCTGACGACCGTGCGGCTGCCGCTCGCGCGGATCGGGCAGGAGGCGACCCGGCTCGCGCTGCGACCGGCCGCGGCCGAGGCCGAGCTCGTGCCGCTGGTGGGCGACGTCGTGCTCCGCGGGTCCACCCCGGGGATCCCCGCCCGCTGACCGGTACGGTCGGGCACGTGGACGCGACCTTGCTGCACGTGGCCGACAGCGGGTCCGGACCGGTCGTGCTGCTGCTGCACGGGAACGGCGAGGACGGCGCCTCGCTGGCGCCCGTCGCCGCCGACATGGCGCGGGACCACCGGGTGCTGTCGCCGGACGCGCGCGGGCACGGGCGGTCGCCGCGCGGGACGGGGCCGCTGACGATCGCACGGATGGCGGACGACGCGGCGGCGGTGCTCGCGGCCGCGGCGGCAGGCGCCGCGGACGTCGTCGGCTACTCGGACGGGGGCAACGTCGGCCTCATGCTGGCGCTCCGGCACCCCGGGCTCGTGCGGTCGCTGGTCGCCTACGGTGCCAATGTCGACCCGGGCGGCCTCACCGCCCGGGCGCGGGCGGAGGTCACCGCGGCCTGGCTCGGGCAGCGGGCGCGCGGCCTCGTCGACCCGGCGGCGCGGGCCCGGGCCGAGGTCACCGACCTGATGGTCCGGCAGCCGCGCATCCCGCTGCGGGCGCTCGCGCGGGTGCGCGTGCCGGTGCTGGTGGCCGCGGGCGAGCACGACGTGATCCGGCGCGCGCACACCGAGGCGGTCGCGGCGGCGCTGCCGGCGGGGGAGTGCGCGGTCGTGCCGGGCGCGGACCACGGGCTGCCGATGTCCGACCCGGAGGCGTTCGCGCGGGTGGTGCGGGCGTTCTGGGCGGCGCACGCGGGCTGACGTCCGGCGTCCTGCCGGCTCGGACCGCTCGTCACGACACCATCGTCGTCAGGCTCTCGCTGGTCGTGGCGAGGTCGGCGCGCAGGTTCTCCGCCCTTCGCGCGAGTGCCTGGATCATCGTCGCCTCGTGGTCCTCGAGCTGGAAGCGGACCTCGTCGAACGCGGTCTCGGAGCGGCGGACGAGGTTCCGGCACTTGAGGAACGAGTCGTAGGCGGCCTCGACCATGGCGTCGGAGAAGAAGGTCTCCGTGAGGTTGGGGTGCAGGTGGTGCACGAGGTCGGGCATGCGGTCGAGCGCGAGCTTCACCTGCAGCAGCTCGCCGCAGAGCTCCGCGGCGCGCCGGGAGAAGGCGAGGCTCGCGGCCCCGACGGACGACGCGAACGTCCGCAGTCCGTCGCCGGTCATCAGCGTCACCGCCTGGCCGGGGCCGCTCAACGAGGCCACCTCAGCGGCCACCCGGATCTGCCGGGCCGCCGCCGCGAACACCTGGTCCGCGGTGGACACGATGCTGATGGCAGCTGCGCAGAGGTCGGACAGCGGCGTGCAGGTGCGGGTGATGTACCGGGCGAGGCTCGCCACCGCCTCTCCCGCGATCGTCTGCCGCATGTCCACGACGGTCTGGTGGAACCGTCGGACCTGGTCTTCCGGGAGAGGGCCGACGGTCCCGGACGGCCACGTAGCCGCACGGACCGAGACGGTGGCCTGCGGCGCACGCCTCGCCGCGATCGCGGATGCGGCAGCGTCGTCCACCTCCGCCACCGCGCGGGCGACCGCGTCCGCGGACTTCGCGAAAGACGCCCACTTGGTGTCCACCAGGCTCGCGTCCTTCCGGAGGCGGCCCGCACCCTTGATCAGCGCCTCGGTGAGGGCGCGCGACTCCGGGAGCATGATCTCCCACGCGCCCTGCCAGGCCCGGCGCGCGGCCTCACGTGCCGAGAACGCGACGAGGTCCCGGAGGACCTCCCGCACGGAGCTGACGGCGCTCACCGCCTGGGCCAGGACCGGGCGCCAGATGAGCGCCACAGGGACCGGCGCGGACGGCAAGGAGGCGAGCGAGTCGCGGAGGGCGACGGCGACGCTGTCGTCGGCCGCTCGGGCGGCGGCGCGCACCGGTCGGTACGCATCGTCGATCAGGTCCGCGACCGTCTGCCCCATCTGCGCAGCGCGCTGGGGCAGGTCGGAGGTGTACACCCGCAGGGCGCCCTCGACGCCGGTGAGCTCGACGGCCAGCACGGCGAGGAGCTCCTCGCGCTGACTGCGCAGGCCGGCCGTCATCAGGGCGAGGTTGTCGACGTCGATGTCCACCTTGCCGCCGAAGGATCTTCCGCCGAGCACCCGGTCGGCGTGGAACAGCGAGAAGGGCACCGCCATGCTCGCGTCGTAAGGGGCCAGCGCTGCGTCGCCGCGGTCGCTGCCGGTGTGGTTCGAGAGCAGATGATCGAGGTGGAAGCTGGTGCCCGGCACCGTGACGTTCCTGCCGACGAGGCGGTGGTCCAGCCGTCCCGCCTGGAGGACGCGGTGCAGGACGTCGGTCTCGGTGATGTAGTTCGTGACGTTGCGGACGTCCCCGCGCTCTTTTCCCCAGGGCACGGGTGCCGGGTTGACGGTGACGGCCTGCAGGTAGGGGCGGGTGGTGGCGACGTAGGCGGCGAGGCCGCCGCCGAGGGAGTTGCCGCAGACGGAGCTGACGGGGCCGAGGTCGCGTTCGACCGCGTCGACGTAGCGGTCGGCGGCGGCGTACTGCGCGGGGGTGAGTGAGGTGATGAGGGTGGCGTCGGCGAGGATGTCCAGGGCGCCGTCGGTGCCTTGGAAGCCGATGGTGAGTTCGCCGGTGTCCTGGTTGCGGAACGTGTACGCGTCGAGCCCGGTCGCCTCGTCCGTCTTGACGTGGACCACCTCGAACATCGTGCCGTTGACGGGCACGTTGACGCGACGCGCGAGATCGGCGTAGCTCCAACGCGAACCCAGGTCCATCAGGTCGTCGTGGCTGGTGCCCGTCCAGCTGCTCATCGGTCCACCGTCGCCCCGTCGACCCACTCGCTGATCCACCAGTCAGCGTCGGCCTTATCGGCGGTCATCGTGAAGGACCGGTGGAACTTGTTGCTCCTGAGGTCTATAAAGTTGCTGTAGGTAAAGACCGTCCATTCGTCGAACATATCGAACAATGGATTGGAGCGGATGTCGTCCGCCACGCGGCGCGCGAGCTTCTCGCTCAGCTCTGCCCCTGGCGCGAACACGAGATGCACGCCAACGCTCAACGGGACGTCATGAATCGCCTTGTCGACGAACTTGCGCCACTGGTCGGCAGGTAAGTCGGGGTTGGCGAGGTATTCCTGATAAATCCGATCTCGCGCCTCGGGCGCGCGCAAATTCTGCTCTGGGGTTCGCCAGAGAAGCGTTCCCGGCGAGGCGTCAAAAACTGGGTCGGCCAGGCGTGCGCGGTCCATGTACCCGCGCGGTAGTCCGCCGCCGATTTCGGGGTGTGCGGTCAGGAGGTGGTCGCGCATGGCGTCGAGCTCGTCGCGGTAGGCCATGGCGAGGATCCCGGAGACGGTCTCGGCTTCGATGGCGGTGAGGCTGGGGCCGATGTAGGCCTCGGAGGTGAGGGTGCCGTCGGGTTGGAGGCGGACGTCTTCGGCGCCGGCGACGTAGGGCTCGTCGAGGGTGCGCCAGGTGACCTGGACCATGAGGCTGGGGTGGTAGGCGTTGATGCCTGTGAGCTCGACGTCGCGGCGAAGGGTGCGCTGGAGGTAGGGCTCGACGATGGCGTAGATCTGGTCGCGGTTGGCGTTGGCCAGGGCTTGGAGTTCGGGGTTGCGCTTGCCCTCGGGCTGGTCGTAGCCGAGGGCCTCCTTCTCGGCGATGGTGACCAGCGCGGGTGCGTCGTCTTGGGTGTGGGTGGCGTCGGGTGGCATGCAGCCTCCGGTGATCAGGGTGAGCGCGAGGGCGAGCGGGCCGAGTCGTCGGGCGGTGAGCCGTGCCCGTGCGGACGGCCCTGGACCGACCGCCCGCGGCTGGGCTCGCCCTCGGAGGGAGTCGCCGTCGAGGTCGCTGTCCGCCATCGGTCGCCCCTTCCGCGCTTCCCGTGAATTGCACCGGATCGCGACGCTAGCAGCGTCGCGCGGCACATTTCCAGAGCGGGTTGACCGACTTCACAAACGACGCGAACTGCGCGAGCGGCACAAGTTGCCCCAATCTGTGCGAACTGGGTGGCCTCGATACCACTTCTCGGACGCCACCTAGTAGCGGGTGGTCCGCCGAGCGGCCTACGTGACTATTCGGACAGATGTCCGTGCGAGGTTGACCTCGTCTCCGCGCCCGGCCCTACGCTCGCCGGTAAGTGCGCAGGTCTGGGTCGGTCGACGCGCGCAATGGAGATAGTTCGCAAGAGACGAGGCGCGAGGAATTCTCTTTCAGCCGTGCCGCGCCTTTATCGCGGATTTCGCGCATGCGCGGGCCCGCATCGCTCGACGGCACCGACAGGGGTGGGGTGGATGGGCAGGGGGGCATCGTGAACTCGCGGCTGGCTCGCCTTCTGGTGGTGCTCGTGTTCACCGTCGGACTGACCGCCTCGGTGCTGCTCCCGCTGAACAGCGAGTACCAGGAGGGGTTGGCGACAGCGGGCGCGCAGGCGGCCCGCCCCGTGTCGCTCAACATCGCGCTGGTGAACGAGGACCGGGGCGCCGAGGCCGGCGGTGAGCAGGTGAACCTGGGTCGCGCCTACGTGAGGCAGATCGAGAGCGACACGTCGGCGGTGTGGCGGGTCGTGAGCCGGGGCGTAGCCGAGAGCGGGCTCGCCCAGGGGAGCTACCACGTCCTGGTGCTCATCCCCGCGGAGTTCTCGGAGAAGCTGCTCGACCTCGAGGCGGAGGAGCCTGGACCGATCGGCATCACCTACCAGGTGAACGGGAACGGCAACGCCCGTGTCGAGACCGTCGCCGACTCCCGCGCGCGGGGGATCGTCGGTCAGCTCAACGGGCAGCTGGTCGACATGTACGTGGCCTCCATCCTCGGCAACCTGCGCCAGGCGCAGGAGAACGTCCGGCTCGTCGCGGACGCGGAAGCGGGTCACGTCGGCGTCCTCGTCGAGGAGGTGGATCCGGCAGCGCGGGCGATCGGCACCGGCCTCTCCGACCTCACGCACGTCTCGGAGGGCTCGGTCACCGCCCACCTCGGGCTCGTCGACGCGCTCGACCGCCTCGGCGGGGACCTGCGGTCCGGCGTCGAGAGCGCCAGCGCGCACGATGGTTCGCTGGCCGATCTCCTGTCTGCACGAGAGGCCGGCGCGTTGACGTACGGCGCCTTCCTGGAGTCGTTGCTGGCGACCGACGCGCGGTTGCTCAGCGACGAGGTGCAGCACATGTACGACGAGCTGGTGGCGACGTCCGACTCGCTGCGTGGTCAGCTCGACACGGACGGCAGCGGCAACCACGTCACCGCGGTGGGGTCGGTCCGCGAGCTCACGGACGAGGCGGAGGCGTCGGTCGCCGGCCGCGCCCGAGCGCTGGGTCTGCTGGGTCCGGACCGGATCCTGGAGGAGTACGGGGCCACCATCCGCTCAGCGCTCGGTGCGGACCAGCACGGCGTCCTCTCGCTCGCGGCCGTCCTCCGGTTCGCCCAGGAGAGCGGATCGACGTCGGGGGACGAGCCGGAGTTCGTGCCCTGGCTGGCAGAGCTCGTCGCAGCTCGGATCGCGGTGCTGCCGTACCGCTCGCAGGGCGCGCTGGATGCGGCGGTCGACGAGGGCGTCTTCGAGCACGCGAGCGGCCAGTTCGAGGACGTCGCGTCGGACATCAGGCAGGACCTCGCCGAGGTCATGACCTGGGCCGGCCACGCCGACGTGCCGGTCAGCCCGGACGGCGTCGTCGGCGGGGACCTCGACGTCGTGATCGCCGATCTGCTCGACGCGCTGCCGTCGGGGCCCGACCCCGACCCCGAGCCGGCCACCGAGCCCGATCCCGACGCGGACCCCACCGAGGGCGACGGCGACCCGGCGCACCCCGCGGACCCCGCGCCGGACGTCGCGGCACCTGCTGCCCGGTACGGCGCCACCCTCACCCGTGTCGCGGCGGCGTACGAGCGGGCAGCCGAGCTCGTCCGCCTCGCGCACGGGTGCGCGACCACCTGCGGGCTGCCCGCCGACGCAGACGTGGTGCTCGCCGTGGACGCGGTCATCACCATGGCCGTGCAGCAGCAGATCACGTCCGAGCGCTTGCACCTCGTCGGTGCCCGGGAGCTGGCCGATCGGATGGTCGACGCAGCGGACGAGCTCGCGTGGTCCCTGGCTCTCCTCCAGGCGACGCGCGAGACGCTCTCGGAGAACGTCGTGCGGCAGCTCGACTCGCTGGCGGACCTGCGCTCGTCCATGGCGGAGATCCGTGAGGGCGAGCGGACGGCGGCGCGGTCCGTGGCGGAGTCGGACGCGCTGACGCGCTCCGTCGCGGTCGAGGCGCGGGGCCTGCTCGGGACGAGCGAGTCGCTCGCGGCGTCGGCGCTCGTCGGCGCCGACCACGCGCGCCGCGTCGCCGACCTGATGCGCGGGCTGCGGGCGGACGTCGACCGGTTGCTCGGCGACGCCGCGGACCTCGACGAGCGGAGCGATCTGCTCACGCGGGCGCTCGTCGGCCAGGTCGACGACTCGCAGGCGTTCGCGGACTCGTTCGGCGGGGTGCTCTCGAACGCGCACAGCGCCGGGGTCCTGAACGAGCGCCTGCTGCGGTTCCTCGTGGATCCCGTCGAGCCCCAGGGGCGCGAGCCCGTGGTGTCGGCGGACGTGACCCGACCGTTCCCGTGGGTGCTCATCGTGTTCTCGGTCTGCTTCGTGTCGGGCTACCTCGTGTCCGGCGTGACGGATGGTCGCCGGCAGCGGTCGGCGTTCGCCCGGCGCGGCGCGCAGTGGCTGGCGCCGAACGCGCGCGCGCTCGGGACGGCGTCGCTCGTCGGGGCGCTCCTCGGCATCGGGCTCGCCTGGGCGAGCGGCGCCGACCTGGGCGTGCCGCGCGAGTCGCAGCTGACCTGGAGCGCCGCGGTGGTGCTCAGCGCTGTCGGGCTGACGGTGCTCGCGCACTGGTCCGTCCGACAGCTCCGGTCGTCGGGGGTCGGGCTGTGCCTGCTCACGCTCGTCGGCTACGTCTTCGTCTCGGACGCGGTGGGCACCGGCGTCACGTCGGGGCTGTCCGCCGCGGTCGCTGCGGTCAACCCGCTCAGCCACACCGAGTCGACCCTGTCGGCGGTGCTGGGCGGCGAGCCCGGAGGCGTCGTCGCCATCGCGCCCCTGCTCCTCGTGCTCGCGGTAGGCGCCGTGCTCGACCTCCTGGTGCAGGACGACCTCTCGCGGCTGCTGCCCCGTCGACGGAGGGCGGTGCCGGCATGAGGTGTCGCCGAGCCGCGGCGGCCGCCGCGGTCGCTGCGCTGCGCTGCTCACGGTGTTCCCTGCGGCGTCGTCCGCGGACGAGCCGGAGGAGCCCGGGGTCAACGACCTGCGGCTGCGGGTCGAGAGGCTGGAGCGTGCCGAGCAGGCCGACGTGGTCGGGTCGGACGACAGAGCGATGCTCTTCGACCCGGAGCACCGGGCGGCGACGCTCGCCGCGGCCGAGGAACGACGCCGCTCAGCGCGCGCCACGAGCGCCCGGCTGTTCCTGGGCGGCAGCGCGCCCTCCCGCACACCGGTGCCGACCTCGCACCTGTTCGACACCGAGGCGTACCCGCGAGCGACGACCACCCGCGACCCCGGCGGAGCGGACGACGACCCCGGGTGGTCCGCGGGACCGCTCGCAGCCGTCGCCCTGCTGGCCGCCGGGGCGGTGCTCTCGGTCGTGCTGCGCCACCGAGAGGAGTGCCCAGATGGCTAGTCACGTCGACGTGACGCTCACCGCCGGGGAGTGGCGCGCGGATCTGCGCGTCCCCACGCGCGTGACGGTCCACCGGCTCGTCGGAGAGCTCGCCGCGATCTTCCCCGGCCTCGACGCCGGGCTGCCCAAGTACCAGCTCCAGGTCCTCGCCAAGGGCCTGCTGCTGACGGAGGAGGACGTCCTGGCTGCGCACCCGGTGACGGACGGCGACGTGGTCGAGCTGATCCGGAGGTACGGCTGATGGCTGCTGATGAGGTGCGTCTCGAGCTCGACGGCGTCCCGTGCGTCCTCGAGACGGGCGGTGACGAGTGGCGCCTGGTGCTGCGGCACTCGCTGGTCCCGGTGCGGCACCGGGCGGAGCTCGACCTGCTGGCGCACGACGACGACGCGCTCCTCCCGTGCCGGGTCTCGGACGGGGAGGACGAGGTCACGCTCCACCTCGTGCCCGGCGAGGGGACGGTGGAGTGGGCGCAGGTGACGCGCATGCCCCGCGCCGACCGGCTCCGCGCGCTCGTCAACGTGCGTGCGTGCGTGACGCTGGCCGACCGCGGCTACGCGGTCCTGCTCGACCCCGGCAACCTGCTGGTCGACCGGAACCTGCGTCCCCGGCTCGCGTACCGGGGCATCGCCGGCGTGATGCCGCCGCGCGGCGATGGTCCCCGGCACCTGCTGCGGCAGTACCAGGCGCTGGTGCTCGCGACGATGGACCGGGGCCAGTCGTTCACCGAGCTGGTCGACGGGACGCTCACCCTGCGACGCGCGAACGCCTTCGAGCGCGCGGTGGTCGGTGCGGCATCGGTCGACGAGCTGGTCGCGTACCTGACCACGCTCTACGACGAGACGGCCGCCGACGACCGGGCCACGCGCGTGCGCGTGAGCCGGCGCGCCCACGCGGGGTTCCGGCACGCCGCCGTGTGGCTGGGGGTCCTGGCGCTCGGTGCCACGGCAGTGGCCGGGTACGCGCTGTTCGTGCAGGCACCGTTCGACGCGCGGATGCTCGAGGCGGACAGCCGGTACGTCGCCGGGGACTACGAGGGCGTGATCGAGACCCTGCGCCCGGTCGACCAGGAGCGGCTGCCGCTGACGCAGCGGTTCGCGCTCGCCACCAGCTACCTGCGCAACGCGAACCTCAGCGAGGCGCAGCGGGCCGCGGTGGAGAACGGGTTGTCCCTGAGCTCGGAGCGGGACTTCCTGTCGTACTGGGTCCAGGTCGGTCGCGGCGAGCTCGAGGACGCGCTCGACCGCGCCAAGGGCCTCGACGACGTCGACCTCGTGCTCTACGCGCTGACGCTGCTCCAGGAGCAGGTCCGGGCGGACGGGGCGCTGAACGGCTCCGAGCGGGAGGCCCGCCTGGACGACCTGCAGTCCGAGTACGACCGGTACCTCCATGCTCGGGGCTCCGCGGTCGACGGAGGCGCGGACGGCGAGGACGCCGGCGGCAGCGCGCCCGACGCGGAGGAGGCGTGAGCCCGGCGGGCGGGACCGTGGCGGTCGCGATCGACGGCGTGCGATACCTCGTGGCGTTGGGTGGCCGCACCGAGGTGCGGCTCGGCCACGGGCCGGACTGCGACGCGCACCTGCCGCCGGCCGTGGACGTCCCGCCGATCACGGTGCGCCTGGTGGGGGAGGTGCTCGCGCTCGCCGTCGGCGAGCGCCAGGCCTCGGGACCCGGAGACGCGTGGGTCTCGGTCGACGCCGCCGGCACGCGGGTCGAGGCGTGCCACACCCCGGACGGAGCGCGGGTCGTGTACGACCTGCGCGGGCGCGACCAGCTCGTCGTCGGTCCTCGCGCGGGCGACTGCCTCACCGCGGCGCAGCCGGGGATGTCGTTGACGGCACGGCGGGCGGGCCGGAGCGGCTGGGTCGCGTCGATCACGGGCAGCGACGTCTTCGTCAACAACGTGCGGCAGGCGCCGGGCCGGGTGGTGCTGCGCGACGGCGACCATCTGGGGTCCGGTCCGCACGACCTCGTCCTGTTCGACGACGAGCTGCACGCCGACGCCGGAGCCGTGCGTGCCTCGCGGCTGCCTGCCCGCGCGACCGCCGCCCGCACGCCGCCGACGGGGTATCCCGACGTCCGGCGGTCGCCGCGCCTGGTGCACCGGGCCCCGGAGGGAACCGTCGCCGTGAACGGCGTCCCGACCCACGACGACAAGCGCTCGGGCCAGCTCGCGAAGCTGATCGTCCCGCCGCTGCTGATGCTCGGGGTGACGGCCGGCATGGCGTTCCTCCAGGGCAACCCGCTGTTCGTGCTCGCGTCCGGCGCGACCTCGCTGGTGACGGTCGTGTTCTCCGTCGTGGGGTACCGCAGGGACCGACGCACCCAGGAGCGAGAGCGAGCCGCGCAGGAGGGGGCGTTCCGGGAGCACCTGCGCGACAGCGCCGTGGAGATCCACGCGGCGGCCGAGGGGCAGCGCTCCGGGGCCTTCTACCACTACCCCGACGTCGCGACGCTCGACCGGCTCACCGCGGGGTTCAGCCCGCGGGTGTTCGAGAAGGCGCCGTCGCACGTCGACTTCCTGCACTTCCGGCTGGGGCTCGGGACGGTGCCCGCCGCCACGACCGCCGAGTTCGCCGACCGCGCCAAGGTGGCGACCGGCGCCGAGCTCGACGCGCTCGCCCGGCACCTCTGCGACAGCACGGCGGCGCTCGACCTGATGCCCGTCACCGCCGATCTCCGGCACGGCCCGGTCGGCTACGTCGGGCCTCGCAGGCTGGTGGTCGAGCAGCTGCAGATCCTCGTCGCCCAGCTGGCGTTCTTCCACAGCTACCACGACCTGCAGTTCGTGGTCGTGTTCCCGGAGTCCGAGGAGCCGGACTGGGAGTGGATGCGCTGGTACCGGCACTCCAGCCTGCGGGACGTGAACGTCCGGGGGTTCGTGCACGACCAGCGGTCCCGCGACCAGGTCCTTGCCAGCCTCGACCAGATCCTCAAGGCGCGCCAGAAGGCCCGGTCGGAGCACCGCGCCGGCCGCAGCACCATGTTCGTCCCGCATCTCGTCGTGGTGATCCTGGACGAGACGCTGGTGACGGACCACGTCGTCATGGAGTTCCTCCGTGGCGACCCCGTGGACCTGGGCTGCAGCGTCGTGGTGGTCCAGGAGACGATGTCCGGCCTGTCCGACTCCGTGACGACGGTCATCGACATCCGGGACAAGGCGACGGGCGTCCTGGTGCTGGAGCAGGGCGAGCTCCAGGACACCCGGTTCGTCCCGGACCGGCTTCCCCCCGGGTTCGACCGCGAACGCCTCCCGCGGATGATCGGTGCGCTGAACCACCTCCAGGACGTGCGCAGCAGCATCCCGGAGTCGGTGACGTTCCTGGAGCTCTACGGCGTGGAGCGCGTGGAGCAGCTCGCCGTGCCCGGGCGCTGGGCGGCCAACGCGCCGCACCGCACGCTCGGCGTCCCCCTGGGACTTCGCGGCCCCGACGACGTCGTGCGGCTCGACCTGCACGAGAAGGCGCACGGCCCGCACGGACTCGTGGCCGGGACGACCGGCTCCGGCAAGTCGGAGATCATCCAGAGCTACATCCTCAGCCTGGCCGTCACCTTCCACCCGCACGACGTCGCGTTCCTGCTCATCGATTACAAGGGCGGCGGGATGGCGAACCTGTTCGCCGACCTCCCGCACCTGCTCGGGACCATCACCAACCTCGACGGCGCCCAGAGCATGCGGGCGCTCGTGTCCATCAACGCAGAGCTCAAGCGGCGGCAGCGCGTGTTCGCGGCGCACGACGTCAACCACATCAACCAGTACCAGAAGCTGGTGAAGCAGGGCGACGCGGCCGAGCCGATGCCGCACCTGTTCCTGATCTCCGACGAGTTCGCCGAGCTGAAGTCGGAGCAACCCGAGTTCATGGACGAGCTCGTGTCCACGGCACGCATCGGACGCTCGCTCGGCGTCCACCTGATCCTCGCCACGCAGAAGCCGTCGGGAGTCGTCAACGACCAGATCTGGTCGAACTCGAAGTTCAAGCTCGCGCTCAAGGTCGCGGACAAGGCCGACTCGACGGAGATCATCAAGACGCCGGACGCCGCCGAGATCACGCTGCCCGGGCGCGCCTACCTGCAGGTCGGGAACAACGAGATCTACGAGCTCTTCCAGAGCGCGTGGAGCGGCGCCGACTACCGACCCGACCGCGATGCCGGCCCGCAGGAGGACGTCAGCATCTCCGCGATCAACGACCTCGGCCAGTACGAGATCCTCAGCCCGGACCTCTCCGGGCTGGACCGCGCGGACTCGGTGCAGCGGGTCCCCACGGAGCTCGAGGCGGTCGTCGCGGAGGTCGCCCGCGCCGCCCGCGAGGAGTCCGTGCCGCCGCTGCCTCGGCCGTGGTTGCCGCCGCTCCCCGAGCGCATCCACGTCACGGACCTGGACCCGTGCGATCCCGATCTCGCGTGGTCCGGGGCGAAGTCCGCGCTGCGGCCGGTCGTCGGCACCGTCGACGTCCCGAGCCTGCAGCGGCAGGACACCCTCCGGCTCGACCTCTCCCGCGACGGGCACCTCGCGCTGTTCGCGAGCCCCGGGTACGGGAAGTCGACGTTCCTGCAGACCCTCGTCATGGGCTTGGCCCGCGGTCACAGCCCGGAGCACCTCCACGTCTACCTGCTCGACCTCGGCACCAACGGGCTGCTGCCCCTGCGCGGCCTGCCGCAGGTCGCGGACACCCTGACGAGCGAGGACGCCCAGAAGGCGCAGAAGCTCGCCACCCGCCTCGAGGCCGAGATCAAGCGGCGCAAGCGCCGGCTCGGCGAGCACTCGGTCGCCAGCCTCGAGATGTTCGAGCGGGCGTCTGGCGAGGTGCTGCCGCACGTCCTGCTGGTCGTCGACGGGTTCGAAGGGCTGAAGGACATGCCGGGCGAGGAGGCCCTGACCGGGCTGCTCACGTCGGTCGCACGCGAGGGGGCGGGGCTGGGGATCCACCTCGCGCTCACCGCCGGGCGGCAGGCCAGCCTGCGCACCACCCTCTCCGCCAACATCAAGACGCAGATCGCGCTCCGGCTCAACGACGACGGCGAGGCCCGCGGCATCGTCGGCCGGACCGCGCTGCAGATCGACGACGTCCCCGGCCGCGGCCTCGTCCGGCTCGACCAGCCCGAGACCTTTCAGACCGCGCTGCCCGCCGACGGTGCGGACGCGCTGGCCGTGATCGAGGCCATCCAGGCGGAGGCGCGCGCGATGGACGAGCGCTGGCGCGGTCGACGGCCGGAGCCCCTCCCCGTGGTCCCCGACCGGCTCGAGGTCGGCGACCTGGTCGGTCGGCCGGAGACCGCGCTGCTCGTCGCCTCCGGCGGGCTGCCCGTCGGTCTGGACCTCAAGACGGTGCATCCCGTCGGCATCCCCCTGATGCGGTGCCGGCAGGCGCTCGTGCTCGCGGGCGACGCGGAACGGGTCGGCCGCACCCTGACGCTGCTGTGGGAGACGGGAGCGGCCGCGTTCCCGGGCGGAGCGTTCGTGCTGGACGACCAGGCCGGCGCGCTGCGCGAGCTGGTGCGCCGCACCCGACCGGAGGGAGAGCCCGCCGGGACGGCCGCGGTGCTGGAGGCCGCCCTCGCGGAGCTCGCGGCGCGCCAGGAGGCCTACCACCAGACGCAGGAGGTGCCCGATCCGCCGAGCCTCGCGGACCACGCGCGGGGGCTCGAGGCTGCGCTCGTCGTGCTCGCCGACGTGGCGGGAGCGCCGGAGCACCTCGGGGAGGCGCGCCTCGCCGACCTGGTGCGGCTGCTGGCCGAGGGACCGGCGTTCGGGATGCCGATCCTCCTCGGCGGCACGTCGGCCACCGCGGGGAAGAGCTTCGACGGCCTGGGCCGGGTGGTCAAGAAGATCACGGCCGGCCTGGTCGTGGGCAGGTTCGGCGACCAGTCCGTGCTGAAGGCCGCGAACCTCGCGAGCCGGGAGCCGGACCCCGGGGACCGCGAGGGGTACGTCGTCGTCGACGGGCGGGCCACGCGGGTGAAGCTCCCGGCGCCGGGGTGACAGGCGCGAGATCGGCGGGGTCGTTCGGACCGCGCACACGTCCCCGGGGTCCGGGGACGCCACCGAGGAGATGGAGAGAACGATGGCCGGACAGATCAAGCTCACGCCGGACGAGCTGCGCACCTCCGCGCAGAAGTACACGGACGGCTCCCAGGGCATCGAGGAGATCCTCTCGACCCTGACCACGGAGCAGGGCGTCATCAGTGACAACTGGGAGGGGTCGGCGTTCGAGAGCTTCGACGAGCAGTTCAACGAGCTCTCTCCCAAGATCAAGGAGTTCGCGGAGCTGCTGCAGGCGATCAACGAGCAGCTCAACAAGGTCGCCGAGATCATCGAGCAGACCGACGCGGACATCGCGTCCCAGATCCGGGGCTGAGCCGTGGCGCGGGTGGCCGGCGGCCCGGTCGTCGGCCACCCGCCCGCCGGAACGCGTTCCGGCGCGCGGAGCGAGTGGCGCCGGGTGCGGCGAACCGCGACCCCGGGGCGAGCACCGTCGCGCGTGCGGGTGGGCTCGGTGCTGGCTCTGGTCGGCGCCCTCGTGGTCTCGGGGTGTGGGAGGAGTGCGGTGAGCGAGGACGAGGTGCGGGAGCGGGCGGAGGAGATCGCCGAGCTGCTGCTGACGGCGGCGGAGGGGGTGCCGCGGTACCAGGACGACATCGTCAGATCGGGGACGCGGCAGGTCGAGACCAGTGCGTCGGACCCGTGGCGGTACTGGCAGATCCGCGTCGATCTGGAGCTGGCGCAGGACTGGCCGACGTCGCCGGTGCAGGTGGCCGAGGAGATGATCCGGCTGCTTCGGGCCGAGGGGTGGGTCTCGGGCAGCCGGCACGATCCGGACGTCAGTGGCGTGGACACGACGTTGCGCACGCGGGACGTGGGCGGGTCGTGGACCGTGGCGCTCGGGGGCTGGGGGAGCCCGCCGCCAGTCCCGCAGCGCGTGTTCTTCACCGTCGTCAGCCCGGCGGTCGACCATTGAGCGCCGGGCAGCCGGCGGCCGGCGACGTCCCCGTCGACCCCCGTGACCTGCGCACCGCGCAGAGGTGGCGCCGCTCGGCGCACGTCCTGTCCGCGGTCGTCCTCGCGATCGTCGCGCTCGGGGTCGTCGGCGGGTTCACGAACGCGTACCACGACTTCAACTGGGGTCCGTTGTGGGCGGCTGGGCTCCTCGCTCTGCCGGTGGCGGTCACCGGGGTGGTGCTCGGGGTCCGGTCGAACCGGCTGGTGCCCGACGACGCGGCCTTCCAGGCGATCGTGGTGGCGGTCTCGGCCGTTGTCCTGGCGCTGATGTGCTGCGGCCCGTTCCTGCTGTGGCTGGGCATCATGGCGTTCTACCGGGGGTACTGAACCACCGAGGTCGGCGCGGACGTGAGCGTGCGGGTCACGGCCCGCCGATCGCCGCCAGCAGGTCCGCCACCTCGACCGGCCGCCCCGGCAGCGGGTCCCCGCCCGGCCGCAGCGCGGCCCGCAGCAGCGGCGCGCGCCGCGCGAGCAGCGCCGCGTTGAGCTCGTCCGGGAGCCCGGGCAGCGGGCGCAGCGCGGACGCGAAGGTCAGCAGGATCTCCGGGACCCCGATGTCATCCCGCACGAGCCCGAGCCGCTGGGCGGTCCGGACGACCTCGCCCGCGGCGAGCGCCGTGGCCGTGCGGCGCTCGACGAGCTCCGGGGTGAACACGTCCGCGTCGCGGGCGCGCGGCACCAGCACCGGCAGCAGCAGCGGCAGCCCGGACTCGAGGAAGCCGGTGAGGAACTGCTCCCACGCCGTGTGCGGGTCGTCGCCCGCGAGCCCGGCGCCGGCCCGGTCGAGCAGGCCGCCGACGTGGGCCAGCCGGTCGGCGACGACGGCCCGCACCAGCGCGGACCGGTCGGGGAAGTGCCGGTAGACGGTGCCGACGCCCACGCCGGCGGCGCGGGCCACCGCCTCCATCGGCTCGTCGAGCCCCCGCGCCGAGTACAGGGTGCGCGCGGCGTCCAGCACCCGCTGCTGGTTCCGTGCCGCGTCCGCTCTCACCGGCTCAGGATAGGTGCCCGTAAGCGGAATCGGAGGTTCCGGTTCGGTGCTACGGTGGGACGTGGACGGGCGCCGTCGGAGACGCCCCGATGCCGGGAGGCGAGCGCCGTGCGCGCCATGATCCTCAAGGAGTTCCGCGAGCTGCGCCGGGACCGCCGGACCGTCGCGATGCTGGTCGTCCTGCCGCTGCTGCTGCTGACGATCTTCGGCTTCGCGGCCAACTTCACGGTCGACAGCCTGACCACGCTGGTCGTCGGGCCGGGCGCCACCGAGGCGGCGGACCGGATCGCCGGCTCTCCGGCGGGCGGCACGCTCGACGTCCGGGACGTGCTGCCGGGCGACGACCGGGCCGACGCCGTCGACGCGCTCGCCGCCAACCGGTACGACGTCGCGGTCGTCACCGGGGAGGGGGCGGCGACGGTCCCGGAGGTGCTGATCGACGGCACGAACCTGTTCGCCGCCCAGGCCGCGAACGTCGTGGTCGCGCGGCTCGGCGACGCCGTGCAGCCCGAGATCCTGTTCAACCCCGACCTGGAGACGTCGTGGGTCATGGTGCCCGCGCTGATCGGCCTGATCCTCACGTTCATCGGCACGATCATCACGAGCATCGGCCTGGTGAAGGAGCGGGCGGCCGGGACCCTGGAGCAGCTGGCGGTGATGCCGCTGCGGCCGATCGACGTCATCGTCGGCAAGATCGCGCCGTACTTCCTGCTCGCGGCGCTCGACCTCGTCGTCGTGACGGTGCTGGGGATGCTCATCTTCGGGGTGCCGTTCACCGGGAACGTGGCGCTGTTCGCCCTCGCCGGGGCGGTCTTCCTGTTCGTGGTGCTCGGCATCGGGGTGTTCATCTCGACCGTGTCGCAGAACGCCGGGCAGGCGATCCAGGCCGCGATCCTCGTGCTGCTGCCGCAGATCCTGCTGTCGGGGATCATCTTCCCGCTCGACGCGATGCCGCTCGGGGTGCGCTGGATCGGGTACTGCCTGCCGCTCACCTACTTCACGCAGGTGTCGCAGGGCGTGATGCTGCGCGGCGCCGGGATCGACGCGCTGTGGCTCCCGATCACGGTGCTGGCCGGCATGGCCGTGCTGGTGTTCGGCGCCGCGGTCTGGCGGTTCCGCGCGTCGATCACGCCCCGCCGCCCGCGGGGGGCGGCGGCCGCCTCCGCCGCGCCGGCCGAGGTCGGGCGGTGACCGCCGTGGCGACGACGGCGACCTGGGGCGTCCGCGACGTCACGGTGCGCCGCGGTGGGCACGTCGCGCTCGACGCGGTCACGCTGCCGGTGCCGGCGGGGGAGATCACGGCGGTCGTGGGCGGCGACGGCGCGGGGAAGACCACGCTGGCCCGCCTGCTGGTCGGGCGCGAGGTCGCCGACGCGGGCGAGGTGCGGCGGGCCGGCGCGCGCCGCACCGGCTTCCTGCCCGCGACCTCCGGGGTGTGGGCCGACCTGAGCGTGGCGGAGAACGTCGACCTGGTCGCGCGGGCCTACGGGCTCGACGCCGCGACCGCCCGCGACCGCGGCGACCGGCTCCTGGGCGCGGCCGGGCTGGCCGACGTGCCGCACCGGCTGGGACGGGAGCTGTCCGGGGGCATGCGGCAGAAGCTGGGGTTCTGCCTCGCGGTGCTCCCCGACCCGAAGCTCGTGGTGCTGGACGAGCCGTCCACGGGCGTCGACCCGGTGAGCCGGGTCGACCTCTGGCGGATGCTGTCCGCGGCGGCGGCCGGGGGCACCGCGGTGCTGGTGACGACGACGTACCTCGACGAGGCGGAGCGCGCGGCGACGGTGCTGGTGCTGGACGGCGGGGTGGCGGTCTACCGCGGCGACCCGTCGGAGGCGGCGTCCCGGGTTCGGGGGTCGATCGCGGTCCGCGCGGTCGGAGCGGACAGTCGCCTGGGGGGCCCGGCGGCGGTGCCGGAGGCGGGGCCGGTCGGGGCGGTGCCGGTCGCGGAGTGGCGCCGCGGGGGCGCCGTGCACGCGCTCGTCGCGCCCGGGGAGGGCGAGGCCCCGGCCGACCTCGAGGACGCGGTGATCGCGCTGACCCTGGAGCGGCGCGGCACCGAAGCCGCGCCCGCTGCCGCACACCCCGCGCACCGAGGGGGTACTCGACACGTCGAGCGAGTAGCCGCCGACTACTCGCTCGACGTGTCGGGTGTCCACTCGGCGCATGTGCACCAACGCGCCGGTGCCGGGGGCCCCGCCGCCTCGGCCGCCGCAGCCGCGGCGGTCGAGGCCGCGCACGTCGTCACCGCCTTCGGCGGGTTCCGCGCCGTCGACGACGTCTCCCTGACCGTGCGTCCCGGCCAGGTGCTCGGCCTGCTCGGCGCGAACGGCGCCGGCAAGACGACGCTGATCCGCACCGTGCTGGGCCTGCTCGCCCCGACGTCCGGCACCGTGCGGGTGCTCGGCGGCGCGCCGTCCCGGGACGTCCGCCGGCGGATCGGCTACGTCCCCCAGGGACTCGGGCTGGCCGCGGACCTCACGGTGGCGGAGAACCTCGCGTTCGTGGCGGCGGCGTACGGGCTGGACGACGTCCCGGAGCCGCCCGCCGACCTGGCCGCGCAGCGGGACCGGCTGGTCGGGTCGCTCGGGCTGGGCCTGCAGCGGCGGCTCGCGTTCGCCGCGGCGCTGTCGCACGCGCCGGAGCTGCTGGTCCTGGACGAGCCGACGTCCGGCGTCGACCCGCTGGCCCGCGCGGCGCTCTGGGACACGGTGCACGAGCAGGCCGAGGCGGGAGTCGCGGTCCTCGTGACCACGCACTACATGCAGGAGGCCGAGCAGTGCGACGCGCTCGTGCTGCTGTCCCGGGGCCGGCGCGTCGCCGCGGGGACGCTCGCGGACGTGCTGGACGGGACCACGGCGGTCGAGGTCGGGACGCCGGACTGGCAGGCGGCGTTCGGGGCGCTGAGCGCGGCGGGGCTCCCGGTGACCGTGGCCGGCCGCGCCGTGCGGGTGGCCGGGGCGGACGCCGACGAGGTCGCCCGGGCGCTCGCCGCGGCGGGCGTGCGCGGCGACGCCCGCCCCGTGCCCGCGCGGCTGGAGGAGGTGCTCACGCTCGGCTCGCTCTGAGCCCGCGGCCCGGGCGGCCCGCCCGCCGTCAGCGGAACGCGCCCACGGCCTCCGGGTACGCCTCGGCCAGCTCCCGCGTCTCCGCGGCCTGCGGGTCGGACAGCAGCGACCGCATCGACCCCGACTCCACGATCCGGCCCTCGCCGAGCACGTGCACCGTGTCGGCGAGCCGGTCGACCAGCCGCAGGTCGTGCGACACCACGAGCAGCCCGACCCCGGTGGCGGCGATGGCGGCCACCTGGTCGGCGACGGCCTCGCGGAGCGCCGGGTCGAGCGCGGTGGCGGGCTCGTCGAGCACGAGGATCTCGGGGCGCGTCGCCAGCGCGTCGGCGAGCGCCAGCCGCTGCTTCTCGCCGCCGGACAGCGAGTGCAGCGTGCGGTCGAGGAACCGCGGCTCCAGGCCCACGCGCGCGAGCACGTCCGCGGGCTCCAGCCCGGTGGCCCGCCCCGCCTTGCGGGAGTCGTTCAGCGTGGACTGGAGCACCTTGGCGACCGACGTGCGGCTGTCGACGCCCACCAGGCCCTCCTGGTGCACGGCGCGCACGGTCGAGCGGAACGCCTTGGTCTCCTTGCGGGACATCTTGGTGACGGGGCGGGCGCCGTAGGTCGCGCGGCCCTGCGTCGGCTTGTGCCGGCCGAGCAGCACCTGCGCGAGCGTCGACTTGCCCGCGCCGGAACGGCCGATCAGGCCCACGGTCTCACCCGGGGCGACGGACAGCGAGGCGCCCTGGAGCACCGCGGCGCCGCCGTAGCCGGCCCAGACGTCGTGCGCGGCGAGCGCGGCGCTCATCGGGTCACCTCCCGCGCGGCGTCGGTCCGGTCGGCGTGGTCGTGCGGCGTACCCACAGCGTGTCCCTTCGAGCGATGACGGCCGTCGTGACAACGGCCGAGCCCCCCGCGAAGTTTCCGCGAGGGGCTCGGTCGGGCGCAAACGAGCGCGTCAGGCGCGCGCCTCCCGGCGGCGCGCCGGGGGCAGGTCCTCCATGTCCTCGAGCTCGACGCCCTTGGTCTCCGGGACCTTGCCGAGCACGAAGAAGAACGACAGGCCGGCGAACACGGCGTACATCAGGTACGGCCCGGTCGCGCCGAAGGTGTCGAGCAGCGGCGGGAACGTCACCGTGATGACGAAGTTCGCGATCCACTGCGCGGCGGCGGCGACGCCCAGCGCGGCGGCGCGGATCCGGTTGGGGAACATCTCGCCGAGCAGGACCCAGACCAGCGGGCCCCAGGACGCCCCGAAGAACACGACGAAGGCGTTCGCGGCGACCAGTGCGACCGGACCCCACGGCGACGGGAGCGACACGTTCTCGCCCGAACCGGACGCCTGCGTGAACGCCAGCGCCATGACGGCGAGCGAGACGGTCATGCCCGCCGAGCCGGTGAGCAGGATCGGGCGGCGGCCCACCTTGTCGATGAGCGCGATCGCGATGAACGTGACGGCCACGTTGGTGACCGAGGTGATCGTGGAGACGAGGAACGACTGGCTCTCGTCGAACCCGACGGCCTGCCAGAGGGTCGTCGAGTAGTAGAAGATCACGTTGATGCCGACGAACTGCTGGAAGACCGACAGCAGGATGCCGACCCAGACCACGGGCAGCAGGCCGAACCGCGGGCCGCGCAGCGTGGCCTGCGCCTCGAGCGCCTTGTCCTTCTCGATGGTCTTCTCGATCTGGGCGACGCGCTCGCGGGCGTCTTCGTCGGGGCCGAGCACGCTCTCGAGGACGGCGACCGCCTCGTCGCGGCGGCCCTTGGCCACCAGGTAGCGCGGCGACTCGGGGATCCGCAGCGCGAGGATGCCGTAGACGGCGGCGGGCACGACGGCGACGAGGAACATCCAGCGCCAGGCCTCCCAGCCCAGCCACAGCTCCTCGGACGCGCCGCCCGCGGCCTCCTGCAGCAGCTGGTCGGACAGCAGAGCGGCGAAGATGCCGAGCGTGATCGCGAGCTGCTGCAGCGAGCCGAGCCGGCCGCGCAGCGCCGCGGGCGCGATCTCGGCGATGTAGGCGGGGGCGATCACCGAGGCGATGCCGATGCCGACGCCGGCGAGGACGCGCCAGATGATCAGGTCCCAGACGCTGAACGCGATCGCGGACAGGATCGAGGACACGAAGAACAGCACGGAGCCCAGCACCATCACCTTGGTGCGGCCCCAGTGGTCGGCGAGCCGGCCGCCCGCCCAGGCGCCGACGGCGCAGCCGAGCAGCGCGACGGCGACGGCGAACCCGGTGAGGGTCGCGCCCAGGTCGAACTGGCCCTGGATCGCGTCGACGGCGCCGTTGATGACGGACGAGTCGAACCCGAACAGAAACCCGCCGACCGCGGCGGCGACCGCGAGGCCGATCGCCTTGTTGTGCGACGGGTGCCTCCCCGTCGAGGGTCGGGCACTGCCTTCGGCCATGACGTCTTCTCCTTGCTCCGCTCGTCCTGCGAAGAGAACACCTGGGCCGGAGCACATCGTCGGGCGCCGGTCGAGGCGTTCTCACCTTTCACCCGCGCAGCGCATCCCGCACCCGGAAGGCCGGGCTTCGGTGCGCGGCGGGAACCGTAACCCGTCCCGCGGCGGTCCGCGCGCCGGCGGGGACCGACCGCGACGCGCGCCGCGTTCCGGCGGACAATCGACGGGTGACCCCCCACGACCGCCCGCGGTTCCGCCGCCCCGCCATGCTCGACCCGCGCGACGCCGACCAGCTGCCCGGCGACATGGACCCCGCGCTGCGGTCGCAGGTCGCGCACACCACGGCGGCGGCGATCGTGCACCGCGGGCGGGCCGAGGGCGAGGAGGACCCGGCGCTCGTCGAGCGGCTGGTGCGCCTCGTCGAGACCGAGGGGCTCGACGTCGTGGCGGCCCTGTGGTCCGACAGCCCCGCGACGACCCTGCCCGGCACCCTGTGGCGGCTGTACGTGCTGCGCGAGTGGGTGCGCCGGGACCCGGCGACCCTCGCCGACCGGTACCGCCTCGGGCTCGACGCGGCGCCGGTGCACCACGTCGTCGTCGGGGTCGTCAGCCCGCCCGGGCCGGAGGAGCTGCGCGTGCTGCTGGACGCCGTGCTGTCGGGCGTGTGGACCGGCGACCTCGCGGTGACGCTGGAGCGCGGCGCGGCGTTCTGCCGGGTGCTCGCGACCGGCGCGGCCTTCGACGCCGACCACCTGGACCTCACGGGCGACGACGCCTCCGCCCGGCTCACGCGCAGCGCGGGGTCGCTCGTGCGCACCGCCGAGGAGCTGGAGCAGGCGGCCCACCTGTGGCGGTCCGGCTCCCTCGAGTGAGCCGCGCGGGGTTGTTCCCGCACCGGCCGTGGCGATGCTCACCCGTCCGCGCCCAGGACGTGATCGGTCGCGGCGCGTAAACTCGAACCCGACGCCGGGCCGCGGTAGCCCCGGGCTCCAACTCAAGCCGCTCCGAGCGGCCGCGCGCCGAGAGGCGCTTCCCGGTCCGGCGTCCTCACCCTCCCCGCCCGGCCCCGGCGTGTGACCTCCGTCCCACGCGCGGGCCGGGCGGTCGTGCGTCACGCTGAGGATGCTGTGCGTTCACCCTGGGTTCACTTGCGGGGTTGTGAGTTCACCCCGCGGCTGCCCTAGCCTGTGCCTGACCAAGCCCCTCTCCTGCGGAGCCTCTCGTGCGCCTGCGCCTCACCCCGCGCGACACCTCGTTCTTCGACCTCCTGGCCGCGTCGGCGGCGCACCTGGTCACCGGAGCCAACCTGCTCGCCGAGCTGCTGGGCGCGGACCGCGCGACCCGCAAGGCGCTCGCCAAGCAGATGAGCGACGTCGAGCACCTCGCCGACGAGGCGACCCACCAGATCATGCGGCGGCTGAACCAGACGTTCGTCACCCCGTTCGACCGGGACGACATCTACGGCCTCGCGTCCGCGCTGGACGACTGCATGGACTTCATGGAGGAGGCCGCCGACCTCATCGTCCTGTACAAGATCGACGAGCTCCCCCCGCGGGTCGCCGACCAGGTGCAGGTGCTGCAGCGCTCGGCCGAGCTGACCGCCGAGGCGATGCCCCGGCTGCGCTCGATGGAGAACCTCGCCGAGTACTGGGTCGAGGTCAACCGGCTCGAGAACCAGGCCGACAAGTCGCACCGCAAGCTGCTCGCGCAGATGTTCGACGAGATCACCGACCCGATCCTCCTGATGAAGCTCAAGGAGGTCGTCGAGAAGCTCGAGGACGCCGCCGACGCGTTCGAGAAGGTCGCGAACATGGTCGAGACCATCGCGCTCAAGGAGTCCTGAGTCCCGGTGGAACTCGCGCTCGTCGTGGTCGTGGTCGCCCTGGCCCTCGGCTTCGACTACACCAACGGCTTCCACGACGCCGCCAACGCCATCGCCACCTCGGTGTCGACGCGCGCGCTGACGCCGCGGGCCGCGCTGCTGATGGCCGCGGTCATGAACTTCACCGGCGCCCTGCTCGGCACCGAGGTCGCGGAGACGATCGCGACCTCGATCGTCGACCTCGGCGACGCGTCACCGCACCAGGCCCTCGTGGTCGTGCTCTGCGCGCTGGTCGGCGCGATCGTGTGGAACCTCATCACGTGGTGGTTCGGCCTGCCGTCGTCCTCGACGCACGCGCTCATCGGCGGCCTCGTGGGCGCCGGCCTCGCGGGCGGGCTGATGATCTACGGCTCGGCGATCGTCGACAAGGTCGTCCTGCCGATGGTCTTCTCGCCGCTCATCGGGTTCTTCCTGGCGTTCCTCGTCATGGTCGGCCTGCTGTGGCTCATCCGGAACGCGTCGCCGTCGCGGACGACCCGCCGGTTCCGCCTAGCGCAGACCGTGTCGGCCGCCGCGATGGCCCTCGGCCACGGCCTGCAGGACGCGCAGAAGACCATGGGCGTGATCTTCATGGCGCTGCTCACCGTGGGCTGGGCGAACCCGGAGCAGGGCATCCCGCTCTGGGTGAAGCTGGCCGCCGCCACCGCCATCTCGCTCGGCACCTACTCCGGCGGCTGGCGCATCATGCGCACCCTCGGCCGCAAGATCATCGAGCTCGACCCGGCCCGCGGGTTCGTCGCCGAGTCGGTCTCCGCGGTGGTGCTCTACGTGAACGCGTTCGCGCTGCACGCACCGGTGTCGACCACGCACACGATCACCTCGGCGATCATGGGCGTCGGCGCGACCAAGCGGCTGTCCGCGGTCCGCTGGGGCGTCGCGAAGAACATCGGCATCGCGTGGGTGCTCACCATCCCCGCGGCCGCCGCGGTCGCCGCGTTGGTGTACTTCATGCTGAGCCCGTTCCTGAACTGATTGGGGCGACGGGGGTGCCGTCGGGTCCGATGACCGTGCCCGGGTCGACGGCCTCGCCGTAGGGCGGGGCGGGGTCGAAGTACCCGAAGCGCACGCGAGACAGGTCGCACGGGGTCGTGCCGCCACCGCGGGAGACCTCGGGGTGTGGGTCCGTCGGCCAGATGTCGCCGGTGGGCGTGCGGTACATCTCCCACCGCCGCACGATCCCGGTGTCGGGTGGGTCGTGGACGTCGTCGGTCGAGGTAGCCCCCCAGCTCTCGGGCACGCAGACCCGGATCGTCGCGCCGATCTTGCCGGGCTCCACGGCCAGGACGACCAACGGTCGCGGCCCGGGCCGGTACGTGATCGGGCGGAAGAGGCGGTGGTCGGGGTCCCGAGCACCGAGCGCCGCATTGAACGCTCCGACCGCGCGCGACTGCAGGGACTGCTCGGACGCGAAGGCGGTCAGGCGGGGATCGGAGTAGTCGTGGTGGTAGTTGGCCGCCGCTGTCAGCAGGTCGAACTGGCGCAGGGCCAGGACCCACTCGTCGTCGGCCCAGGGGCCGTCGTCGGGCGTTCCGTAGGGCCAGATGATCGCGGGGACCGGAGCCGGTCCGGATGCCTCGGCCGGGGTGCTCTCCTCGACTCCGCGCGGGGGCACGGTGTACCCCGCCCAGGGGTGCCACGCCAGGACCGCGACCAGGAGCGTGGCGCCGAGCGCGCCGAGCACGAGCGCACGTCGGCGTCGGGTCACCGGGCTCAGCTCCTCGCCGGCGAGCGAAACGCGTCGCGCGTGTCGGTGTAGATCCGCATCGCCCGGTCCTCGGAACCGCCCAACAGCTCGGCGAGCTGGGCGGCCACGCGCCGTACTACGACGCCCTCGCGGAGCTGCTGGTCGTCGATCGAGCGGAGGGCCTCGCAAGCCCCGACGGTGGTGTTCACCGCCCTCGCCGCCTCGGCGACCGCACTGCTGCCGCACCCGTCCACGTCGGCGGCCCACGGGCTCGGGAGCGTGTGGCCGTACCCGGCGAGCCGTGAGGCGGCCACGTCGACGGCAGCGCGGTCGGTGGTCAGGTCTGCCATGGCACGTCCTCGTCGTCGGCCGGTGGGTCCTCGTGGCGACGACCGTAGGGTGTGGCCCAGCCCGTGGGTGCCTGAACACGGCGGTGAGTGGTGCGCCCTAGGTGCTGCCCGAACGTTCCCGAACGGGCGCGAACTGGACATTCGCGACGAGGACGCGATTCACTCGTCCCATGACTGCGAAGAACCTGACCGTGCGCTGGATGTCCGCTGTGTCCCTGGCGGCCGGCGCCGCGCTCGCCCTGTCCGCCTGCGGCGCGGGCGACGGCCAGCGCGACGAGGCGTCCGGGGAGATCACCGAGGCGGCCGACGTGAACGTCTTCTCCCTCGAGGTCGGCGACTGCCTGAACGTGGCCGACGTGACCGAGACCCAGGTCGAGTCGCTGCCGACCGTCCCGTGCAGCGAGCCGCACGACGGCGAGGTCTACGCCGAGACCCGCCTGAAGGGCGACGAGTACCCGGCCGACATCGACACCCAGGCGGAGCAGTTCTGCTACGACGCCTTCGAGCCGTTCGTGGGCATGGCCTACGAGACCTCCACGATCGGCGCCGGACCGCTGACCCCGAGCGAGGTGTCGTGGGCGGACGGCGACCGCGAGGTGCAGTGCATCCTCATGGTCGAGGAGCCCGTCACCGGGACGCTCGAGGGCGCCGCGGTCTGAGGGACCCCGCTCTCGCGCGACGCACGACGGCGCGCCGCCCCTCGCCGGGGTGGCGCGCCGTCGTCGTGCGTGGGGGCGTCAGCTGCCCAGCGGCGTGTGCAGCTCGACGTCCTCGACGCGCACCTCGTCCGGGGCGTCGCGGTCCGTCCGCACCACGTGGCACACGAGCACCTGGCCCGGCCGCAGGTACGGGTTCTCGGCGGGCAGCCGGTCGCGGACGTCCTCGGGGGCGTGCGCGCGCACGACGTCGAGCACCGTCGGCAGCACGGGCCGGTGGGTGCACAGCGCGAGGTCCGACCGGGTGCGCAGGACGGCGGCCACCGCCTCGGCGGTCTTCTCCGGCGAGTCGGCGTGCTCCGCCTCGGTGAGCGGCTCGCGCCGGTCCGGGGTCAGCCCCGCCGCCGTCGTGTACGGCTCGACGGTCGCGCAGCACCGCAGCCACGGGCTCGTGACCACGTCGGCGACGCCGTAGGCGGACAGCACCGGCACGAGCGCCCCGGCCTGCAGCCGGCCGACGTCGGTGAGCGGGCGCGTGCCCTCCTCGCCCTTCCACGACGACCGGCTCTTGGCGCGGCCGTGCCGGACGACCAGGACCGCTCGGGTGTCCAGCGTCCCCGCCTCGTGCGCGGCGACCAGGGCGTCGAGCGGGATGCGGTCGTCCTCGCGGGTCAGGCGCTTGCGCGCCACGTCGACGTCCGCCCAGCGCACGGCGTCGATCTCGTCCCGCGACGCGTGCACGGCCGGGGGGCGGGCGTGCACCGCGGGGCGGTCGGGACGGCCGGCGACCTGCGCCGCCCAGTAGTGCACCCGCTTGCGCCGCCCGTCCGCGAGCTTGTACTCCAGCCCGGGCAGGGGGCGGCCGAGCACGATCTCGAGCCCGGACTCCTCCTCCACCTCGCGGACCGCGGCGGTCGTCACGTGCTCCCCGGGCTCGAGCTTGCCCTTCGGCCAGGACCAGTCCTTGTACCGGGGGCGGTGCACGAGGACGACCTGCAGGCGGCCCTGGCGGACGCGCCAGACAAGGGCGCCCGCCGCACGGACGAGCGCGGTCGGCCCGGCGCTCACCGGCCCGAGCCCAGGCGGCGGCGCTGGCGGTAGATCAGGGTGGACTGCAGGTCGCGCAGCGGCCCGTCCGGGCCCTGCGCGTGCCGGGTCCAGGCGCCGTCCGGGCCGAGGTGCCACGACGAGGTCTCGTCGGCCATCGACTCGTCGAGCAGGCCGACCAGCTCCGCGACCTGGTCCGGGTCGGACAGCCGGACCAGGGCCTCGACGCGCCGGTCGAGGTTGCGGTGCATGAGGTCGGCCGACCCGATGTAGACCTCCGGGCCGGGCAGCAGGGTGCTGCCCTCGCGGCCGATGTCGGCGACCTCCTCGGTGACGCCCGCGTCCGCCGCGAACGCGTACACGCGGGAGTGCTCCAGGAACCGGCCGAGGATCGAGCGCACCCGCGCACCGTCTCGGAGAGCCCCGGGACGCCGGGCCGCAGCGCGCAGATGCCGCGGACGCACAGGTCGACGGGGACGCCCGCCTGCGAGGCGCGGTACAGGGCGTCGATGGTCTCCTCGTCGACCATCGAGTTGACCTTGAGCTTGATCCAGGACGGCCGGCCCGCGCGAGCGGCCTCCGCCTCGCGGTCGATCCGCTCGATCAGCCCCGAGCGCACCGAGCGCGGCGCGACGAGCAGCCGGTGGAACCGCGACTTCGGCGCGTAGCCGGACAGCTGGTTGAACAGCCGGGTGAGGTCCTGGCCGACGTCCGGGTCGCAGGTCAGCAGGCCCAGGTCGGTGTAGATCCGCGCGGTCTTCGGGTTGTAGTTGCCGGTGCCGACGTGGCAGTACCGGCGCAGGCCGTCCGACTCCTGGCGCACGACCAGCGACAGCTTCGCGTGCGTCTTCAGCCCGACGATGCCGTAGACCACGTGCACGCCGGCCTGCTCCAGCTTGCGGGCCCACTCGATGTTGGCCTGCTCGTCGAACCGGGCCTTGATCTCGACCAGGGCGAGGACCTGCTTGCCGGCCTCGGCGGCGTCGATCAGCGCGTCCACGATCGGGGAGTCGCCCGACGTCCGGTAGAGCGTCTGCTTGATCGCCAGGACCTTCGGGTCGGCCGCGGCCTGCTCCAGGAAGGTCTGCACCGACGTCGAGAACGAGTCGTACGGGTGGTGCAGCAGGATGTCCCGGGCCCGGATCGCGGCGAACACGTCCGTCGGGTTGGCGCTCTCGACCTCGGCCAGGAACCGGTGCGTCGTCGGCACGAACCGCGGGTACTGCAGGTCCGCGCGGTCCAGGTCGGCGATGAGGTTGAGGCCGGTGTGGTCGAGCGGCGCGGGCATCTCGTAGACCTCGTCCTCCGCGACCCCGAGCTCGCGGACCAGCAGCGACCGGATGCGCGGGCTGATCGAGTCGGCGATCTCGAGGCGGACCGGCGGGCCGAACTTCCGGCGCAGCAGCTCCTTCTCCATCGCCTGGAGCAGGTTCTCCGCGTCGTCCTCCTCGACCTCCACGTCCTCGTTCCGGGTGACGCGGAACGTGTGGTGCTCGCTGACCTCCATGCCGGGGAACAGCTGGTCGAGGTGCTGCGCGATGACGTCCTCGACCGGCACGAACGACATCGGGCCGCGGTCGGAGGCCGAGCCGGACGCGTCGGTCGGGCGCCCGCGCCAGTCGACCGCGATGTACCGGGGGAGCAGCGGCGGCACCTTGACCCGGGCGAAGTGCTCCTTGCCCGTCGACGGGTTCACCACGACGACGGCCAGGTTCAGCGACAGCCCGGAGATGTACGGGAACGGGTGTGCGGGGTCGACCGCCAGCGGGGTCAGCACCGGGAAGATCTGCTTCCGGAAGTACTTCCGCAACCGGTCCTGCTCGGCCTCGCCCAGCTGCTCCCAGCGCACCAGCGTGATGCCCTGCGTCGCCAGCTCGGGCTGCACCTGGTCGGCGAACACCTGCGCGTGCCGGGCGGCGAGCTCGTGCGCGCGCTGGCTGATCGCCTCCAGCACCTGGCGCGGGCTCAGGCCCGAGGCCGCCGTGACGGCCAGGCCGGTGGCGATGCGCCGCTTCAGGCCGGCGACCCGGACCATGAAGAACTCGTCCAGGTTGGACGCGAAGATCGCGAGGTACCGCACCCGCTCCAGCAGCGGCTGGGTCTCGTCCTCCGCGAGCTCCAGGACGCGCTGGTTGAAGGCCAGCCAGCTGACCTCGCGGTCGAGGAACCGGTCGGCGGGCAGCGGGGCCTCGGGCGCGGGCTGCTCGCCGCGGGCGCCGTCGCCCATCTCGATGTGCTCGGCGATGTGCGCGGCGAGCTCGGGGGCCAGCGTCCGGGGGCGCGGCGATGCCGCGGGCGCGGTGGTCTGGCCGTCCGCCTCGGCGGTGGCCGGCGTGGTGGCCGCGCGGCTCCGCGAGGCGGCGGTGCGGGTGCCCGCGGACCGGGCGCCGGTCCGGCCCGTGCTGGTGCGCCCGGCGGCCGCCGTGGCGGCAGGCGCGGCGCGGCGGGCGCGCGGCTTGCGGGGCGCGCCGTCGGAGGCGGTGGCGTCGGTCATCCCCACATGGTGGCACCAGGAGGTGTCCGACGGGTGACCGAAGGGCGACCTGGGGCCTCAGCCCACGCGGTAGACCACGTCCACCGCCGACCGCTCGAACCCCGCCGCCCGGTAGACCCGGATCGCCGGCGCGTTGTCACCCTCGGTGTAGAGCACCACGCGCGGGACCCCGCGGTGGGCCAGGTGTGCGAGCATCCGGGCGGTCAGCGCGGGCCCGAGCCGCCGGCCCTGGGCCGCGGGGTCGACGCCGAGGGCGTAGATCTCGCCCTCGCCGGGCTCGGCGACCTTGGTCCAGCCGAAGCCCAACAGCGTGCCACCCTCCTCGGCCAGTAGGAACCCCTCCGGGTCGAACCACGGCTCGGACTCGCGGGCCTCCAAATCGGCGCGGGTCAGCCGGCCCTGCTCGGGGTGCTGCGCGAAGGCGCGCGCGTTCACGGCGACCCAGGCGTCCTCGTCGCGGCCCGGCTCGAAGGTGCGGACCGTGACGCCGGCGGGGAGCGGGGCCGCGTCGGGGTCGGGTGCGGTCAGCGGGTCGAGCGCCATCTGCCACAGCTCGCGCACGACCGGCAGGCCGCGCGACGTCGCCAGCGCCCGGGCCGGGGCCACGTCGCCGTGCGCCCACACGGACACCGCGTCGCCGCCGCGGGCGCGGGCCGCGGCCAGGGCGGCGTCGAGCAGGGCGGTGCCGGTGCCGCGGCGGCGCGCGTCCGGGTGCACGACGACCTCGGCGGTGGCGAGCGCCGGGTCGCGGAGGTCGACCTGGGCGTAGCCCGTCGAGGCGTCCGCATCGCCGGCCAGGACGTGCACGACGTCCGGGCCGCCGCCGGTCAGCCAGAGCAGCGGCTGCTCGGACAGGGGGGCGACGCCGTCATGGGCCGCTGCTGCGGCGGCGAGGTCGCGGACGGCGGCGGCGGTGGCGGCGGGCAGGGCGCCGGGACGGCTGGTGAGATCGGGCACGGCCTCATCCCACCACCCGGGCGCTCTGGGCGCGCGCACCGGGCGCGGACGCGGCAGCGCCGGGCGCACGCACCGAGCGCGGTCGGTGCCGCCGAGCGCGGTGGCTGGAGGTGCCGCGGTCGGCGCGATCTGCCGCGCTCGGCGCGGACGACCCCGGTCGGCGCGCACGACGGGGCGCTGCCGGGGGAACGACCGGCGGGGGTGCCGCGTTGCACCAGGCATGCCCGACGAGAACCCGACCCCCGCCTCGGCGGACGTCGTGGTCGTCGGCGCCGGGCAGGCCGGGCTCGCCGTGGCGGCGCACCTGGAGCGCTCGGGCTTCATCCCGGCGGCGCCGACGGGTCCCGACCACCCCGCCCCCGGCCGCCGCGCGGCGCGCCCCGCCGCGGACGGCCGCCCCACCTACGTCGTGCTCGATGCGGCCGCCGGACCCGGCGGCGCCTGGCGCGAACGCTGGCCCGGCCTGACGATGGCCACGGTCAACGGCGTGTACGAGCTGCCCGGCCGCCCGCTGCCGACCTTCGACGCCGACGAGCCCGCGAGCCGCGCCCTGACCCGGTACTTCGGCTCCTACGAGCGCGACCTCGGCCTCGCCGTCCGGCGGCCCGTCGAGGTGCGCCGCGTCCGGGACGTCGGCGGGCCGGGGCGGCTGCTGGCCGTCGAGACCGAGGAGACCGAGCGCGTCCCGGTCGCGGCGCCCGACCCGGACGACGGCCTCGGGGGCGGCGTCGGCGCCTGCCGGGCGGAGGCCGCGACCGCGCGCCGCCGGGTGACCCGGACCTGGCACACGCGCGCCCTGGTGAACGCGACCGGGACGTGGACCCGGCCGTTCTGGCCGACGTACCCGGGCGCCGCCTCCTTCGCGGGCATCCAGCGGCACACCCACGACTACCGGTCGCCGGAGGAGTTCGCCGGCCGCCGGGTGGTCGTCGTGGGCGGTGGCATCTCCGCGGTGCAGCACCTGCTCGCGATCCACCCCGTGGCGGCGTCGACGACCTGGGTCACCCGCCGTCCGCCGGACTGGCGGGACGCCGAGTTCAGCCCGGAGCTCGGGCGCGAGGCGGTGACGCGGGTCGACGAGCGCACCCGGGCCGGGCTGCCGCCGCAGAGCATCGTCGCCGCCACCGGCCTGCCGCTCACCGACACGTACCGGGACGGCATCGCGCGCGGGGTGCTCGTGGCGCGGCCGATGTTCGCCCGGCTCGTGCCGGACGGGGCCGACTGGGACGAGGCCGCCGCGCGCGGGCCGCTCGCCGACGGCTGGGTCACGGGCCCCGAGCACGTCGAGGCGGACGCGGTGCTGTGGGCCACCGGGTTCCGGGCGGCGCTCGACCACCTGCGGCCGCTCGGGCTGCGGGGCAGCGGCGGCGGGATCGTCATGGACGGCACCCGCGTGGTCGCCGACCCGCGCGTCCAGCTGGTCGGGTACGGGCCGAGCGCGAGCACGGTCGGCGCGAACCGCGCCGGCCGCGCCGCGGTCCGCCAGCTCCGCCGCTACCTCGGCGTCTGACCCGCGCGACGGGCGGCGACCGCCAGCGCCGCGAGCAGCGCCAGCAGGGTGCCCGCCAGCACGGCCATGGCGGTCGACTGCGGGAGCGCGCGGGCGATCAGCCCGAGCCCCATCGCGGGCAGGCTCAGCCCGAGGTACGCGACCAGGAACAGCCCGGCCAGCGCCTCGCCCCGCTGGTGCGGCGCCGCCGCCGCGGCGATCGTGCCCGACGCTGCCGCGAACAGCAGACCCGCGCCGGCGCCGGTGACGAGGCCGCCGACGAGGAACACGTCGAGGCGCTCGGCCAGCATCCCGGCGGTCAGCACCACCAGCCCGGCCGCCTGCGTCGCGAGGCCGGCCCGCAGCCGCGTCGCCGGCCGCACCCGGGTGGTCGCCGCCTGGACCGCGGCCGCGGCGCCGAAGACGACGAACACCACCAGCCCCGCGAGCAGCCGCGACGTGTGGTGCAGGGTGCCGCCCACGAACCCCGGCGCCACCGACGTAAACACCCCGAACACCGCGAACGACGCGAACGCGGCCGCGTACGCCAGGCGCTGCGCCGCGGGGTCGCCGCCCGCTCGGCGCGGGCGCTGCGGCCGGTACGCCGGGCGCGCCGCGGGACGGCTGACCGTCTCCGGAGCGATCAGCACGCCCACGACGCCCAGCAGGAGAAGCGCCACGAACACCAGGTAGGGCAGCCGCAGCGGGGCCACCCCCGTCTGCGCGAGGGCCCCCGCGGCGAGCGCGCCGGCACCGAGGCCGCCGATGTTCGCGACGACGGCGACGACCTGCGGCCGGTGCCCCGCGTCCCCGGGGCGGTGCGCGGCGTGCAGCTCGGCGAGGTGGGCGGTCGCCGTGGCGGTGAGCATCCCGACGCCGAGGCCGCTGACGAACCGGGCGACCAGCAGCGTGGCGAGCCCCGTGCCGGACAGGAACAGCGCGGCCGCGGCGAGCTCGAGCGCCAGGGCGGGGAGCAGCACGCGCCGGCGGCCGAGCCAGTCGGACACGTGCCCGGCCAGCACCAGCGCGAGCGCGACGCCGACCGCGTACGCGGCGAACACGACCGTGACGGTGAACGTCGAGAACCCGTCCGCCGCCTGGTACAGCGGGTAGAGCGGCGCGGGGACCGTGGAGAACGCCATCGTGGCGAGGAAGGCCGCGGCGACGAGCCAGAAGCCGGCGCGGTGCCGGGCGGGCGAGGCGGCGGGCCGGGGGCCGGTGGTGCGGGCGTCCGAGGGGCGGGCAAGGTGCTCGTCGCCGGGGTGCGCGGGCGCGGGCGTGCGGGGCGTCCGGTGGGAGCGGGGGAGCGTGGGGGTGGACATCGGGCGGCCGTCCTCTCGGTCGGGTGCGTGCTCCGCCCACCGTGCGCCCGGAGGTGGCATCGCGTCCAACATTGGTTCTCGCTGGTCGCCATCGACAGCATCGATAGGATCGACGCATGGAGCTCCGGCAGCTAGCCGCGTTCGTCGCCGTCGTGGAGGAGGGCACGTTCACGGCGGCGGCCGGGCGGCTGCTGCTCGTGCAGTCCGCGGTGTCCGCGTCGGTCCAGGCGCTGGAACGCGAGGTCGGCGCGCCCCTGCTCGCCCGCGGCCCGCGCCGGGTCGCGCTGACGGACGCGGGCGCCGCGCTGCTCCCGCACGCCCGCGCCGCGCTCGACGCGGCCCGGGACGCCCGCGAGGCGGTGGACCTGGTGCGGGGCGGGCTGTCCGGGACGGTCCGGGTCGGGACCATGCCGTCGGTGGGACTGGTCGACGTGCCCGCGCTGCTGGGTGCGTTCCACCGCGCGCACCCCGGCGTCGCGCTCCGGCTCAGCGCGTCGACCTCGGGTTCCGCGGGCCTGGCCGGGGCGGTGGCGGACCGGCACCTGGACCTCGCGTTCGTGTCGCTGCCCGCCGGGGCGGCCCCGGGCGTGCCGCTGATCGACCTCGCCTCGGCGCCCATGGACCTGCTGCTCCCGGCGGGGCACGACCTCGCGGCGCGGGACGGTGGCCGTCCCGTCGACCTCGGGGAGCTCGCCGGGCTCGACTTCATCGACTCGCCGGCGGGGTACGGCAACCGCGCGGCGACCGACGCGGCGTTCGACGCCGCGGGGCTGGAGCGCCGGGTGACGGTGGAGGTCGCCGACATCGGGACCGTCGCGGGTTACGTGCGGCACGGGCTGGGGGTCGCGATCGTGCCGCGGTTCACCGCCGAGGCCGCGCCCGACCTCCCGGTGGTCGCGCTCGCCGCCGGGCCGCGCTGGCCGCTGGCGCTCGCGGTGCCGCGGGACCGGCGGCCGTCGGCGGCCACGGCGGCGCTGGTCCGGCACGTGCGCGAGCACGCGGCGGGCTGACCGCAGCGGGCCCGCCGGCTCAGGCGGGCGGCGGGCAGCCGCAGGACTCGCGTCGCACCACCCGCACGGGCAGCCGGTGCGACTCCGGCTCCTCCGCCGGGGCCCCGGCGTGCCGCACGAGCACCTGCACGGCCAGCCGGCCCATCGCCGCCATCGGCTGCCGCACCGTGGTGAGCGACGGTCGGGCCAGCCGCCCGGCGAGGATGCCGTCGAACCCGGTGACCACGACCCGCTCCGGCACGGGCACCCCGCGCGCGGCGAGCAGGTCGAGCACGCCGAGCGCCAGCTGGTCGCTCGCGCAGACCAGCGCCCGCGGCAGCCGGTCCTCGGCGGCGAGCGCGGCCAGCACCTCGAACCGGTGCGGCTCGGCGAGGTCGGTCGGGTCGAGCGGCTCGGCGGGCTCGGGCAGCCCGGCGGCGGCGACGGCCTCCCGGAAGCCGGCGAACCGCTCGCCGTAGTCGGGGGTGGTCAGCCGTCCGACGAAGCCGAGGTCGCGCAGCCCGTGGTCCCGGACCAGGTGGTCGACCACGTCGCGCATCCCCGCACGGTTGTCGACGCCGATGTGGTGCAGGCCGTCGGCGACCGGGGGCGTGCTGAACGCGACGACGGGGATGCGCCGCGCGACGTTCTCCAGCGTGCCGACGGGCGTCGGGCCCGGGAACACCGCGAGGCCGTCGACGCGGCCCGCGACCTCGGTCACCGACGCCCCCGAGCCGCTCCCGCTGCTCAGCAGCAGGGCCTGGCCGCGCTGCCAGCACTCGAGCTCGAAGCCGCGCTGCACCTCGTCCACGTACAGCGGGAAGGCGCGCGGGTCGGCGTCGGGGTCGGTGTCGTCGACCGGCGTCGGCGTGGCGACCGGCAGCGCGCCGTCGGCGCCCTTCTGCGGTGCGGCGAGCATGAGGTCGAACGAGTACAGGCCGAGCGCCCCGGTGCGTCCGTGGGCGAGGCCGCGCGCGCTGGCGTTCGGCACGTAGCCGAGCTCGCCCGCGGCGACGAGCACCGCGGCGCGGGTGGAGTCGCGGACCCGCTCGGGCTGCCGGAAGGTGAACGACACGGTGGCGATCGACACCCCCGCGCGCTCGGCGACGTCGTAGACGGTCGGTCGACGCGGCACTGCACCACCTCCTCGGGGCCCCGCACGATGGTAGGGGTTCCGGCGCCCCGGACCGGGCCCCCTTGCGCGGTTCATTCTATGCGCTTAACATGACCTGTGCATCTAAGCGCATAGAAGCGCGAGGCGCCCGCCGCACGCGCCACCCGTCCGTTCGAGGAGGAACGAACCATGATCCGTCCCGCTGCGCGCGTCGCCGTGGTGACCGCGCTCGCCGTGACCGCGCTGACCGCGTGCGGCCGCTCCGACGACACCGGCGGCGGCGCCACCGACGCCGCGACGCTGTCCGAGGGGGCCGCCTCCGGCGAGCTCACCGTCTGGGCCATGGGCGCCGAGGGCGAGGCGCTGCCCGACTTCGTCCAGGAGTTCACCGACGCCAACCCGGACGTCGACATCGAGGTCGTGCCGATCCCGTGGGACGCGGCGCGCGACAAGTTCCAGACCGCCATCGCCGCCGGCACCACGCCGGACGTCGCGATGATGGGCACCACGTGGATGGCCGAGTTCGGCGACGCGTTCGCCGCCGTCCCGGACGCCATCGACACCAGCGGCATCTTCGAGGGCTCGCTCGGCACGGCGGAGCTCGACGGCACCGCGATCGGCGTCCCGTGGTACGTGGACACCCGCGTCCTGTACTACCGGACCGACCTCGCCGAGCAGGCGGGCTGGACCGAGGCGCCGGCCACGCAGGAGGACCTCAAGCAGATGGCCGCCGACATGCAGGCCAAGGCGGGCGCCGACTACGGCATCCGGCTGCAGTCCGCTGGCAACGACTCGTTCCAGGGCTCGCTGTGGGCCCCGTGGTCGAACGGCGCGAGCCTGATGAACGACGACCAGACCGAGTGGACGCTCGACACCCCGGAGATGGTCGAGGCCTACGACTACTACACGTCGTTCTTCTCGGACGGCGTCGCGAACGCCTCGGCCGACCGGAGCGCGGGCGCCCAGGAGGCGGAGTTCGTCGCCGGCACCACGCCGATGCTCATCGACGGCCCGTTCATGATGGGCCAGCTCGCCACGCTCGGCGGCGAGGGCTTCGAGGACAAGTACGCCACCGCGCGCATCCCGGCCGGGGAGTCGTCGACCTCGTTCGCGGGCGGCTCCAACCTGGTCGTGTTCCAGGACTCGGACAACGCCGACGCCGCGTGGAAGCTCGTCGACTGGCTGACCCAGCCGGACGTCCAGGTGAAGTGGTACGACGTGACCGGCGACCTGCCGTCGCAGCAGTCCGCGTGGGACGACCCGTCGCTGGCCGACGACCAGAAGCTGGCCGTGTTCGGCGAGCAGCTCGAGGACACGCAGGCCCCGCCGGTGAACACCGCGTGGGTGCAGGTCGGCGCGGCCGCCGACTCCGTGCTCGAGCGGATGACCGTCAGCGGCGAGGCGCCCGAGGAGGCCCTCGCGGAGCTGCAGCAGCAGGCGACGTCGATCGGCGTGGGCTGACCCCCATGACCACCACAGCCGCACCCCGCCCGGCCGGGTCCACGCGACCCGGCCGGGCGCCGGCCCCCTCCCGCGGGCCGGCCGCCGCCCGCCGCCGGCGCCAGGGGATGGTCGCGTGGATGTTCGCGCTGCCGTTCGTCCTGGTGTTCGGGTTCTTCATGCTCGTGCCGCTGGTGTCGTCGTTCGCGATGTCGTTCACGGACTTCACGTCGCGGGACGTGCGCACGCCGTTCGCGGTGAACTTCGTCGGCCTCGACCAGTACGTCGCGCTGTTCGGCGACGCGCGGTTCCTGAAGTCCCTCAGCGTGACCGGCACGTTCGTGATCGTCGGCATCCCCGTGACGATGGCGGTCGCCCTGGCGCTCGCCGTCGCGCTGAACTCCGGGATCAGCCGGTTCCGGTCGGCGTTCCGCGTCGGGTTCTACGCCCCGGTCGTCACCAGCATCGTCGCGGTGTCGGTGGTGTGGCGGTACATCCTGCAGCCCGACGGGCTGCTCAACACGGCGCTCGGCTGGGTCGGGATCGAAGGGCCGAACTGGCTGAGCTCGACCACCTGGGCGCTGCCGTCGCTGATCCTCATGGCCGTCTGGCGGAACGTCGGCACGCTCATGGTGATCTTCCTGGCCGGTCTGCAGGCCGTGCCCGCCGAGGTCCAGGAGGCCGCGGTCATGGACGGCGCGTCCCCGTGGCGCCGGTTCCGCAGCGTGACCCTGCCGCTGCTGCGCCCGACGCTGCTGCTCGGCGCGGTGCTCATCTCGGTCGGCTACCTGCAGTTCTTCGAGGAGGCCTTCGTGATGACGCAGGGCGGCCCGCTCGACTCCACGCTGTCGACCGCGTTCTACACGTTCGAGCAGTTCGGCTTCGGCAAGTACGGGTTCGCGTCGGCGGCGTCGTACGTGCTGTTCCTGGCCATCGCGCTCATGAGCCTGCTGCAGTTCCGGCTGCTGCGGTCGCAGGACTAGGGGGAACCATGTCCACGATCACCCCGCCGTCGCCGCACCCGGCCGTCGACCGGCTCGCGCAGCCTGCTCCGCCGCGCCGCCGCCGGCGGCCCACGGGCCGCGCGCTCACCTACACCGTGCTCGTCGTCGGCGTGCTGCTCTGGCTGCTGCCGTTCGTCTGGATGGTGCTCGGCTCGGTCAAGACGCAGCGCGAGATCCTCACCAAGCCGCCGACGATCTGGCCGCAGGACCCGACGTTCGACAACTTCGGGCGGTGGTTCACCGACCTGAACTTCGGGCAGTTCTTCACCAACTCGGTGGTCGTCGCGGTCGTGACCGTGCTCGGGAACCTGCTGTTCTGCTCGATGGTCGGCTACGCGCTGGCGAAGATGGACTTCCCGGGCAAGAAGGCGCTGTTCGCGCTCGTGATGATCATGCTGATGGTCCCGGGCGTCGTGACGTTCGTGCCGCTGTTCGTGCAGGTCACCTCGCTCGGCCTGCTGAACACGTACCCGGCGCTGATCCTGCCGTTCCTGACCCAGCCGCTCGGGGTGTTCCTCATGCGGCAGTTCATGCTCGGCATCCCCGAGCCGCTGATGGAGGCCGCCCGGATCGACGGCGCCGGCGAGCTGCGGATCTTCGCGCGAGTCGTCATGCCGCTGTGCGGTCCGCCGCTCGCGACGCTCGGCATCCTCACGTTCCTCGGCTCGTGGAACAACTTCCTGTGGCCGCTCGTCGCGGCGCAGAGCCAGGACATGTACACGCTGCCCGTCGCGCTGTCCCTGTACTCCACGGGCCAGCAGGCGACCGACTACGGCCTGCTGCTGGCCGGCGCGGTGCTGGTCATCACGCCGATCCTCCTGCTGTTCGTCGCGCTGCAGCGGTACTTCGTCCAGGGCATCGCCACCGTCGGCCTCAAGTGACCCCGGGCGCGCCGGGCGCTCCCCGCCGCGCTCCGAACCACCCGCACCACCGGAAGGACCCCGCATGTCCGTCAGCCGCCAGTTCCCCGAGGGCTTCCTCTGGGGCGCCTCCACCGCCGCGCACCAGGTCGAGGGGAACAACGTCAACTCCGACTGGTGGGTGCGCGAGCACGCGCCGGGCACCGACCTCGCCGAGCCGTCCGGCGACGCCGCCGACTCCTACCACCGGTACCCCGAGGACATCGCGCTGCTCGCGTCGCTCGGGATGAACTCGTACCGGTTCAGCATCGAGTGGGCGCGGATCGAGCCGGAGCAGGGCTTCGTCTCCAAGGCGCAGCTCGCGCACTACCGCCGCATGGTCGACACCTGCCGCGAGCACGGGCTCACGCCGTCGGTGACGCTGCACCACTTCACGCACCCGCGCTGGTTCGCGCGGCTCGGCGGCTGGCGGAACCCGCAGGCGCCGGAGCTGTTCGAGCGGTTCACGGAGATCGCGCTGCCCGTCCTCGGCGACGACGTCGAGTGGGTGTGCACCATCAACGAGCCCAACATGGTCGCCATGACCCGCGGCGAGGAGGGCACCGAGATGACGGCGTCCCGCCTCCCGGCGCCGGACCCGCAGATCACCGACGCGCTGATCGAGGCGCACCGCCGGTCCCGCGGGGTGCTGGCGCAGCTGCCGCAGGTGCGGTCGGGCTGGTCGGTCGCCACGCAGGCGTACCACGCGGCGCCCGGCGCCGAGGAGGCCACGAAGGCCTACGGGTACCCGCGGGAGGACATCTTCCTCGACGCCGCGAAGGGCGACGACTGGATCGGCGTGCAGGGCTACCTGCGCACGTTCGTCGACCCGCAGGGCAACCCGCTGCCCGTCCCCGAGGGCGCCGAGACCACGCTGACCGGCTGGGAGTACTTCCCGCCCGCCATCGGCATCGGCATCCGCAACGCCTGGGAGCGCACCGGCGGCGTGCCGGTCGTGGTGACCGAGAACGGCATCGCCACGCAGGACGACGCGCGCCGGATCGACTACACGCACGACGCGCTGGTCGGCGTGCACGAGGCCATGGCCGACGGCATCGACGTGCGCGGGTACCTGCACTGGTCGGCGCTCGACAACTACGAGTGGGGCTCGTACGCGCCGACGTTCGGGCTCATCGCCTGGGACCGGGACACGTTCGAGCGCACCCCGAAGCCGAGCGCGCACTGGCTGGGCGAGGTCGCCCGCACGGGGACGCTGACGCACCCGACCCGCTGACACGCTTCGCCGGCGCTGCGGCGGCGTTGCCCCACCGAGAGAGGACGCCCTCGCCGAGATCGGGCCATCGGGCGTCCTCTCTCGGCGCGGCGGTCCTCTCTCGGCGGGACGTGCGGCGTGCGGGCGTCCGCCGCCCGACCTGCCCGGCGACCCCGGTGGTTCAGGACGCGCGGCGCGACGCGAGCAGCTGCTGCGCCCGCTGGTGCGAGACGCCCAGCACCGCACCGATGTCGCGCTGAGGCACGTCGCGCTCCGCGAGGTCCCGGGCGAGCGACCGCGTGTGCTCCGCCAGGCTGCGCTCGAGCTCGGACAGGGCGGCGCGCTCGCGGGTGATCTCGGCCAGCCGGTCCGCCACGTCGACGTCGCCGACGCGGTCGATGCTGAGCGCGATGTCCAGGTCCTCGGGGTCGACGTCGAGCGTGACGGCGACGAGGGAGCGGGCCATCGGGACGGCCTCCGACAGGCGTCGCGCCTGTGTGAGCCCGTCGACCTCGGGGACGGCGACCATCCACCACCGGCCCTCGCGGGTCACGTGCGCGGTGTAGCGCGGCCGCGTCGGGACCGTCACCGGCTGATCGTCGTGCATGTCGTCCCTCACCCTTCGTCGTCGGCCGACCGGTCGATCGCGGTCCGGACCTTCCGGTAGACGCCCGGAGAGATCCTGCGGTGCCCGTCGGGGACCGCGACCGCCTCGCCGCCCGGATGCGCCCACAGCGTGTGCGAGCCACTGGTCCGTCGTGGCGAGAACCCCGCGGCCCGGAGCTCGGCGAGCACCCGTCGGGTCGGTTGATCGCTCACCACACCGGCAAGGCTAGTGCCCTTGCCGCAGATCGGCAAGGGCACTAGCCGAACGGGTGCCCGGCCGGGGTCAGCGGGCGGCGGCCGGCTCCGGGTCCCGGGTCGGGGTCTGCTCGGTCGCCGGCTCGTCGTCCGTGAACAGGTCCTCCGCCTGGGCGGTGTCGTACTGCGCGCGGTCGAGGATGCCCTCGCGCTTCGCGACGATCGTCGGCACGAGGGTCTGCCCGGCGACGTTCACCGCGGTGCGGCCCATGTCGAGGATCGGGTCGATCGCGAGCAGCAGGCCCACGCCCGCGAGCGGCAGACCGAGGGTCGACAGCGTCAGCGTCAGCATGACGATCGCGCCCGTGAGGCCGGCCGTCGCCGCGGAGCCGACGACGGACACGAACGCGATCAGCACGTAGTCGAGCACCGACAGGTCGATGCCGAAGATCTGCGCGACGAAGATCGCGGAGATCGCCGGGTAGATCGACGCGCAGCCGTCCATCTTGGTCGTGGCGGCCAGCGGCACGGCGAACGACGCGTACTCCGACGGCACGCCGAGGTTCCGCTCGGTCACGCGCTGCGTCACGGGCAGGGTGCCGATCGACGACCGGGACACGAACGCCAGCTGGATCGCCGGCCAGGCGCCGCGGAACCAGCGGGCCACGCCGAGGCCGTTGGCCCGCAGGATCACCGGGTAGACCACGAACAGCACCAGCGCGAGTCCGACGTACACGGCGATCGCGAACCGGCCGAGCGACGCGAGCGAGTCCCAGCCGTACGACGCGACCGCGTTGCCGACCAGGCCGAGCGTGCCGAGCGGCGCCAGGCGGATGACCCACCACAGCACCTTCTGGATCACGGCCAGCGCGGACCGGACGAACGTGAGGAACGGCTGCGCCTTCGACCCGGTGCGCAGCACCGCGATGCCGACGACGATCGCGATGACGACGATCTGCAGGACGTTGAAGCTGACGGACGTGCTGAGCGAGCCGTCCTCCGCCGCGGAGGTGCTCGCGCCGAGGCCGAGCGGGTTGCCCGGGATCAGGCCGTCGAGGAAGTCGGTCCAGGAGCCGGTGCGACCGGCCTCGTAGCCGTCCTCGACGGACAGGGTGGTGTGGTTGCCGGGCTGCAGCACCAGGCCCAGGCCGATGCCGATGACCACGGAGATCAGCGCGGTGATCGCGAACCAGAGCAGGGTCCGCCAGGCCAGGCGCGCGCCGTTGGCGACGTTCTGCAGGTTGGCGACCGATGCGACGATCGCGGCGAAGATCAGCGGCGGGACGATCGCGCGCAGCAGCGTGACGAACGACGAGCCGACGGTGTCGAGCGTGCTGGTGAGCCAGTTCGGCGACTCGGCGTCGGTGCCCGCGTTCACCGGGCCCATCGCGAGCGCGACCCAGCCGAGCGCGACGCCCAGCACGAGCGCCGCGATGATCTGGAAGCCGAAGTTGCCGAGGAGGGTGCGGGCGCGCGAGCGCTCCCGCACCGCAGGGGCGGTGGAGGACATGCAGCAGCCTTTCGCGGGCGCGCGTCAGGGCGCGCCCGTGGGGTGGGAGGAGGCCCGCGCGACGCGGGCGAGGGGGACGGAGGCGGCTGCTCAGCGACAGAGCGCGCTGGCGACCCGGCGCAGGTCGACGGCGCGACGCGCGGTGAGGTCCCACCCGGTCACTGACGCCCCCTGCTGCTCGGTCCCGGTCGGCCGGCGCGGCCCCGGTGGGGCGGCGGCGGACCGACGCGTGCCCCGCACGGCGGCGGGGCACGCGTCCAGTCTACGGCGGGGGCGCCGGGTCAGCCCTTCGGGGCCGCCAGGCCCTGCTGGATCAGGTCCATCACCGACGAGTCGGCCAGGGTCGTCGCGTCGCCGACCTGCCGGTGCTCGGCGACGTCCCGCAGCAGGCGCCGCATGATCTTCCCGGACCGGGTCTTCGGCAGCTCCGGGACCACGAGGATCGTCCGCGGCTTGGCGATCGGGCCGATCTGCTGCGCGACGTGCGCCCGCAGCTCGGTCGCGGTCTCCTCGGCCGACTGCTCGGCCGCGCCGCCGCGCAGGATCACGAACGCCACGACGGCCTGCCCGGTGGTGTCGTCGTGCGCGCCGACGACCGCCGCCTCCGCGACCGACGGGTGCGACACCAGCGCCGACTCGATCTCGGTGGTCGACAGCCGGTGCCCGGACACGTTCATCACGTCGTCCACCCGGCCCAGCAGCCAGATGTCGCCGTCCTCGTCCTTCTTGGCGCCGTCCCCCGCGAAGTAGATCCCGGGGAACCGCGCCCAGTACGTGTCCCGGAACCGCTGCTCGTCGCCCCAGATGCCGCGGAGCATGGCCGGCCACGGCTCGGTGAGCACGAGGTACCCGCCCGAGCCGTTCGGGACCGGGTGCGCGTCGTCGTCGATGACGTCCGCGGCGATGCCCGGCAGCGGGGTCTGGGCGGAGCCCGGCTTGGCGACGGTGACCCCCGGCAGCGGGCTGATCATGATCGCGCCGGTCTCGGTCTGCCACCAGGTGTCGACGACGGGGGTGCGGTCGCCGCCGATGACCCGGCGGTACCAGGTCCAGGCCTCGGGGTTGATCGGCTCGCCGACCGACCCCAGCACCCGCAGGCTCGACAGGTCGAACTGGCCGGGGACGTCCTCGCCCCACTTCATGCAGGTCCGGATCGCCGTCGGCGCGGTGTAGAGGATCGACACGCCGTACTTCTGGACGATCTCCCACCACCGGCCGCGGTGCGGGGTGTCGGGGGTGCCCTCGTAGATGACCTGCGTCGCGCCGTTGATCAGCGGCCCGTAGACGACGTAGGTGTGCCCGGTGACCCAGCCGACGTCGGCCGTGCACCAGTAGACGTCGGTCTCGGGCTTGAGGTCGAAGACGTTGAGATGCGTCCACGCCGCCTGGGTCAGGTAGCCGCCCGTGGTGTGGAAGATGCCCTTCGGCTTCCCGGTCGTACCCGACGTGTAGAGGATGAACAGCGGGTGCTCCGCCTCGACCGCGACCGGCTCGTGCGTGTCGGACGCGCCGTCGACGGCGTCGTGCCACCAGACGTCGCGGCCCTCGGTCCAGGGCACCTCCTGGCCGGTCCGCCGGACGACGAGCACGCTCCGGACCACGTCGCCGCTGCCCTTGGCGAGCGCCTCGTCCACCGTGGGCTTGAGCGCGCTCGGGGCGCCGCGCCGGTAGCCGCCGTCGGCCGTGATGACCACGCGGGCGTCCGCGTCCAGGATCCGGGTGTGCAGCGCCTCGGCCGAGAACCCGCCGAACACCACCGAGTGCGGGGCGCCGATCCGGGCGCACGCCAGCATGGCGATGACGGCCTCGGGGATCAGCGGCAGGTAGATCGCGACCCGGTCGCCGGTCTGCACGCCGAGCGCCGTGAGCGCGTTCGCGGCCCGGGACACCTCGCGCTGCAGGTCCGCGTAGGTCAGCGTGCGGGTGTCGCCGGGCTCGCCCTCGAAGTGCAGTGCGACCCGGTCGCCGTGGCCCGCCGCGACGTGCCGGTCCACCGCGTTGTACGCGGCGTTGAGCCGGCCGTCTCCGAACCACCGGGCCCGCGGGGCGCCCGACCAGTCGAGCACCTCGTGGAACGGCTCGGCCCAGTCGAGGAGCGAGCGCGCCTGCTCGGCCCAGAACTCGAGCCGCGCGGAGTTGGCCCAGGCGTAGAGCTCGGCGTGCGCGTTCGCCTGCGCGGCGAACGCCGGGTCGGGCGGGAACCGGCGGTCCTCGGTGAGGAGGTTCTCCAGGCCCGGCGCCGGGGCGTCCGGGGTGGTGCTGTCGGGGGCGGTGCCGTCCGCGGGGGTGGGGGCCCCGTCGGGTGCGGACTGCGGGGTGGAGCTGTCGAGGGCCACGTGTGCCTCCAGCGCAACGACGTCGGTGCGATCTGGCGCGGCTCGGATGCCGCGTCTCCCGGCACTCTAGTAGGACTTTCGTCCCTGGCGAGTGTGGTCCGCGCCTGGGCTCGGGGCCGTGGTTCCGAGTGGCTCGGGTCAGGCCCGGGGCAGCCGGCGCCGGCGCGCGGCGGCCAGGACCAGGCCCGCGACCAGCAGCAGCGCGCCCACGACGAACACGGATCCGGACGTCGCGGTCACGGTCGCCCGCACCACGGAGTACTCCGTGCCGTCGGTGGCGATCCACCGCACGATGTCGACGTGCGTCGTCGCGGGCACGTACAGCAGCACGACGCCCACCACCGAGGCGACCAGGCCCGCGGTGACCGGGACGGCGGGCGTCCACAGGCCGAGGCCCAGCACCACCGCCAGCACCAGCACGCCGGCCGTCACCAGCACCACGCCGAGCACGTCGTAGGACGCGTCCCAGCCGGGCGCCTGCGCGGCCAGCACGCGCGACTGCCCGAACAGGACCGTCCAGACGCCGATCGCGCCGACCACCAGCCCGACCAGCGCGCCGAGCACGTGCCGGAGCGCGCCGCCGCCAGGGCGGTGCGCGGGCTCGGCGACCGGCTCGAGGGTGCCCGCGGCAGCGCGGCGACCCCGGGACCGGGTCGCGTGCTCGTCCTCGGGCGCGGTGTGCTGCGCGCCGGGGATGGCGGGGGCGGCCGGGCCGGCCGGTGCCGGGGCGGACGGGTCGCCGTACGGCACCGTGGCGTCGGAGGGCCCGGTGCCGGGCAGCCCGGCGTCGGGGGCGTCGGTCGTCGCATCGGGGTCGCGCGTGAGCACCGCGGCGGCGCGGGCCTCGGCCCCGCGGATGCTCGTGCGACGCACGGGTTCGGTCGGCGTCGGGGCGGCCGCGCCGGTGGTGGCCGTGCCGGTGGTGGCCGCGCCGGGGGCGACACCGCCCGCCGGGGTCGTCGGGAGCGGGGCGGTCGGTGCGCCCGCGCCGTCGGCGGCGAACCGCGCGGAGCCCGGTCCGCCCGGGGTGCCGGGTCCGCCCGGGGTGCCCGGACCGCCCGGCGTGCCGGGACCGCCGGGGGTCCCGGGGACGCCGGGGGCGTGCAGGGCCGCGGCGCCGGGCAGGTCGGCCGGTGCGTCGTCGGGCGCGGGCGGGGTGGGCGCGGGGCGGGTCGCGCGGTGCGCGCTGGTGCCGCGGGAGGGGGTGCCGGTGGCGCGGGCGGTGGGGGCGGTGCCCGTGGCGGAGGTGGCCTCGGCCGTCGGGACGGCGGGCACCCGCTCGGTCGGCGTGGTCGCCGGGCGCGTCGCATCGGCCGGGCCGGAGCCGGTCGGCGCCGCGTCAGCGCCCTGCGGCCGCGGGGCGCCCGCGTCCGTGCCGGCGGCGTCGGGGGTACCCGGTTCCGACGCGCGCTGCTCCGCGGTGTCGGGCGCGGTCGACGGCGTGTCGTCCTGCTCGCGGTCCGAGGTGCTGCTCATGTCTGCTCCCTTGTCGCCGGCTCACGGTGCGCGGGGCAGGAGCGTCGGGCGCCTCCCGCGCAGCGGGTTCGGTGTCGACGCGGCCGCGCTGGTCACGTCGGTGCTCCGTCCGACCGTAGAGCGCCGGGTCGCCGCCCGCCCCACGGCGCGCCCGAGATGTCCGAATCCCGGGGTGATGTCCAGTCTGGACTCGGTGCCGAGCGCGTGGAGTGGAAGGTCTGGCCGGACCGGCCTCAGCGCGTCGCGGCCGCCAGCGCCTCGGGCTCCGGCGCCGCCGCCGGGTCGGCGGGGGCGGCCGGCTCCCGCGGCGGGGCCGCCGCGACCGCGTTCGCCGCGCCGACCAGCAGCCCGCCGCCGACCAGGTTGCCGAGCCCGACGAGCAGCACGTTCCGCGCGAACTCCGCGACGGTCGCGCCCTCGAGCCCGCCGACGAGGCCGAACGAGAACGTCGTCATGTTGGCGACGACGTGCTCGAACCCCGAGGTGATGAACACCATCACGCACGCGAAGATCACGACGATCTTGGCGACCTCGTTCTGCAGCCGGCCGGCGCACCAGATCGCCAGGCAGACCATCAGGTTGCACATGACGCCGCGGAAGAACAGCTCGGTGCCGGACTCCTCGGCCTTGTGGGCGATCATCGACGCGATCATCCGGCCCGCCGGCCGGTCGGGCCCCAGCGCGCCGGACAGGTGCAGGATCACCGCCAGCACGAACGCGCCCAGCAGGTTGCCGACCAGGCAGGCCAGCAGCGTCGCGCCGGCGCGCGCCCAGGAGATCGCCCCGCGCATCGCGCCCTGGGTGAACACCATCATCCCGGAGGTGGCGAGCTCGCCGCCGGCGACCACGACGATCGTCAGCGCGACCCCGAACACCAGGCCCTGCACCAGCGGCGTGAAGCCCGACCCGACGTCGGCCAGCGGCCCGCCCGCCGTCGCCATGATGACCACGCCGAGCCCGATGTACGCGCCGGCGAGCATGGTGTTCACGAGGTAGACGCCGGGGCGGCGGGCGAGGTCCGTCTTCGCCCGGGCCGCCTGCGTCTGGTAGTCGAGGGCCTCGGCGACGCTGAGCATGCGATCAGGGTCCTGCCCCGCGCGGCCCCAGACGTGGGACGAAAGGCACGGCCGCGGGCGGGTCAGTCCCGGGACAGCGCGACGACGACCTCGTAGTGCCCGGTCTGGGGGAACATGTCGAGCAGCCGGCCCCGGCGCGGCCGGAGCGACGGCATGGCGGCGAGGTCCCGCGCGAGCGACGCGGCGTTGCACGACGAGTAGACGACGTCCCGCACGCCCGACTCCTCGAGCCACCCGGCGAGCGCCGGCCCGATCCCGCGCCGCGGCGGGTTCACGACCACCAGGTCGGGCGGGGCCGCGGCGCCGAGCGCGAACGCGGTCGCGTCGCCCGCGGCGAACCGCACGCCCGCGAGGCCGAGGTCGTCCCGGCTCTGCTCGGCGCTCGCGACGGCCTCGGCCGACGTCTCGATGCCGACGACCGTGCGCCCCGGCCGCGCGACGTGCAGCGCGAAGCCGCCGACGCCGCAGTACAGGTCCCACACCGAGCGCGGGTCGGCGGCATCCACCCAGTCCCGGCCGATCCGGTACAGGGCCGCCGCGACGGCGGTGTTCGTCTGGAAGAAGCTCTGCGGCCGCAGGTGCAGGTCGACGGCGTTCACCCGCATCCGCAGCGTCGCCCGCTCGGTGAGCACGACCTCGGTGTCGCCCTCGAGGACGGCCTTGTGCTCGGGGAGCAGGTTCGCCGACACCACGACGGCGCGGGGCAGCGTGGCCAGCAGCCACGGCAGGTGCTTCCGCAGCCGGGGCAGCGCCTCGGACGACCGCAGGACGAACCGCACCATGAGCTCGCCGTCGGGCGACTCGGTGACGAGCACGTACTTGAGCTCGCCGCGCCGCGTCGGCACGTCGTACGGCACCAGCCGGGCGAGGGTCGCGAACTCCGCCAGCACCGGCAGCGAGGCCTGCAGCGAGGCGGGGTACAGGCCGCAGTCGCGCAGGTCGACCCCGACGCCGCCCGGGTCGAGGATGCCGAGCGTGGGGGCGTCGACCGTGCCGCCGACGGCCATCTTCGCCTTGTTGCGGAAGCCGGACTCGGCGCTCGCCACCGGGGGCAGCCAGTCGAGGGGCCCGAACGGGTCGACCAGGTCGCGGCAGCGCTCCTGCTTGGCGGCGAGCTGGTCGGCGTAGGGCTGCTCGATCCAGGTGCAGGAGCGACACCGGGCGGCGTCGAAGTGGTGGCACTGCACCGGTCGATCCTACGGGCGCGCGGGGGCGCGCACCCCCGGTCGCGGCGGTGGCCGGGAGGGCTCAGATCCCGGGCACCGGCACGACCGCGACCGAGCCCGTGTCGGCCCCCCGGGGACCGGCGATCGCGCCCGCCACCTGCGCCACCGCGGCGGCCACCGTGGACGCGACGTCGGGGTGGAACACGCTCGGGATGATGTACGCCGGGTTCAGCTCGTCGTCGGTCACCACCGAGGCGAGCGCCCGCGCCGCCGCGAGCAGCATCGCGTCGGTGATGACGTGCGACCGCGCGTCGAGCAGCCCCCGGAACACGCCCGGGAACGCGAGCACGTTGTTGATCTGGTTCGCGACGTCGCTGCGCCCGGTGCCGACGACCGCCGCGTACCGGGCCGCCTCGGCCGGGTCGATCTCCGGGCGCGGGTTGGCCATCGCGAACACGATCGCGTCCCGGGCCATCGTCGCGACGTCCTCGCCGGTGAGGATGTTCGGCGCGCTCACCCCGATGAACACGTCCGCGCCGGCCAGGGCGCCGCGCAGCTCCCCGGTGACGCCGCGCGGGTTCGTGCGCTCGGCGATCCAGCGCAGCTCCGGCGACGCCAGCTCGCGGCCGGTGTGCACGATGCCGTCGATGTCGGCGACCACGACGTCGTGCACGCCCGCCGACAGCAGCAGCTTGAGCACCGCGGTGCCCGCCGCGCCCGCTCCGGACAGCACCACCCGGACCTGGTCGATCTGCTTGCCGACGACCTTCAACGCGTTGGTCAGCGCCGCCGTCACGACGATCGCCGTGCCGTGCTGGTCGTCGTGGAACACCGGGATGTCCAGGCGCTCGCGCAGCCGGCGCTCGACCTCGAAGCACCGCGGCGCCGAGATGTCCTCGAGGTTGATGCCGGCGAACACCGGTGCGACCCGCACGACCGTCTCGACGATCTCGTCCACGTCCTGGGTGTCCAGCGCGAGCGGGAAGGCGTCGATCCCGGCGAACCGCTTGAACAGCGCCGCCTTGCCCTCCATCACCGGCAGCGACGCCAGCGGCCCGATGTCCCCGAGCCCCAGCACCGCGCTGCCGTCCGTGACCACGGCGATGGTGTTCCGCTTGATCGTGAGGCGGCGGGCGTCGTCCGGGCGGGCCGCGATCGCCTCGCACACCCGCGCGACGCCGGGGGTGTAGGCCATCGACAGGTCGTCGCGGTTGCGCAGCGGCACCTTGGACTCGATCGACAGCTTGCCGCCGAGGTGCATGAGGAAGGTCCGGTCGCTGACCCGCTCGACGTCCACGCCGGGGAGCGCGCGCAGGGCCGCGACGATCTGCGCGGCGTGCTCCTCGCCGCTCGTGGCGCACGTGACGTCGACCGTCAGCCGCTCGTGCCCCGACGCGGTGACGTCGAGGGCGGTCACGATGCCGCCCGTCTGCTCGATGGCGGACGTCAGCTCGGAGACGGCCGTCGGCCGGGCCTCCACGTGCAGGCGCGCGGTGATGGACGAGGACACGCTCGGCGTCGAGGGCATGGGGTCAGTGTGACCCGGAACACGCTCGCGCGCCCAGGTCGGCGCCCCGGCGAGCCGCCCGCCGGGCCGTCGCTCGTAGGGTGGCCGCGTGCTGCCCGTCGTCCCGTCCTCGCTCCCGCCCGCGGGCGACGACCCGCTCGCGCCGCTGCTCGACCTCGCCGGCGTGCGCGAGTCCGTCGACCGGGCGCGGACCGCCTGCGAGGAGCTGCGCTGGCACGAGGCGTTCCGACGGCGGTGGCGCGAGGTCAGGGCCGAGGCCGACGTGCGGGCGGCGTGCGCCGGGGCGGCGGTAGACGGGGCCCGGGTTCCGCTGGACGTGCTGCGCGGGGTCGCGACGGGTGTGGACCGGGTGGGGTCGGGCGACGGCTCGGGAGGCGTCCCGGGCGAGGCGGCGGGCGGCGACCCGGCCGACCTGCGCGTGGCCGTCGGCGCCCTGCGGGCGACCGTGCTCGCGGCCACCTGGCGGCCCGACCTCGGCGCTCGCACGGCCGCCGCGCCGCCCCCGCTCGGCCAGGTGCTCGCGCGCCTGCACGCCGCGGCCGGCGCCGGGTGGCTGCCCGAGGCGGACCTGGGCCGCGTGCGTTCCGGGGACGCGGCACCCCGCGACCTGACCGGGCCGGGACCGGCGCCCGACGGTGCCGGGGCGGCCGAGCGGCTCGCGCTGCTCACCCGCACCGTCGGCGCCACCCGGGCGCCCGCGCTCGTCGTCGCCGCGGTGGTGCACGGAGAGCTCCTGGCGGTGCGGCCGTTCGCCGCGGGCAACGGCACGGTTGCGCGGGCGGCGGCGCGGCTGCTGGTCTGCGCGCGCGGGCTCGACCCGACCGGCGCGGTCGTGCCGGAGTCGGCGTGGGCGGCGGCGCCGCTGCCCTACCTCGCCACCGCGGCGCGGTTCGCGACGGGGACGCCGGAGGGCGTGGCCGCGTGGATCGGGGCGTGCGCCGACGCGGTGGTCGCGGGCGCGGCCGAGGGGCGGCGGGTGGCCGACGCGGTGCTGGCGGGCCGGCTGGGCTGACGGGGACCCGGTCGCGGGCCGGCGGGCTCGCCCGGGAACGAACAACGGCGCCCGGGGAGGACGCCGTTGCCGAACGGACGACCGCGGGGGTTATCAGGCGTGCACTGGGTCAGTCGAGACGGGGTCGAGCCCGTTCGACGCGTCCTATGCGTGGACGGATCGCGCGTGGGTTCCCTCGGGCCGTTCTGTTGTGCTGCCCATCACAGCCGCCGGCGGGCCGTCTGGGAAGGGCTCATGGCGAACTCCCAGGTCGGTCCGAGCCGCCGCCCGGATGGCGGGACGGCTGACCGGATGCCGGACGGTGCCGGGGCTCAGGCGCGGCGGCGACGGTCGCGGGCGGCGCGCGAGGCCCACGCGATCAGTCCCGCGCCGGCGACCACGGCGGCCACCCCCGCCAGCACCAGGCCGTCCCGCCCCGCCGGACCGGTGAGCTGCCGCAGGGCGGCCCGCCGTCGACCGGCCGCGACCGCCACGTGCCGGCGGAACACCAGCGGCGTCCAGCCCTCGCGCTCCGCCAGCCGCCGCAGCGCACGGTCCGGGTTCACGACGAACCCGTGGCCGACCACGCGCAGCATCGGCGCGTCCGTGTCGGAGTCCGTGTACGCCGACGACGCGGCGAGGTCGTACCCGCGCCGCTCCGCGAGCTCCCGCATCGCGCGCGCCTTCGCGGGGCCGTAGGCGTAGAACGCGATCTCGCCGGTGTACCGCCCGTCGGCGACGCCCATCCGGCTGGCGATCACCTCGTCCGCCCCGATCAGCTCCGCGATCGGCTCCACGAGCTCCGCGCTCGACGCCGACACGACCACGACGTCGTGGCCGGCCGCGTGGTGCTCGGCCACCAGGTCCAGCGCCTCGGCGTACACGACCGGGCCGATCGCGTCCTGCAGGCTGGCGGACACGATCGACGACACCCGCTCGACGTCCCAGCCCGCCACCATCGCGGACAGCTGGGCCCGCACGCGCTCGGTCCTGCCCTCGGTGGCGCTGCCGAGCAGGAACGCGAGCTGGGCCGCCGCCGAGCGGAGCGCCGCCCGACGGGTGAGCAGCCCGCCGGACAGGAACGGGCGCGCGAACGCGCTCGCCGCCGACGTCGCGATGACCGTCTTGTCGAGGTCGAAGAACGCGGCGGCGCGCGTGGGCGGTGCTCCGCCGACGGGGGGCGCGGACGAGGTGGGGCGGTGGGTCATCGGGACGGGTGCCTCCTGGACCGAGGGTATCGAGCCCCACCGGGACGACCACAGGGGCACCGCGGGTGCGTCGTCCCCAGGGACGGGGACGTCGGACCTCGGGCGGCGGCGCACGGACGGCAGCCTCGGCGGACGCGGGAGCGGTCCGGGTCGGCCGGGCCGGTGACCACCGGGAGGTGCGATGGCGAGGAGCGGGCGGCCGGCGTCCGGGGCCGGGGTGGTGGGCGTGGTCGGCGCGCGCGGCGGTGCCGGGGCCACGGTGACGGCAGCGGCGCTCGCGGCCGAGCTCGCACGGCGCGGCACGGCGGTGCTGGTCGACACGGGGCCAGGGCCGTCGGTCGACACCGTGCTCGGGCTCGAGGCGCACCCCGGGCTGCGCTGGCCGGACCTGGACGGCGCGCGCGGCGCGGTCGACCCGGCGCTGCTCGCCGGCAACCTCATGCGCTGGGGCCGGTGCGGGGTGCTGCCCACCGACGACGGCCGCCCCGGTCCGCCTCCGCCGGGGGCGCTGGGCGACGTGGTCCGGGCGCTCGCCGCCGCGCACGGGTCCGTGGTGCTCGACCTGGACCGGGCGGCGGTGCTCGGCGCGGGTGAGGGCCCGGCGGTGCGGGGGGCGACGCTGCTCGCCGCCTGCCGGACGGTGCTCGTGGTGGTGCCGCGCGACGTCCCCGCCGTCGCGGGCGCGCGGCTGCTGCGGGACGGGCTCGTCGGCGCGGGGCGGCGCGTGGGCCTCGTCGCGCGGGCGCCAGCCCCGGGCGGTCTCGGGGTCGAGGAGGTCGCAGCCGCCGTCGGGCTGCCGGTGGTGGCGTCCCTTCCCTGGGCGCGCGGGCTGGGCGCGGCGGTCGACAGCGGGGTCGGCCCCGCGCTGCCGTCGGCGGCGGCCCGGGCGGTCCAGCGGCTCGCGCGGCGGCTCACGTGACGGGCGGCGCGGTCGGCCGCGACCTCGGCGACGACGGGCACGGGGTCGGGGGCCTCGTCGCGAGCGTCCGGCAGCGGCTCGCCGCGGAGGGCGGACCGGTGACCGGCGCCCGGGTGTCCGCGGCGCTGCGGGAGAGCGGGCGCGTGCTCGGCAGCGCCGCGCTCACGGAGCTGGACGCGGTCGTCCGCGCCGAGATCGTGGGAGCCGGACCGCTGCAGGCGCTGCTCGACGACCCGGCCGTGACCGACGTGCTCGTGAACGGCCCCCGCGACGTCTGGGTCGAGCGGGACGGGCGGCTGCAGCGGGCGGCCGTCGACCTCGGGGACGCCGCGCGGGTCCGGGCGCTCGCGGTGCGGCTGGCGGCGGCGGCCGGTCAGCGCCTCGACGACGCGCGACCCGCCGCCGACGCCCGCCTGCCCGACGGCACCCGCCTGCACGCCGTGCTGCCGCCCGTGGCCGACGGCTGCGCGCTGCTGTCGCTGCGGGTGCTCCGGCACCGGGCCTTCACCCTCGACGACCTGGTCCGGGACGGCACGGTGCCGGCCGACGCCCGCGGGGTGCTCCGCGCGCTGGTCGCGAGCCGGTCGAACCTGCTCGTCTCCGGCGCGACGGGCACCGGCAAGACCACCCTGCTCTCGACGCTGCTGTCGCTCGCCGACCCCGGGGAGCGGATCGTCCTGGTGGAGGAGGCGGGCGAGCTCGCGCCCCGGCACCCGCACGTCGTCCGCCTGCTCGCGCGTCGGCCCAACGTCGAGGGCTCCGGGGGCGTCGACCTCGGCGACCTCGTGCGCGAGTCGCTCCGGATGCGACCCGACCGGGTGGTGCTGGGCGAGTGCCGCGGGGCCGAGGTCCGCGACGTGCTCAGCGCGCTCAACACCGGCCACGACGGGGGCTGCACCACCGTGCACGCGAACGCGGCGGCGGACGTCCCGGCCCGGCTGGAGGCGCTCGGCGCGCTCGCGGGGCTGTCGCGGGAGGCGCTCGCGGCCCAGGCGGCGAGCGCGATCCACGCCGTCCTGCACCTGCGCCGGGACGGGGGTAGGCGCCGGCTCGCCGAGATCGCGACCGTCGGGCGCGACCCCGGGAGCGGGACGCTGGTGGTCCGCACCGCGCTCGCGGCCGGGTCCGACGGGGAGGTCGTCGCGGGGCCGGGGTGGGCGGGACTCGCCGGGCGCCTGGAGCGGGTGCTGCCCGCGGGGAGCCCGGTCTCGGCGGACGTGCCCCCGGTGGACAGGGCCCCGGGGTGAGAGGAACGGCCGCCGGCGTGCTCGTGGTGGTCCTGACCGCCGCGGCCGCGCTCTTCGGCGGGACGCGGGGTGCGTCGGCCCGACGGCGCGCGGGACGGCTCGGGCACCCGACGGCGACCGCGTCGAGGCGGCACGACCGGCCACCGTGGTCGCGCGGCCGACGGCACGCCGGCCCGGACCCGGCGGCGCTCCTGGGCGCCGTCGTGACGGGCGTCGCGGCCGAGGTCCGCGCGGGCCGGTCGCCGGCGGACGCGTGGCGGCTCGTGCTGGGCGTCCCCGTGGGCGCCGACGGGGTCCCCGCGACCGCCGACGTCCTGGCGGCGGTCGCGCCGGGGCGCCCCGGGCTCCGGCGAGGCGGACCCGACGCCGCGGTGGTGCGTCGGCGGGTGTCCGGCGTGCTCGCCGCCGGCAGGCTCGCGGCCGAGCTCGGCGCGCCGACCGCGGGCGTGCTCGACGAGTGCGCCCGCGCGCTCGCGGCGGACGCCGACGCCGAGACCGCCGTGCGCGCCGCCCTCGCGGGGCCGCGTCAGACCACGGCGCTCCTGACCTGGCTGCCCGCCCTCGGGGTCGCCCTCGGCACCCTGCTCGGCGCCGACCCGCTCGGCACGCTCCTCGGCGGAGGGGCGGGCACGGCGGCCGGCGTCGGCGGGGTGGTGCTGACGCTGCTGGGCCGCCGGTGGACGGGGCGCATGGTGGCCGACGCGCGCGCGGCCGGAACGGGGACGGCGGCCGGTGGTGGCGCGCGGGTGCGGGTCGTCGCGGACGAGCGCGGTGCCTGAGGCGCTGCTGGCGCTGCTCGCCGCGGCCGCCGCGCGCCTGCTGCCGCGTCCTCGGGCGCGGCGCACCGGCCCCGGTCCGCGACGGCCCCCCGACCTCGCGGACGTGGACGCCGGGGACGTCGACCTGGTGACGGTGGTCGACCTCCTCGCGATGGCCGTGAGCGCCGGGGCGAGCGTCCCCGGGGCGCTCGCCGCCGTCGGAGCCGCGCTCGGCGGCGGCTTCGGCCGGGAGCTCGTCCGGGCCGGGGACGCGTTGCTGCTGGGGGAGCCGTGGGTCGCGGCGTGGGCGCACGCAACGGACGTGGCCGCCGTCCTCGACGGTCTCGAGGCCGCGTGGCGGACCGGGGCGCCCGCCGGCCCGGCGCTGCGGGCGTCCGCGGCCGGGCTCCGGCGCACGCGCGAGCGCGCCGCCCGCGAGGCGGCCGGGCGCCTCGGTGTCCGACTGGTGGTGCCCCTGGGGCTGTGCTTCCTGCCGGCGTTCGTGCTGGTCGGTCTCGTGCCCGTCCTCGCGTCGCTGGGTCGCGGCCTGCTGTGAACCGGTCGCGCGAGGGACGCCCTCTCCGCCGACGACGTCCTGCGCGGGCGGACGGCGAGCGGGCGCCGAGTCCTCCACAGCCGCGGTCCGGGTGCGCGGTCCCCAGCTGGTGCCTCGCGGGCCGCCGCGGGACCCGCGGTTCTCGCCAGGGTCGGTGGTGCCGGTCGACGGGCGGCCGGCAGCGAGGACGGGAGATCCGAGATGCAGCAGGTGAGCAGCGCGCGGGCGGCGTGGGCGCGAGGGCGCGGTCGCGTGGCCGGCGTGGCGGGGCGGGTGCCGGCGGGACTGCGGCGTGCGAGGGCGCGGTTCGCCGGCACGACCCGGGACGCGGGTCTGGCGACCGCGGAATACGCCGTCGTGATGATCGCCGCGGTGGGGTTCGCGGGGCTCCTGGTGGTGATCCTGCGCAGCGCGGAGATCCGGGAGACCCTGACGAACCTGGTCCGCGACGCGCTGTCGGTGTGACCGGTGCCCCGCGGTCGGAGCGGGAGCGCGGCTCGGTGACCGCCGAGTTCGCGGTCCTGCTCCCGGCCGTCGCCCTGCTCCTGGGGGTGGTGGTGGCGCTCGCGGCGTGCGCGTCCGCGCAGCTCCGGTGCGCGGACGCCGCCCGGGTGGCGGCGCGGGTCGCGGCCATCGGCGAGGACGACGCGGCGGTCGCGTCGGCGGCACGCCGCGTGGCCGGCGCCGGTGCGCGCACGGCGGTCGTCCGGGACGACGCGTGGGTCGCCGTGACCGTGGAGGCGACGGTCGGACCGGCGCTCCCGTTCGTCGGCGGCCTCACGGTGCGGGGTGCGGCCACGGCGTGGGTCGAGCCGTGACCGTCCTCCGCGAGGCGCCGCGCCGTGCGCCCCGCCGTGCCGGGCCGCGCGGTGGGGGCGGCACGCGGGACCGCGGGTCCGCCTCGGTGCTCGTGATCGGGCTCGTCGGGGTGGTGGCGCTGCTCGCCGGGACGCTCGGGCTCCTCGGCGTCGTGCAGGCCGCGCGAGGACGCGCGCAGGCCGCGGCCGACCTGGCCGCCCTCGCCGCGGCGGAGCGTCGGCTCCGCGGGCACGCCGACCCGTGCGGCCTCGCCAGGGAGGTGGCGGCGCGCAACGGCGCCGCGCTCGCGCGCTGCAGCGGCATGGGGGAGGGCGACGTCCACGTCCGCACGACCGTGCCGACGGTGGTCGGCGACGCGGTGGCCGAGGCGCTCGCCGGTCCGCGCCGCGCGGTCGGGCGGCGCCCGGACGGGCGGCGTGCCGTCGGGCAGCGTGCGGGCGTCCGCGTCCGCGTCCGCGGCCCCGGCCCCGGCCCCGGCTCAGGCGGGGGCGTGCGCGAGGACCGCGTCGAGCAGCCGCACGGCGGCCGCCTTCTCGAGCGGGTTGTTGCCGTTGCCGCACTTCGGCGACTGCACGCACGCCGGGCAGCCGGTGCGGCACGGGCAGGTCGCGATCGCCTGCCGGGTGGCGTGCAGCCACGTCGCCCCGAGCCCGTACCCGCGCTCGGCGAACCCCGCCCCACCCGGGTAGGCGTCGTGCACGAACACGGTCGCCTGCTCGGTGTCGGCGTGCAGCGCCGTCGAGACCCCGCCGAGGTCCCAGCGGTCGCACGTGGCGAGCAGCGGCAGCAGCCCGATCGACGCGTGCTCCGCGGCGTGCAGCGCTCCCGGAGCGGTCTCGACGGTGATGCCGGCGCGCTCCAGCACCTCGACGGGTGCCGTCCACCAGACCGACGTCGTCGGCAGCGTGCGGGCCGGCAGGTCGAGCAGCTCGGAGCCGAGCACCTCCATGTCCGGGATCCGCTTGCGCTGGAAGCTCAGCACCTGCGTCGTGACGTCCACCGCCCCGAAGCCCCAGGTCACCGGCCCCCAGCGGCGCTCAGCGGTGACCAACCGGATCTCGGTGGAGGTCACCCAGCGGGCCCACGTCCCATAGTCGACGTCGCGCCGGTCGACCAGGGCCACCCCGTCCTCGAGCCGCAGCTCGTCGACGACGTACGTCACGCCCTGGTGCACGTAGACCGCGCCGGCGTGCACGGTCGAGTCCGCGGCGGCCGAGTCCACCGTGCCCAGCAGCCGGCCCGTGGTGGACTCGACGACACGGACGGGGTCGCCCCCGGTCCCGCGCAGGTCCGTGAGCCGCGCCGCCTGCTCGGCGTGCGTCCAGTACCAGCCCGACGGCCGGCGACGCAGCGCGCCCCGCGCGACCAGGACGTCCAGCAGCTCCCGCGTCCCCGGACCGAACAGGTCGAGCTCCTCGGCGCGCAGCGGGGTCTCCGCCGCGGCGGCGCACAGGTGCGGGGCGAGCACGTAGGGGTTGCCGGGGTCGAAGACCGTGGCCTCCACGGGGGCGTCGAGCGCCGCCTCGGGGTGGTGGACCAGGTAGGTGTCGAGCGGGTCCTCGCGGGCGACGAGCACGACCAGGCCGTCGGCGCCCGCCCGGCCCGCGCGCCCCGCCTGCTGCCACAGCGACACGCGCGTGCCCGGCCAGCCCGCGATCACGACCGCGTCGAGCCCCGAGATGTCGACGCCGAGCTCCAGCGCGTTCGTCGTGGCGAGGGCGCGCAGCCGCCCGGTGCGGATCGCGGCCTCCAGCTCGCGGCGCTCCTCGGGGAGGTACCCGCCCCGGTAGGCGGCGACGGCCACCGCGAGCTCGGGGTCCACCTCCCGCAGGTGCTCCCGGGTCACCGTCGCGACCGACTCCGCGGCACGCCGCGACCGCGTGAACGCGAGCGTCCGGGCGCCTGCGGCCGTGAGGTCGGCGAGCAGGTCGGCCACCTCGGCCGTCGCCGAGCGGCGCGGTCGGTCCGGGTCGTCGGCGACGAGGTCCTCGCCGGTGCCCAGCGGGCCCGAGCCCTCCCGCGCCGGTCCGACCGTGCCGGCGTCCGGGCCGGGCGCCGGGGCGGCGGTGCGCGCGGTGGGGTCGGCGCCGGCCGCCCCGTCGCCGTCGGCGCCGGCAGCCGTGCGCTCGTTCTCGGCCCGGGCCCCGGCCTCGGCGTCCGCCTCGGTGCCGGCCGCCACGTCGGGCGACGCGCGGTCCACGTCCACCGGAGGCTCGTCGAGGGGGAGCGCCCACGGGTCGTCCTCGGGCAGCAGCCCGCTCCACGGACCCTCGGCGGGCGCGACCTCGGGCGGCTGCCAGAGCGCCACCGTCTTCCGGCCGGCGGGGGAGGCGTCGTCCGCGACGGACACGACGTCCTCGGGCGCGACGCCGATCAGCCGCGCCGCGCTCACCGCGGGCTCCGCCGTCGTCGCCGACGCGAGCAGGAACACCGGGTCGGCGCCGTAGACACCCGCGACGCGCCGCAGCCGCCGCAGGACTGCCGCGACGTGCGCGCCGAACACCCCGCGGAACGCGTGGCACTCGTCCAGGACGACGTACCGCAGCGACCCCAGCAGCCGTGCCCAGCGCCGGTGCTGCGGCAGCAGGGCGAAGTGCAGGAAGTCCGGGTTCGTGAGCACGACGTCGGCGTGCTCCTGCACCCAGCGCCGCTCCTCCTGCGCCGTGTCGCCGTCGCAGGTGGCCACGCGGACGTCCCGGAGCCGGGCGGCGTGCAGCACCCGGTCCAGCGCGTGCCGCTGGTCCGCCGCGAGCGCCTTGGTCGGGCAGAGGTACAGCACCGACCCGCGGCGGGCGACCGTCTCGATCCGCCCCGGGTCGAGCGCCCGCGCCGCGGCCTGCGCGCGGACCGCCGACAGCGACGGGAGCCAGAACGCCAGCGACTTGCCGGACCCGGTGGACGTCGACAGCACGGTGTGCCGCCCGGACCACGCCGCGTCCGCCGCGAGCGCCTGGTGCCGCCACGGGCGCTCGACGCCCAGCGCGCGGTAGCCCGCCACCAGGTCGGCGTCCGCCCAGGCGGGCCAGTCCACCGGGGTGCCCTCTCGGGCGGGCAGGTGCCGGACGTGGGTCAGCCGGTCGGCGCGGCGGCCCGCGGCGAGCAGCACGTCGAGCAGCTCACCGGTCCCCACCACGGGACCATCCTCGCCCCTCGACGGCGCTGCGGCGTACCGGTGCCTCCGCCGCGGCTCCCGGCGCTCGTGGCGGGCGGGGCAGGATGGGCACGTGGCGACGTACATCGACCTGAACTGCGACCTCGGCGAGGGCTACGGCCCGTGGAGCCTGGGGGAGCCCGGCGCGGACGACGCCCTGCTGTCCGTGGTCACCAGCGCGAACGTCGCCTGCGGGTTCCACGCCGGCGACCCGTCGATCATGGCGTCCCGGTGCGCGACGGCGCTGGCCCGCGGCGTGGCGGTCGGTGCGCACGTCTCGTACCGGGACCTCGTCGGGTTCGGGCGCCGCCGGCTCGACGTGCCGCAGGGCGAGCTCGCCGCCGAGGTCGCCTACCAGGTCGGCGCGTTGCAGGCCGTCGCCCGGACCGTCGGCGCGCGCGTCGGCTACGTCAAGCCGCACGGCGCCCTCTACAACCGCATCGTGCGCGACGAGGAGCAGGCCGCCGCTGTCGTCGCGGGTGTCGCCGGGGTCGACCCGACCCTCGCGGTCGTCGGTCTGCCCGGCTCCGCCGTGCTCCGGCACGCGCGCGACGCCGGGCTGCCGACGGTGACCGAGGCGTTCGTCGACCGCGGCTACCTCGCGGACGGCACGCTGGTGCCGCGCGGCAGCGCGGGGGCGCTGGTGACCGACCCGGACGAGGCCGCCGGGCGCGCGGTGCGGATGGCCACCGAGGGCACGGTGGTCGCCGTGGACGGCACGCTCGTGCGTCTCGACGCGGCGTCGCTGTGCGTGCACTCGGACACGCCCGGGGCGGTGCCCGTCGCGCGCGCCGTCCGCGCCGCCCTCGAGGCCGCCGGGGTCGAGCTGCGCCCCGCCGCGGCGTGAGCGGGGCGCTGTCGTGACGTCGGACCCGGCGGGCACGACGCTCCCCACGGACCCGGACGCCACCGCGCAGCCCGCGTCGGTGGCACCGACCGCGCCGTCCGCGGGACGCGTGACCGCCGTCGAGGGCGGGTCCACCACCGCTCCCGCCGTGGGCGCGGTGACGTCGACGCGCCGCGTCGTCCCCTACGGCGTCGACGCCCTGCTCGCCGACCTGCCCGACCTCGTCGCCGTCCGCGCGCTGGACGACGCCCTGCGGTCGAGCCCGCTCCCCGGCGTGGTGGACGTGGTCCCGGCCGCCCGCACGGTGCTCGTGCGGTTCGCGACGCCGTCCGACGCGCGCGCCGCCCTGGACGGCCTCCAGGAGGCGGTTGCCGTCGCGGCCGGCACTCACCGCGACGCCGACCGGTCCACCGACGACCCTCGCCGCACGGACCGCACCGACCGGCCTACCGCCGACCCGGACGCCGCGCCCCCGCACGTGCCCGTCGTCCTCCCCGTGCGGTACGACGGCGCCGACCTGGCCGAGGTCGCCCGCGCCACCGGCCTGAGCGAGGACGAGATCGTCCACCGTCACGCGGCGGCGGAGTACACCGTGGCGTTCGGCGGCTTCATGCCGGGGTTCGCCTACCTGACCGGGCTGGACCCCGCCCTGCACGTCCCCCGGCGGTCGACCCCGCGCGAGCGGGTCCCCGCGGGCGCGGTCGCGGTAGCCGGCGAGTTCGCCGCCGTCTACCCGGCGGCGACCCCGGGCGGCTGGATGCTGCTCGGCACGTGCGACGTGCCGCTGTTCGACGTCGACCGGGACCCGCCCGCCCTGCTCCGCCCCGGCACCCGGGTGCGGTTCGCACCCGCCGACGCCTCCGCCGACCGCCCGGCCGGAGACCCCGCGGCCGTCGCTGCTCGGGGCGCTCCGACCCCTCCGGCGGGCCGCACCGCTCCCGACCTCGGCCGCGCCACCGCCCCCGTCGTCGTCGAGGTCCTCGCCCCCGGCCCGCTCGCCCTCGTCCAGGACCGCGGCCGCCCCGGCCTCGCGGCCGTCGGCGTCGGCCGGTCCGGCGCCGCCGACGCCGGGGCGCTCCGGCTCGGGAACCGCCTCGTCGGCAACGCCCCCGACGCCGCCGGCCTGGAGGTGCTGCTCGGCGGCCTGTCCCTCCGGTTCCCGACGGGCGGCGTCGTCGCGCTCGCCGGGGCCGAGGTGCCCGCGGACGTCGACGGCGTCCCGGTCGCCCCGCACGCCGCCACCCGCGTCCCGCCCGGCGGCGTGCTGCGCACCGGCACGGCGACGCGCGGCCTCCGGCTGTACCTCGCGGTCCGCGGCGGCATCGACGTGCCGCGCGTCCTCGGCTCGCGCTCCGCCGACCGGCTCGCGGGCCTCGGCCCCGAGCCGCTGCGCGCCGGCGACGCGCTGCCGGTCGGGGCGCAGGTGGTCGACGCCGCGCAGCCCTGGGCGGACCCGGCCCGCGACTGGCCGGGCACGGCCGCGCTCCGCGTGACCCCGGGGCCGCGCGCCGACTGGTTCGCCCCGGGCGCGTTCGAGCGGCTGCTCGCCGGGCGCTACGCGGTCGCGCCGGCCAGCGACCGCGTGGCGCTGCGCCTCGACGGTCCGCCGGTCGAGCGCGTCGACCGCGGCGAGCTGCCCTCCGAGCCCCTGGTCCCCGGCGCGGTGCAGGTGCCGCCGGACGGTCGGCCGGTCGTGTTCGGCGCGGACCACCCGGTGACCGGCGGCTACCCGGTGGTCGCCGTCGTCGAGCCCCGGTCCCGCGACCTGGCGGCGCAGCTGCGGCCCGGCGACGCGGTGACGTTCACCCGCTCCGAGGGGTCCGCCGGACACGCGTGAGCACGCAACACGTGGGCCACGGGCGCGCCGTCTGTTTGAATGCTCCCGGAAGGCAGAGGGGAGCTCCGGTGGACGTCAGCGTGGCCAGCAGGACCGTCGAGGGCAGGACCGTCGTCGACGTGACCGGCGAGATCGACGTGTACACCGCGCCCGCGCTGCGCGAGAAGCTCACCGGCCTGGTCGACGCCGGGCACGTGGACCTGGTCGTGAACCTCACCGAGGTGCGGTTCATGGACTCCACGGGGCTCGGGCTGCTCGTCGGCGTGCTCAAGCGCGTCCGGGGGCTCGACGGGCGGCTGCAGCTCGTCATCGACTCCGAGCGGCTGCTCAAGGTCTTCCGCATCACCGCGCTCACCCAGGTGTTCACCATCCGGGAGACGGTGGACGAGGCGCTCGCCGCCGACCGCGAGGGCTGACCTCGCGCGGAGGAGCCGCTCAGCCCGCGGGCTCGCCCGCATCGAGGTCGTGCCGATCCCGAGTCGGTGGTGGGTCTGCCGTGTCTCGCGGTTGCGAGGTGGACGTCAGCCCGTCCGAGGCAGCCGGCTCGTACGTCACCCTGGTCAGGCGGGCGTCACCGGCCGCGGCGAGCCCTCCTGCCCGTCGCCGGAGCCGACCGAGGATCGCGATGGTCGCGGCCGGGGTCTCGCGCATGGCGACACACTCCTCCACAGCTCGAGCGGGGTCCCGTCACCCCTTCCTCCGATCCTCGCCTCCGGTCGGTCCACCTAGACGCGGGGGTCGGTCTCCGGGCACACCTACGCTGCCGAGACCGGTAAGTCGCCCTCCGACCGTGAGGGACTCCCCACCCGGACGGGTGGCCCACGACGACGTCCCGGTGAACACAGGGGGAAGTCTCGGCGCCTCGGCCGCCCCGCGCGCGGCGCGCCCCGCCCGCCGCGGCACCATGCCGTCGTGCCGAACGACGTCGACCTCCTGGTCCGCACCTCCCGCGCTGTCGGAGGCGTGCACCGCTCCGTGGGCGAGATCGCCGTGCCGGTCGAGGTGGTGGACCGCAGCCTGCCGATGAGCGAGGTCGAGGTCCTGTTCCGGTCGCCGCACCTGCCGTGCCTGGCGGTGGTCGACGAGCGGGACGGCAGCATCGGCATGGTGTCCCGGAGCCGGTTCACCGACGCGCAGACCGGTCGGCTCGGCTACGGGCGGGCGGTGCTGGCGCGCCGCCCGGTCGGCGAGGTCGCGGACTGGTCCCCGCTGGTGGTCGACGAGCGCACCGGCATCGTCGAGTCGGCGACCCGGGCGATGGAGCGGTCCGGCGAGACCCGCTACGACGACGTGCTGGTCCGGTCCGGCACCTGGGGCGCCGTGGCGACGTCGGACCTGGTGCGGGCCCTGGTGGCGGCGCTGTCGGAGCGCTCGTTGCACGACCCGCTCACCCGGCTGCCGGGGCGCGAGCTCGTGCTGCACACCGCGCGGGAGTGGGCGCGGCTGCTGCCCGGGAGCAACCGGCGGCTGCTCCTCGTCCAGGCCGACGTCGACGGGTTCGCCCGGGTGAACGCGCGGTTCGGCGGCGCGGCCGGCGACGCGCTGCTCCGGGTGCTGGCCGACCGGTTCACGGACGGGGTGCCGACGGGGGCGTCGGTCGGCCGCACCGGGAGCGACGAGCTCATGGCCGTGGTGCTGCTTCCCGGCGTGCCCGGTACGGAGGCCGAGGAGCAGGTGGCCCGGGTGGTCGAGGGCGTCGGCCGCGCGCTGCTGCCGCAGGCGCTCGACGAGCCGCCCGTCCGGCTGGCGTGGGTGGTGTCGCCGGCGGGCGCCGCGGACGCCGACGCGCTCGTGCAGGAGGCGCAGCGGCGGATGCTCGCGCGGAAGGCGGACCCCCTGCCCGCTGTGGCGCCGCCGGGCTGACGGCCGCGACCGTGTCGTCGTGCCGGTGCCGCGCTCACTCGACGACGAGCGTGAACGGCTTCCCGGTGACGACGCCCCACGCCAGCTCGCGCGCGCCCTCGGCGGTCCGCACCTCGCCCCCGGTCACCTGGACCGCGGGGACCACCGTGTACTCACCGGCCGGGAGCGGGGCGTCGCCGGGCGTGCCCCAGGCGTCGCAGGCTCGCAGGTCCATCGGACCCGCGATCGCGAGCGGGGCGCTCCGGTCCACGTCGACGACCGCGTGGTCGCCGTCCGTCATCGCCGGGGGCCCGCCGACGACCAGCCCGTCCTGGAGGACCCAGTACGCGGGTGAGGTCTGCGCGGCGGCTCGGAGCCGGCCCGGGCCGGCGTACGTGAGAGCGCCCGCCGAGCTGCCCGTCACGCCCGATCGCACGGTGCCGGGTGCCAGCACGTCCACGGTGAGCATCCTCCCGGCGGACGGGACGAGGGGTGCGCCGCACGACGGCTCGGGGACGATCGCCCTGTCGTCGCTCTCGACAGGGTCCGGGAGCCTCCCGGGCCGGCCGTCGACGACGACGACGTCGAGGGACGCGCCCACCACCCGGCGCCAGGCGTCCGGGTGCTGCGCGGCCACGGCGTCGGCGCCCTCGGTCCGGACGCGTTCCGCCGTCGCGGGGTCGTCGCCGAGCGGCAGGACCAGCGACGTCGGCACCAGCGCGTACTGCCCGGCGGGCAGCGGTCGCCCGTCCGTGCAGGACACCAGCGGCAGCAGCCCCTGGTACACGGCCGAGTGCGCGCTCGCGGCCACGTCGTACCCCTCCAGCCCGGCCGGCACGTCGCCGTACAGGTCGCCGGTCCCGACCACGACGCCGTCCCGCAGCACCAGGAGCTCCGGACCGGAGCCGGGCCAGATGCCGGTGCCGACGCCGATGGGCGACCAGTCCTGGGGGATGTCGACGTCGATCCGGGTGGTGAGCTGCAGCCCGCCGCCCACCGCCGCCTCGGGCGACGCGAGCGTCGTCGCGATCGACCACCGGTCGTCGAACGGCACGTCCGGCACCGCGTCGGCCAGGGCGCCGCAGGCGCCGAACGGCAGCGTCGGGTCGCCCGCGGGCAGGGTGCCGGCGTCCCCCGACGTCGCGGTCGGCGCCGGTGCCGGGCTCGTGGACGCCGGCGTCGGCGTGCTCGTCGCGGTCGGCCGCGGGGCCGCGGGCTGCGGCTCCGGGGCGCTCCCCAGCGCGGCGCCCGCGACCACCGCGGCGCCGACGACGGCGAGGGTGGCCGCCGAGGCGACGGTCGTGCGGCGGCGCCGTCGCCGGCCCGCCACGGATGCGACGCGCCCCGCCGACAGCCCGTCGCCGTCGCGCATCCGGGCCGCCTGGTCGTCCGCCCCACGCCGGGCCAGGTCGCCGAGCGCGGCGTTCAGGTCGTGCTCGTTCATCGCCGGTCCTCCGTCGCCGTCCGCACCTCGACCGTCTCCGCGACCGGGCGCACCTCCCCCATGAGCGCGCCGAGGCGCTTGGTCCCGTCCGACAGGTAACGCTTCACCGCACCGTCCGAGATCCCGAGCCGGTCGGCGATGCCCGCGACCGTCAGGTCCTCGTAGAACCGCAGGACCACGCACGCCCGCTCGCGCGGCCCGAGGTGCCGCAGCGCGGACTCCAGGTCGGTCGCGGTCTCCGTCGCCGCAGCGGTGGGCGCCTGGGCCTCGGGCGTGACGAGCAGGTGGGCCCGTCCCTGCCAGAGGCGCCGGCGCCGGTACTGGTCCAGGTAGGTCGTCAGCACGGCCTTGCGGACGTACGCCTCCAGCGACTCGATGTCGGTGCCCGCCCGCCGGCGGGACCACGCCTTGGCGAGCGCGTCCTGCACCAGGTCCTGCGCGCTGTCGTGGTCACCGGTCAGCAGCCGGGCGTACCCGACCAGCGCCGGGCCCCGTGTCGTGACGAACTCCGTCACCTGGTCCTGCCACGCCACGTGGCCCCCCTCGTCGTCCCGCCCGGCACGGCCGGGGTGATCCTGTCGTGAGGTGAGACGAGGACCGGCTGCGCAACGTTGGGGTGCGGGCGACGTTCACCCGGTCGGCGGAGCGGCTCCGCCGGCTCCGACGCGGCGGGTCCGGTCCTCGTCAGCGCGTCACGCGGTGCACCAGGTTGTTCCTGCCACCGGGCCCGGGCTGCTCGGTCACCTCGACGTCGTAGCCCCGGAGCGTCAGGGAGAAGGCGAGCACGCCTCACGGCACGACGAGCGTGAACGGCTCCCCGACGAGCTGGCGCGTGGTGACCTCCGACCCGCGCGGCACGATCTCCGTCCCGTCGGGGCCGACGAGCCCGTACGGGCTCGCCAGCACCACCGGGTAGGCCGTGTACGTGCCGGGCTCGAGCGCGACCCCGTACGCCGTCGTCGTCCCGCCCGCGCAGGTCCCCCAGGACGCGGTGGGCACGGCCGTCGTGACCGTGCTGCCGAAGTCGACGTCCTCCAGGTCGTACCCGACCGCGGTGGCCGCGACCACCGCGCCGTCGCGCACCAGCCGGAGCAGGCTGCCTCGGCCGAGCGAGATCCGGCCGGAGCCGCCGTAGGTGGTGGCGACCTCGACCTCCGTCCCCGCGGTGACGGTGCCCCGTGGGCCGGTCACGGCGAGCAGGCCCCCGGCCGGGTCCGGCGTGACGACGGTGTCGCAGCTGTCGGGGTAGGGGTTCAGGTCGTCCGCGACGCCGACGCCGTCGAGGCTCGGCGGCCCCGTCGGTGCCTGCGGGAGCGTCGCAGGGTCGGCATCCTGCCCCTCGACCCGGACGGGCACCGCGGCGGACACCACGGAGCGCTCCTCGAGCGGCACGGAGGAAGCGATGTCCGCCGCGGTCCAGACGCCGTCCCCTGCCACGCCGCGCAGCGCGTCGCGCCCGGTCGTCCACGTCCCGGCGACCGCGATCACCGCGTAGTCCCCGGCGGGCAGCGGCTCGCCCGCCGAGGCGCCCGGCGCGTCGCACACGGTCGGGGTCACGTGGCTGACGAAGGTCGAGCGCGACGGGTGGTCCGGGTCGTCGTAGACGAAGGCCACGGCGTCGACCGTCGTACCGGCCGGGTAGGTGAGGGCCGTGGCGACCACGACACCGTCCCGCGAGAACAGCACGGTCGGACCCGTCTGCGGGGCGACTGCGCCCACGTCGCCCGAGGTGGCGGCGAGCGTCGTCCGTACGTCGACCGGTGCGCCGCCGAGCACCGAGGGCGTCGCTGCCAGCTCGAGCGCGAGTCCCTCGCCGGCAGGTGCTGCCGTGGGTGCGCCGACCAACGACCCGCAGGTCCCGAACGGCAGCGCAGGGTCGCCCGAGGGCAGCACCACGGACGACGTGGTCGGGGACGGGCTCGACGTCGGCGTCGGGGACGGCGCCGAGGTCCGGGTGGGCGGCGCTGCCGGGGCGGACTCGGGGCGGTCCCAGGACGCCACGGCCACCCCCCCGGCGGCGACACCGAGCACCGCGCACGCGGTCACGGCGGACACGAGCGCGGTGTGCCGGATGCGGTTCCGGCGGGCTCGCGCGGTCATCGCGCCGACGGGCAGGCCGCCCCCGGAGCGCGCCCGGGAGTCCTGCTCGGCGGCGACGTCCTGCACGAGGTCGTCGAGGGCGCGGCGCAGCTCGTCGCTCATCGCGGGCCTCCGTTCGTGGTCGAGAGGTCTTCGGTGTCGAGGTCGTCGGCGACGCCGAGCAGGCGGCTCAGGCGGCGCGCACCGTCGGACAGGTAGCGCTTGACGGCTCCCTCGGAGAGGTCGAGCCGCCGCGCGATCTCGGGGATCGTGAGGTCGTCGTAGTGGCGGAGCACCGTGCAGGCCCGCTCGCGCGGGGACAGCCGGTCGAGGGCCCGGGCGACCCGAGCCCGGTCGACGGTGGTGCCCTCCGGCGACGGGGTCGCGGGGTCGTCGACCATGAGGTGGGCGCGGTCCCGCCACGCCCGCTCGCGCCGGACGTTGTCGACCCACCCGTTGAGGACGGCACGCCGGACGTACGCCTCGAGCCAGGTGATGTCGCCACCGGAGCGGCGCCGGGACCAGGCGCGGACGATCGCCTCCTGGACCAGGTCCTCGGCGGCCGCGGTGTCGCCGGTGAGCAGCCGCGCGTAGCCCACGAGCGCGGGGCCGCGCTCCCGGGCGAAGGCGGCCAGGTCGTCCTGCCAGGTCACGGGTCCTCCGCAGCTGATGTCCGGGGTCGTGCCGGCGCTCCCCCCGGGGATGAGTGTCGTGCGGTGGACGTGGCAGCGGCCCCGACCGTTGGGGTGCCGGCCGTGCGTCACCCGTTCGGCCCATCCCGGCGTCGCAAGGGGTGCGCCCGCACCCCTTCCCAACCGGACATATCTGGCTACAGTGGCGTCCTCTCGCGCGGCAACGGAGCGGCGCGTACCGGGGGCGGCCGGGGCAGGGCCGTGCCCGCGTCCGAGGAGGATGCATGGTCGAGCTCGGGTCCGGAAGCCTCGTGGTGGTCGCCGTCATCGCGGCCGTGGCGGTCGCCGCCCTCGTCGTGGCGGTGGTGCTGCGCCGGCAGGTGCTGGCGGCGGACGAGGGGTCCGCGTCGATGCGCGCGATCGCCGCGGCGGTGCAGGAGGGCGCTGCGGCGTACCTGTCCCGTCAGCTGCGCACGCTGGTGCTGTTCGCGGTGGTGGTGTTCGCGCTGCTGTTCCTGCTGCCGGGAGATGCCGGCGTCAAGATCGGCCGCTCGGTGTTCTTCCTGATCGGCGCGGGGTTCTCGGCGTCGATCGGCTACCTCGGGATGTGGCTCGCGACGCGGGCGAACGTGCGGGTCGCTGCGGCGGCGTCGCTGCCGGGCGGCCGCGCGGCCGGGGCGCGGATCGCGCTGCGGACGGGCGGCGTCGTCGGGATGTCGGTCGTCGGGCTGGGCCTGCTGGGCGCCGCGGTGGTCGTCCTGCTGTACCGCGGCGAGGCGCCCGCGGTGCTGGAGGGCTTCGGCTTCGGGGCCGCGCTGCTCGCGATGTTCATGCGGGTCGGCGGCGGCATCTTCACCAAGGCGGCCGACGTCGGGGCCGACCTGGTCGGCAAGGTCGAGCAGCACATCCCCGAGGACGACCCGCGCAACGCCGCGACGATCGCGGACAACGTGGGGGACAACGTCGGCGACTGCGCGGGCATGGCGGCCGACCTGTTCGAGTCGTACGCGGTGACGCTGGTGGCGGCGCTGATCCTCGGCCGGGCGGCGTTCGGCGAGGAGGGGCTGGTGTTCCCGCTGATCGTGACGGCGATCGGCGCCGTCGTCGCGGCGCTCGGGGTGGTCGTGACCCGGGTCCGTGGCGAGGAGAGCGGGCTGACGGCGATCAACCGCGGCTTCGCGGTGGCCGCGGTGGCGGGGGCGGTGCTCGCGGCAGTCGCGGCGTTCGCGTACCTGCCGTCGTCGTTCGCGGACCTCGCGGGGACGGCCGGGCTGGCGGACCACCCGGGCGACCCGCGTGCGGTCGCGGCCGGGGCCGTCGCGATCGGCGTCGTGCTGGCCGGTGTCATCCTCTGGCTGACCGGCTACTTCACGGGCACGACCTCGAAGCCGACGATCCACGTGGCGCGCACCTCGCAGACCGGGGCCGCGACCGTGGTGCTGTCCGGCATCGGCGTCGGGCTGGAGTCGGCCGTCTACACGGCGGGCACCATCGCGGCGGCGATCTGCGGGGTGTTCCTGCTCGCCGGCGGGTCGATCTCCCTGTCCCTGTTCCTGGTGGCGCTCGCGGGCTGCGGGCTCCTGACGACGGTCGGCGTGATCGTCGCGATGGACACCTTCGGGCCGGTGAGCGACAACGCCCAGGGCATCGCCGAGATGTCGGGCGACGTCACCGAGGAGGGCGCGCAGATCCTCACCGACCTCGACGCCGTCGGGAACACCACCAAGGCCGTCACCAAGGGCATCGCGATCGCGACGGCCGTGCTGGCGGCGACGGCGCTGTTCGGGTCGTACGCCGACGCGGTGGCCGGGGCGGTCCGGGGTCTGGACCTGACGCAGGTGCCGGGCGACATCGTCCTGGCGATGACCGACTACCAGGTGATCAGCCCGGTGACCCTGGTCGGCGTGATCCTGGGCGGGGCGACGGTGTTCCTGTTCTCCGGGCTCGCGATCGACGCGGTGACCCGCGCGGCCGGGGCGATCGTGTTCGAGGTGCGCCGGCAGTTCCGCGAGCACCCCGGGATCATGACCGGCGCGGAGCGCCCGGAGTACGGCAAGGTCGTCGACATCTGCACCCGGGACTCGCTGCGCGAGCTCGCCACCCCCGGGCTGCTCGCGGCGTCCGCGCCGGTGGCGGTCGGGTTCGGGCTGGGCATCGGGCCGCTCGCCGGGTTCCTCGCCGGGGCGATCGGCGCCGGCGTGCTCATGGCGGTGTTCCTGGCGAACTCCGGCGGCACCTGGGACAACGCGAAGAAGCTGGTCGAGGACGGCCGGTACGGGGGCAAGGGCTCGCCGGCGCACGACGCGGTGGTCATCGGCGACACCGTCGGCGACCCGTTCAAGGACACCGCCGGGCCGGCGATCAACCCCCTGATCAAGGTGATGAACCTGGTGGCCCTGCTCATCGCGCCGGCCGTCGTCACGGTCAGCCTCGGCGACGGGGCGAACCACGTGGTGCGGCTGTCGATCGCGATCGCGGCGGGGCTCGTCGCGCTCACCGCGGTTGTGCTGTCCCGGCTGCGGGCGGCGCGGGTGGACGAGGAGGCGCGGCTGGAGCGCGAGGTGCCGCTGCGGGCGTGACCCGGGGCGCGCCGCCGGACGAGCCGGACGTGGCCCGGAGGTGTCCGCCCGGCGGCGGTCCGGCGCCCGCCTCGACGCCCGGCGGACCGTCCGGCAGGGTGGGGGCCATGACCTCGCGCCGCGCCGCCGCCCTCCGTCCGTCCCGCCGCGCCGCTCGCGGCGCCCTCGCGGGTGCCGCGCTGCTGGCGCTCGTCGTCCCGCTCGCCGGCTGCTCGGGCGACGACGACAAGGTCCAGGCGTTCTGCTCGGCGGGCGAGGACGCGATGACGGAGATCACCGCCGCCGGGTCGCTCACCGACGACCCGCAGGCGTTCGCCGACGCGATCTCGGACGCCCGCGACCAGTTCGACGAGGTCGAGGCGCCGGACGACATCGCGGACTCGTGGGGCGTGTTCACCTCGACCTTCGCCGAGCTGGACGACGCGCTGGCCGACGTCGACCCGACGGACCAGGAGGCGTTCACCGCCGCCCTGCAGCAGTTCGCCGAGCAGGCCGACTCCGAGGACCTCGCCACGGCGAGCGACGACCTGAGCGCGTTCACCACCGAGAACTGCGAGTGACCGTGCGGCTGCACCTCGTCCGGCACGGCCAGACCCCGTCCAACCTGGTCCACGCGCTCGACACCGCCGCCCCGGGTGCGCCGCTGACCCCCGAGGGCGAGCGGCAGGCGCGCGCGGTCGGTGCGGCGCTGGCCGCCGAGCCGCTCGACGCGGTGTACGCGTCGACGCTCGACCGCGCGCGGGCGACCGCCGCGGAGGTGGCGCGGCCGCACGACCTCGACGTCCAGGTCCGGGAGGGCCTGCGCGAGGTGCTCGCCGGGGACCTGGAGATGCGCACCGACGAGGAGTCGGTGCACCGGTACCTGTCCACGATGGTGGCCTGGGCGTCAGGGGACCTGGGTGCCGCGATGCCGGGCGGGGAGTCGGGGCAGGAGACGCTCGACCGGTTCGACGCGGTCGTGGACGAGCTGCTCGGCACCGGCGCGGGCACCGCCGCGGTCGTCAGCCACGGCGCCATGATCCGGCTCTGGACGCTGACCCGGGCCGCGAACCTGGACGCCGCCACGTCCGGGCGCTGGCCGCTCGACAACACGGGCGTGGTGACCCTGGAGTCCGGCGGCCCGACCGGCTGGTACGCGACGCGCTGGCAGGACGAGGTCGTGCCGCACGCCGCGCCTGCCGGGGGCGACGGGCCGGGCGGGGAGCCGCTGCCGGTCTGACGCCGGGCCGACGCGCCGGGTCGCGTCGGGGAGGATGGTCCGGTGGACGCCGCACCGACCGAGCCCCTGACCGCCGACCCCGCGCTCGTCGCCGCCCTGCGCGCCGACCTCGCCGCCTCCGGGTTCACCGTGCCCGGGGTCGAGGAGCTGCTCGGCCCGGTCGCGAGCGCCGCGCTGCACCGCGAGGAGCCGGTCCCCGCCCTGCTGGCGACGGCGGGCGACGAGCCCCGCGCGGCGCTGGTCCGCGCGTTCGTGCTCGGCGTCCCGGTCCCCGCGGCCGCGCTGGCCCGGGCGCTGCCGTCGCTCGGCGTCGAGGGCGCCGAGCGGCTGGGGCTGGTCGCCGCGGCCGGTGCGGGCGCGGACGACGCGGTGCGGGCCCGGGTCGACCTGCGGCCCTACGAGGCGGAGGACGCCGCCGGCCCCGTCGACTGGTGGGTGGCGTCCGACCTCGGCGAGCTCGCGACCGGCGGCGCGCTGCGCACCGACCACGTGCTGGGCGTCGGCGGCGCGTCCACGACGCTCGCGCAGGTCACGGTGCGCGAGCCCAGCGCGCGCACGCTCGACCTCGGCACCGGCTGCGGGATCCAGGCCCTGCACGCGGCCCGGCACAGCGACGTGGTCGTCGGCACGGACATCTCGGCGCGCGCGCTCGGGTTCGCCCGGTTCAACGCGGCGCTGGCGGGGCTGGCGCCGGCCGCGCTGGACCTGCGGCTGGGCTCGATGCTGGAGCCGGTCGCGGGGGAGCGGTTCGACCTCGTGGTGAGCAACCCGCCGTTCGTCATCACCCCGCGCGCGGGCGCGGACGTGCCGACCTACGAGTACCGGGACGGCGGCCGCACCGGCGACGCGATCGTGTCCGACCTCATCACGTCGGTCGGGTCGGTGCTCGCCCCGGGCGGGGTGGCCCAGCTGCTCGGCAACTGGGAGGTGCGCCGCGGCGAGTCCTGGGACGAGCGCGTCGGCGCCTGGCTCGACGCGTCCGGGCTGGACGGGTGGGTCGTGCAGCGCGAGCTGCAGGACCCCGCCCAGTACGCCGAGACCTGGATCCGCGACGGTGGCACCACCCCCGACCGGGACCCCGCCGCCTGGCGCGCCCGGTACGCCGCCTGGCTCGCCGACTTCGCGTCCCGGGACGTCGAGGGCATCGGGTTCGGGATCGTCGTCCTGCGTCGGCCGGCCGCGGACCTGGCGGACGCCCCGCGGCTGCGGCGGCTCGAGGAGGTCACCGGCACCGTCCGGCAGCCGCTCGGCCCGGCCATCGGGGCGTCGCTCGCCGCGCACGACTGGCTGCGCCGCCGGGACGACGCGGCGCTCGCGGCCGAGCGGCTGCTCGTGCCCGCGGACGTCACCGAAGAGCGGTACCTGCGGCCGGGCGACGTCGACCCGCAGATCGTGCTGCTGCGCCAGGGCGGCGGGTTCGGGCGGACCGTGCAGGCGGGGACGGCGCTCGCGGGCCTGGTGGGCGCGTGCGACGGGGAGCTGACGGTCGGGCAGATCGTCGGCGCCCTGGGGGCGCTGCTCGGCGTCGACGCGGATGCGGTGGCGGCGGACGTGCTGCCCGAGGTCCGCGGCCTGGTGGCGGACGGTCTCCTGCTCCCGGCCTGACCCCCGGGGGAGCCGCCACCCGGCCGACCGGCCCGGCCGGCCCGGCCGGCCCGACGCGAGAGTGGATGGTCGTGACCGACACGCCGACGGCGTGTCGGTCACAACCATCCACTCGGGGTGCTCGGGTCCTGGTGGTCCCGCCCGCGCCGCAGCGCCTCCCGCACAGGCTGGGCACAGGGTGGTGCTACGGCCGGTCCAGGCTCGCTCCCTACGGTCCTGACCAGCCGGGACGGCCCCGCGGCACCGCCCGCGAGCGCGGTCCGTCCCCGACGGACCGAGGGAGAACATGCTGTCGCTGTGGAGGCGCACCCGACCGTGGGTGCGGGTGGTGGCGGTCGCGCTGCTGGTGGGCGTCGCCGGGACCGGGGTGTACTGGTTCGGGTTCCGCGAGTCGCCTGCGCAGGCCGCCACCCCGGAGTCGACGACCACGTCGGTGGCCGCGAGCCTGTCGACGATCCAGCAGTCGGTCTCGGGATCCGGCACGCTGACCCCGACGGTCCAGGAGGACGTGTCGTTCACGGTGAGCGGCACCGTGACCTCGGTCGACGTCGCGGCTGGCGACACCGTGACCGCGGGCCAGCAGCTCGCCACGGTCGACACGCTGCAGCTGGACGCCGCGCTGCTCCAGGCGAAGGCCGAGCTGGCGAGCGCGCAGGCGTCGCTGTCGAACGCCCAGGACGAGGCCGACGGCTCCGACTCCTCGGACGCGCAGGTCGCCGCGCTCTCCGCGCAGGTGGACGTGGCCCAGGCCGCCGTGGACGACGCCGAGGCGGACATGGCCGGCGCGACGCTCACGGCGCCGGTGTCGGGCCTGCTGACGACGGTGGACGTCGAGGTCGGCGACGCCGTCACCGGGTCGGGCTCGTCCTCGGGCAGCAGCGGCTCCGCCACCAGCGGCAGCACCGGCAGCACCGGCGGGATGGGTGGCAGCACGGGGTCGACGGGGTCGTCCTCGACCACGTCGACCAGCACCGCGCAGTTCGTCGTCGTCGGCACGGACGCGTGGCAGACCAGCGTCAGCGTGAGCGAGTCGGACGTGGCCCTGCTCTCCGTCGGGAACCAGGCGGAGCTCACGACCAGCAGCTCGACCCAGACCATCTACGGGACCGTGACCGAGATCGGGCTGCTGTCCAGCAGCTCCGGCGGCGTCGCGTCCTACCCGGTGACCGTGGCGGTCACCGGCGACCCCGAGGGACTGCACGACGGCGAGTCGGTCGACGTCTCGATCATCTACGAGCGCCGCACCGACGTGCTGACCGTGCCCGCGTCGGCGGTGACCACCGAGGACGGCCGGTCCGTCGTCACGCAGGAGGGTGCGGACGGCGCGACGGTCACCACGGCGGTCACCGTCGGCGAGACGTCGGGCGACCTCGTCGAGATCACCGAGGGACTGGCCGAGGGCGACGAGGTGCTGGTCACCACGTTCAGCCCCCGGGCCTCGGGCTCCGGCGACGGCTCGGGCGACACGCAGCAGTGGCCCGGCGGCGGCGAGATGCCGGACTTCTCGTCCGGCGAGATGCCCGACTTCTCGCAGGGCGGCTTCCCGGGCGGCGGCAATGGCTGAGCTCGTCCTGGACCGCCCGGCGGAGGCCGACCCGCAGGGGACCGTCATCGAGCTCGTCGGCGCCCGCAAGACCTACCGCACCGGCAGCATCGAGTTCGAGGCCCTGCGGGGCGTCGACCTGGCCATCGGCGCCGGCGAGTACGTCGCGATCATGGGACCGTCGGGCTCCGGCAAGTCGACGCTGATGAACATCGTGGGCTGCCTGGACGTCCTGACCGCCGGCGCGTACCGGCTGGCGGGGGAGGACGTCGGGGAGCTGGACGAGGTCGAGCTCGCCGACGTCCGGAACCGGCGGCTCGGGTTCGTGTTCCAGCAGTTCCACCTGCTGCCGGCGCTCAGCGCGTGGCGGAACGTCGAGCTGCCCCTGGTCTACGGCCGGGTGCCGGCGGCCGAGCGCAAGGAGCGCGCGGTCGCCGCCCTGGAGCGGGTCGGGCTGGGCGAGAAGCTGGACAACCGCCCGGGCGAGCTGTCCGGCGGCCAGCAGCAGCGCGTCGCCGTCGCCCGCGCCCTGGTGGGCGAGCCCGCGCTGATCCTGGCGGACGAGCCCACCGGCAACCTCGACTCCCGGTCCACCGAGGACGTGCTCGCGCTGTTCGACGAGCTGCACGCCCAGGGCCGCACCATCGTGCTCATCACGCACGAGCTCGAGGTCGCCGAGCACGCCCGGCGCATCGTGTTCGTCCGGGACGGCCTCATCCAGTCCGACGAGGTGAACCCGCGATGACCTGGTCCGAGACCCTGCGCACCGGCTGGGCCGCGGTGCGGGGGCACAAGCTGCGCTCGATGCTGACCGTGCTCGGCATCCTCATCGGCATCGCCGCGGTGATCCTCACCGTCGGCCTGGGCCTGGGCACGCAGAAGGACGTCAGCCAGCAGATCAGCGCGCTGGGGTCGAACCTGCTGATCGTCACGCCCGGGTCGTCGACCGACTCCGACGGCGTGCGCGGCGGGTTCGGCACCGGCGCGACGCTGACCCGGTCGGACGCCGACGCGCTGTCCTCCGAGGTGAACGCGCCGGACATCGGCGCCGTCGTCCCGGAGAAGGAGTCGTCGCTGTCCGTCGAGGCCAACGACACCAACTGGACCACGACCGTCGTCGGCACCACCGAGGACTGGCTCGACGTCCGGTCCCGCGCGGTCACCTCCGGGGAGTTCCTCACGGCGGACGACGACGCCGGTGGCGCGACCGTGGCCGTCATCGGCGCGACCACCGCGACCGAGCTGTTCGGCACCACGAACGTGGTCGGCCAGCAGCTCACCATCGCGGACACCGCGTTCACGATCGTCGGGGTCCTCGACACCGCGGGCTCCAGCACGGACACCGACCTGGACGACCTGGTCGTGATCCCGCTGACCACCGCGTCCGACACGGTGTCGGGCGGCTTCGACCGCAACTCGCTCACCACGATCTACGTCCAGGCCGCGTCGGCGGACCAGCTCGGCGCGGCGTACCAGGAGGCGAACCAGCTCCTGCTCAACCTGCACGACATCACCGACGCGGACAGCGCGGACTTCAGCATCGACAGCCAGGACTCCCTGGTCAGCACCGCCACCTCGGTCTACCGGACGCTGACGGTCCTGCTCACCGGCATCGCGGCGCTGTCGCTGCTGGTCGGCGGGATCGGGGTCATGAACATCATGCTGGTCTCCGTCACCGAGCGGACCCGCGAGATCGGCCTGCGCAAGGCGCTCGGCGCCCCGCCGTGGGCCATCCGGCGGCAGTTCCTGGTCGAGGCCGGCGTGCTCGGCCTGGCCGGCGGCCTGCTCGGCGCGGCGCTCGGCGTCGTCGCCGCCGAGGTCCTGCCGGACCTGCTCGACACGTCGATCGTCATCTCGGGCGCCGCCGTCGGCGGCTCGGTCGCGATCGCGATGGCCATCGGCCTCGTGTTCGGGGTCTACCCCGCCACCCGGGCCGCGAAGCTCGCGCCCATCGACGCCCTGCGGTCGGAGTGAGGCCCGTGCGACCCGCGGCCCCCTTCGGCACCACCACCACGAGGAGAGACATGCCCCGCACCCGTACCGGCCTGCTGGCCGCCCCCGCCGCCGCGGCGGTCCTGGTCCTGCTCGCGGCCTGCTCGAGCGGCACCGCCGACGCCGGGTCCACCGGCACCGCGGACGCCGGCGACGCCGCGCAGGCCCAGGCGCCGTCCGGCCAGGGCGGCGGGGGGATGCCCGGCGGCGGAGGCACCTCGGGCGAGATCGCCGCCGTCACCGACGCCCTCCTGCAGGTGCAGGGCGACGACGGCCAGACAGCCGTCGCGTGGGACGCCACCACGACGATCACCCAGACCGTCACCGGCGCGCTGCCCGACGTCACCGTCGGGTCGTGCGTGGTCGCGTTCACCTCGGGCGACGAGGGCGCGGCGGCGACCTCCGTCGCGATCACCGCGGCGACCGACGACGGCTGCACGGGCGGCTTCGGCGGCGGCTCGGGCGGCGGGTTCCCGGCGGACGGCGGCATGCCCAGCGGGAGGCCGACCGACCTGCCCGAGGGGGCCGAGATGCCCGACGGCGCTCCGACGGACGCGCCGGGCGGCGGCTCCGGGGGCGGGTTCGGCGGCGCGACCGCCGGTCTGGTCACCGCGGTCGACGGCAGCACGATCACGGTCGAGTCGACGGGGGCGCCCGGCGCCGACGACGCGACGACGACGACCGCGACCATCACCGTCGACGACGCCACCACGTTCACCAGCACGGTCGCGGCGGACGCCTCGGCCGTCGCGGTGGGCCGGTGCGTCACGGCGCAGGGCGAGGCCGACAGCAGCGGCCAGGTCGCCGCGACGAGCCTCACGCTGTCCGACGCGACCGACGACGGCTGCTCGACCGGGTTCGGCGGACGCGGCGGCGTCCCGGGCGTGTCCGGCTCGACCGGGAGCGAGGGCGACGATGCGTGACAGCCTGCGGCGGCGCGTGGGCCGCCGGCGGGCCGACGCGGCCCCCGCGACGCCCCTGACCCCGAAGGCCCTGGCCCGGCGCGCGACGCGCCGCCGACGGCTCGTGCTCGGCGGGGTCGCCGCAGCGGCCGCGCTCAGCCTGGTCGGCGGCGGCGTGGCGATCGCCGTCACCAGCGCGAAGGGCAGCGGCTACCGGACCGCCACCGCGGAGCTCGGCACCGTCGAGCAGACCATCGACGCGACCGGCACCGTCGCCTCGGCCAGCCGGTACGACCGGGCGTTCTCCGTCGCGGGCACCGTCGGCGCGGTCGACGTGGCCGTCGGCGACACCGTCACGGCGGGCCAGGTGCTCGCCACGCTCGGCACGGCCTCGCTGGAGGACGCCGTCGAGGAGGCCGAGCAGGCGGTGGCCGACGCGCAGCAGCAGCTGGAGGACGACATCGACTCCCAGACCTCGGGCAGCAGCTCGAGCAGCAGCAGCTCGTCCGGCACCGGCTCGTCCGCCTCGGGCGGGGCGGGGTCGTCGACGACCGGGTCGACGGGGTCCGGGTCGTCCGGGACGGGCTCGACGGGCTCGGCCCCGGACGCCGCGGCCACCGACGGGGACGCGCAGGCCGGCGGGTCGACGGGAGACGGTTCGACCGGCGGCGGCGAGTCGGCCGCGGACCCCGCCGTGACGCAGGCGATCGCCGCGGTGAAGGCCGCGCAGCAGGCGCTGCTCGCGCAGTACCAGACCGCGCAGGCGGCGCTGGCGGAGGCGTCCGCCGCGACGGCGGCCGCTCAGGAGGCGTGCCAGGCGGTGCTCGACGGCGACGGGTCCGGCGACGGCTCGACGCAGGAGCCGACCACCGCGCCGAGCGAGGAGCCGACCACGGAGCCGAGCACGGAACCGAGCGAGGAGCCGACGCAGGACGCGCCGACCGAGGACGCCGCCCCGGAGGACGCCACCGCGGCCGGTGCCGCGGCGACGGCGGGCGCGGTGATCACCGGCACCGCGTTCACCACCAGCACGACCACCGACGACCTCACGTCGTGCCAGGACGCGATCACCGCCGTGCTCGCGGCGCAGACGACCGTGGACGAGGCGCAGACCGGCCTCATGACCCTCGTGACCGACCTCGACACCGCGGTGACGGCGGCGCAGGACGCGCTGGCCTCGGCTGCCTCGGGCTCGAGCGACGGCACCAGCGCGGCGCCGTCGACCGGCGGCACGACCGGCACGACCGGCACGACGGGCGGCACGGCGGGCGGCGCGGCGGGCGGCACGACGGGCGGCACGACCGGCACCGACGGCTCCGGCGCCGCCGACCAGAGCACGGCGCTGCCCAGCGGGTCGTCGTCCGGCACGGGCTCCTCGGCCGCGACGGGCTCGGCGCTCTCCGGCACCTCGGCGGCCGCGGGCGGCTCGACCGTCGCCACCGCCGCCGACCTGCTGGCCGACCAGGCCGCGATCGACCAGGCCGAGGCCGAGCTCGCGATCGCGCAGAGCAAGCTGGACCTGGTCGACCTCACCAGCCCGATCGCCGGGACCGTCGCGGCGGTGTCGATCGCCGCCGGCGACGAGGTCGAGGCGTCCTCGACGTCCGCCGTCATCACCGTCATCGGCGACGACGGGTACACCGTGTCCACCACGGTCACGCTCAGCCAGGTCGACCTGGTCGAGGTGGGCCAGGAGGCGGCTCTCTCGGTCCGCACCAGCGACGAGGACCTGACCGGCACGGTCACCGGCATCGGCATCCTGAACGCGTCCACGACGTCGTCCGACCCGACGTACACCGTGGACATCGCCGTCGACCCGGAGGACGTCACGCTCTACAACGGCTCCTCGGCCCAGGTCTCCATCGCGGTCGCCGCGTCCGAGCAGACGCTCACCGTGCCGTCGTCGGCGGTGCACCTGGACGGCTCGACCGCCACGGTGCAGGTGCTGAGCGGCGGGACGGTCGAGTCGGTCGAGGTGGAGCGCGGGGCCGTCGGCGCCGAGCTCACGGAGATCGTGTCCGGCCTGTCCGAAGGCGACCAGGTGGTGCTGGCGGACCTGAGCCAGTCGCTGGTGTCGGACGACTCGGAGTCCGGCGGCGGGCTCAGCGGCCTGGGCGGCAGCACCGACGACTCGTCGTCGGGGCAGGGCCAGATGTCCTTCCCCGGCGGTGGCGGCTTCGGCGGCGGCCAGCTCCCGGCCGGCGGCCCGCCCGGGAGCTGATCCCGGGCCCTCGACGGCGCCCGGCCGGTCCTGCGTACCCCCTGCGCGGCACCGGCCGGGCGCCTTTCTGCCACCCTGGACCCGCCGGCGCCCGCCCGCGGCCCGGCGGGGGGAGGGCTCCGCATGCCGCTGCGGTCGGTGCTGCTGTTCGCGCTCGCCGCGCTGCTGGAGATCGGCGGCGCGTGGCTGGTCTGGCAGGGCGTGCGCGAGCACAAGGGCTGGGCGTGGATCGGGCGCGGGCGTGATCGCGCTCGGGCTGTACGGGTTCGTCGCGACGCTCCAGCCGGACGCGCACTTCGGCCGGATCCTCGCGGCGTACGGCGGGGTGTTCGTCGCCGGCTCGCTGGCGTGGGGGATGGTGGCCGACGGCTTCCGGCCCGACCGGTGGGACGTGCTCGGCGCGCTGCTGTGCCTCGCCGGGGTCGCGGTCATCATGTACGCGCCGCGGCCGGCCTGAGCGGCCGGGCCGACCGCCACCGGGGCTAGGCTCGCCGCCAGCCCCACCCGCACGACCACCACCGGAGGACACCCGATGACGCAGACCACGGCACGACCGCACGCGGCGGTCCTCGGCGGCGGCGTCATGGGCGAGGCCCTGGTCACGGCCCTGCTCGCGGCCGGCTGGACCGCCGACGACGTCGACGTCACCGAGCGCAGCGCGCCGCCCGCGCCATGGAGCTGTCCGGCCGGTACGGGGTGCGCGCGGCCGACCCGAACGCCAAGGCGGTCAAGGGCGCCGGGCTGGTGCTGATCGCGGTCAAGCCGCAGGTCGTGCCGGACGTGCTGGCGGAGATCGCCCCGACGCTGCGGCCCGGCACCCTGGTCGTCTCGGTCGCCGCCGGCATCCCCGTCGCGGTGTACGAGGCGGCGCTGCCGGAGGGCACGCCGGTCGTCCGGGTCATGCCCAACACCCCGACGCTGGTCGGCAAGGGCGCCAGCGCGATCGCCGCCGGCACGCACGCGACCGACGAGCACCTGGACCTCGCCGAGCGCGCGCTCGCCGCGACGGGGCTCGTCGTCCGGGTGGCGGAGAAGGACCTGGACGCCGTGACCGCGATCTCCGGCTCGGGCCCGGCGTACGCGTTCTACCTCATCGACGCGATGGCGGAGGCCGGCGTCCTGCTCGGGCTGACCCGCGACCTGGCGACCCGGCTGGCGGTCGCGACCGTCGAGGGCTCGGCCGCCCTGGCCGCGCAGACCGGCGACCACCCGGCCGTGCTGCGCGAGCGGGTGTCGTCGCCCGGCGGGACGACCGTCGCGGGCGTCGCGCAGCTCGACGCGCACGGCGTCCGGGCGGGCGTCGTCGCGGCGGCGCGGGCGGCGCACGACCGGTCGCGGGAGCTCGGCGCGGCGGCGGCCCCGTCGCCCCGCGGGGACCGGTAGGCCCGCCGTGACCGGCACGCCCGGCGCCCCGGCCGTCCGGCGGCCGCCCGCGATGAGCGACGTCGCCGCGCTCGCCGGGGTGTCGCACCAGACGGTGTCGCGCGTGCTCAACGACCACCCGAGCGTCCGGCCCGAGACCCGCGACCGCGTGCTCGCAGCGATCGCCGAGCTCGGCTACCGCCGGAACAGCGCGGCCCGGGCGCTCGTCACCCGGCGGTCCGGCGCGCTCGGCGTCGTCACCACGTCGTCGGTGCACCACGGCCCGACCAGCACGCTCATCGGGCTGGAGAGCGCGGCGCGCGAGGTGGGCTACTACGTGAGCGTCGCGGCGATCGACACGTTCGACGCGGGCACGATGCGCGGGGCGCTCGACCACTTCCTGGACCAGGCCGTCGAGGGCATCGCGATCATCGCGCCCCAGGTCGACGTGGCCGAGGCGGTCGCGGCGTTCGACGTCCCGGTGCCGGTCGTGTCGGTGACCTCGGGCGAGCCGGTGCCCGGGCCTGCGCACGTCGTGGCGGTCGGGGTCGACCAGCGCGAGGGCGCGCGGGCCGCGACCCGGCACCTCGTCGACCTGGGCCACCGCGAGGTCGTGCACCTGGCCGGGCCGCAGGACTGGTTCGACGCGCAGGAGCGGCTCGCGGGCTGGCGCGAGGCGTGCGCGGCGGCCGGGGTCGGGGCCCCGGAGCCGGTCGAGGTCGACTGGTCCGCCGAGTCCGGGTACCGCGAGGGGCTGCGGCTGGCCGACGCCGGCGCGCCGACCGCGGTGTTCGCGGCCAACGACCAGCTGGCGCTCGGGCTGCTGCGGGCGTTCTGGGAGCGCGGGCTGCGGGTGCCGCAGGACGTGTCGGTCGTGGGCTTCGACGACGAGGCCGGCGCCGCGTACTTCGTGCCGCCGCTGACGACCGTCCGGCAGGACTTCCCGGCGCTCGGCCGCAGCGCGATCCGCGCCCTGGTCGCCGCCCTCGCGGGCGACCTCCCGCCCCGCACCCTGCTCCCGGCGACCCTGGTCCCCCGCGCGAGCACCGCACCCCCGCCCGCCCGCTGACCCCGCACGCCGACCCGTCTTCCCGCACGTCTCCTCGCCGAGATGGCAACTCTCGGCTGTGACGCGGGCCCAGCGCACAGCCGAGAGTTGCCATCTCGGCGGGTCGGGCGGCCGGGGAGAGGCGGTGGCCGGGCGCGTCAGCAGGGCGGTTGGCGCACGGACGTGTGAGCGCTAACATCGGCGGGAGGACGCGGCGGACCGCCGCGTGCGGGAACATCGCAGAGACGCGGGCAGTGCTGCCCGGACGGCGAGGACGGAGCACGCAATGGCGCAGGACCACGACGACGCACGCCACGACGAGATCGCCGCCGCGATCACGGACGGCCGGACCTCGCTGGGCATCGAGCTCGGCTCGACCCGGATCAAGGCCTGCCTGATCGGCCCGGACCACGCGCCGGTCGCCACCGGCAGCCACGAGTGGGAGAACCAGCTCGTCGACGGGGTGTGGACCTACTCCCTCGACGCGGTGTGGGCCGGCCTCCAGGAGTCGATCGCCACGCTGCTGGCCGACGTCGAGCAGCGGTACGGCGTCCGCCCGACGACGTTCGGCGCGCTCGGCGTCTCGGCGATGATGCACGGCTACCTGCCGTTCGACGCCGACGGCGAGCTGCTGGTGCCGTTCCGCACCTGGCGCAACACCTCGACCGGCCGGGCCGCCGCGGAGCTGACCGACAAGCTGGGCTTCAACATCCCGCTGCGCTGGTCGATCGCCCACCTCTACCAGGCGATCCTCGACCACGAGCCGCACGTCCCGCAGATCGACTTCGCCACCACGCTGGCCGGCTACGTGCACTGGAGGCTCACCGGCCGCAAGGTGCTCGGCGTCGGCGACGCGTCCGGCATGTTCCCGATCGACCCGGCCACCCGCGGCTACGACGCGACGATGCTGGCCCAGGTCGACGAGATCGTCGCGACCCGCCGCCCCGGCCTGAAGGTCGAGGCGCTGCTGCCCGAGGTGCTGCCCGCGGGCGCCGACGCCGGCCGGCTCACGGAGGAGGGCGCCGCGCTGCTCGACCCGACCGGCACGCTGCGGGCCGGCATCCCGCTGTGCCCGCCCGAGGGCGACGCCGGCACCGGCATGGTGGCGACCAACTCGGTCGCCCCGCGCACCGGCAACGTCAGCGCCGGCACGTCGATCTTCGCGATGGTCGTGCTGGAGAAGCCGCTGGAGCGGGTGCACCACGAGCTCGACGTCGTGACCACCCCGGCCGGCGATCTGGTCGCGATGGTGCACTGCAACAACGGCGCCTCGGAGCTCAACGCCTGGGCCGGCCTGTTCGGAGAGTTCGCCACCGCGCTCGGCGCGCCCGCCGCGGCCGACGACGTGTTCGGCGCGCTGTTCCGCGCCGCGCTCGAGGGCGACGTGGACGGCGGCGGCCTGCTCGCCTACAACTACCTCTCCGGCGAGCCGATCACCGGCCTCGACGCCGGCCGCCCCCTCGTGGTGCGCACCCCCGACAGCCGGCTGACCCTCGCGAACTTCATGCGGACCCAGCTGTACTCGGCGTTCGGCACGCTGAGCCTCGGCATGCACGTCCTGCAGGGCGAGGGCGTCGCCATCGACGCGATGCTCGCGCACGGCGGGATGTTCCGGACCGCGGGCGTCGCGCAGCGCCTGCTGGCGGCGGCGATCGACGCCCCAGTCGCGGTCGGGGAGACCGCGGCCGAGGGCGGCGCCTGGGGCATCGCGGTGCTCGCCGCGTACCTCGACGCCGCGGCCGAGCAGGACCTGCCGACCTACCTGACCGAGCGCGTGTTCGCCGGTGCGGACGTCGACACCGTGGCGCCGGACCCGGCGGACGTCGCCGGCTACGAGCAGTTCCTGGACCGCTACCGCGCCGGCCTGGCCGTCGAGCGCGCGGCGACCGAGGCCCTCTGACCACCCACTCCCGAGGAGGAGACCCCATGACCCGGACCCTCGCCGACTACCCGGCCGAGGTGCAGGAGGCGGTCGCTCGCACCCGCGAGGTCGTCGCGACGCTGCACGCGGAGCTGCCCCGCTGGGAGCTCGTCGTCTGGACCGCGGGCAACGTGTCCCAGCGCGTCCAGGTCGACCCGGCCGGACCGTCGGCCGCCGACCTGCTCGTCATCAAGCCGTCCGGCGTGACCTACGACGAGCTCACCCCCGAGTCGATGGTCGTGTGCGACCTCGACGGGAACCTGGTCGACGGCACCCGCAGCCCGTCCTCGGACACCGCGGCGCACGCCTACGTCTACACGCACATGCCCGAGATCGGCGGCGTCGTGCACACGCACTCGACCTACGCGACGGCCTGGGCCGCCCGCGCCGAGCCGGTGCCCTGCGTGCTGACGATGATGGCCGACGAGTTCGGCGGGGACATCCCGATCGGCCCGTTCGCGCTCATCGGCGACGACTCGATCGGCCGCGGCATCGTCGAGACGCTGCGGGAGTCGCGCAGCCCGGCGGTGCTCATGCGCAACCACGGCCCCTTCACGATCGGGAAGGACGCCAAGGCCGCGGTCAAGGCCGCCGTCATGGTCGAGGAGGTCGCGCGCACCGTGCACATCTCCCGCCAGCTCGGGGAGCCCACCCGCATCCCGCAGGACCAGGTCGACTCGCTGTACGCCCGGTACCAGAACGTCTACGGCCAGAGCAGCGCCGCTGCGGCCACGAAGGAGCAGGACGCATGACCAAGCCCTACGCCGACCGCGAGGTCTGGTTCTTCACCGGCAGCCAGGACCTCTACGGCGAGGACACCCTGCGTCAGGTCGCCGAGCAGTCCCAGGAGGTCGCCCGCACCCTCGACGAGGCCGCCGACGTGCCGGTCCGCATCGTGTGGAAGCCGGTGCTCAAGGACTCCGTGTCGATCCGCCGGGCGATGCTCGACGCGAACTCCGACGACCGCGTCCTGGGCGTCATCACCTGGATGCACACGTTCAGCCCGGCCAAGATGTGGATCGCCGGCCTGGACCAGCTGCGCAAGCCCCTGCTGCACCTGCACACGCAGGCGAACGTCGAGCTGCCCTGGGACAGCATCGACATGGACTTCATGAACCTCAACCAGGCCGCGCACGGCGATCGCGAGTACGCGTACATCGCGTCCCGCCTGGGCGTCGCCCGCACGACGGTCGTCGGCCACGCGTCGAACCCGGCGGTCGCGAAGCGCGTCGGCACCTGGGCGCGCGCCGCCGCGGGCTGGGCCGCCACGCACGAGCTCAAGCTCGTCCGGTTCGGCGACAACATGCGCAACGTCGCGGTCACCGAGGGCGACAAGACCGAGGCCGAGCTGCGGTTCGGCGTCTCGGTCAACACCTGGGGCGTCAACGAGCTCGTCGCTGCCGTTGACGCCGTGGCGGACGCCGACGTCGACGCGCTGGTCGCGGAGTACGAGGACCTCTACGACGTGGTGCCCGAGCTGCGCCGCGACGGAGACCGCCACGAGTCGCTGCGCTACGCCGCGCGCCAGGAGATCGCGCTCGAGACGTTCCTGACGTCCGTGGGCGCGAAGGCGTTCACGACGAACTTCGAGGACCTCGGCGCCCTGCGCCAGCTCCCGGGCCTCGCCGTCCAGCGCCTGATGTCGAAGGGCTACGGCTTCGGCGCCGAGGGCGACTGGAAGACCGCCGTCCTGGTGCGCGCGGCCAAGGTGATGGGCGAGGGCCTGCCCGGCGGCGCGTCGCTCATGGAGGACTACACCTACGACCTGACCCCGGGAGCCGAGAAGATCCTCGGCGCGCACATGCTCGAGGTCTGCCCCTCCCTGACCACGTCGAAGCCGAAGGTGGAGATCCACCCGCTCGGCATCGGCGGCAAGGAGGACCCGGTCCGCATGGTGTTCGACGCCGACCCGGGCGAGGCCGTGGTCGTGTCGCTGGCCGACATGCGGGACCGGTTCCGGATGACCGCGAACGTCGTGGACGTCGTGCCCCCGACCCAGGAGCTGCCGAACCTGCCGGTCGCCCGCGCGGTCTGGGAGCCCCGTCCGGACTTCGCCACGTCGGCGGAGGCCTGGCTGACCGCGGGCGGCGCGCACCACACGGTCATGTCGACCGCGGCGGGCGTCGAGGCGTTCGAGATCTACGCCGACATCGCCGGCACCGAGCTGCTGGTCATCGACCAGGACACCACCCGCCGCGGCTTCCGCGACCAGGTGCGCTGGAACCAGGTGTACTACCGGATCGCGCAGGGTCTCTGAGCCCCGCCCCTCCGTCCCGACGGCCCGTCCCCGCTGCTGCGGGGGCGGGCCGTCGCCGTGTGAGCGCTCACCTGGCTTTCGCCCGTTCGGCCCTCTGAGTTCGGTGAGCGAATCCAAAGGCCTGCGCCGAGCGGGTGATCCGAGCGCCCGACCGGCCCGGCCGAGAACACGAAAAAGCGCCGTTGACCTGCGCCGACGTCGTCGATCGTCGGCGGGTCTCGGACCGTTACCCATCTGCAACCTGGGCCCCGTCCCTTTGGCTTGACTTCTTGAAGTCAAGGCCGCGAGAGTGTGCACGTGCTCGCCGGTGGCGGGGGAGAACGACCCCGGCACGCGGCGCAGGGCAGGACGGGCGACGGTGCGGTTTCCGCGCCCATGACGACGAGGTCAGCAACCCTCTCGAGGAGGAGAAGGACATGAAGAGCATCCGGTTCGTCGCGCTCGGCGGCGTTCTCGCGCTCGGCCTGGCGGCGTGCTCCGGCGGCGGCGCCGGCAGCACCACGGGCGACGAGACCAACGCGGACCCCAGCGACCTCACGATCGGCGTCGCGATGCCGACCGAGACCTCGGAGCGCTGGATCGCGGACGGCGACGCCGTCAAGAGCCAGCTCGAGGAGGCCGGTTACACGGTCGACCTGCAGTACGCGGCCGACGACATCCCGACGCAGGCGCAGCAGATCGACCAGATGATCACGAAGGGCGCCGACCTCCTGATCGTCGCCTCGATCGACGGCACCGCGCTGGCCAACCAGCTGCAGGCCGCGGCCGACCAGGGCATCCCGGTCATCGCCTACGACCGCCTGATCCGCGACACCGAGAACGTGGACTTCTACGTCACGTTCGACAACTACAACGTCGGTGTCCAGCAGGCCACCTCGCTGCTCGTCGGCCTGGGCATCCTCGACGCCGAGGGCAACGAGGCCGACGCGGCCGGCCCGTTCAACATCGAGCTGTTCGCCGGCTCGCTGGACGACAACAACGCGCACTTCTTCTTCAAGGGCGCGATGGACACGCTGCAGCCGTACATCGACAACGGCACGCTGGTCGTGAAGTCGGGCCAGACCGAGATCGAGCAGGTCGCCACGCTCCGCTGGCTCCAGGAGACCGCCCAGAAGCGCATGGAGGACCTGCTGACCTCCACGTACTCGGACGGCTCGAAGGTCGACGGCGTGCTCTCGCCCTACGACGGCATCTCCCGCGGCATCATCACCGCGCTGCAGAACGCCGGCTACGGCGACAGCATCGAGGCCGGCCTGCCGATCGTGACCGGCCAGGACGCCGAGATCGCCTCCGTCAAGCTCATCAAGGACGGCGTGCAGTTCTCGACGATCTTCAAGGACACCCGCAAGCTCGCGGAGCAGGCCGTCGTCTCGGCCCAGGCGTTCCTCGAGGGCGACGAGCCCGAGGCGAACAACACCGAGGACTACGACAACGGCGTGAAGGTCGTCCCGTCGTTCCTGCTGGAGTCGGACATCGTCTACGCCGACAACATCCAGTCGCTCCTCATCGACTCGGGCTACTGGACCGAGGAGGAGGTCGCGGCGGGTCAGGCCTCCTGACCCCCCGACCCACCGCGTGACCGACGCGGGCCGGCCGGCACCACGCGTGCCGGCCGGTCCCGCGGCGACGTGTTCCATCGCCCGACACGACTGAGGACGGTCGAGGCCGCATGAGCGACCACATCCTGGAAATGCACTCCATCACCAAGACCTTTCCCGGGGTCAAGGCGCTGCAGGACGTCAACCTGAACGTCAAGCGCGGGGAGATCCACGCGATCTGCGGGGAGAACGGGGCCGGCAAGTCCACCCTCATGAAGGTGCTGTCGGGCGTGTACCCGCACGGCACCTACGACGGGGAGATCCGCTTCGACGGGGAGACGGTCGAGTTCAGCTCGATCAACGACTCCGAGGAGAAGGGGATCGTGATCATCCACCAGGAGCTCGCTCTGGTGCCGTACCTCTCGGTCGCGGAGAACATCTTCCTCGGCAACGAGCGGGCGCGCCACGGCCTCGTCGACTGGAACCGGGCCAACTCCGAGGCGGCCGTGCTGCTCGCCCGGGTCGGTCTCGACGAGAACCCGACCACCCCGATCGGTCAGCTCGGCGTCGGCAAGCAGCAGCTCGTGGAGATCGCCAAGGCGCTCTCCAAGAAGGTGAAGCTGCTCATCCTCGACGAGCCCACCGCGGCGCTCAACGACTCGGACTCCGAGCACCTGCTCAACCTGCTGCGGCACCTGCAGGGCCAGGGCATCACGTCGATCATGATCTCGCACAAGCTCAACGAGATCGCCGACATCGCGAACTCCACGACGATCATCCGCGACGGCAAGACCATCGAGACCCTCGACATGGTCGCCGACAACGTCACCCAGGACCGGATCATCAAGGGCATGGTCGGCCGGGACCTCGAGCACCGGTACCCCGAGCACGTCTCGCACGTCGGCGAGGAGGTGTTCCGGGTCGAGGACTGGCACGTCGAGCACCCCACCCAGCCGGGCCGCGTGGTCGTCGACGGCGCGTCCTTCACCGTCCGCGCCGGCGAGATCGTCGGCATCGCGGGCCTGATGGGTGCCGGCCGCACCGAGCTCGCCATGAGCGTCTTCGGCCGGTCCTACGGACGCAACGTCACGGGCAAGGTCTTCCTGCACGGCAAGGAGATCAAGACCCGCTCGGTGAGCGAGGCGATCGGCCACGGGCTCGCGTACGCGACCGAGGACCGCAAGACCTACGGCCTCAACCTGATCGAGGACATCCGCCGGAACATCTCGGCGGCTGCCCTGGGCAAGCTGTCGAAGGCCGGCTGGGTCAACGGCAACGAGGAGATCAAGGTCGCCGAGGAGTACCGGCGGTCCATGAACATCAAGTCGCCGACCGTGATGGCGCTGACCGGCAAGCTGTCGGGCGGCAACCAGCAGAAGGTCGTGCTGTCCAAGTGGATCTACACGGACCCCGAGGTCCTGATCCTGGACGAGCCGACCCGCGGCATCGACGTCGGCGCCAAGTACGAGATCTACACGATCATCAACAAGCTCGCGGACGCGGGGAAGGCCGTCGTGGTCATCTCCTCCGAGCTGCCCGAGCTCCTGGGCATCTGCGACCGCATCTACACGCTCGCGTTCGGCCGGATCACCGGCGTGCAGGAGCGTGCGGTCGCCACCCCGGAGAGCCTCATGGAGCTCATGACGAAGGAAAAGGAAACGGTTCGATGACGGCTGTGGAAGGCCTGCGGGACATCTTCACCAAGAACCTGCGGACGAGTGGCATCTACATCGCGTTCGTCGCGATCATCGCGCTCTTCGCGATCCTCACGGACGGCGTGCTGCTCGCACCGGGCAACATCACGAACATCGTCCTGCAGTACTCGTACATCCTGATCCTCGCCATCGGCATGGTGATCGTCATCATCGGCGGGCACATCGACCTGTCGGTGGGCTCCGTGGTGGCGCTGACCGGCGCGGTGTCCGCGATCCTGGTCATCAAGAACGGCCAGCCGTGGTGGGTCGGCATCCTCGCCGCCCTCGTGGTCGGTCTCCTCGTCGGCGCGTGGCAGGGCTTCTGGGTCGCGTACGTCGGGATCCCGGCGTTCATCGTGACGCTGGCCGGCATGCTCCTGTTCCGCGGCCTCACCTACGAGGTGCTGAACAACATCTCGCTGTCGCCGTTCCCCTCCTCGTACCAGAAGGTCGCCGGCGGCTTCATCAACGGCCTGCTCGGTGGCAACGGCTTCGACGCCTTCACGCTGATCATCGCGGCGATCGCCATCGTCGGCTACGCGTACTCCGCCTGGCGGTCCCGCATGGGCCGCGTCCGCTACCAGCAGTCGGTCGAGGCGCTCCCGCTGTTCATCCTGAAGATCGTCGCGATCGCGGTCGTCGTCATGGCGTTCGCCTGGCAGCTGGCGCACTCGCGCGGCCTGCCGATCGTGCTGATCATCCTCGCGGTGCTGATCCTGGCCTACAACACGGTCACCACCCGCACGGTCTTCGGCCGCCACGTCTACGCGATCGGTGGCAACCTCAACGCCGCCCAGCTGTCCGGCGTGAAGGTCAAGCAGGTCAACTTCTGGATCTTCGTCAACATGGGCTTCCTGGCCGGTGTCGCGGGTGCGATCTACTCGTCCCGCTCCAACGGCGCGCAGCCCGGCGCGGGCAACATGTTCGAGCTCGACGCCATCGCCGCCTGCTTCATCGGCGGCGCGTCGACGACCGGTGGTGTCGGCCGCGTGACCGGCGCCATGGTCGGTGGTCTGATCATGGCCGTGATGTCCAACGGCATGCAGCTGATGGGCGTGCCGCAGTCGACGCAGCAGATCGTCAAGGGCCTCGTGCTCCTGCTGGCCGTGGCGTTCGACATCTACAACAAGCGCCGCGCGGGCGCCGCCCGCTGACCTCGGGCGCATCGCACGGCCGGCGCGGGCCGGGGCGCGCGGGGGAGACCCCGGGTCCCGGCCCTCGCTGCGTCCGGGTCGCGGGGCCTGGCACCGGGCGGTGGAAGGTTGTGACGGACACGCCGACGGCGTGTCCGTCACAACCTTCCACCGCCCCGGTGCACCCGGGGAGAGTCAGAGCCAGCCGTTGCGGCGGAACGCGCGGTGCAGCGCCACGCACGCGCCCGCGATGACCGCCAGCACCACGAAGTACCCGTACCGCGTGCCGAGCTCCGGCATGTGCTCGAAGTTCATGCCGTAGATCCCGGCGACGGCCGTGGGCACCAGCGCGATCGCCGCCCAGGCCGAGATCTTCCGCATGTCCTCGTTCTGCCGCAGCGCCACCCGGCTCTGCCCCGTGGTGACCCGCGCGGTGTTGGCCTGCAGCACGTCGGTGAGCTGCCGGTCGATCACCTCGATCTGGTCGACGGCCCGCAGCAGGTGGTCGTGCACGTCGCGGAAGTACGGCTCGGCGGCGGCGGGCACGTGGGGCACCTCGCCGGCCGCCAGCCGCTCCAGCGGCCGCTGCAGGGGCAGCATCGCCCGGCGGAACTCCGCGACCTCCTGCTTGAGCTTGTAGATGCGCTCGGAGTGGTCGTCGTCGCCGGGGCCGAACACCTGGAGCTCGATCTCGTCGACGTCCAGGTCGATGTGGCCGATCGCGACCTCGTAGGCGTCCACGACGCGGTCGGCGGTCCGGTAGAGGACGCCCGCGGGGCCGAAGTCCTCCTCGGCGGGCACGCCGGCGTCGAGCTCCGCGCGCACCTGGCGCAGCACGCCGCCCTCGCCGTGCCGGACGGACACGACCGCCTGCGGCCGGAGGAACATCGCGATCTCGGTGACCTCGACGACCTCCACGTGGTCGACGTACCGGACGGGCTTGAGCACGGCGAACACGACGTCGTCGTAGACCTCCAGCTTGGGCCGCTGGTGGGCGTGCACGGCGTCCTCGACGGCCAGCGCCGGCAGCGCGAACTCGTCGGCCACCTCGGCGATGTCGGCGTCCGTGGGCTCGCGCAGCCCGACCCAGACGTAGCCGTCGGTGGCGTCGGCGACGTGCGCGGCCTTCCGCAGCGGGACCCGCCCGGGCACCCGCTCGCCGCCGGTGTAGAGGCCGCAGTCGCCGATCACGGCGTCGGCCCCGGTGCGCTGCACGTCCGTCACGCCCTCACGATAGGTCCGCCGGGCGCGGCCGTCCTCGCGCGGACCGCGTCAGGCGGCGCGGCGCAGCGCGACGACCGTGACGTCGTCCGGCCGGCTCGCGCTCACGGCCGCCAGCCGCAGCACCCGCTGCACGGCCTCGTCCGCGCTCGGGCAGTCCAGGAGCTCGCCCACGAGCAGGGGCACGCAGCGCAGCGACCCGTCGAACAGGTCGAGCACCCCGTCGCTGAACGCGAGCAGCAGGTCCCCGGGCCCGAGGTGCGTCTCGCCCAGGTCCCGGGTGGCCTCGTCCGTGACGCCGAGCGGCAGCCCGAGCGCGTCCAGCCGCTCCCAGGACCCGTCGGCCCGCACGACCAGCGTCAGGCCGTGCCCGGCGTCGGCGTACGTCACGCGGCCGGTCGCGGCCTCGAGCCGCGCGTGGAACGCGGTCGCGAACAGGCCCGCGCCGGACAGGTCGGCGTGCAGCACGGCGCCCGCCTGGAGCATCGCGCGGTCGACGGACTCGCCCAGCGCGGAGCCGCGGAGCACGGCGCGCACGGCGGCGGCCAGGATCGCGGCCGCCGGGCCCTTGCCCATGACGTCGGCGAGCGTGATCACCACGCCGTCGGCGGCCGGGTACCAGTCGTAGAAGTCGCCGCCGACCTGGCTGCTCGGCAGGCACGCGCCGGCCAGGTCGTAGCCGTCGACCCGCGGCGACTCCCGGGGGAGCAGGCCCATCTGCACCTGCTGGGCGCGCTCGAGCTCGGCGTCGACGCTCAGCTCCTTGGCGACCCAGTGCGCGAGGTCGCGGAGCAGCGCGGACTGGTCGGCGGTGAACCGGCGCGGCCGGGTGTCGGCGATGCACAGGGTCCCGAGGGTCCGGCCGTCGGCGCCGACGAGCGGGTGCTCGGCGTAGAACCGCAGCCGGGCCTCCGGGCCGCGGTCCTCCAGCACCGCGACGCCGTCGCGCCCGGGCGCGGGGGTCCCGGCGAGCTCCGCGGGCACGACCACCGGCGCCGGGGCGGGCTCACCCGCGCCGACGAGCGACACCGTGGCGGTGGGGACGTCGAAGAGCTGCCGCGCGAGCCGGACGACCCGGTCGAACCGGGGCTCGACGGCGCCGGTGACGGTGCCGAGCCGCTCGAGCGCGGCCAGGCGCTGGGGGAGGCTGCGCGCGGCGGGCGCGGCCGTGTCGAGGGGAGCGACCACGACGGTCGGGCCGGCGGCGCGTCGGCGACGGGCGCGGGCAGCACGGCCGGCGCCGCGGTGTCGGCGCCGTCGCGCGCGGGCTCGCGCGGGGTCGGCACCGAGGGGGTGGTCGTGCGGGTCGGCACCGATCACCTCCCGGGGTGTGCGCGACGGTCCTGCTCTCCCGGATACATCGGCATCCCGCGGCGCGGGATGAGGCCGGGGGTGCGTGCTCCCGGACACGTGCACGGACGTGCGGCGCCGGCCGCACGGCGCCGGCCCGCGGCCGGCGGTCAGCCCCCGACGCGCCCGAGCGCCGCGTCCCGGGCCAGCAGCAGCGCGCCCCGCGCCGGCGCCCCCACGCCGAGCCGCCCCGCGACCACCTCGACGACCGCGCCCGCCGTCACGGCGGTCCGCTCGGCCAGCACCTCGCGCAGCGGGTCCAGCAGCACGTCCCCGGCGCCGGCGAGCGCCCCGCCGACCACCAGCACGTCGGGGTCCAGCACGGTGCACACCGAGGCCAGCGCGGTGCCGAGGTGCCGGCCCACGTCGGACAGCACCCGGCGGCAGCCCGGGTCGCCCGCCGCGGCCTGCGCGAGCAGCTCCGGCACCGTGAGGCGCCCGTGGCTCGCCGCGAGCAGGTCCAGCACCGCCGACGCCCCCGCGAGCACCTGGAGGCAGCCGCGGTTGCCGCACGAGCACACCGGGCCGTCCGGGTCGATGGTGAGGTGGCCGAGCTCGCCCGCGGTGCCGGTGCGGCCGTGCACCACCTCCCCGCCGACGACCACGCCGCCGGACACGCCCTCGCCCAGCGCGACGTGCACGACGGACCACCGCCCGCGTCCCGCGCCGAGCCGCGCCTCCGCGAGCGCGCCGAGGTTCCCGTCGTTGTCGAACAGCACGGGCACCCCGGGCGCCGGCGCCAGCAGCGCGGGCGCGGCGACCATCCCGCCCCAGCCCGCGCGCACCCCGGCGCCCGCGACCCGGCCGGTGCGCACCTCGACGGGTGCCGGGACGCCCACGCCGACCGCCGCGACCGCGGCCGGATCGGTGCCGGTGTCCCGCAGCACGCGGTCGAGCAGCGCCCGCGCCGCGCGCACCGCGTGCTCGGCCCGCTGCTGCCCCGCCCCCGGCACGGCGGGCAGGGGGATCGCCGCCTCGACCGGCTCGCCGTCGCCGCGGTCGAGCACGACGCGGACCTCGTCGAGGTAGCAGTGCACGCCGACCAGCGCGCCCGCCGGGGCGAGCTGCACCTGGGTGGCCCGGCGGCCGGACCGCGTCGTCGGCGACACCCGGACGAGGCCGTCCGCCGCCAGGGCTGCTACGGCGGTCGACACCGTCGCGGGCGACAGGCCCGTCGCCCGGCAGAGCTCGACCTGCGTGCGCGCGTCCTCGCGGCGGAGCGCGGCGAGCAGCAGCCCGCGGCTGTCGCGGGGCGCGGGCGCGGCGTCGGACGGCAGGTCGCGGCCCGGCGGGGCCGGTTCCGGGCGCGCGGTCCGGCCGGTGCGCCCGTCGTCCGCGGGCGCGGCCGTCACGGCCGGGCCGCGAACCGCTCGAGCAGCTCCGCGTGGCCCGAGACGATCAGCAGGTCGTTCGCCGCGATCCGGGTGTCCGGCGTCGCGTACACGAAGTCGACCCCGGGGCTCTTCACCCCGATGACCGTGACCCCGTACCGCTCGCGGATCTTCGACTGGCCGATCGTGAAGCCCTGCGTCTCGCGCGGCGGCTTCATCTTGACGATCGTGAACCCGTCCTCGACCTCGATGTAGTCGAGCATCTTCCCCGACACCAGGTGCGCGACCCGGGACCCGGCGTCGGCCTCGGGCAGCACCACGTGGTGCGCGCCGATGCGCTGCAGGATGCGGGCGTGCTCGGTGCTGACGGCCTTGGCCCAGATCTGCGGCGTGCCCATGTCGACGAGGTTGCCGGTGATGAGCACCGACGCCTCCAGGTAGGACCCGACGCCCACGACGGCCACCGAGAACTCGCGCGCGCCGACCTGCTCGAGCGCCTCGGGGTTGGCGGCGTCCGCCTCGACGAGCGGGATGCGGCCGGTCCACTGCGCGACGAGGTCGGGGTCGCGCTCGACGGCGAGCACGTCCTGGCCGAGCCGGTCCAGGGTCGCGGCGATCGCCGAGCCGAACCGGCCGAGGCCGATGACGAGGATGCCGGCCTCGCGCTTGGGGCCCTTCGCGCGGCCCTCGGGACCGCGGCGGTCGCCGCGCCGGGGGTCGCCGGGCAGCGGGCTCAGGCCGGTCGCGCCGGTGCGGGTCAGGTCATCCAATGATCGGCCTCTCCTCGGGGAACCGGACGACACGGCGACGGCTGCGCAGCGCGAGGGCCGCGGCGAGCGTCATCGTGCCGGTCCGGCCGATGAACATCAGGACGGCGAGCACGTACTTGCCGGCGTCGGGCAGGTCGGCGGTGATCCCGGTGGACAGCCCGCAGGTCGCGAACGCCGAGATCACCTCGAACAGGACCACGTCCAGGGTCAGCCCGGTGATCGCGAGCAGCAGCAGGCAGGCCACCAGGATGATCGTCGCACTGACGAGCGACACCGCGATCGCGACCTGCAGGGCCTCGCGCGGGATCCGCCGGCCGTACGCCTCGACGTCCCGGTCGCCGCGCGCCTCCGCGACGATGGCCAGCAGCATCACGGCGAGGGTCGTCACCTTGATGCCGCCCGCGGTCGACGCGGAGCCGCCGCCGACGAACATCAGCGCGTCGTTGAGCAGCCAGGTGCCCTCGTGCATGTCGGCGACGTTCACGGTCGAGAACCCGCCGGACCGCGGCATGACGCCGGCGAACAGGGCGGCCAGCAGCGTCTCGTTCCAGCCGATGCCGCCGAGGGTCCTCGGGTTCGTCCACTCGAACGCCGCGACGACCACCGCGCCGAACGCCACGAGCGCCAGGCTGGTGGTGATCGTCAGCTTGGAGTGCAGGTTCCACCGGCGGGGCCGGCGCCAGGTGCGGGCGACGTTGAGGATCACCGGGAAGCCGAGCGAGCCGATGAACACCCCCACGATGATCGGCAGCAGCACCCACCAGTCGGCGGCGAACGGCGCCAGGCCCTCGGTCGTCGGGATGAACCCGGCGTTGTTGAACGCCGAGACCGCGTAGAACACCCCGTGCCAGACCGCCTCGCCCCAGGAGTCCCCGAGCACGCGGAGGCGCGGGATCAGCACCAGGGCGATCGCGACCTCCAGCACCACCGACGTGACGATGACCGTGCGCACCAGCGAGCCGACCTCGCCGAGCCGGGTCGTCTTGGTCTCCGAGGTGACCAGCAGCTTCTGGGTCAGCCCGATCCGTCGCGACACCGCGAGGCCGAGGATCGAAGCCAGGGTCATCACGCCCAGGCCGCCGATCTGGATGCCGACCAGGATCGTCACCTGGCCCGCGGTCGACCAGTACGTCCCGGTGTCCACCGTGACCAGGCCCGTGACGCAGACCGCCGACGTCGCGGTGAAGAACGCGTCGACGAACGGCGCCCGCTCGCCGGACGCGGTCGCCCACGGCATCGACAGCAGCGCCGTGAACACCACGATCACCGACGCGAACACACCGAGCGCCAGCCGGGCGGGGGACTGGCGGGCCAGCCGGTCGACGAGCTCGCGCCCGGACCAGACCACCCCGGGGAGACCCCGTGCCATCCGCCCTCCTGCCGTGCACCGCGTCCGCCCGCGGGGCGGGTCGCCGCCGCGTGCGCCCGTGCGTGCGAGCGCGCGGGGAGCACCACTGTGGCACGAGCGGGTGGGTGCGGCCGGTCAGCGGCTACGGTGTGGGCATGACGGCCCGGGTGCGCGTGGTGTGGACGCCCGAGCTCCTCGACTACGACTTCGGCCCCGGGCACCCGATGGCGCCGCTGCGGCTGGACCTCACGGTGCGGCTCGCGCGGGCGCTGGGGCTGCTGGACCTGCCGGGCGTCGAGGTGGTGGGCGCCGAGCCCGCGACCGACGCCCAGCTCGAGACCGTGCACGAGCCGGAGTACGTCGCGACCGTCCGACGGGCGTCCGCGGGCGGCGCCGGCGACCCGGCCCGCGGCATCGGGACCGAGGACGACCCGGTGTTCCCGCACATGCACGAGGCGGCGGCGCGCATCGTGGCCGGCAGCCGCGAGGCGGCGCTCGCCGTCTGGGAGGGCCGCGCCGACCACGCCGTGAACCTCACCGGCGGGATGCACCACGCGATGCCCGGCGCGGCGTCCGGGTTCTGCGTCTACAACGACGCCGCGGTGGCGATCCGCGCCCTGCTCGCGGCCGGTGCCGAGCGGGTGGCCTACGTGGACGTCGACGCGCACCACGGCGACGGCGTGCAGCGCGCGTTCTGGGACGACCCGCGGGTGCTCACGGTCTCGGTGCACGAGAGCGGCGCGACCCTGTTCCCCGGGACCGGCTTCCCGGACGAGACCGGCGGGCCGGGGGCGCCCGGCGCCGCGGTGAACCTGGCGCTGCCCTCGCACACCGGCGACGCCGGCTGGCTGCGCGCGGTCGACGCCGTGGTGCCGCCGGTGCTCCGCGCGTTCGCGCCCCAGGTGCTGGTCACGCAGCATGGCTGCGACACCCACGTCGAGGACCCGATCGCCGACCTCGACGTCTCCGTCGACGCGCAGCGGCTGGTGTCCGAGTGGCTGCACGACCTGGCGCACGAGGTGTCCGGCGGCCGGTGGCTGGCGCTCGGCGGCGGCGGGTACGCGGTCGTCGACGTGGTGCCGCGCGCGTGGACCCACCTGCTCGGGGTCGCGGCGCACGCCCCGGTCGACCCGGCGACGCGGATGCCGCAGGCGTGGCTGGACCAGGTCGTCGCGCTCTACGGCCGGGAGGCCCCGGGGTCGATGTCCGACGGCGCGGGTCCGGCGTGGCGCCCCTGGACGGACGGGTTCGACCCGGCGGACGACGTCGACCGCGCCGTCCGGGCCACCCGCTCGGCGGCCTTCCCGCTCCTGGGCCTGGACCCGCTGCACGACTGACCCCGCCCGCCGCGCGCCCCCGGTGCGCCGCCGCGCCGCGCCGCCGCGCCGCGCGCCGATCTCGAGAGGGCACTCGACGCGTCGAGCGAGTAGTCGGCGTCTGCTCGTTCGACGTGTCGGCTGCTCGTTCGCCGCCGCGGGGCCGGCTCCCGCCCGTCGCGCGTCCCCGGCCGGCCCCGGGAGGCGCCCGCGAGGGTGGTGCGGGAGGGTGGATGCACCCCGGGGAGTGGTCCCACCCGTCTCCCCTTTCACACCAGCCTCAGCAGGCTCTAAGGTGTCGTCGCGGCACCTGTGTGCACCCAGTTCCGCGCACAGGTCGTGCGCGCACGAGCGAGAAGAGCGGCCATGACCAGCGAGCAGCCCCCGCGGGTGCGGTTCCTCACCGTCGCCGAGGTCGCCGAGGTCATGCGCGTCTCGAAGATGACGGTGTACCGGCTGCTCCACTCGGGCGAGATGCCCGCGGTGCGCGTCGGCCGCTCGTTCCGGGTGCCCCAGGACGCGCTCGACCACTACCTCGCGACCGCCCGGCTCGACCTCGAGGCCGAGGGCGAGGCGGACGAGGGCGGGCCGCGCGCCGGCCGCCTGTCCTCCTGACCCGCACCGATCGCGAGCCCGCCCCGGGGCGGTCGCGCACCGGCGCGTCGCGGACGGCGTCGCCGATCGCGTAAGGTAGGGGCGGACTTTCCCGTGCGTGGGCGTTCGTCGTGCCGCGCGTCGATCGACCACGACCCGGCGGGGCGCTGCGAGCGCTCGCCACAGGAAGCGAGGACCCCATGGGCTCCGTCATCAAGAAGCGCCGCAAGCGCATGGCGAAGAAGAAGCACCGCAAGCTGCTGCGCAAGACGCGTCACCAGCGTCGCAACAAGAAGTGACGGCCGCCGCGCGAGCGGCGTCGTGAACGAGGGGCCCGGCACCGAGTGCCGGGCCCCTCGTCGTGCCCGGGGCGCGCGGCCCGGGACCTGTGCCCGGGTCGGCCGGCCGCGTTCCGGCCGCCCGCCGGGTTCCCACCCGATTCTCGCGGTGCACCCCGATCGATCGGGTGGCGCCGCGAGAATCGGGTGGGGATCGCGCGGCGTCCGCGCGGTCGCCCCTCGGCGGCCTCCGGGCGCGCGGCGCCGGGGCGCCCGGCGTCCGGGGCCCCGCGCCGGGGCGCTCGGGCCGCCCGCGGGCACCGCTTCCCGGGCGCACCGGCGCGCCGTGTTGCCACGTGGCACACCGGGGTGGATCGTCACCCCTTGACGGGGTTTGTCCCGTCCTGATTCACTGCCGAGCGGTTCTTCAACGATGAAAACCCTCCGGTGCCGTGCGCGCCGGCGGAGGCGGGAGGTCGAGGATGATCTCAGGAGCTCGCGGGGGTCCGGGGCGAGCGGCGTACAGCCGCCGGTCCGTGCTCCGGGGAGCCGTGGCGGGGGCCGGTGCCCTCGGGACGGCCTGGGCGCTGAGCGGGTGCGGCGGCGACGCCGCAGCTGCGTCGAACCAGACGCGGATCCAGCTCTGGCACCTGTTCACGGGCGGTGACGGCGGCATCTTCCAGCAGATGATGACCGAGGTGCAGGACGAGAACCCGGCCATCGGGATCGACCCCGTGGTGCTCACCTGGGGCGCGCCGTACTACACCAAGCTCATCATGGCGTCGGTCGGCGGCCGCGCCCCCGACCTGGCGGTCATGCACCTGACCCGGGTGGCCGGCTGGGTCCCGGGCGGGGTGCTCGACCCCTGGGACCTCGACCTGCTCGCCGAGCACGGCGTCACCGAGGACATGTTCCCGCCGGCGCTGTGGGACCGGGCGACGATCGACGGGAAGCTCTGGGCGGTCCCGCTCGACTTCCACGCGTTCCTGCTGTTCTTCGACAAGGGGCTGGCCGACCAGGCCGGGATCCTGGGTCCGGACGGGAAGCTGGCGGGCGTCGACTCGCCCGACGGCTTCATCGAGGCCGGGCGGGCCATGGCGGAGGTCACCGGGTACGCGGGCGTCGGCTACGGCTACACCGGCGACGGCGCGCAGATGTCCCGGATGCTCTGGGGCCTGTACGCGCAGACCGGCAACGAGGTCGTGCTCAACCCGGGGCAGCCCGCGGAGCTCGACCGGGACGCGCTGGTCGAGTCGGTGAGCTGGGTGCAGTCCTGGCTCGACGACACCGTGGCCATCGCGAACTCCGACTACCCGTCGGCCGTCGCGAACTTCTCCACCGGCCGCGTCGGCATGTGCTTCAACGGCAACTGGGAGCTGCAGTCGTTCCTGACGGCGGGCGTCGACGTGGACGCCATGCCGATGCCGAACATCTTCGGCACCCCCGCCACCTACGGCGACTCGCACGTGTTCGTGCTGCCGCACCAGGTCAACCTCGACCCGGAGAAGCGCGAGGCGGCCTACGCGACGGTCGCGGCGATGCTCAACAAGTCGCTGCTCTGGTCCGACGGCGGGCACATCCCCGCCAACCGCGAGGTCACCGAGTCCGCCGAGTACCAGGCCAAGGTGCCGCAGTCGCACTACGCCGCGGCGAGCGAGGAGGCCGTCTTCGACCCGCAGGCCTGGTTCACCGGCTCCGGGTCGGACTTCCAGGCGCGCGTCGGCGAGGCGCTGCAGGGCGCCTGGCTCGACAAGTCGTCCCCCGAGGCCGCCGTCGACCGGCTGATCGGCAGCCTCGACGCCGCCCTCAAGACCAAGCCGCCGGCGTGACGGAAGGGATCGCAGACATGAGCACCGTCACCACACCGTCCCAGTCGCAGGCGACCGGCACCGTCTCGCCGCCGCGCACCCCCGACCGCCCCACCCGCCGCGGCCGCAGCCGCCGCGAGGGCAGCGGCTGGCCGTTCGTCATCCCGTTCGTCGTGATCGCCGTGCTGTTCCTGGTGGTCCCGACGCTGTGGGGCCTCGGCCTGAGCTTCACCGAGCAGTCGCTGATGGGCAACGGCGGCTGGGTCGGGCTCGACAACTACGCCGAGGCCTTCGGCGACCCCGTCATGTGGTCCACGCTGGGCAACACCGTCGCGTTCACCCTGATGAGCACGATCCCGCTGGTGGTGATCGCGCTGGCGATGGCGCTGCTGGTCTACACCGGCCTGCCGGGCCAGTGGGTGTGGCGCCTGGCGTTCTTCGCGCCGTACATGCTGCCCGTCGCGGTCGTCGTGCAGATCTGGGTCTGGCTCTACCAGCCCGAGATCGGCTTCTTCAACTACTGGCTCGACCGGCTCGGGCTGGACAAGGTCGGCTGGCTGACCGACCCGAGCGTCGCCATGTGGTCGATGGCCCTGCTGACGCTCTGGTGGACCGTCGGCTTCAACTTCCTGCTGTACCTGTCGGCGCTGCAGGCCATCCCGGACCAGATGTACGAGGCCGCGGCGCTGGACGGCGCGGGCTCCTGGCGCCGGCTGTGGTCGATCACGCTGCCCCAGCTCCGGTCGACGACGGTGCTCATCACCGTGCTGCAGGTCCTGGCGTCGCTCAAGGTGTTCGACCAGATGTTCATCGCCTTCAACGGCGGCAGCGGCCCGGACGGCGTGACCCGGCCGATCCTGCAGTACATCTACGACACCGGCTTCACCGGGTACCGGATGGGCTACGCCTCGGCGATGTCCTACATCTACTTCGCGCTCATCATCGTGGTCGCCGTCGGGTTCCAGGTGCTGACCACCGCTCGCCGGAAGGAGCAGCGCCGTGGCCGTTGACACGCTCACCGCCCCCGCGACGGGCGGGTTCCGCCGCGCCTACGCGGAGCGCCGGGAGGAGAACCGCCGCACCCGCAGCCTGGTGCTCGGCCGCAGCAAGGTCGCCACCGTCCTGTCGGTGGTCCTGCTCGTCGTGCTCGCGCTGTCCTGGCTGCTGCCCATGCTCTGGGCGGTCGACACCTCGTTCAAGACCGAGGCGCAGGCCCAGTCCGTACCGCTCCAGTGGTTCCCGGACGGCGGGTTCACGCTGGAGAACTACCGCACCGTGTTCGAGCGCGGCGAGGTGCCGCGCTGGATGGCGAACACGCTGCTCGTCGCCGGGTCGGTCACGATCCTCACCGTCGCGGCGTGCGCGCTGGCCGGCTACGGGTTCGCCCGCACCCGGTTCCGCGGCAAGAACCTGCTGTTCGCGGCCACCATCGCGCTGATCGCGGTCCCCGGCCAGATCCTCATCGTGCCGCTGTTCCGTCAGATGGAGGCCCTGGGCTTCGTCGACACCTACCAGGGCGTGATCCTGCCCCAGCTGGTGGCGCCGGTGATGGTCTACATCTTCAGCAAGTTCTTCGCGGAGGTGCCGCAGGAGATCGAGGACGCGGCGCGGGTCGACGGGGCGGGGCACTGGCGGACCTTCTGGTCCATCGTGCTGCCGATCTCCCGGCCCATCGTGTCGGCGGTCGCGATCTTCGTGTTCATCGGCGCGTGGAACAACTTCCTGTGGCCGTTCATCGTCACCAACAACCCCGACCTGATGACGCTCCCCGTGGGTCTGTCGACGGTCAAGAACGCCTACGGCACGATCTACGCCCAGACCATGGCGTCGGCCGTGATCGCCGCCCTGCCGCTGATCCTGCTGTTCATGCTGTTCCAGCGGCAGATCGTCAAGGCGGTCGCCACCACCGGGCTCGGCGGCCGGTGACGACCGCACCCACCCCGGACGCGTGACCCGTCGGCCGCGCCGCGCCCCTACGCTGGGGCGCGGCGCGGCCGCATCGGCAGGGACCGGGTCGGGCGACACGTGGCGGAGGAGGTGGTCCGGTGACCGGGAAGCGGCGCCAGGCGGGCGTGACCATGCAGGACGTCGCGGCGCTGGCCGGGGTGTCCATCAAGACGGTCTCGAACGTCATCAACGGGTACCCGTACATCCGCCCGGGCACCAAGGACCGCGTCGAGGCCGCCATCGAGCAGCTCGGCTACCGGGTGAACCTGTCGGCCCGGAACCTGCGCCAGGGCCGGACCGGGATGATCGGCCTGGCCGTGCCCGAGCTGAGCCTGCCGTACTTCGCGGAACTCGCGGACTCCGTGATCCAGGCCGCCGAGCGCCGCGGCGTGATCGTGCTGATCGAGCAGACCAACGCCAGCCGGGAGCGCGAGCTCGAGGTGCTGCACGGCCAGCGCCGGCACCTGACCGACGGGCTGATCTTCTCGCCGCTCGCGCTCGGGACCGACGACCGGGCGTCGTTCGCCGTCGACTTCCCGATGGTGCTGCTCGGCGAGCGGATCTTCGGCGGCCCCGCCGACCACGTGACGATGAGCAACGTCGAGGCGGCCCGCGCGGCGACCCGGCACCTCATCGAGACCGGACGCCGGCGGATCGCGCTCATCGGGTCGCACGAGGGCGAGACCGTCGGCAGCGCCGCCCTGCGGCAGCGCGGGTACGAGGAGGCGCTCGCGGAGGCGGGCCTCCCGCTCGACCCGGCGCTGCTCGGCGAGGCGGGGCTGTGGCACCGGTCGACCGGCGCGGAGGCGATGGAGCGGATGCTCGACTCCGGCACCGAGATCGACGCGGTGTTCGGGCTCAACGACGCCCTCGCGATCGGCGCCCTGCACGCCCTGCACGACCGGGGGATCGCGGTGCCCGAGGAGGTCGCCGTGATCGGGTTCGACGACATCGAGGACGCGGCGTACGCGTCGCCGCCGCTGTCGTCCGTCGCTCCGGGGCGGGAGCAGATCGCGCAGACCGCGGTGGACCTGCTGCTGGCGCGGGTCGCGGGCACGGCGCCGGACGAGCACGTCGAGGTGATCACGGACTTCGAGGTGGTGGCGCGGGAGTCCACGGTGGGCAGCGCGGTGCGGTCGGCGGCGCCGGCGCGCACGGTCGTGGCCTGACGGCGTCCCGGCCCGAGGGGCGTCCCCAGGGCGGAATCCCTGGCGATAGTTGATTGTTCAATCAGCATCGCGCACGATGGGTGCCGACGACGACCCGGGAGGACCCCGTCATGACCGCCCTGCAGCTCGGCCTGGACACCTTCGGCGACCTGCCGACCGACGACGCCACCGGGCGCCTGCTCAGCCACCCCGAGGCGATCCGCCGCGTGGTCGACGAGGCCGTGCTCGCCGACCAGGTCGGCCTCGACGTCATCGCGCTCGGCGAGCACCACCGCCCCGACTTCGCCCTGTCGTCGCCCGAGACCGTGCTCGCCGGCATCGCCACCCGCACGGAGCGGATCCGGCTCGCGTCCGGGGTCACGGTGCTGAGCTCCGACGACCCGGTGCGCGTGTTCCAGCGGTTCGCCACCGTCGACGCGCTGTCGGGCGGGCGCGCCCAGGTGATGCTCGGCCGCGGGTCGTTCACGGAGTCGTTCCCGCTGTTCGGGTTCGACCTGCAGGACTACGAGGTCCTGTTCGAGGAGAAGATCGAGCTGTTCTCCCAGCTCCTCCGCGAGCAGCCGGTGACCTGGTCGGGCACGACCCGCGCCCCGCTGGAGGCGGCCGACGTCTACCCGAAGACGGCGGGCGGCCTGGAGACCTGGGTGGGCGTCGGCGGCTCGCCGCAGTCGGTGGTCCGCGCTGCGCACTACGGCCTGCCGCTCATGCTCGCGATCATCGGCGGCGAGCCGGACCGGTTCCGGCCGTACGTCGACCTGTACCGGCGGGCCACCGCGCAGCTGGGCACCCCCGAGGGCCGGGTCGGCGTGCACTCGCACGGCCTGGTCGCCGAGACGGACGAGGCCGCGCTCGAGGCGTACTACGGCCCGTACAAGCAGATGCGCGACGCGATCGGCGCCGACCGCGGCTGGCCGCCGCTGCGCCGCGCGGAGTTCGACGCCGAGGTGGCGCACGGCTCGCTCTACGTCGGCTCGCCGGAGACCGTCGCCCGCAAGATCGCGCGCACGGTGTCCAGCCTCGACGTGAGCCGGTTCGACCTCGTCTACACCGGCGGCCCGCTGCGGGTGAGCGACCGGCTGCGCGCCGTCGAGCTGTTCGGCAGCCGCGTCGCGCCGATGGTCCGCGACCTGCTCGCGGAGGGCGCCGCGTGACGACCGTCGGGATCCTCGGGGCCGGCAAGGTCGGCACCGTGCTGGCGCGGCTCGCGGTGGCGGCCGGGTACGACGTGGCGGTCGCGGGCTCGGGCGATCCGGCGCGCATCCGGCTGATCGTCGAGGTGCTGGCGCCGGGCGCCCGGGCCGTCGACGCGCGCGAGGCGGCGCGCGCGGACCTCGTGGTGCTCGCGCTGCCGCTCGGCCGCCTGCCCGAGGTGGTCGGGACGGTCGGGGAGGCGCTGACGGGGCGGCTCGTCGTCGACGCGATGAACTACTGGTGGGAGACCGACGGCGAGCGCCCCGACCTCGCCGACCCCGCGGTGGCGACCAGCGCCCTCGTGGCCGAGGCGCTGCCGGGCGCGCGGGTGGTCAAGGCCTTCAACCACATGGGGTACCACGACCTCGACGAGGGCCCGCTGCCCGCGGGGACGCCGGGGCGGCGGGCGATCGCGGTCGCCGCGGACGACGCGGCGGCCGCGGCCGAGGTGGCGGCGTTCGTGGACGCGCTCGGCTTCGACCCGGTGCCCGCGGGGTCGCTCGCGGACAGCGTGGCGCTCCAGCCGCACGCCGAGGCGTTCGGCGCGAACGAGGACGCCGGGACGCTGGCCGCCGTGCTGGCCCGGTTCCCGGCGACGGAGCGGGGCGCGGTCGTGGCCGCGGCGCGCGCGGACGCGGCGGTGGACGCCGCGGGCTGACCGGGTCACCAGCCGCCGAGGTAGGCCTCCAGGTCCGGCTCGTCCGTCAGCGGGACCAGGCCCTCGGCCGCGGACGTCGCGCGCGGGAACAGGTCGTCCCGGCCCCAGCGGCGCTCGCGGGCGCGGGCGCGCCGGGACACCACCCGGAGCAGCGGCGCGCCGTCCGGGGTCAGCAGGGCGAGCTCGCCGAGGCCCTCGGCGGCCACCCGCCCGACCGCGGCGGCGACCGCGCGCGGGTCGGTGACGCGAAGCGGGTGGTCCAGGACGACGTCGAGGCGGACGCGGTCGAGACGCGGGTCGTCGGCGGTGCCGCCGGGGCTGCCGGGGTCCGGCGCGGGCTCGGCGCCCGGCAGCGCGGCCAGCACCGAGTCGACCGACACGAACCGCTGCGCCGCCGACGCGTCGCCGGCGGGCGGGTGCACCAGCACGTCGACCCGCCCGGACGGCAGGCCCCGCGGGCGGGATCCCGGCACCGGCACCAGGTCCGCGAGCCGCAGCGTCTCGGCGTTCTTCGCGGCCCGCGACGCCTCGTCCCGGCCGGACCAGTCCGGCCCGTCGTGCCAGGCGACCGCCTCCGGGACGTGCGCGAGCACGGCGCCCGCGAGCCAGGCGCGGTAGGTCCACTCCCAGTCCTCGCCGCCGTACGCCGAGAACCCCTCGTCGAACCCGCCGACCTCGGTGAACAGCACGCGGCTGCACGCGGTCACGGCCCCGATCACGTACCGGTAGGACCGGTCGTCCGCGTCGAGCAGGTCGCGGCTGCGCCGGTAGCCGTCCAGGAGCCAGGCCGGCTCGGGCAGCTCGTGCTCCGGGCCGGCGTGCTCGACCGGCGCGTCCACGGGCACCCCGCCCAGGTCCGCGTGCCGCCGCCGGCCGACCGCGAGGCAGTCGGGGGCGAGCGCGGGGAGCCGGGTGAGCGCGCGGAGGTAGCCCGGCTCGGGCGCCGTGTCGGCGTCGAGGAACACCAGCACGTCGCCCGTGGCGGCCGCGGCGCCGAGGTTGCGCGCGGCGGCGACCCGGAACCCGCGGTCCTCCTGGCGCAGCAACCGGACGCCGGCGGGCACGCGCGGGGGCTCCGGCGACCCGTCGTCGACCACGATCACCTCGGTCCGGTCGGCCGGGTGGTCCTGCCGGGCCAGCGCGTGCAGCGTGCGGTCGAGCTCGGCCTGCTGGTCGTAGTGCACGACGACCACCGAGACCGTCGGCGGCGCCTCCGGGACCACGCCGTCGAGCAGGTCCCACCGGTTGCCGGGCAGCGGGCGGCCGGCGGGTGTCACGCGGCGGCCCCGCCGGACGCGCCGGCGTCGCCGGCCCACCACGCGAGGTACGCCGCCGCCGCGTCCCGGAGCGTCGGCGCGAGCGACGCTCCGGCGGGCAGCGCGGTCGCCGCCGGGTCGGCCCAGGCGCGCGCGAGGTGGGCGGGCAGGTCGTCCGGCGGGTACAGCGCGAGCGTCCCGGGTCGCAGGGCGGCCATCTCGCGGGCGTACCGCGAGTCGACGACGAGCGGCCGCCGCCCGGCCTCGCCCCAGTCGAGCAGCGTGCGCGACGCCGACAGGTGCCGGTGCGCCGCGACGGGGACGCCCGGCCCCCGCAGCGCCGCGTGGAACGCGTCGTCGTCCAGCCCGCCGGTCACCCGGAGCGCGACGCCGCGCCCCTCCGCCAGGGCCCGCAGCCGGTCGACCTCGTCCTCGTGGCCGGGGGACGGGCCGCCCACCGCGACGACCGCCACCTCGCCCGGCGGGGTGCCGGCCGCGCGGAGCAGGTCCGCGGCGTCGGCGGCGGCGCGGACGACGTCGTCGTGGCCCTTGCCCGGGTAGAGGAAGCCGGCGACGAGGGCGACCAGCGGGGCGCCGGACCCCGTCGGGCCGGCGGCGGGATCCGCGGCGGGACCGGCGCCGCCGCCCGCGGCTGTCGCCCCCAGCGGCACGACCCGCGCGCGCCCGTCCGCCAGCACCCCGTGCTCCGCGAGCAGCAGCGCCTCGTGCCGGCTGTTCACCGCGACCCCCGCCGCCGCGGCGGCGACCCGGGCGTAGGCGGCGGTGCGCCGGGGGAGGTTCCGCGGGCCGTCCGACTCCTGCGGCACGTCGTGCAGCGTGACCGTCAGCCGGCACGCCGCCGCCAGCCGCTCGACGAGGTCGGCCGCCGCGTCGGGCGAGGAGCCGAGCAGCCGGTCCGTGACGTGCAGGTGCGCCCGGCCGAGCCCGGCGGCCGCGGCGGGCAGCCCGGCGGGGTCGTCGACCCGCAGCACCCGCACGTCCGCGTCCAGGGCGCGGACGTGCGCGGCGAGGTCGCCCGCGTACCGGACGACGCCGTGCCGCGGCGGGCCCGTGAGGAGGAGCGCGGGGGTGTCGGTCCTGGTCATCGCGGCAATCGTGGTCGAGTCGCGGGGAGGCGGCAACCGCGCGACACTTCCCGCACCACCGCGACGCCGCGCTGCTCGGGGACCGGGCAGCGCGCCCGCGACGACGAGAGGACCGCATGTCGCAGCTCCTCGCACCGACCGCCGGCTCGCCGCGGTCCACGAGCCGCACGGTCCGCATCGCCTCCGTGCCCGCCGGGCACCCGTACGTCGCGCGGGTCACCGCCGCGCCCGGGGTCGAGCTGCTGCCCGACCCCACCCCGCCCGGCGCGGAGCCGGGTCGCTGGTGGCCGCCCGTCGTGCTCGACCCCGCGTGGGTCCGGGAGCACGCCGCCGAGGCGGACCTGCTGCACGTGCACTTCGGCACCGAGTCGTTCGCCCCCGAGCACCTGGCCCGCACGCTGGCCGCGGCGCGCGAGCAGGGCTGGCCCGTCGTGGTCACGGTGCACGACCTGGAGCACCCCCAGCTCACCGACCAGGACGGGTACCGCGCGCAGCTGGACGTGCTGGTCCCCGGCGCGGACGCGGTGGTCACGCTCACGCCCGGCGCGGCCGCGGAGATCCGCGCGCGGTGGGGACGGGACGCGCTGGTCGTGCCGCACCCGCGGCTGCTGGGCGAGATCCCCGACGACGGCGGGGCGCCGGCGCCCGGCGGCGAGCGCGTCGTCGGCCTGCACCTCAAGGACCTCCGGCCGAACGTCGACGCCCCCGCCGCCACCCGCGCGCTGCTGGCCGCCGTGGCCGACCTGCGCGCGTCGGGCGTGGCCGTCCGGGCCGAGGTGCGGCTGCACCGCGCCGTCCGGGACGAGGCGGCGCGCGCGGAGGTCCGCGCCCTGTGCGCCGCGGCCGGCCCGGCGGTCGACCTGGTCGAGCACCACCGGCTGGACGACGCCGCCCTCGCCGCCGCGCTCGCCGGGCTCGACGCGTGCGTCCTGCCCTACGCGCACGGCACGCACTCCGGCTGGCTGGAGCTCTGCTGGGACCTCGGCGTCCCCGTCGCGGCGCCGGCCGTCGGCTACTACGCCGAGCAGCACCCCGACGGCTCGGTCGCGACGTCGGGGCCGGTCGGCGACGCCGCGGGGCTCGCGACCGCTCTGCGGGGGCTCCTGGGCGCGGCGACGTCGACCCGCCCCGGGACCACCGAGCGCGCCGCGCTGGTCCGCGACCGGCGCGAGCGCCGGCTGACGGCGGATCGCGCCGCCGCCGAGCAGCACGCCGCGCTGTACCGCGACCTGCTCGCCGGGGGGCCCCGGTGACCGGCTCGCCGCTGCGCGTGGTCGTGGTCGCGCCGCTGCGCTTCCCGATCCGGCAGCCGCACGCCGGCGGCCTGGAGTCGGCCGTGTGGAACGAGGTGCGCACGCTGCGCGCCCGCGGGCACGAGGTGTCGCTGATCGCGGTGCAGGGCTCCGACTTCCTCGACGGCGGGCCGGCCGAGTTCGCGCTCCCGACCCTCGACTGGCCCGCGGGGGCCCGCGCCACCGACTCGCACTACCCCGACGCCTACCTCGAGCGGTCCGTCCCCGCGCTCGGCCGGGCCCTCGACGTGATCGCCCGCGCGCCCTGGCGGTACGACGTCATCTCCAACCACTGCCTGCACGGGCTGCCGCTCCGCCGGGCCGCGGACCTCGGGGTGCCGATGGTCTCGACGCTGCACACGCCGCTGGAGCCGGAGCTGGTGGACGCCGCCGCGCACGCCCGCGGCACCCGGTTCCTCGCGGTCAGCGCGCACACCCGGCGCGAGTGGGCGCCGGTCGTCGACGCCACCGTGCTGCCGAACGGGATCGACGCCGCCGACTGGCCCGCCGGTCCGGGCGGCGACGGCCTGGTGTGGTCCGGCCGGCTCGTGCCGGAGAAGGCGCCGCACCTCGCGATCGAGGCCGCGCGGCTGCTCGGCCGCGAGCTGACCATCGCGGGCCGGATCGGCGACCGGGAGTACGCCGAGCGGCACGTGCTCCCGCACGTCGGCGACGGCGTCCGGTACGTCGGCCTGCTGGACCAGCCCGCCCTCGCGCGGCTCATCGGGCGCAGCGCGTGCGCGCTCGGGACGCCGGCCTGGGAGGAGCCGTTCGGGCTCGTCGGCCCCGAGGCGCTGATGTGCGGCACGCCGGTCGCGGCGTTCGGGGCGGGCGGCATCCGGGAGATCGCGCGCACCGCGACCGGCATGTCGGCCGTGCCCCGGGGCGACGTGGCCGCGCTCGCGGACGCCGCGGGCCGGCTCGCCACCCGGGCGGCGGCCGAGCCGGGCTTCCGCGTGGCCGTGCGCGCCTCGGCCCGCCGGCACTACGGGCTCGACGCCCGGGTCGACGCCCTGGAACGGGTGTTCCGCGCGCTGGTCGCCCAGCGCGGCACCGGCGCGGAGCTGATCGCGTGACGCGGCCGACCGTCGCCTGGTACGTGCACCACCACGGGTCGGGGCACCTCGGCCGGCTGCGCGCCGTCGCGCCGCACCTCGACGCCGACGTCGTGGCCCTGAGCACGCTGCCGGAGCCCGCGGGGCTGCCGGCGCACGTCGACTGGGTGCGCCTGGACCGCGACGACGAGCCCGACCCCGGCACCGGCCGCAGCCCGGCCGAGGCCGACCCCGCCGCGGGCGGGCTGCTGCACTGGGCGCCGCTGCTGCACCCGGGGCACCGCGGGCGGCTGGCGCGGATCGCCCGCGAGCTCGACACCCGGGGCGCCGCGGCGGTGGTCGTCGACGTGTCGGTCGAGGTCACCGTGCTCGCCCGGCTGCTCGGCGTCCCGCCGGTGCTCGTCGCGCAGCCGGGGGTCCGCGACGACGAGCCGCACGCCCTCGGCCTGCGCGCCGCCGCCCGGGTGCTCGCGCCGTGGCCTGCCGACGTCGTCCCCGCCCCGCACCTGGACGCCGTGCGCGACCGGGTCGTGTTCACGGGCGGGATCAGCCGGTTCGACGGCCGCGAGGTGCCTGCCGGCGAGCGCGGCGGGGTGCTGGTGCTCGGCGGCCGCGGCGGCTCGGGCGTGACCGCGGAGCACCTCGATGCCGCGGCGCGGGTGACGCCCGGTCACCGGTGGACGGCGCTCGGGGCGGGCGGGACGTGGACGGACGACCCGTGGCACGCGCTGGCGTCCGCGGGGACCGTGGTGTCGTTCGCGGGGCAGAACTCGGTCGCGGACCTGGCGGTCGCCGGGGCCCGGGCCGTGGTCGTGCCGCAGGACCGGCCGTTCGACGAGCAGGCGGTCACCGCCCGCGCCCTGGGGCGGGCCGGGCTCGCCGTCGTCGAGCCGGCGTGGCCGGAGCCGGCGCGCTGGCCCGAGGTGCTCGAGCGGGCCGAGGCGCTGGAGCCCGACTGGTCGGTGTGGGGGACGGCGGGAGCCGCGGCGCGGGCCGCGGAGGCGATCGCGGACGTGGCACGCGGACGGGGCGCGTGGTGACCGGGGCGGGGGAGACCGCGTCCGGCGTGCCCGGGAGCGAGGCGCCGCGCCCGACGGGTCGGCGGGCCGTCGTGACGCTGTGCTCGGCCCCGCGGGTCGACCACCTGCGGCGCCAGCTCGCGGCGGTCCGGCGGGGCCCGGCGGTGCTCGCGGTCGTCGTGTGGGTCGGCGCCGACCAGCCGCCTGCCCTCGACGCCGACGACGTGCTCCG